>NZ_CAMFHZ010000013.1 GCF_945952435.1 uncultured Microbacterium sp.
TCTGAGGGGATGGCTTCTGAGGGGATGGCTTCTGAGGGGATGGCTTCTGAGGGGACGACGTCAGACCGGGCGGCTTCGGCCTTCCGCGCCGCGGATGCGCGTCCGTCCTCGGTCTCGGTCTCGGTCTCGGTCTCGGTCTCGGTCTCGGTCTCGACGATCGTGCTGTCCGTGGGGACGTCGGTCGTCGTCGCGAGACGCTGCCTCGTCCCCGCCGACGAACCTGTCCCCTCGGGCGACGAACCTTTCCCCTCGCGCGACGACGTCGCGGGGTTCGCCAGGACGATCTCGTCGATCGTCGCGGCGGCGCTCGGCAGGGTGGACTCCTCGCCCTTCCGGCTCTTCCCGGCGCCCTTCGCCGCCGGGGCCTTCGAGGTCCTCTTCGCCGCCGTGGGCCTCGGGGTCGTCTTCGGGGTCGTGGCTTTCGCCGTGGCCCTGCCCGTCGACGACGGAGACGACGTCCCCTTCTTCCCGGTCGTCCGCGACGTCCGGGAGCCAGCCGGAGTGCGCGGAGCGGAGGCCTTCACCGCGGCGACCCTGGCCGCGGACTCCTTGGCCGCTTCGGCGGCCGTCTCCGTCTTGCGGGCGGCGGCCTTCTGGGCAGCCGTCTTGGCCGCACTGGCGCGGACGGCGCTCGTCCGCGCCGCCGAGCGCTTCGCGGCGGCCGTCCGTGCCGCCGCGGCCTGTTCCTCGGCCTTGACCCGCGCCGTCTCGGCGGCCGTGCGGGATGCGCCGGAGCGCGGGCTCTTCGCCGCAGGGCGTCGGGGCGAAGTGGGCGGAGAGGTCTCCTCGGACGAGATGGGTTCGTTCGGTGCGGCGCTCACCTCCTCACGGTATCAACCGGAGGCCGGAAGGCCCCGGCGCGACGTCGCGGGGCGAGACATCCCGCCCCGTTCCCCGGTCCGGGGAAACCTGGGAATGTGCCCAGCACCTCATAACGGATCGGCATCGCGCTGTCCATCCCCCCGGGTTCGTCCAGGTGCGATCGCTAACATGCTCAACGGCACGAGGACGTGTCCCATCGGTGACATGACCGTGAACAAACGTGACAGGAGCAGTTCTGTGACTCTTCAGACCATCATTCTCGCTGCCGGGATGGGATCGCGCCTGGGGCGCTCCCTCCCGAAGCCGCTGACCGAGCTCAACGACGGACGCTCGATCATGCAGCAGCAGCACGACAACATCCACGCCGCCTTCGGCGACGACGTGCGCATCACGACGATCGTCGGCTACCGCGCCGAGACCGTCATCGAGGCGTTCCCCGACGTGAACTACGTGCACAACGAGCGGTACGACGAGACCAACACCTCGAAGAGCCTCCTGCGCGGACTCGCCGCGACCGGCCGCAAGGGCGTGCTGTGGATGAACGGCGACGTCGTGTTCGACCCGCGCATCCTCGGCCGGGCGATCGAGTTCATCGAGCGCGACCAGTCCTTCGTCACCGTCAACACCGCCAAGGTGAGCGACGAGGAGGTCAAGTACACGGTCGACGCCGAGGGCTTCATCAAGGAACTGTCCAAGACGGTCGAGGGCGGGATCGGCGAGGCCGTCGGGATCAACTACATCTCCTCGCGCGACAAGCAGGCCTTCCTGCGCCAGCTGCAGCGGGTCGACGATCAGGACTACTTCGAGCGCGGCCTCGAGCTCGCGATCGTGGAGAACGGTCTGCGGCTCGAACCGATGGACATCTCGGACCTCTACGCGGTCGAGGTCGACTTCGCCGAGGACCTGGAACGGGCGAACCTCTTCGTCTGACGTCGGCGCACACCGATCGAGAGCCCGTTCCGCGGATCGCCGCGGGACGGGCTCTCGGCGTTCCGGCATGTTCGCAGACGGGCGTCGTAGGCTCTGGCCTATGGGCCGCAGAGATGAGAAGGTGCATCGGATCCATTCCCTGCCGGAGGACGCACCGTGGTCGGGAGCCGTCCCGCCGCAGGGCTCCTCCGAGCATCCGGCGATGATCCGCGGGCTGGATCGCGTGCTCGCCGTACAGCGCCCGCTCGTGCTCGCGCACATCCGCAGCATCCGCCTGCGCCACCCGCACGCCTCGCCGGCCGAGATCATCACCCTGTTGGAACGCCGCTATCTCGCCGCCGTGACGACGGGCGGGGCGGCCGTCGGGGCGACGGCGGTGATCCCCGGCATCACGACGGGCGTCACCCTCGCCCTCTCCGGGGTCGAGACCGCCGGGTTCGTCGAGTCCACGGCCCTCTTCGCGCAGTCCATCGCCGAGGTGCACGGCATCTCCGTGACGAACCCGGATCGGGCGCGGGCGCTCGTGATGACCCTCATGCTCGGCAAGGAAGGCGTCGATCTCATCCGCCAGCTCGCGGGACAGGCAGCGGGACAGGGGGTCGCGCGGTCGGCCTACTGGGGCGAGCTGATCACGAAGTCGCTGCCTCGTGCCGCGGTCGGACCGCTGGCCGACCGGCTGAAGGGCATGCTCATCAAGCACTTCGCCGGCGTCGGAGGCGCCTCGTTCCTCGGCAAGGCCCTTCCGTTCGGCGTCGGTGCGGTGATCGGCGGCGCCGGCAACCACGTGCTCGGCCGCCGCGTGCTGACGAGTTCGCGGAAGGCCTTCGGGACGCCCCCGCACCTGCTGCCCGCGGAGCTCGAGCCGGTGCCCGGTGCCGAGCGGATCGAGCGGCGCGTGCTGCGCGGCGCTCAGCTGGCGGGCTCGGCCGTCGCAGGGGCGGCCGGATCCGCGGCGCGCGGCGTCGGCGTCGTGGGACGACGAGCGAAGGACGTCGTCGCGCGCCGCAGGGGCGAGATCTCGGCGCCCGAGGCACCGGGACCGACCCCGCCTGCGGCGCCCCCGTCCGATCCCGCCTGATCGTCCTGCACAGCACGACCGTGCGCCGATGTGCGCACAGGTTCCGTGTTCCCTGCCTGCGGCGGCGAGGGCGGCGTCCGGGACCGCCCCTAGCGTTGCGCGCATGATCCTCTCCCCCGGACCGCCCGACGATCCCGATCCGTCGTATCCGGTGCCGTGGTCGGTCGATCGTCGCGACAGGGCGCACCCGGTCATCACCAATCGGGGCGGGACGAGCACCTTCGTCCGTGCGTTCGCCCGCACCACCCTCGACCCGGGGAGGACCATGCTGTGGGGACAGGTCGCCCCCGGTGACCAGCTCGAGGTCTGCCTGTGCGGCACCGACCTCGACGACGTGGTCGTCACGGTCGCCTGGTTCCGTACCGAGGACGGCCTCGAGTACGTCTGGCGGTTCGTCGTCTGAGCCGGCGGCGCGCCCGGACTCGCGTCCTGCGGGCATGGAGCCGGGACATGAAAGGATCGACGGGTGACTCAGAGCGATCCCTCCTCCCGCGCGGAGGAGGCCGTGCCCCCCGGAGACGGCCCCGCGCCGGGCACCGGCGTGTCGTTCGTCATGCCGGTGCTCAACGAGCGCCGCTACCTCGAACACGCCGTGGCATCGGTCCTCGCGCAGGACGTCGGCGGTCCGACGGAACTGGTGCTGGCCCTCGGACCCTCGACGGACGGCACAACCGAGCTCGCGATGCGGCTCGCGGCCGCGGAGCCGCGGCTACGGATCGTGCACAACCCGGCCGCGCACATCCCTGTCGGGCTGAACCTCGCGATCCTCGCGAGCACTCATCCGACGATCATCCGCGTGGACGCGCACTCCGAGCTCTCCCCCGGCTATGCACGGCGCGGGCTGGAGACTCTCGCTCGCACGGGTGCCGCCAACGTCGGCGGCGTGATGCGCGCCGACGGCCGCACGCCGTTCCAGGCGGCCGTCGCCCGTGCGTACAACTCGCCGGTCGGACTCGGGGGCGGCAGCTATCACGGCGGCACCAGGGAGGGGCCCGCAGAATCCGCCTACCTCGGCGTCCTGCGCCGCGCCGTGCTCGACGAGGTCGGGCTGTTCGACGAGACGATCCGCCGTGGCGAAGACTGGGAGCTGAACCTGCGCATCCGTCGCGCCGGGCACACGGTCTGGTTCGATCCCGAGCTGTCCGTGACCTACTGGCCCCGGGAGAGCTGGATCCGCCTGGCGAGGCAGTTCCGCGCGACCGGCGCCTGGCGGGGCGAACTGGTGCGCCGATACGGTCGTCGCAACGGCGTGCGGTTCTTCGCTCCTCCGGCGCTCGTGCTGCTCGTCGCGCTCGCGCTCGTGATCGGCGTGCTCCAGGTCACCGGCGTGCTCTCCGGTCTCGGCGCGCTGATCGCGTCGCTCGTCTACGTTCCGCTGGCCGCCTACGCCCTGCTCGTCGCCGCGATGGCGCTCGCGCCGGGAAGACCCGCGGATCCGGTCCGCACACCGCGGGAGCGGATCTGGACGCTCGCGGTGCTGCCCACCATGCACCTGTCCTGGGGGCTGGGGTTCCTGGGCGGGATCCTCCGCGGCGCCGGCGACACCGTGGACGCGTCACGGCTCGGGACGCGCAACACGCCGCTCCCCTAGTCGTCCAACGCCCTAGGCGTCCAACCAGCCGAGGTCGAGGATCCGGTCGACCACGCGTCGGGCGGCGCTCCCGTCGTCGCGACCGTTGAACTGGGCTTGCCAGGCGACGTACTTCGGCGCGTGCGCGGCGACCGCGGAGACGTCCTCGAGAGCGTGGACGAGCTCCTCCTGGGTCCGCAGCAGAGGACCGGGCGCTCGCGCGGCCAGGTCGAAGTAGAAGCCGCGCAGCTCGCCCCGGTAGTGCTCCAGGTCGGGGACGAGGAAGTACATCGGCTTGCCGGTCGCGCTGAAGTCGAACATCACCGAGGAGTAGTCGGTGATGAGGGCATCGGCGACGAGCAGCAGCTCCGCGGTGTCCGGGTAGCCGGTGACGTCGATCACGCGAGCGCCCTCGTGGTCGCGTCCCGGGCGGATCGTCCTCGAGTGCCCGCGGACGAGGACCACCGCGTCCGCCGCCTTCGCCAGCGCATTCGGATCCACGAAATCGACCATCTCGGACCGGTCGTCGCGCCAGGTCGGCGCATAGAGCAGCACACGCTCGGACGCGTCGATCCCGAGCGCCGAACGGATCGAGGCGGCGTCACCCGCCGTCAGGACGTCGTTGCGCGGATAGCCGTCGACCCAGACCGGGCGACGCAGGAAGGCGTAGGCCTTGCCGAGCACGCGAGCCGCGTACGGGTTCTGCGCGAGCAGCACGTCCCAGCGACGCGACTCGCGGATCACCGCGAGCCACCGCCGCGGATGGAAGCCCGCGCGGTGAAGGGCGAGCCGCTTGAGCGGTGTGCCGTGCCAGGTCTGCAGCACCCTCTGTCCCGCTTTGCGGACGAACCGCCGCCGCAACCAGTCGTTGACGACGAGAAGTCGCGCGTCCGCCCGCGCGCGCCACCACTCCGGGGAACCTTCGATCACGGCCACCGCGCCATCGGGGACGGGGACGGACAGGTCGACCACGCTCCAGTATCGCGTGACGTGGGGTGCCCGGCGGGCGAGCTCACGGTCGATCGCACCCGGATTGCAGCCGCTGGACTGCCCGTAGAACGACTCGAAGAAGACCGCGTTCTCGTTCGAGCCGGGCGAGGACGCGTACCGGCTCTCCAGAGCGAGCCGTCCCTCGGCGCTCTCGTACGCCGGATCGATCGGCGGGGCGATACGGACGACACCCTCCCCGGCCGAGACGCGCAGCTCGGCGAGCGGCGTCGCCGCAAGCTCCACGTCGCGCAGGATCGCGCCGTCCGCGCGCACCGTGTAGTCCCCGCTCGGCAGCGGCAGGTCGGGGCCGCCCCAGCGGGAGACGTGCAGCGGCACGACCGCGTCCCAGGTCGGCGCGTCCCCGCCGTCGCCGGCGCCCGCGATGGTCGTCGCCGCGACCACGGCGCGCGGTCCGGCGAGCTCCACCTCCTGCGGGGTCGGTCCCGTACCCGTGATGAGCAGCGCCTGCTGCGCCTCGTCGACGCGGACGGTCGTCATGCGATTCCCTTCGATCGGGTGCGTGCGGCGATCGCCGCGTAGACGCGCTCGGCGTTGCGTCCGTCGCGATGGGCGTGCACGCCCTCGCTCAACGCCCGGGAGCGCTCACGGCGTCGCGCGCTCTCCGCCTCGTCGGAGAGCGTCGCATGGAGCTGGGCGATCGCACTCGTCCAGTCCCGTGCAGCGTCCTGCCCCGCCACCTCGGCGTAGTGCCCGTAGAAGCCGCGGGTGAGCGCGTACAGCTCGGGGTCAGGGGCCAGGAACACCACGGGCAGCGGAAGAAGTCCCACGTCGTAGGCGAGCGAGGAGTAGTCGGTGACGAGCACGTCGACGGCGGGGAGCAGCGGGGTGATGTCCGCCACGAGCGCGGATCCGATGCTGCGCACGCGGTCGGTGTCCACCGGCGGCCGGTAGTCGCCCTCCCCCAGGGGATGCGAGCGCACGAGCAGCACGGCGTCGTCCCGTTCGAGGGTCTCGATGATCCGCGTCCACTCCGCCGCCGAGGGGACGGCGGGATCGGGCGCGCCGTCGCGCCAGGTGGGCGCATACAGCACGACCCTGGTCCCAGCCGGGATCGATCCGACCGCGACGTCGCGCAGTGCCACGGCGTGCGATCGACGTTCCTCTGCGTCCCCCGCCGACAGCACGTCGACCCGCGGTTCGCCGGTGACGAGCACCTGTTCGACGCCGAGCGCGAAGGCGGACTCGAGCCGGCCGCGCGCGCGATCCGAGGCGGCGGGAAGGACTCGGATCCGTCGCGTCTGTCCGCGATACAGCGCGCCGAGCAGACGCTGCACGGGGGTGAAGCGCGGCAGGATCCCGCTCTGCACGGTGGCCGGGGAGTCGAGACCGATCCGCTTGAGGGGGATGCCGTGCCACAGCTGCACGAGAAAGGCTCCCCCGGTCGCGTAGCGGTTCGCGTCCCCGAAGCCGTGGGTGACGACGACGACCCCGGCGCGCGCCGTGGCCCACCAGCCGCGCCACCCGTGTTTGGGGATCGAAGGGATGCCGAGGGCCAGCGCCTCTCGCTCCTCGCGCTCGGATCCGGTGAGCCAGACCGGTCGGACGCCGGCGGCCAGGGCGACCCGGTACAGGGCGAGGGCGCCGTCCCCGATGCCGGCTCCGCAGCCGATCACCCAACCGCTTCCGCGGGGGACGACGGCGGTGCCGAGGCGTCCGGCGAGGTAGAGCGGGATGCGCAGCAGCTTGCCGGCGTTGCCCGCACGAAAGGAGAAGGACGCCACCCCGCGAGCCTACCCGTCGGCGGAGCCGACTGTCGCTGCGTGATGACGTCCCTCGTGGATCGGAGATCCGGGTTCGTCGGATCGGACGGCGTGCCGCCCGTGGTCAGACGGTCACTGGGAGAGCGTGCCCAGGGTGACCTTGACGTCCTGCTCCTGGCCGTTGCGCACGATCGTCAGCGTCGCCGTGCTCCCGCCCGCGACCGAGCGCACCTGCGCCGTGAGGTCGCTCGCGTCGGTGATGGGGGTGCCGTTGAAACCGGTGACGATGTCGCCCTTCTGCAGGGCGGCGGCGGCGGCCGCGCCCCCGTTGCTCACCGAGGCGATCGCGGCTCCGACGACGCTCGCGCCCTTGAGGGAGCTCGCGTCCTGCACGGATGCCCCGAGCAGGCCGTGGGTGGCCTTGCCGTTGTCGATGATGTCCTGCGCGATGCGGTGCGCGATGTCGGACGGGATCGCGAAGCCGACGCCGATGTTGCCGCTCTGCCCCGAGGACGAGGAGGAGGATCCCGCGCTGGCGATGGCGACGTTCACGCCGATGAGCTTGCCGTCGCTGTCCACGAGCGCGCCGCCGGAGTTCCCTGGGTTGATGGCCGCGTCGGTCTGGATCACCGAGATCGAGATCGTCTCGGCCTGGCTGCTCGACGATCCCGAGCCGCGGCCGGGGATGTCGAACTGGAACGGCTGCTGGCCGTCGTTCGGCGTCTGCTGCTGCGAGTCGCCGCTGCCGTCGGAGGGAGCCGCGGAGGACTGGATCTGGATCGAGCGGTTGAGCGCGCTCACGATGCCGGTGGTGACCGAGTTCGACAGTCCCAGGGGGGCGCCGACGGCGACGGTCATCGAGCCGACGTTGACCTTCGAGGAGTCCGCGAACTCCATCGGGGTCAGATCGGAGCCGTCCTTGACCTTGATCACGGCCATGTCGTAGGTGGGATCGATCCCGACGACGGTCGCCGTCATGATCTTGCCGTCCGAGGTGGTCACGGTGATGGTCGGGTCGGCCACCTCGCCGTCGAGGGTCACGACGTGCGCGTTCGTGAGGATGTGACCCTGCTTGTCGAGGATGATTCCGGAGCCGGAACCGGCCGCACTGGATCCGGACACGTTGATCGTCACGACGGAGGGGACCGCCTTGGCCGCGATCGCGGTAGCCTCGGACACGGACTCGGGGTTGTTGACGGTGACCGTGCTCGGTCCGCTGACGCTCTTCGACGGCGACGAGGACGCGGCGAGCGAGTTGTAGCCGACCGCTCCGCCGATGCCGGCGATGCCGCCGACGAGGGCCGCCGCGATGACGATGGCCGCGACCTTGCCCCCGCCGATCCCGGAGCGGGTCTTGCGCTCCGCGGTCGCGGTGGGCGCGACGCCGAAGGCGGCGCCGGGGGCGGCGTGCGCGTGCTGGGGCGCGCCGGAGTGCGCCGACGGGCCGTAGCCCTGCGAGGCTGCGCCCTGCGGGGCAGCGGGGTCTGCGGGAACTCCGTAGCCGCCGGACGGCGGCAGGGGCTGCGTGGGGGCCGTGGCCGAGGCGTCTCCGGCGGCGGAGAAGTCGGGCGCGGCGGGAGTGGACGAGAACGAGGGGGGCACGGAATGCCCGGCGTTCTGCTGCGGCGTCTGCTCGCTCATTGTTGCTCCTTCGAACCTTGTTCCTCCACCTTGACCGCTGACTCTGTGATTTTCCTATGCCCCCGGGGAGATTCGGCTAAGCCGTTACCCTGGGCCGCATGGGAATCACGAGCGGCGCGTGGCGCCGGACCGCACAGGGCGCGGGACTGCTCTCGAGCAACGGTGAGGTCGCTCCCACCATCTTCGCCGAGATCTCGGCCCTCGCGGCGAGGACGGGCGCGATCAACCTCGGCCAGGGCTTCCCGGACGAGGACGGACCCGCCGAGGTGCTGGAGGCGGCGCAGGCCGCGATCAGGGCGGGAACCAATCAGTACCCGCCCGGCAGGGGCGCTCCGGACCTGCTGCACGCGATCGCCGAGCACCAGCGCCGCTTCTACGGTCTCGCGCTCGATCCCGAGCGGCAGATCCTCGTGACGGCGGGGGCGACCGAGGCCATCGCCGCCGCGCTCCTCGCCCTGGTGGACGGTCCGGACGATGAGATCGTGGTGTTCGAGCCCTTCTACGACTCCTACGCCGCGATCACGGCGCTGAGCGGCGCACGGCTGCGCACCGTGCCGCTCAGGGCACCGGACTTCCAGCCGGACCCCGCGGAGCTCGCCGCCGCCGTGACGGATCGTTGCCGGGTGATCCTCGTCAACGATCCGCACAACCCGACGGGTGCCGTCCTGACACCCGCGATCCGTGCCGAGATCGTCCGCCTCGCCGAACGGCACGACGCGATCATCGTCACCGACGAGGTGTACGAGCACCTCGCCTTCACCGGCCCCCATGTCCCGATCGCGACGATGGAGGGAGCCCCAGAACGCACCCTGACCATCTCGTCGGCGGGCAAGACGTTCTCCGTGACCGGATGGAAGATCGGCTGGATCCACGGACCCGCGGAGCTGGTCACCGCGGTGCTGAGCGTCAAGCAATTCCTCACCTACGTGAACGGAGCGCCCTTCCAGCCCGCGGTCGCCACGGGACTGCGTCTGCCCGACGCCTTCTTCGAGGATGCCGCCGAGACGCTGAAGGCCAAGCACGAGCTGCTCGCCGAGGGCCTGCTCGCCGCGGGCTTCGGCGTGCATCGTCCCGCCGGAGGCTATTTCACGGTCGCGGACGCCTCTGCGATCGACGGCGCGGACGCCGCCGCATTCTGCCGCAGCCTGCCGGAACGGATCGGCGTGGCCGCGATCCCACTCACGGCGTTCGTGCGTCCGGAGCACCGGGCGGACTACGCCGGCCTCGTGCGCTTCGCCGCGTGCAAACGCCCCGAGGTGATCGCGGAGGCGTCCTCCAGGCTCGCCGGGCTTCGGGGCACCCGCTGAGCTCCGCGGGACGCCGTCAGCGCGGCACGACGCCGTAGCGGCGCAGTCGCAGCACGGGATTGACCTCGCGCACCGTCGCCACCGCGGACGCGTCCAGCTCCGCGATCGCGATGCCCTCCCCCGTGCCGACCCCGGCGACCACGACGCCCTGGGGGTCGACCACGGCCGAGTGCCCCACCCCGATCGGCGTCGGATGGTCGGCGGCGACGACGTACGCGGTGCTCTCGATCGCCCGGGCGGCGAGCAGCGTCGTCCAGTGGTGCTCCTTGAGTGGGCCGCGCACCCACTCGGCCGGGACGAGGATCGCCTCCGCCCCCGCGTCGACGAGCGTGCGGGCGACCTCGGGGAAGCGCAGGTCGTAGCAGGTCATCATGCCGAAGGTGAGGCCCGAAAGGGCGAACGTCGCCGCCTGCGGGACCTCGCCCTGCTCGATCCAGGTCGACTCCGCCTGCCCGAAGGCGTCGTACAGATGCTGTTTGCGGTAGACCGCGACGATCCCCGACGCGTCGAGCGCCACGAGCGTGTTGCGGGTGCGCCCGGCGCCCGCCCGCTCGACGAGGCCGGCGACGACGACGACGTCGAACGCCGCCGCGAGGCGCCGCAGCTCCGCGGCGAAGGGACCGTCGAGATCCTCCGCGTTCTCGGCGAGCGAGGCGTCCATCGGTTCGACGAAATAACTGGAGTACTCCGGAAGGACCACGAGGCGCGCGCCGCGGCCTGCGGCCGTCGCGACGAGCGCGGCGATCCGCTCACGGTTCGCCGCCCGGTCGGCGGTCGGGGCGAACTGGCACACGGCGACGGCGAGAGCGGTCATGCCTCCATCTTGCCGCACGCAGAACGAAGGCCCCCTGATCGGGATTTCTCCTGATCAGGGGGCCTTCTCTTGTTGCGGGGACAGGATTTGAACCTGCGACCTCCGGGTTATGAGCCCGGCGAGCTACCGAACTGCTCCACCCCGCGGCACAAGAAATGAGCCTAGCACGGGATTCGGCGCAGCGCCAATCGGAGCTACTTCGAGGTCGTCGAACCGCTCCCCTCGAGCTGGATGAGCTTGTTCACGGCATCGGTCAGCTTCTTGTCCTGCGCGGCGAACTCGGTCAGGTCGCCCGCCTTGAAGGCCGCGTCCCTCGCGAGCATCGCCGCCTTCGCATCCTGCAGGGCGGCCTGGATCGCGGCGGTGTCGCCGGTCGCCGGCGTGCTCGTCCCGGATCCGTCGCTCGGCGCAGGCGTCGGCGACACGTTGTTGTCGCCGCCGGTCGCTCCCGAGTCGCCGCCGAAGAGCTGGTCCAGTGCCTCGGTGAGCGTGTCCGCGAACGCGATCTTGTCGCCGAACGCGACGAGGATCTTCTGCAGCTTCGGCACCTTCGTCCCGGACGACGCCTGGACGAACACGGGCTGCACGTAGAGGAAGCCGCCGCCGACGGGCAGCGTCAGCAGGTTCCCGTGGATCACGTCCGACTGGCCGAGTTTGAGCACGTTCAGCTGCTGGGACACCGTCGTATCGGAGACGAACGTGTTGTAGACCTGCCCCGGGCCGGGGACGCTCGTGTCGGTGTCGATCTCCAGCATGCGCAGCGTGCCGTAGGTGGAGGACTTCTTGCCCGCGGTGGCGCCGGCGTCCGCATCCACGGCCAGGTAGCCCATCATGACGTTGCGGCTCACCGAGCCCTGCGACGCCGGGATGAAGGACGTGTACATCGAGTACTGCGTCTTCTCCTGCCCTGGCATCTTCATGCTCAGGTAATACGGCGGCTGGAGCTTCGGGTCGTCCTTGCTGCTCTGCGGGTCGTCCGGCGTCTCCCACTGGTTGTCCTGCCGGGCGAACGACGCGGCGTCGTTCACGTGGTAGGTGCCGAGCATGGCCCGCTGCACCTTGAACAGATCGGTCGGATAGCGCACGTGGCTCATCAGCTGGGCCGACATGTCGCTGATCGGCTTGAGCGTCGACGGGTAGATCTTCTGCCAGGTCTTCAGCACCGGATCCGCGGGATCCCACGCGTACAGCGTCACCTTGCCGTCGTAGGCGTCGACCGTCGCCTTGACCGAGTTGCGGATGTAGTTGATGTCGTCCGTGACGAAACCGGGCGCGGTGTTCACCGAGTCGGCGATGGCCTTCGGCAGGTTCACCGTGGACGAGTAGGGGTAGCTCGCGCTTGTGGTGTAGCCGTCGACGATCCAGACGATGCGCCCGTCCACGATGCTCGGATACGGGTCCCCGTCGAGAGTGAGGTAGGGCGCGGCCTTGGACACGCGGGTCGCGGGGTCGCGGTCGTAGAGGATCTGCGAGTCCGCGTTCACGCCGTCCGAGAACAGGATCTGCTCGGACTGGAACTTCAGCGCGTAGAGCAGCTTGGTGAAGAAGCCGCCGATGCGCGGTCCGCCGTCGCCCGTGAAGGTCGTCTTCGTCTGGCTCTCGCTCGAGTCCTTCCCGCGCGGGTAGTCGATCTCGACGGGCGAGGAGCCCTTGGGCGCGCCGACGATCGAGTAGGCCGGGGACTCCTCGCCGAAGTACACCCGCGGCTCGTACTTGTCGGTGTCCGTCAGCACCCCCGAGGTCGGGATGCCGCGCTCGAGGAACACCGGCTCGCCGTCATCGGTGCGCTGGTTGCCCGCCGCGGCCACGAGGCCGTATCCGTGCGTGTAGACGAGGGTGTCGTTGTTCCAGGTCTGGCTGCCGATGCGGTTGGTGTCGATCTCGCGGACGGCGACGACCGCGTCCTGCGTCTTGCCGTCGATCGTGTATCGATCGACGTCGAGAGTGTCGCCGAACTTGTAGTAGCTGCGGTACTGCTCGAGCTGCTGGAAGGTCGGTCCGATGACGTTCGGATCCATGATCCGGATGGACGCGGTCGTGTCCGCGTCGCTGCGCAGCTGGCCCGCCTCGGCCGTGGTCTGCGCCTTGAACGGCGTGGTCTGCACTCCGGCGATGCCGTAGGCGTCCTTCGTGGCCTTGATGTTGCGCTCGTAGTACTGGGTCTGCAGCTGGTTCTGGTTCGGCTTGACCTGGAACGTGTTGACCGCCCACGGGTAGGCGATGCCCAGAACGAGCGCCGCGACGATGAGCAGCGCGGTCGCGGCGAGCGGGAAGCGCCAGTGCCCGATGATCGCGGTCACGAAGAAGAGCACCGCGACGATCGCGGCGATGATCGCGAGGATCGCGAGCCCGGGGATCGTCGCGTTGACGCCGGTGAACGCGGCGCCCGTGATCCGGTCCTCGCTGCTCGTCAGCGTCTTGTAGCGGTCGAACCACAGGCTCACCGCCTGCACGAGCAGATATACGCCCGCGATCACCGCGAGCTGGACCCTGGCCGCCTTGGAGATCCGCAGCTCCCCCTGGCCGATGCGCACCGATCCGTACAGATACAGCACGATCGCCGACACGATGAGCGTGAGGATCAGCACGGCCGAGACGAAGCCCAGCAGCATCTCGTAGAAGGGCAGATCGAAGACGTAGAAGCCCTTGTCGATGCCGAACTGCGGATCGGTCGAGCCGAACGGCGTCGCATTCGCCCACTGCCACACGGTCTCCCACTGCCCCGCGGCGGCGAAGCCGGCGAACAGGCCGAAGAACACCGGCATGCCCCACATCGCGAGCCGGCGCAGCGGCTCCACCACCTCCTGGTAGCGGTCCAGCTGCGAGCTCAGCCGCACGTACACGGGGCGGAGCCGGTAGGCGAGCTGGATCGCGATGAACATCGGGACGGCCATGCCCAGGAAGCCGATCACGAACATCACCGCGGTCGCGATCCACCGGGTCGTGAGCACCTGCGAGAAGTGCAGCTGGTCGTACCAGAGGAAGTCGGTGTACATCGAGGCGAACACGAAGAACGCGGCGATGAGGACGGCGAGGATCACCACCGTCGACAGGACGATGCGTCGGGCGGTTCGGGGCGCGGCCGGGTTCGATGCCGAGGAGGTGGTCACGCCTCCCATCCTAGGTCGGCGATTTTCTCGGGAGCCTGAGCCTTACGACTTCTTCACGTCGGCGGCCGTGCAGGTCGGCAGCGCGGCCACGTCGTGGCCGTCGGCGATCGTCCTGAGGGCCGACAACGACTGCTCCAGGCTGTCGGTGCGCACGACGGTGAGACCGGAGGGAACGTGGCCGTAGACCTCGTCGCAGTTGGATCCCGGCGCGAGGAAGTACGTGGCGCCGGCGTCGCGGGCGCCGTAGAGCTTCTGCCGGATGCCGCCGATCGGTCCCACCGTGCCGTCCGCGGTGATGGTGCCCGTGCCCGCCACCTTCTTGCCGCCGTTCAGCTCGCCCGGAGTCAGCGTGTCGATGATCCCGAGCGCGAACATCATGCCCGCGCTCGGACCGCCGACGTTGTCGAGCTGGAGCTTCACGTCGATCGGGAACTGGTAGGTCTGCTGCAGCGTGATGCCCAGCAGCCAGGTCTTGGTGCCGTTGACGTCCTGAGCGCGCGGGGTCACCTCGACGTCCTTCTGCGCGTCGCCGCGGCGGATCGTGAGGCTCACCGGCGCACCGGCGCTCTTCTGGATCTGCGCGCGCATCGCATCCGTGTCGGCGGGATTGACGCCGTTCACGGCGAGCACGACGTCCTTCGGCTGGAGCAGGCCGTGCGCGGCGCCGTCGTCGACGACGGTGGCGACCGAGATCGTGACCGGCACCTCGTGACCCAGCTCGCGCAGGGCCGCCGCCGTGGCCTCCTGCTGCGAGTCGACCATCATGAGCTGGTTGGCCTGATCGCGCTGGTCGGTGCTGACGCCCTGCGGGAACACGGCATCCATCGGCACGACGGCCTTCGACGAGTCGAACCACGCCTCGACGAGCTGGACCCAGGACGGCGGATTCTCCCTATTGCCGACGACCTGCACCGTGACCAGGTCGAGCGCGCCGCCGGTCGGATAGGTGGGGGCGCCGTTCACCACGATGAGGGGCTCGCTCTTCCCCTTGGCGTCCTTCACGTCGCCGAGCGTGTTGAAGACCGGACCCGGCTGCTCGATCACGAACGGCAGCGGCAGGAAGGTGAGCACGAGCAGCGCGGCGAGCGAGACGACGAAGGCGACGAGCCCGATCCGACCGGCGCGCGACGCGCGGGCTGGTGTCTCGGTGACGGGCACAGCGGTTCCTTCCGTGCTCGTTCGCGAGCGGCGTACAGGGGGCGGCCCGGATTCCGGGCTCCTCAGAAGATCGTGCGTCTAGCGTAGTCAGCACGGGCTATACACGTGCTGAGAGGGACAGGCCATGGCTGAGAACGACCCGAACTCCGAGGACTTCCTGCAGTTCCTGCGCCGCATGCTCGGCGAGAACGCCGACGCGATCGATCTCAATGCCCTGCAGGGCATGAACATCGATCCCGCGATGATGCAGCAGATGATGCAGCAGATGCAGCACGCGATGAGCGGGGATCCGTGGGAGACCGCGCTGCGACAGGCGCTGCACATCGCCAACCAGGACGGGCAGGGCATCGACACCGGCGCACGCGGCTCGCTCGCCGAGGCCTTCGCGCTGGCCGACCTCTGGGTGGGCGAGGCGACGACGATCTCCGAGCTCGCCGAGCCGCCGCGCGCGCTGACCCGCGGCGAGTGGGTCGAGCAGACCCTGCCGGTGTGGAAGGAGGTCGCCGCACCCGTCTCGACGAGCATCGCCGACGCGCTCACGTCGGCCCTCGAGGGACAGACCCCCGAGGACATGCGGGACGCCGTGCAGGGCGCAGGCCGGCTCATGCGTGGCATCGGCGGATCGGTGTTCGCGATGCAGTTCGGGCAGGTGCTGGGCAACCTCTCCCTCGAGGTCGTATCGGGCGGCGACGTCGGGATCCCCGTGCTCCCCGCAGGCACGGCCGCGGTGATCCCGCAGAACCTCTCCGCCTTCGGTGAGGGGCTGGAGATCCCCGAGGATCAGATCGCGCTCTTCCTTGCGGCGCGCGAGCTCGCCTACGCACGCCTCTACCGGCACGCCCGCTGGCTGCACCTGCACGTGATGTCGCAGATCACGGAGTTCGCGAAGGGCGTCACCGTGGACGTCGACGCCCTGGAGGACCTGGCGGGTCGCATGGACCCGAGCGACCCGGAGGAGCTGCGCCGCGCCATCGAGGGAGGTGCTCTGCTCCCCTCGCAGTCCGAGGCCCAGCGAGAGGCTCTCGAGCGGTTGGAGAACCTCATCGCGACGATCGACGGCTGGGTCGACGTCGTCACGACGCAGGCGACGTCCCGACTTCCCGACAGCGCACGGATCGCCGAGGCGGCGCGGCGCCGCAGAGCGGCAGGCGGCCCTGCCGAGGATGCGCTCGGCGCCCTCGTCGGCCTGCAGATCCGTCCGCGTCGGCTCCGCGAGGCCGCCGCGATGTGGCGCGCCGTCACCGAGGCGGTCGGCATCGAGGCGCGCGATGCGCTCTGGGACTATCCGGACCTCATGCCCGACGCCTCCGACATCGACGATCCCGCGGCGCTCGTGGCCCGGCTGCAGGCGCGCGCCCGCGGCGAGGAGCCGCAGCCCGACGAGATGGACGAGGCGCTCGCCCGCCTGCTGAACGGCGAGGACTTCGGAGCGGGGACGGACACGTCCGCCGGCGGCGAAGATGAGGGCTCCGGGACGACGGATCCCGGATCGGACGGCCCCGCCGGATCCGAGGACGGTTCCGGCGAGAAGCCCGTCTGAGTCGGTTATCCACCGATCGCGGGATCCGCGGCCGTCCCCGGGGCCGTCGCCGTCATGATCGAGGGATGACGACCCTCCGCCTCGACCCCGCACGGCCCGTGCTGTGGCGCGACGCGGAGACGGTGCAGCTGGGCATCGGCGCGAACGCGGTGCGCCTCGACGTCGACGGCCCCTGGCTGCCGCGCATGCTGGACCGCCTCGGGAGCGGCATTCCGGAACGAGCCTTCGAGGTCGTCGCGCATGGACTCGGAGCATCGCTGCCAGCCGCGCGCAGGCTGCGCACGGCGATCGCTCCCCTCCTCGTGGTCGATACCCCTCGGCCGACGACCCGGATCGAACCCTCCCCCGCGCTCGACGCCCGCACCCTGTTGCGACTGGACGAGGCGCTGGACGAGGCCGGAGTGGACCTCGTCGAAGGAGACGACACGGGGGCTGCCGACGTGCCGGTCGTGCTCCTCCGGCACGGTGCGGTCGCCGCACGCGACGCGCTGCCGCAGCTCGTCCGCGACCGACCCCACGTGGCCCTCTCCTTCGACGCCGGCGGGGCGAGCGTCGGACCGCTGGTCCTCCCCGGTCGCACCCCATGCCTCTCGTGCCGGGACGCGCACGACCGGGAACGGGATCCGGCCTGGGCCGCTCTGCACGTGCAACTGCTCGAGCGGGACCCCGGGCACATCCCGCTCGCCGTGATCGTCGCGGCCGCGGCGGCCTGCGCCGGACTGCTCTCCGAGCACGCGGAGTCCACACGCAGCGGAGAGTCCAGGACGATCCGGGTCAGCCGCGACGGACGCCGGGCATCGCGGACGGTGCGGTTTCACGCAGACTGCGCCTGCCGATCTCCGCGAGGAAGCGCGACGGGCGGCGTCCCGCACGGTCCGCGTCCCGCGACCACGTCATCGTCAGCGTACGCGCGGCGCGCGTGACGCCCACATAGGCGAGGCGCCGTTCCTCGTCGATCGCCTCGAACCCGCTCGCGTACGAGATCGGGAGGAGTCCCTCGGAGCAGCCGACGAGATACACGTGCGGCCACTCGAGGCCCTTGGCGGCGTGCAGGGTCGAGAGCGTCACCGTGCTCAGCACGGGCTCGTGCTGGTCCTTAGCCCGGGCGAACAGGTCGTCCGCGAAGGCCCGCATCGTGGTGGCCTCCGGCGCGTCCTCGGCGAGGCGCAGCACCGCGCGACGCGCCTCCCAGGCGTCGCGGAGGGCGCCCCCCGCCTCGGGCGGCTCGTCGGTGTAGCCGAGCCCGCGCAGCACGTCGCGCACGGCGGGGAGGAAGGCGTGCTGCTGCGGCGCGACGGCTGCGGCCCGCAGCGCCTGCACGGCCTGGCGCACTTCGGGCATGTCGAAGAAACGACGTCCCCCGAGCACGCTCGCCGCGACCCCCGCGGCCGCGAGCGCCTGAAGGATCGCGCCCGACTGGGAATGGGCCCGGTAGAGCACCGCGATCTCCTCGGGAGCCACGCCGTCCCTGATGCGCGCCGCGATCGAGCGGGCGACCCCCCGAGCCTCCTCCGCGTCGTCGTCGAACGCCACGACGACGGCCGGTTCGGCATCGGGGTGCGGCTCCGTCGGTGCGAGTTCGAGCGCACCGGGGCGACCCCGCATGAGCTCGTTGGCCACGGTCAGCACGGGCTCGACCGAGCGGTAGTTCGTCTCGAGGCGCACGACGGTCGCGCCGGGATGACGTCGTTCGAACTCGAGCAGATAGCGCTGGTCGGCGCCGGCGAACGAGTAGATCGTCTGCGAGGCGTCTCCGACGACGCACAGATCGCCGCGGTCCCCCAGCCAGAGTTCGAGCAGACGGTGCTGCAGCGGCGACACGTCCTGGAACTCGTCCACCGTGAAGTGCCGGTACTGCTCGTGCACGGCGGCCGCGACGCGGGGCTCCGCTTCGAGCATGCCCGCGCAGGCCAGCAGCACGTCCTCGAAGTCGAGCTGGTGCCGGTCGTCCTTCAACGTCTCGTAGGCGCGCGAGAGATCCGCGATCTGCGTGGCATCGAAACGCCCGATCTTCGCGCCCTTCTCCGCCGCCTCCTCGATCGAGAGCATCGAGACCTTGCGCCACTCGATCGCGGAGGCGAGGTCGCGCAGGGTCGCCGTGTCGGGGCGCAGACGCAGCAGGTCGGCCGCCTGCGCGAGCAGCCGTACCTTGTTGTCGACGATGGCGGGGGCAGGGCCTCCCGCGAGCGAGGGCCAGAAGAATCCGAGCTGCGCGAGGGCCGAGGCGTGGAAGGTCCGTGCGGAGACGCCCTCGACGCCGAGCGCGCGCAGACGCCCTCGCAGCTCCCCCGCGGCCTTCGCGGTGAACGTGACCGCCATGACGCGGTTCGGCGAGTAGGCGCCCGTCTCCACGCCGTGCGCGATCCGATGCGTGATGACCCTGGTCTTGCCCGTCCCGGCGCCGGCGAGCACCGCGACGGGGCCGCGCAGGATGGAGGCGGCCTCGCGCTGACGCTCGTCGAGTCCGTCGAGAGCGCTCACCGCCGGTACCAGTCGAGGATCAGGCGATGGGCGATCGACGCCGTCCCGGGGAGGGCGACCGGCCCCTCGCCGGCGAGAGAGGTGCCGATCTCCGCGCGGGTCAGCCAGCGCACCTCGATGATCTCCTCGCCGTCGCCCCGGGCGGAGGCCTCGTCCGCCGCCGTGGCGTGGAAGCCCACCATGAGCGAGCGCGGGAACGGCCAGGGCTGCGAGGAGAAGTAGGCGAGGTCGGTGACGCGCACGCCCGCCTCCTCGGCGAGCTCGCGATGCACGGTGGCCTCGAGCGACTCCCCCGCCTCCACGAAGCCCGCGAAACAGGAATGCATGCGCCCTTTCCACTGGGCGTTGGCCCCCAGCAGCAGCCGCTCGCCGTCGCGGCTCTGCACGGCCACGATGATCGCCGGATCCGTGCGCGGGAAGTGCTCACGTCCGCAGTTCTCGCAGCGCCGGGACCAGCCGCTCTGCCGCAGGCGCGCGATCCCTCCGCAGGTCGGGCAGAAGCCGTCGCGCAGCCAGCCGGCGAGCGCGATGGCGACGACGAGCAGTTCGGCGTCGAAGGCGTCGACGACCGGCATGGCCTCGCGCAGATCCGCCCAGCGAGGCGCCCAGGAACCGTCCGCGTCCGTGTCGTCCTCGGGGTCCTGCAGAGCAAGGAGCAGCCCGGAACCGTCCGCACGGCGTCCCAACAGTGCCCACTCCCTCGTGTGCTCGAGCACGGGGTCGGCGGGAGACACGAGGAGCAGGCCGCCGTCGTCCACCGGCACACGGCGCTCGCGCACGACGAGCACGCCGGTCGCTTCATCGGCCCGCAGGCGGTCGATCGTGTGCGGATCCTCCCGCCACTCGCCCGCTCGATCCAGCACGGGCACGCCGGGATCCCCGGTCGCGTGACCCGTCATCGACTCCCCTTCACACAGGCGTGCCCGAGGACATCGGCCCGGTGCCGACCGTGACCCGTCATCGACTCCCCTTCACACAGGCGTGCCTGAGGACATCGACCCGGTGGCGACCGTGACCCGTCATCGACTCCCCTTCACACAGGCGTGGCGGGCCCGGCGTGGACGAGGCTCGACCTACCCTGGTGACATGGCTCGCTCACCCTTCACTCTAGCCGCGGCCGTCACCGCCGCGGTGCCCGGAGCCGATGTGATCGGCGCCCGCGCGCTCAGCGCCGACGGGGACGCCCGGTTCGACTCCGCAGTGGCGACGCTCGCCGACGGCACGGAGGTCGCGATCCGCGCCGCGAGCGACGACGACACGTCCTCCGAGCTGGCCAGGGAGAGCCTCGCGCTGCGGGCGCTGACCCCGGGGGCGCGATCGATGCTGCGCTTCGCCGCGCCGGAGCATCTCGGCGACGGCCGGGTGGGCGAGACGCGCACCCTCGTCACGACGCTCGTGCCCGGTTTCCAGATCGACGCCGCCGACATCCCTCCCGGCGCGGGAGCGGCCGCGGCGATCGGCAAGGCGGTCGCCGGGCTGCACGCGCTGCCGGCGTCGGTCGTGCGCGGGGCGGGTCTCGCCGAGCGGACGCCAGAGGAGGCCCGCGAGGAGATCCGCACCCTCGTGGACCGGGCGGCGGCGACGGGCCGCGTCTCGGCACGGCTCACGGTGCGATGGCGAGAGGCCGTCGACGCCGACGAGCTGTGGCGCTTCGAGTCCGCGGTCACGCTCGGAGGCGCGCACGCCGGGTCGTTCCTGTTCGAGGACGACGACGAGCGTGGTCCGCGCGTGGTCGGCGTGATCGGCTGGCACGGGCTGTCGATCGGGGATCCGGCGGTCGACCTCGCTTGGCTCACCCTGGCCGCGGACGCACGGGACGACGTGCTCGACGCCTACGCCGGCGCGACGCTCCGCGCCCCGGACGGCGGGCTCGGGGTGCGCGCCCGCCTGCTCGCTGAGCTGGAGCTGGCGCGCTGGCTGCTGCACGGGCACGACACCCGCCGCTCGGACATCGTCGATGACGCGGCCGTGCTGCTGGACGCGCTCGCGGACGGGATCCACGACGACCTCGCGCCGCGGCCGGGATCCGGTGCAGGAGTCGACGAGGCGCTGTCGGCCCTGGACCGCGTGCCGGCCCGGGAACCCAACCCGATCGACACGTCGATGCAGACCGACGCCTACGATGCGACGGCGTTCGCGGGGATCGCGTCCGACGACACCGCGGCGTTCGGTCCCCGCGGCCACGCCGAGGAGCCCGAGGAAGAGCGGCGCGAGGAGCGCGGGCGACCGCAGGACGATGCGGTGGCCCGGGACAGAGACGATCTCGATGCGACCGGTCCTCTCGAGGACCTGGACCCGAATGCGACCGCCGACCTCAGCGACCTCCGCGACGATCCCGACCTGCGTGAGGACGGATCCGACCGGCGCTCCGGAGGCCGGACGCTGCTTCCCAGCGAGGGCGGGATCTCGGGCGAGGACAACGACGTCGCCGAAGCTCACCGCGCCGCGCGCGCCGCGTTCCAGCGCTGGACCAGCTCCTCCTCGGAGTAGATCCGATCGTCGCGGATGACGAGTTCGTCCGCGACGTAGAACAGCGCGACGTCGATCTCGGCGAGCGGCACGCCGAATCGCCGGTGGTAGGCGAGACGGTACAGGGCCAACTGCAGCAACCGTTCCTCGCGCTCCTGCGCCGTCGACGGCGGCTTCCCCGTCTTCCAGTCGACGATCTCGATCCGTCCCGAGCGGTCCTGCCGGCGATAGACCGCGTCGAGCTTGCAGATCACGATCCGCGGCGGTTCCCCCTCGCCCACAGGCAGCGCGAAGTCGATCTCGGTCTCCACGGCGATCGGTTGCAGCGGCCCCCATTCGCTGCGCTCGAAGATCTCCCGCAGCCGGGCCAGATCCTCCGCATCGGCGCGGGCGCTCTCGTCGGTGCTCCCGCCCACCCCTGTGACGACAGGGGCGGGATCGTCGTCCCGGTCCCAGAGCGCATCGTCGAGCGAGGTGCCGACGCCCACGGATCCGGAGCGGTGCTCGACCCAGGCGTGGAAGAGCGTGCCGAGACGGGTCTGCCGGTAGGGGCGTTCCGGCATGGGCCGGGCGAGGGAGCGGATGGTGCCGGCATAGTCGGTCACGTAGTCCTTGAAGCGCGAGGCCGGAACCCGGGTGGGCGCATCCGCCAGCGCCCCGCGTCGCCGTGCCGCGCGCTCCGCGAGCAACCGTTCGAGCTCCGGCGACGCAACGGGCGGCTCCGGCGCCTCGGCGGCGCGACGGACCTCGTCGGCCGCCGCACTCACGCGGGACCGGCGGGCGCCGAGCGGATCCATCGGCCAGACGCTGGTGCGGGAGGCGCCCTCGTACGGGTTGTCCTCCGAGACCGCGGCGGGCAAGGGATCGAGCCCCAGCTCCTCGATCGCGTCGAGCAGGTAGGGACTCGGGGTCCGCGGGTTCTTCTGTCCGGCCCAGTGCGATCCGGTCAGCAGCAGATCGGTGCGGGCACGGGTCATCGCGACGTATGCGAGACGGCGTTCCTCGGCGCGCTGATAGGCACGGTAGGCGTCCTTGAACCGCCGCAGTGCTCCGCCGGAGGGGTGCTCCTTGGTGATCCCTGCGAGCAGCGAGGCCTTCGCCGCCTTCTCCTGCTTCGCCGGATCCGGACCGGCCGCGTCGCGCGCCTCCTGCGGATCCCAGGCGAAACGCGGCAGCGCGTCCCGGTCGCCGCGCAGGGAGAACGGCACGACGCCGAACCCGAACCACCCCTGCGCGTCCGTGATGCGTCCGGGCAGCTCGTCCTCGACGAGGCGCACGACGGCGACGGCGTCCCACTCGAGGCCCTTGGACCCGTGGATCGTCAGCAGCTGCACGACGCCCGGCTCTGGCGGCTCCGTGCGCGGCATGAGCTCGTCGGTCATCTCGGCCTTGTCCAGCCAGGCGAGCAGGCTCGAGATCGTGCCGCGGTCGTCCGCGGTCAGGAACGCCCGCACCTCGTCGCCGAAGGCGCGCAGCTGCGTCGCCGCGACACGGGCCGGCCCGCGGGTCTCGTTGACCGCCAGCTCGATGTCGAGCCTCAGCTCGGTCTCGATCGTGCGGATGAGCTCGAGGATCGGCTGCCCGGAGGCCAGCCTCAGCCGTTCCAGCATCTCCCCCGCCGCGCGCAGCCGTGCCCGGCCCTCGGGACTGATCCCCCCGAGCAGACGGTAGTCGTCTCGCACGGCTCGGACGACGTCGACCGCATCGACGATCGAGACCGCCTCATCGGCTCCCCGCGAGGACCGCAGCCGTTCCCGGAGCTCGTCCGAGAGCGGGGCGAGGGCGCCGTCGCGCACGGCCAGCTCCCGGGCGAGATCGTGCAGGGCCGCCATGTCGGCGACGCCTACCGCGAACCGCGGGCCGACCAGCAGCCGGATCAGCGCGGACCCCGCGGTCGGATCGTGGATCACGCGGAGCGCGGAGACGACATCGACGACCTCCGGGGTCGCGAGCAGGCCGCCGAGCCCGAGGATGCGGTGCGGGATGCCCCGCGCAGCGAGCGCTCCCGCGAACGTCTGCATGTGCCGCTTCGAGCGGAACAGGATCGCGCCGGTGTGCGGGCGCCCCGCGGCGTCCTCGTCGTGCTGTCCGCGCAGTCCCGCGAACCAGTCGGCGACGTCGGCCGCCTCGTCGTCCACCGTCTCGCCGTAGCGGACCTCGACGCGGCCGGTGCCGGATCCGGGCCTCGCCTCGAGCTCCGGCACCGCGAGCCCCGGCTGCTGCAGCGGTCGCAGCACCCGGTTCGCGACGTCGAGGATGCGCTCGTCGTTGCGCCAGCTGGTCATGAGGCTGTACTGCGCGGGCGTGCGCTCCCGTGCGAACGTGCGCCCGAAGGCGTAGAGGTTGTCGGCGCTTGCGCCGCGCCAGCCGTAGATCGACTGATGCGGGTCGCCGACAGCCATGACTGCTCCGTCCCGGAACAGCGCGGAGAGGAAGCGGGTCTGGATGACCGAGGTGTCCTGGTACTCGTCGAGGAGGACGACGCGATGCTGCGCCCGGAGCTCGGCGCGCACCTCCGGCGCCGCCTCGACGATGTCGTAGGCCCCTCCGACCTGGTCGGCGAAGTCGCGCACGCCCCGCCGCCGCTTCTCGGCGATGTACTCGCGGACGAGCTCGGCCAGGATCGGCATCGCACGCAGGTTCGGCACGATCTTGTCGAGGTCGGTCTGCGGCAGGAAGGGCGCGAACTCGTCGGCCTGGGCCTGCGCGATCCTCACCATGTCGTCGAGGTCGACGCGGTGGTCGAGCACGTCGCCCGCGAGACGCTGCACGGCGTCGATCACGCCGCCCAGCGCACGGTCCACGTCCTCCAGCCCCGGCAGCTCCGCACGCAGGACGACCGTGCGGGCGATGAGCCAGGAGGCCGACGTGCTGAGCATCGCGGCCTCGGGATCGCTGCCGATGTGCGCCGCGTGCTCGCGGACGATGCCGTCGGCGAACGCGTTGTAGGTCGAGACCCTCGGCCGGATGATGAGGTCCTCCGTCGGACGCGGCGCGGTCGGGTCGGCCCCGGTTCCGAAGCGCTCGGCCAGGCCGTCGAGGACCTCGCGCTGCACCGTCGCACGCTGCGCCGGCGTGCGCGCCGCGGCGATCCGTGCGAGTGCGTCGGTCGCGACGATCTCGGGCAGGTGGGGCAGCAGGCCGCGCCGGCCGTACTCGTCGATCCGGTCGAGGCGCAGCGCGATCCGCTCCGCCAGCTCTCCCGCGGCCTTACGGGTGAACGTGAGACCGAGGATCTCGTCCCGGGCGACGTGGCCGTTCGCGACGAGCCAGACGACGCGGCCCGCCATCGTCTCGGTCTTGCCGCTGCCGGCGCCGGCGACGACGAGCGCCGGAGTCGGCGGCGCCTCGATCACCCTCTGCTGCGCCTCGGTCGGAGTGGGCAGCCCGAGCGCGGTCGCGATGTCGACCGCCGAGATCGCGAACCCGCCCTCCCAGGCGGACGCGGGTGTCCCGGCGCTCACGCGCTGACCGCGGGGATCGTGTGGATCCGGCACGGGCTGATCCGCACCTGGGTGTCGGCGCAGTGCGCCTCGACCTGGGCGGTGAAGCTCGACGCCGCCATGCCACGGCCCGCCTCGGCCACCCGGGCGAGGAAGGCGTCTCGGGCCTCGTCGTCCAGGCGATGCTGGTGCGCGACCCTGTACGTGCTCCGGCCGATCGTCTGGGACACGATCACCAGCCGGGCGCCGACGAGGTCGGCCGGCGCAGCGCCCGCCACGAGACCCTCCTCTACGGCGAGCTGGTACGCCGCCAACTGCGCGTGGTCGAGCACCTTCGCCTCGGTCACCTTGTCCTCGCTCTTTCCCGTCTTCAGATCGACGACCACGACGCGCTCGTCGCCGTCGCCGTCCGCCATCGCCGTCCACGACCGCTGCGGTCCGCGGGCGTCGGCGTGCTCGCCCGCCCCGCGGGGATAGGCCTCGACCCGGTCGATCGTGCCCCGGAGGATCGCCTGGTGCGCCAGATCCTCCGGATCCACGGGGTGCGCCCGCGGCGCGGACCCCTCCGCGATGTCGATCGCCAGACGGAACTCCCCCTCGGCCGACACGAGCCGCCCGCCGTCCGTCCTCACCGCGACGAGGTAGTCGTGGAGGCGCTGCAGGTACAGGTCGGCCCTGCGGCGTTCCTTGACGCTGATCCACTCGCTCTCGAAATCGAGCTCGCCCCAGCGCTCGTCGAGGATCCGCCGCATCGCCTCCAGGTCGCCGTCGGGCACGTGCTCCATCGCGGCGTGCACGAAGGTGCCGATGCCCGCGGAGGCCGAGGACACGGTGTCGCCGCCGAGGGCGGACACCGCCCAGTTCACCCCGCACTCCTCGAAGGCCTCGAGCCGGGAGGGCGACACCGGGACGGCGCCGGTGTCGAGGTCGCGCAGCGGGCGGTCGTCCGAAGGCCCGCGGATCCCGAACCATCCGTCCGGATCCGCGCCGGGCACGTCCGCCTCCGCGAGCAGGCGCAACTGCCCTGCCGCCTCGGCCCTGGCCGCCCGATCGGTCGACGTGGTGAGGGTGCGCCGATGCTTCGCCACGAGGCCGCGCAGGGTCAGCGGGTGCGCGTGCCGGTCGTCGGCGGGCTCCGGATCGGGGAGGAACGCGAAGAACGGGCTCGGCCCCTGATCGTCGTCGTCGACCGCGGTGACCAGCAGCCGATGCCGGGCGCGCGAGATGGCCCGGACGAACAGCCGCAGCTCGTCGTGCAGCGCCGCGCGTCGTCGGTCGAGCGTGGAGTGCTCGTGCTCGGGCTCCCCGGAACGGGCCGCCGCGATCGCCTCGGGGAGCCGCCAGGTCTCCAGAAGCCCTCCGCGCAGACGCACGTTGGGCCAGATCCCGTCCTGCACGCCCGCGAGCACGACGGCGTCGAACTCGGTGCCGAGCGCCGTCGCAGGCGTCATCAGCGCGACCGTGCCGGGGCGCTCGGGCGCGGAGAGCGAGTCCTCGGGGATCTCGCTGTCGAGGATGTCGTGGATGAACGCCTCCGGGCCCTTCTCTGGCGCGCGCTCGACCGAGCGCTTGGCCGCGTCGAACAGGGCCACGAGGGCGTCGAGCGCCCGCGCCGTCTCCGCCCCGCCCGGCGCGGACGCCGCATCCTGCCAGGCCGCGGCGAGCCGCCGTCCGTCCCGGGCGCGTGCGGCGTCCCAGACCCTCCAGAGCAGCTCGTGGATCGTCTCCCCCCGCGCATGCGCCGCCCGCACCTCGCGGAGCACGGTCGCGAAGCGGTCGGCCGTCCGCGCCTCGGGGGTGTCGATGCGGGCGAGCAGAGCGGGCTCGGCCAGCGCGTCGCGCAGCAGCCGTCGTGCCGGGGCCGAGCCGCCCTGCTCCAGCTCGACATGGCGCAGGCGCGCCCGCAGCCGGCGGAGCCCGACGCCGTCGAGGCCGCCGAACGGGGTGCGCAGCGCCTCCGCGAGGATCTGCGGATCCCGTTCGGCCGGGTCCACGAGCGCGAGCCGGACGATCCCGACGATGTCGCGCACCACGGCCTCGCTGCCGAGAGGCCTCTGGACCCCGGCGGCCCGCGTCGGCACCTCGCGCGCGGCGAGCTCGGCCTCGAGCATCGTGACCTGACGGGTGTCGTGGGCGATGACCGCGATCCGCTCCCACGGCACGCCGTGCGACAGGTGCCATTCGCGCAGCTGATGCGCGATGCGGTCGTGCTCCTCGTGCGGCGAGGGAGCGAGGAACGCGGTCACCGCGCCGCCCGCGTCCTCCGGATCCGTGCGCTCGGGAGCGCGCCGGTGCTCCACGCGTCCGGACACGCCGATCGTCTGGACGACCGTGCGGGTCAGCGCGGTGAGCGGCGGGTCCTGACGCAGCGCACGGTCGAGCACGTGCACGTCCCCGAGCATCCCCGCGAGCCGGGCGAAGAGCTCGGGACCGGCGCCCCGGAACGCCCCGGAGGAGATGTCGGGATCGCCGAACGCGATCACGGCGATGCCGCGCGCGCGCAGCGCCTCGACGAGGCCCACCCCGCCGACGGTCAGCTCCTGCGCGTCGTCGATGAGCACCACCCTCAGCGCCCCGAGCGGGCCGAGCAGTTCCGGGTCCGCGGTGCGGAGGATCGCCGCGGACTCGGCGAGGAGGTCCGCGGCATCGCGGTGGGCCGCACGCGCCCGGTCGAGCACCCCCCGATACGCCCGTCCGAACGTGCCGACCGCGCGCCAGGATGCGCGGTCGGAGGTCGCGAGCTCGGCGTCGGTCACCCCCCGCTCCGTGCACTCCGCGAGGAAGGCGCGCAGCTCGGACCGGAAGGCGCGCGAGGACCGTACGGTCGCGCCGAGCTCCTCCGGCCAGCGCCGCACGCCCTCCGCCTCGTCCTCCGCATCGCCGGCGAGCAGATCCGCGATGAGGCGGTCCTGATCGGCGCCCGTGAGCAGCGCCGGCGGCTCCTGTCCGCTGTGCACCATCGTCCCGCGCACGACCTGGAACGCGAAGGATCCGAGGGAGCGCGCGAGAGGGCCAGGCGTGGCGACGCGCACTCGCACCCCGATCCGGTCGCGAAGGGCCGTCGCGGCGTGACGGTTGGGAGTCAGCGCGAGCAGCTCCTGCGGAGCGAGCTCGGCGGCGAGGAGGGCAGCGACGCGTTCGACCAGCGCATGCGTCTTACCCGTGCCCGGCCCCCCGATCACCGTGCCCGACAGGGTCGCCGGGGCGTCGATCACCGCGGCCTGCGCAGCGGTCGGGGTGGGAGGAGCGGGCATGCCTCCACGCTATCCGCCGCGGCCGACATCGCCCTCGGCGAACAGGACCGCGCCCCGCGGCCGGCGCCCTGTGGCCCGCGATAGAGTGACGAGGACTCATCGACCCCGGCTTTCAAGGAGCGCTTCCGTGGAGATCCGCATCGGCATCATCAACACCGGCCGCGAGCTCAGCTTCGAGACCTCGACCTCGGCGGACGAGGTGCGCGCGGCCATCGCCGGCGCGCTCGACTCCGGCGCGAGCCACGTGACCCTCGCGGACGTGAAGGGCAACTCGTACATCGTCCCCACCGCCAGCCTCGGCTACGTCGAGCTCGGCACCGAGGAGTCCCGCCGCGTCGGCTTCGTGGCCTGACCGTGTACATCCTCCTCGCACTGATCGCGGCGTGCCTGCTCGGCATCGCGGTGCACTACCTCGTCCCCTCTCGCACGGTGCGGGGCGTCGCCGTCGCCCCGGCCATCGCGACGGCCGTCGCCGCGGCGGCCTACGCCCTAGGCCAGTGGGGCGGGCTGAAGGAGTCGAGCGTCTGGCTCTGGCTGCTCTCCCTCGGCGGTGCGATCGTCGTGTCCGCCGTCGCGACCGTCGTGCTGACCCGCGTGCGCGTGCACCGGGACGGCACGCGGCGCGCGGCACTCGGGATCTGAGTTCCGCCCGAACCTCTCAGGCTCCCCTCCCTGGTCGCCCGCCCTCAGCCACTCGGTCAGGTGCTCCCCGACCACACGGAGCGGGCCGGGCCGCGTCATGTCGCGGTGCGTGCAGTCCACGTCGACGACCCGGAGCTCCCCGTCGACGTGCGCCTGCCACTCCTGGGGATCGTGGTCGGGGCCGATGCCGACTCGCGAGGCGCGGAGGAACAGCACGTCGCCCACGAAGGGCTCGTGCCGGAACTCCCGCAGGATCCGCGCGGTGTTGCGGTAGGAGCGCACCAGAGCGGCGAGCACCTCCCGCCCGAGGCCCGCCAGGGGCGAGGAGCTCCGCGAGCACGTCGGCGAGCGCGTGGACGTCGACGCCGACCTCGTGCCCGCGCTGCTGCAGGCGGGCCGCCATGACCTGCGCGACCATGCCGCCGAGCGACCAGCCCACCAGGTGGTACGGCCCGTCCGGCTGCACCCGGAGCATCTCCGCGATGTAGTCCTCCACCATGTCGCCGAGCGAGGCGGGCTGCGCACCGGGTTGCAGCACCCGCGCGCCTGCAGTCCCCAGACCGGGATGTCCCGGGGCAGGTGCTTCGGCAGCCCCGCGTAGCACCAGGACAGGCCGCCGGCCGGGGCTCGCTACGAGGCGAGCCCCATCGCGTCCATCCTGCGGGCATGGGCGCCCATGAGCTCGGTGAACACGGGCTCGAGCTTGTCGTCCTCCGCCCCCGGCAGATGTGGGCGCAGGGCGGCCCGGGCGACCAGGATCGTGTCTCCGACGAGGCGACGCCCCCACATCGACAGCAGCGAGCGCCATTGCTCGTCGCTCGCGATGGTCGCGGCGATGATCTTGATGATCTCCCCGCGGTCGTCGGCTTCGGAGAGGATCTTCGCGACCTTCGCCCCGGTCTCCCCGTAGCTGGAGGAGAGTGCGAGGTAGAAGTCGTCGAGCATGCCCGCGGTCAGATAGACGGCGAGCATGGTCTCCGCGATCCGCGGCCCGAGGGTCTTCCGGCGGAATGCGTCCAACTGCTCGCGGAAGGGCAGCATGACCTCGGTCGGATCGTCTCCGTGCGCGGTGATGATGTCGACGATTCCGCGATGCTTCGCGAGCGCGGCGCCGGCGGCCCGGGAGAGGATCTCCTTCTCGGAGAGATCAGCCGTCGCCCGGATGAGGCGGGTGAGCGTCTCGAAGTAGCCGAGCTGCAGATAGGCCGCCTGGCCGAGGAAGGTGTTCGGCTCCGGAGCGAGTTCGGCGAAGTCGACGCGGGTCGCGTCCCCCGACTCTCCGCGGGAACGCAGCACGAGCGTGCGTCGGGGCGCCTTGTCGCGCTGCCAGAACCACCTCACCACGCGCTCAGCCTACTTCAGCGTGCGCCTGCACCCCGGTGGAGGCGCACGCGAGCGGGCGGGATCCTCGGCCGCTCCGGTAGGCTGGAGCCGCTCCGGCGACGGATCGGAGCCCCCGCGCCTGTGCATACGGATCCGGCGTGGACCTTTTCAATCGAGGCGGCGCCGCGCTCGCAGGCCCGCCGGACAGGCAAGAGAACACAGTGACGACTTTCGCCGATCTCGGCATCGATCAGGACATCGTGGAGGCCCTCGCGGCCAAGGGCATCGTCGACGCCTTCCCGATCCAGGAACAGACCATCCCCCTCGGACTTCCCGGCCAGGACATCATCGGCCAGGCCAAGACCGGCACGGGCAAGACCTTCGGCTTCGGCATCCCTGTGGTCCAGCGCCTGGGTCTCGACCCCGAGCACGGCGTCAAGGCGCTCATCGTCGTGCCGACGCGCGAGCTCGCTGTACAGGTGTACGAGGACATCGACCTGCTCACCTCCGGCCGCTCCACCAGCGTCGTCGCGATCTACGGCGGCAAGGCGTACGAGGGCCAGATCGAGCAGCTCAAGGCCGGCGCGCAGATCGTCGTCGGCACGCCGGGGCGCCTCATCGACCTGGCGAACCAGCGCCTGCTCGACCTCTCGCACGCGACCGAGGTCGTGCTCGACGAGGCGGACAAGATGCTCGACCTGGGCTTCCTCGCCGACATCGAGAAGATCTTCTCCAAGGTCCCCGCCGTGCGCCACACGCAGCTCTTCTCGGCGACCATGCCCGGCCCGATCGTCGCGCTGGCGCGCCGGTTCATGACCAACCCGATCCACATCCGCGCCAACGACCCCGACGAGGGCCTCACCCAGGCGAACATCCGCCACCTCGTCTACCGCGCGCACTCGCTCGACAAGGACGAGGTCATCGCCCGCATCCTGCAGGCGGAGGGCCGCGGCAAGACCGTGATCTTCACCCGCACCAAGCGTGCCGCCCAGCGCCTCGTGGACGAGCTGAGCGACCGCGGCTTCAACGTCGGCGGCGTGCACGGGGACATGGGCCAGGATCAGCGCGAGCGGTCGATGGCGGCGTTCAAAGCGGGCAAGAGGGACGTGCTCGTCGCGACCGATGTCGCCGCGCGCGGGATCGACGTCGACGACGTCACCCACGTGATCAACCACACCATCCCGGACGAGGACAAGACGTACCTGCACCGCGCCGGCCGCACGGGCCGCGCGGGCCGCACGGGCATCGCCGTCACGTTCGTGGACTGGGAGGACCTGCACAAGTGGGCCCTCATCAACCGGGCGCTCGAGTTCGGACAGCCCGAGCCCGTCGAGACCTACTCGTCGAGCCCGCACCTCTACGAGGATCTCGACATCCCCGTCGGCACCAAGGGGCGCCTGGTGACGGCCCCCGTGTCGGAGAAGCCCGCGCGCAAGCAGCGCGAGCCGCAGCGCGCGGCCGACGCCGCCGCGGAGGGCACGAGCGAGGGTGCGACGCGCCGTCGCCGTCGCCGTCGCCGTGCGACCGCGGACGTCGGATCCACGTTCGCCGAGGGCGCCGAGACCCCTGCCGCGAAGGATGCGGGTTCCGGGAGCGCCGACCGCGGCGCCGAGGGTTCGGGCACGCACGACGGCCAGGGCGCCGAGCACCACGACGGCAAGCCCGCCGCGCAGCGTCGTCGTCGTCGCCGCCGTCCTTCCGGTGGTGCCGCCGCGGGCAGCGCCCCGCAGTCCGGGGCCTGACCGTCCGCGGGTTCCCGCCCGCTCCCGTCGCAAGAAGCGCCGTTCCGATCCCTTCGGAGCGGCGCTTTCTGCGACGGGAGCGGGAGCGAGCGGCGTTTTTGCGACGGGAGCGGTGACGGGATCGGGAGCGGGCGAGGGCGCGGGCGAGGATGCTCCGCCGCGAGCGGGTCAGCGGGCTCGGACGGGGTACACCGGGGCGGAGCCGGATCCGCGGTCGATGATGCGCTGCAGCATCGCCGGGGTCGTCGTGTGCTCCCCCGGCACGTTGGGCTTGCCCGCGCCGTGATAGTCGCTGGATCCGGTCACGATGAGGTCGTGGCGCTCGGCGAGGCGGCGCAGCTCGGCCGTCCCCTCGGCCGTGTTCTCGCGATGGCCGAGTTCGAGACCGCCCAGACCCGCGTCGATGAGCCGGCGCAGCGTCTGCGCGCTCATCCGTTCCCGCCCGGCGGGATGGGCGATGACCGGCACTCCTCCCGCGCCGATGACGAGCTCGACCGCGGTCAGCGGATCCGGGGCGTAATGGCCCTCGTAATAGCCCTCGCGGGGGTGCAGGATCCCGTCGAAGGCCTCGCTCCGGTCCGTCACGATCCCGCGCGCGACGAGGGCGTCGGCGATATGCGGGCGCCCGACCGTCGCCCCGGGATCGGTCTGCGCGACCACGTCCTCCCAGCGCAGCGGATAGTCGCGGCCGATGTTGCGCACGATCCTCTCCGCACGGCCGATGCGGTCGTCGCGGATGCGGGAGGTCTCCGCGAGCAGATCGGGCTCGGTCGGATCGAACAGGTACGCGAGCACGTGCACGCTGCGCCAGCCGTCCTTCGCCGACATCTCCATGCCGGGGATGAAGGTCATGTCGTGCGCGACCGCGGCGGCGGCGGCCTCCGCCCAGCCCGCGGTGGTGTCGTGGTCGGTGAGCGCCAGCGTTGCGACGCCCTCGGCGCACGCCTGAGCGACGACTTCCGCGGGCGCCTCGGTGCCGTCGGAGCGGTTCGAGTGCAGATGCAGATCGATCGGGGCCCGGAACAGGTGCGGGCGGCGGTCCGGATCGGCATCGGTCATCCTCCGAGCGTATCCCGCCCGGCGGATCCCGAGCCCGGCCCCAGATCCTTCACAGAGGCGCTCGCCTAGGCTCTGGAGCGATGTTTCGACTGATCGGGATCCTGCTGACCGTGCTCCTCGCGATCGCCACGGCGATCCTGACGTGGCCGCAGTTCTTCCACCTGGAGCGCACCTTCCCGATCACCCAGGCGGTCGCCTCCCGCGGCATCCTCGTGCTGGCCTTCGCCGCGCTGCTGCTGCTCGCGCTGCTGCTCATGCTGGCCCGGCCCTTGCGCGGTTTCGCGGCCTCCCTCGCGATCATCGCCCTTCTGGGCGGCGGCGCGTCCGCCGCGATCGGGGCGATGCGCGGGATCTCCTCCGAGGCCCTGCCGGCCAAGACGGCCACGAGCGTGCGCGTGCTCGCCTGGAACACCGCGGGCGAGGCGGTGTCCGCCGAGGACATCGCGACGACCATCGTGGATCAGAAGGCCGACATCGTCGCGCTCCCGGAGACCACCGAGGCGGTCGGCGAGGACATCGCCCTGAAGCTGCGGGCGGCGGGCCATCCCATGTGGGTGCATCACGTGCAGTTCCGCCCCGACGTGCCGCGCGGACCCGACTCGTGGCAGACGACCGTGCTCATCTCCCCCGGGCTGGGCGACTACTCCGTCATCCCGTCGTCGAGCGACGGCACGAGCAACACGAGCTCCGTGCCGAGCGCGGTGGTCATGCCGGTCGATGGCAAGGGCCCCACGGTCGTCGCCGTGCACACGGTGGCCCCGCGCGAGGACGAGATGACCGGCTGGAGCTCGGACCTGCGCTGGGTCGCCGACCAGTGTCCCGCGGGCAAGAACGTGATCCTCGCAGGCGACTTCAACGCCACGCTCGACCACATGGCCGCGCTCGGCACGGACGGCGGCGACATGGGTGCGTGCCGCGACGTCGCCGCCCGCACCGGATCCGGAGGGCTCGGCACGTGGCCGACCTCGCTTCCCGAGCTCGTCGGCGCACCCATCGACCACGTGATGGCGACCGCGCAATGGCGTCCGAGCGGATCCGAGGTCCTGCCCGGCAGCCCTTCCGGCAGCGACCACCGCGCCCTCATCACCCAGCTGGAGCGGGTCACGCCCTGAGGCCGAGGATCCCCGCCGGGATCCCCCGGGCGGGGCGTCGCCGCCCCTCGCCTCAGCGCCGGGCGCGGATCCGTGCCACGAGTGCGGCGACGCCCCGCCATCCGACGAGGAAGACGAGCAGCGTGATCGTCGCGACGACGATGAACGCGACCGCCGTCCCGCCGCCGCTCACGACCCGCAGGATCATCCCGAGGACGACGGTGCTCACCACCAGCGGAAGACCGGTGCGCAGCGGCGCGGCCGGGGCGCGCCACGCGCGGAGCACGAGCCAGCCGACCCCCAGACCGACGAGGAACGGCCACGCCGTCTCGACGACGCCTCCCGGGTCGACCCCGTGCTCGTGGCTCGCGCGCCCGATCGCCGCGAAGACGATCACGAGGACGACATCCGCCCCCAGCGCCCACGGCCAGGCGAGGGCGGTGCGGCGGGCGGAGAGACGGTCGGACGCAGGATCGGTCATGGGCCGACCCTAGCCGGACGAGCTGTGCGGGCCCGGCCCGGCGCCGGCGCGACCGCCCGAGAGACCGCGCCCCGACGGACTGCGACCGACGATCCGGAGGACCGCGCACGAGGACGGGGCACGGCCGGCGGTGAGAGGATGGAGGCATGACCTCCGAGAACGACACGATCGAGCAGAGCGAAGAAGCCGCCGAGAGCACCACGCCGACGACGTCGGCCACGAACCGCCGTCAGCCCTTCCCCCAGGGCTTCCTCGACACCATCTCGGAGGGCTGGGCCGAACGTCCGGACACCCTCCCCGCCCCCCGTGCGCAGGCGGCACCCGCCGCCGCGCGTCGCGCCGCGGTCTCCGCCGCCTTCCCCGGGAAGCGCCTCGTGATCCCCGCCGGATCGCTCAAGCAGCGCAGCAACGACACCGACTACCCCTTCCGCGCGCACTCCGCGTTCGCGCACCTCACCGGGTGGGCCGCCGACGCCGAGCCGGACTCCCTGCTCGTCTTCGAGCCGACCGCCGACGGGCACGACGTCACGCTGTACTTCCGCGAGCGGGCCGACCGCACGACGAGCGAGTTCTACTCGGACGCCACGATCGGCGAGTTCTGGATCGGGCCGCGCCCGGCTCTGGCCGGCGTCGCGGCCGACCTCGGCCTCGCGACCGCGCACCTCGACGACTTCGCCGAGGGATCGGGCGACCTCGTCGTCGACGAGGACGGCGAGCTCACGCAGTTCGTCTCGGAACTGCGCCTCGTGAAGGACGACTACGAGATCGCGGAGATGCGCCGTGCCGTGGACATCACCGCCGCCGGGTTCGACGACATCATCCGCGATCTGCCCCGCGCGATCGCGCACCCCCGCGGCGAACGCATCGTCGAGGGCGTGTTCCATCAGCGCGCCCGCAGCGACGGCAACTGGGAGGGCTACGACACCATCGCGGCCTCCGGCCCGCACGCCTGCTACCTGCACTGGACGCGCAACGACGGCGCGGTGCTGCCCGGCGACCTCATCCTGGTCGATGCCGGCGCGGAGGCGGACAGCCTCTACACCGCCGACATCACCCGCACGCTCCCGGTGAGCGGCACGTTCACCGACGTGCAGCGCCGCATCTACGACACGGTCGTCGAGGCCGCCGACGCCGCGTTCGCTGCGGCGCGGATCGGCGTGCCGTTCCGCACGGTCCACGCCGCGGCGATGGACGTCATCGCCCGCCGCACCGCCGAATGGGGCCTCCTTCCCGTGACGGCGGAGGAGGCGCTCGACGCCGAGAAGGGCGGCCAGCACCGGCGCTACATGGTGCACGGCACGAGTCACCACCTCGGCATCGACGTGCACGACTGCGCGCAGGCCCGGCGCGAGATGTACTACGACGGCCTCATCGAACCCGGCATGGTGTTCACGATCGAGCCCGGTCTGTACTTCCAGATCGACGACCTCACCGTCCCGGAGGAGTACCGCGGCATCGGCGTGCGCATCGAGGACGACATCCTGATGACCGAGGACGGCCCGGTCAACCTCTCCGCCGCGATCCCGCGCACCTCGTCCGAGATCGAGGCGTGGATCGCGCGGGTGCAGGCCTGACCGAGCGGATGCATCCGGACGAGCTCCGGATCGACGAAGCCGCCGCGTCCGAGAGGATCGCGGCGGCCTTTCCCGCGCTCGCCGGGCGGCCCGTCGAGCGGTTGCGCTCCGCGGGGACCGTGAACGCCCTGTTCCGCATCGGCCGGGACCATGCCGCGCGGTTCCCGCTGCGCATCACCACCTCCGCGGCGATCCGCGCCGAGGCCGCGGCACTCGCCGAATTCGCCGACGTCTCCCCCTTCCCCGCGCCGGTGCCGCTCGGGGTCGCCGAGGCCGACGCGGGCTACCCGTCGGCGTGGTCGGTGCAGACGTGGGTGCCGGGCTCGGTCGTCCCGGTCGCGCACGACCTTCCTCCACAGTCGCACCGCGGGCTGGCCGAGGACTTCGCCGTGCTCATCTGCGCACTGCGTCGGGTGCCGCTGCGCGGCCGTGTGTTCGGCGGCGAAGGGCGAGGCGGTGCGTTCCGCCCGCACGACGCCTGGATGCGGGAGTGCCTCGCGCGCAGCGGCGGCCTCGTCGACGTGCCAGAGGTCCGTGCGCTGTGGCAGACGCTCTCCGCGGTGCCGCACCCGGGCAGGGAGGTCATGTCCCACGGCGACCTCATCCCGCCGAACCTCCTCCTCGCACCGGACGGGCGTCTCGGCGGAGTGCTCGACGCCGGCTCGTTCGGCCCGGCCGATCCGGCACTCGACCTGATCGTGGCGTGGCACGTCCTCGATCTCGACGGACGACGCGCGCTGCGCGAGCGGCTGGGCAGCGACGATGCCGAATGGCGGCGCGCCGCCGGGTGGGCATTGCAGCAGGCGATGGGCCTCGGATGGTACTACCGGGCGACGAACCCCGAGATGTCGATGCTCGGAGTCCGCACTGTCCGCAGGATCCTGGCCGATCCGGACCTCGCGTGGGGATGATCGCGCGCGGCGTCACCGGGCGTCGAGTGCCGCCGCCATCTGCCGCACGGCCTGTTCGAGGATCGGACGCGGGGTCGCCAGGATGAAGCGGAGGAACCCTTTCCCGGCCGCACCGCAGGCGATGCCGTCCGTGAGAGCGACCCCGGCCCTTTCCCGGAAGAAATCGGCGGGCGATCCCTCGATCCCGAGCCGGCGCGCGTCGAGCCAGGCGATGTAGGTGCCCTCCGGCGGCCGGTAGCCCATGCCCGGGATGTGCTCCGCGAGCAGGTCGGCGAGCGTGCGACGGTTGCCGTCGAGGTAGGCGAGGGTGTCGTCCAGCCACGGGCGTCCCGCGTCGTACGCCGCGGTCGCGGCGATCACGCCGAAGTTCGCCGTCCCGTGCTCGGCCCAGGCCACCTCGGGCCGGATCCAGACCTCCGCATCCGCCTCGTTCGAGAGGATCACCTGAGCGGCCTTGAGACCGGGCAGGTTCCAGGCCTTCGACGCGCTGGTCGCGGTGATCGTGTGGCCCGCCGTCACGGCGTCGAGGCTCGCGTACGGCACGTGCCGGTGCGGGGCGAACACGAGCGGCGCGTGGATCTCGTCGGAGAACACGCGTCCGCCGTGGCGGGCGACGATCTCGGCGACCGCCTCCAGCTCGGCCCGCTCGAACACCCGCCCGACCGGGTTGTACGGGTTGCAGAGGATGAGCAGGCCCCCGCCGTCGCGGAAGGCCCGATCGATCCCGTCGAGGTCGAGGACGTATCGGCCGTCCTCCTGCAGCATCGGCACCTCGATGATCTCGCGGTCGTGCAGTGCGGGGATCGTGAGGAACGGCATGTACGCGGGCGTCGGGAGGATGATGCGGGCGCCGGGTTCGGTGAAGAAGTCGATCGTCGTGCGCAGCGCCGTCAGCACGTCCGGCACGGGGCGGATCCTCTCGGCGGGAACCTCCCACCCGTGTCGCTCGGACTGCCAGCGCGCGGCGGCCTCGCTCATCGCCTGCGCCACGCCCGCGGGCAGATACCCGGTCAGACCATCGTCGATCGCCGCCTTCATCGCGTCCGCGATCACGGGGGCGACCCCGAAGTCCATCTCGGCGACGAACGCGCCGATCGCGTCGGGGAAGACCGACCACTTGAGACTGCCGATCCGGCGCAGCCGATCGATTCCGAACTCTTCCATCCTGCTCACCTCACGATTGCCACGAACTCCCCGACGAGCGGCGCGAGTCCCGCACCGATCTCCTCGGCCGGACGCTTCCTCCCCGCCACCTCGAACGAGTGCCCTCCCCCGTCGATCCAGACGATGCGCGCATCCCGGCATGCCGCGACGGCGTCCTCGAACTGACCCACGGGCTGGACGAACGGATCCTTCGTGCCCTCGACGAAGAGCTGCGGGGGCCGTACGGAGGGGAGATGCGCGATCCGCGGACTGTCGGGCCTCCCCGGAGGGTGCAGGGGATAGCCGAGGTAGACGAGGGAGGACACCGCAAGCCCTTCCGCGGCGGCCATGGACGCCATCCTGCCGCCGTACGACTTTCCGCAGGCGACGACGGGCGCGTCCGGGCGGCGGAGTCGGATCGCGGCGACCACCGCCCGCCAGGCGAGGATCGCGTGCGCCGCGGGACCGGGCATGCGCCGCCCCGCCTCCGAGTAGGGGAAGGCGAAGCGGACGGTGCGCAGCCCGCGTTCCTGCAGTCCGCGCGCGAAGCCCACGAGGAACGGATGATCCATCCCCGCTCCCGCGCCGTGCGCGATCGCGACGACGGGGGCGTCCGGCTCGTCGGCGTCACCGCCCCAAGCGGCCGTCACGTCGACCTCGCCCGCCGGCAGCGGCACCGTCACCCTGGTGCGCTCCTCGGCGGCTTCGATCATCGGCGGGGCTCGTCGCCCGGCAGCCCTTCACCGGATCCGTCGCCGGGCAGCGGCGCGTCGCCGGGCGTCGCCTCGCCGACCGGCTCGCCGCGGGACTCCTCGTCCTCGGGCAGCCCGACCTCGATCCCCCGCTCCGGGGCGTCGGCGTCCGTCGCGGGGTCCCCCGCATCGGGCGCCGCGCCGGCGGCCGGAACCGCGGGTGCGGCGGGCGGTGCCGGGGGAAGCGGAGGACGCTCCGGTGCGATCCGCTCGCCGTAGCGGGGCGGCTCGTCGGACGTCGGGGGCGCGGGCGGGGCCGAGGCGTGAGGCGCCGCAGGGCCGGAGGGAGCGGGCGCGTGCGGATCGACGCGCTCCCCGTACCGCGGCGGCTCGGATGCGGTCGCGGACGGCGCGGCGGGCGCGGGGACCGGCGTGACGGCGCGTCCGAGCACCTGTCTGGCCTTGCCGACCGACGCGGACAGGACCGTCACCTCGTAGTGGTCGGCGCTGAGCTGCATGACGCTGGCGTAGTCGCGGCGGCGGCGCACGACGGCGTACGCGATGAGGCTGAGGATCATGCCGATCGCGACACCGACGAAGATCATGCCGATGAACGCCTGCATCGGCACCGCGGGGTTGCCCAGCACGAAGATCGCCGAGAGGAACAGTCCGATGAGGATGCCGTTCACGGCGCCCGACCGCGCCGCATTCGCGTAGCCGAGGCGCCCGGTGATCCGTTCGATCGTGCGCACGCCGACACCGACGATGGCGATCTCCCTGGCCGGCACGTCGCCCGCGATCAGCTGCGAGACGAGCTTCTGCGCCGCGTCGTAGTCGGTGACGGTGGCGACGGTGTCGCCCACCGCGGCGGCGGTGCCGGAGGAGTTGAGCATGCTCATCCGCCCATTCTTCCATGCCCGCGCCGTCGGCGCCCGAGCACGTCTCCGACCGCGGGGGCGGGTGCGCGGGACACTACGCTGGAAACATGAGCACACAGCGGGTTTTCGTCGCGCGCCTGGCCGGGTGCGCCGTGTTCGACCCCGCCGGCGACCGGATCGGCAAAGTCCGAGATGTCGTCGTCGTGTTCCGAAGTACCGCGTCCCCGCGCGTCATCGGCCTCGTGTGCGAGATCCCAGGCCGTCGACAGGTATTCCTCTCGATCGGCCGGGTCGGTTCGATCAGCACCGGCCAGGTCATCACGTCGGGCCTGCTCAACGTCCGCCGCTTCAAGCCCCGCAGCGGGGAGGTGCGGATCATGGCCGAGCTCATCGGCCGTCGGGTCGATTTCGCGGACGCCTCGGGGACCGCCACGATCGAGGACGTCGCGATCGAGCCGAACCGGCTCGGCGAGTGGTCCGTCGGCCAGCTGTTCCTCCGCAAGCCGAAGACGAGCGCCTCGCCCTTCGCGAAGGGAGCGACGACGTTCGCGGCGTGGAACGAGGTGCGCGAGTACCGTCTGCCCGGCGAGGCGCAGTCCGCCGAGCAGCTCGTCGCCACGTACTCGGAGATGCATCCCGCCGACCTCGCGAACTCCCTCCTCGATCTGCCGCAGCAGCGGCGCATCGAGGTCGCGGAGGAGCTGCCGGACGAGCGCCTCGCCGACGCCCTCGAGGAGATGCCCGAGGACGATCAGATGGACATCCTGGATCGGCTCGGCGACGAGCGCGCCGCCGACATCCTCGACCAGATGGAGCCCGACGACGCCGCGGACCTGCTCGCGCAGCTGCCGCAGGGACGACTGGAGCACCTCCTCGAGCTCATGGAGCCGGAGGAGGCGGAGGACGTCCGCATGCTGCTCCGGTACAACCCGGACACCGCGGGCGGTCTGATGACCCCCGAGCCGATCATCCTGTCCGCCGATGCGACGGTCGCGGAGGCGCTCGCGCTCATCCGGCGGCACGAGCTGCACCCGGCCCTCGCCGCGGCCGTGTTCGTGACCCTGCCCCCGTTCGAGACGCCCACGGGGCGCCTGCTGGGCATGGTGCACTTCCAGCGGATGCTGCGCTATCCCCCGCACGAACGCCTCGGCGCGATCGTGGACGACACGCTCGAACCGGTGCCCGTGACCGCCTCGGCCGCGGAGGTCGCACGCATGCTCGCGAGCTACGACCTCGTCTCGCTCCCCGTGGTGGACCCCGCGCACCGGCTCGTGGGCGCGATCAGCGTCGACGACGTGCTCGACTACCTCCTGCCCGACGACTGGCGCTCGCACGACACCGACGAGCAGACCGTCCCGGCGAAGGGCGCGACGGGATGATGGCGAAGCAGCGCAGCCGCAGCCTGGACGCCCCGCGCGGGCGCGGCGGCATGCTCGGGCGGACCGGCCCTGCGCAGTCGAGCGACCGCTTCGGCCGGTTCTCCGAGGCGTTCGCACGGGCGATGGGCACCTCGGGCTTCCTCATCGGCATGACGGTCTTCGTCGCGGTGTGGCTCTGGTGGAACATCGCGATGCCGAAGGACTGGCAGTTCGATCCGGCCGCGACGAACTTCACGCTGCTCACCCTCATCCTGTCGCTGCAGGCCTCGTACGCCGCGCCCCTCATCCTGCTCGCGCAGAACCGTCAGGACGACCGCGACCGGGTGCAGATCGAACAGGACCGTCAACGCGCCGAACGCAACCTCGCCGACACGGAGTACCTGGCCAGGGAGATCGTGGCGCTGCGCATGGCGATCGAGGAGCACGGCACCGCCGCGGGACCGCACGCCCAGGGCGTCACGCGCGACGTGCTGCGCGCGGAGCTGAGAGCACTGCTCGCCGAGCTCCGCGAGGAGGATCCGGCGGAGCCGACGCCGTGACGGATCCGCTCGCCGCCGCCGTGCGACGCGCGGTCGGCGCGGTCTCGGATCCGGAGCTGCGCCGTCCGCTCGCCGACCTCGACATGCTGCGGGACATCACCGTCGAGGACGGGACCGCGCACGTCGGCATCGTGCTCACGATCGTCGGCTGCCCCGCCGCGACACGGATCGAGTCGGACGTCCGCGCGGCGGCGGCCGCCGTGCCCGGCATCGAGGGGGTGGAGGTCGCGGTCGGCGTCATGACTCCGGCGGAGCGGCGCGCGCTCACCGAGCGTCTGCGCGACGGGCGCGCGCCGCGGCAGATGCCGTTCGGCCCTGACGCGCTCACCCGCGTGATCGCCGTCACGAGCGGCAAGGGCGGGGTCGGCAAGTCCACGCTCACCGCGAACCTCGCGGTGGCCCTCGCCGCCAGGGGACGCCGGGTCGGCCTCGTGGACGCCGACGTGCACGGCTTCTCGATCCCCGGTCTGCTCGGCATCCCCCCGGGGACGCAGCCCACCCGGATCGACGACCTCATGCTGCCCCCCGTGGCGCACGACGTGAAGACGATCTCGATCGGCATGTTCCTGCGCGACGGGGAGTCGGTCGTGGCCTGGCGCGGGCCGATGCTGCACCGCACGGTGCAGCAGTTCCTCACCGACGTGTTCTTCGGCGACCTCGACGTGCTGCTCATCGACATGCCTCCGGGGACGGGCGACATCGCGATCACCCTCGGTCATCTCCTCCCCCACGCCGAGGTGCTCGTCGTGACCACCCCGCAGGAGGCGGCATCGGAGGTCGCGATCCGCAGCGCACTCGTCGCGCGGCAGACCGGTCAGCGCGTGATCGGGGTCGTCGAGAACATGGCGGCGATGGCCCTCCCCGACGGCACGCTGCTCGAGCTGTTCGGCGCGGGCGGCGGGCAGGCCGTCGCGGACGCGCTGTCCCAGGGCTCCGATCCGGTGCCGCTGCTCGTCTCCGTCCCGCTGAGCCCCGCCCTGCGCACCGGCGGGGACGCGGGGATCCCTGTCGTGCTCGCGGATCCGACCGATCCCGCCGCGCAGACCATCCTCGCGCTCGCGGAACGGATCGACGCGACGGGACGCGGCCTCGCCGGACGGCGGCTGACCGTCACGCCGCGCTGAGTCAGGTGGCCTCGCTGTCGTACGGCGGGGGCTCCTCGGCGGAGAACGACGGCGGCAGCGAGACGGCCTTCTCCGCTCCCGCCTGCGCCGCGGCGTTCATCGCCGTCGCACTCGCGAGCAGGGCCGCCGCGGATCCGGTGCCCACGGGCGCGGTCGCCGCGGGGGCGGCGGGTGCTGCGTCGTCGGTCACGGACGGCGACGGCTCGGCGATCACGGCGGCCGGCTTCGACGGGCTGTCGTCCATGAGGGCGTCGCGGATGATGCGCCGGGGGTCGTACTGGCGGGGGTCGAGCTTGCGCCAGTCGAGCTCGTCGATCTCCGGACCGACCTCCTCACGCATCCGATCCCTGGCACCGCGGAGGTAGTCGCCGGCCTGCTTGACGAACCGGGCGAAGGCCTCCGCGTAGCGCGGCAGGCGCTCGGGACCGACGAGAAAGGCCGCGATCACGCCGATCACGACGAGCTTCTCGAAGGTGATGCCGAAGAACATGTCCTAAGGGTACCGCCGCGCCTGCCCGTCCCGAGCACCCGATGCGCCTACGCTGGTGCGGTACGCGGTGCACTCAGCGACCGCCAGGGAGTCGAAGTGAGCGAGCAGGACGCGAACGCACGATACGTGCGCGAAGCCATCATCGAACCGGACGAGATCGTCCGGGCGCGCGCTCACGCCGTCGAGCTCGGCGCGCAGCCGATCAGCGCCGCCGTCGGGGCTCAGTGCGCCGTGATCGCCGCCGCCACCGCCGCCCGTTCGATCGTCGAGATCGGCACGGGCGCGGGCGTCTCCGGGCTGTGGCTGCTCCGCGGCGCGCCGAAGGCCGTGCTGACCTCGATCGACAACGAGCCGGAGCACCTGGCCGCCGCCCGATCGGCGTTCCAGGACGCGAGGATCGCGCCGACGCGTGCGCGGTTCATCGCGGGCCGCGCCGCCGACGTGCTCCCCCGCATGAACGAGGCGGCCTACGACATCGTGCTGGTCGACGCCGATCCGGAGAACGTGATCGAGTACGTCGAGCACGGCCTCCGTCTCGTGCGCGCGGGAGGCACCGTCCTCGTGCCGCGTGTGCTCGGCGCGGGTCGTGTCGCCGACCCCGTGCAACGGGACGACGTGACGGTGGCCTACCGCTCCCTCATCCAGGAGACCCAGCAGTCCCCCGCCGTGCTCGCGGCGATCTCCCCGGCCGGCGAAGGCCTGCTGCAGCTCACCAGCCTTGCGGGCTGACCGCTCCGACGATCCTCGTCGACGGCGCGCACCTCCGTGCGCCCGACATGACGAAGGGCCCGCCGGAGCGGGCCCTTCGAAGTTCTGATCTGCGTCGTCGTGCGGTCAGGCCGCGGCCACGACGGCGCTCAGCACGTCGTGGAGTTCCTTGGCCTCGGCGTCGTTCACGGAGACGACCAGACGTCCCCCGCCCTCGAGCGGAACGCGCACGATGATCAGCCGGCCCTCCTTCACGGCCTCCATGGGTCCGTCGCCGGTCCTCGGCTTCATCGCTGCCATCGCGGTGCTCCCTTTCCTCGGTGGTCTACGGTTTCCATATTAGTGGTGCTGGGACACCGCTTACCGCCACCGCCGCTCAGGGCACGCGCCAGAACGTGTTCGCCATGCCGTAGACGTTCGAGATCCACACCCACTGCAGGGCGAGGCACAGGGCCAGCACGATGCCCCGGAACCACCACGACCGGCGCCAGCCGACCGCTCCCCACAGCGGCGCGAGCGGGAACAGCAGCCGCATCGTGGAGGACTGCGGGAAGAACACCGCGAGCAGGTACAGGACGTAGGACGCGCTGAACAGCCGGATCTCCGGGCCGAGACGACGCACACCCGGGCCGGCGATGAGCGCCCACGCGGACGCCGCGACGAGCATCGCGAGCACGACGAGCCCCGTCCACCCGGGCAGGCCCAGAAGAGAGGCCCAGTACGGCATGGCGGTGAGCCATCCCTCGAACGGCATGAAGGCGGCGTGCCCCCCGCCGGGCATCCAGAACCCGCGCCAGCTCAGCTCGGTCTCCATGTACGCGTTCGGCACCCCTGTCACGATGCCCGCGATCACCTGCCAGGCGAACCCCGCGACGGCGCCGAGCGCTCCCAGGCAGAGATAGTGCGCGATCTCCCGCCCGCGCAGCGGATCCTGTCGGCGATGGATCCACCGCACCACCAGCATGAGACCGAGCATCAGGGCGAAGGCGAGCTCGCCCGGCCGGGTGAACGCCATGAGCAGGATGAGCGGATAGAGCCGCACGTAGCGGCGTCGCGAGAGGGCATCGAGGGCGAGCAGGAGGAAGAGCATGTTCAGCACTTCGGCGTAGCCGACCTGGAACAGCGCGCCCAGCGGTCCTGCGGCGAAGAACACGACGGTCCAGATCGCGGCCAGCCGCCCGATCCGCCCCCGCATCATCCGGAACAGCACGAGACAACAGAGATAGCCCGCGACGAGCGAGACGATGACGGCGCCGATGGGCCATAGACCGCCGAAGGGCAGACTAACCGCCTGCGCGATCCAGGGGTAGACCGGGAGGAACGCCCAGGAGTTCTGCGTGACGTGGCCGTCCGCGCTTAGGGGCAGCACCGAGGGGTACCCGTAGACCGCGATGTACCAGTACCACTGCGCGTCCCATCCGCTGACGAACGACGCGATCGTCGCATGGGGCCCGAACCGCGACCCCGGCGCTCCCGAGAGCCCGGTCGCACCGATGAGCATCGCGGTCGTGATCAGCCGCGCCGTGACGTAGATCGCGAGGATCCCGAGCCAGGCCGGCGTCCGCGCACACGCGCGCGCCGCCCACCGCGGCGCGACGCTCAGCCGGACGGCGCGCCGCTCAGGCACCGCGCAGCCAGGATCGCAGGCCCCGCTCCGTGGACTCGATCTGGGCGACGGCGACGCGCTCCTCGTCATGGTGGGCGAGATGAGGGTCGCCCGGGCCGTAGTTCACGGCGGGGATGCCCATCGCCGAGAATCGCGCGACGTCCGTCCAGCCGTACTTCGGGCGGGGAACGGCGCCGACCGCCGCGACGAACTGCTGCGCGATCGGCGCATCGAGGCCGGGACGCGCACCGTCGGACGCGTCGGTGATCTCGACGTCGAACCCCGCGAACACGTTGCGCACATGGGCTTCGGCGTCGGCCGCCGACTTGCTCGGGGCGAAGCGGTAGTTCACCTCCACCTCGCAGGCGTCGGGGATGACGTTGCCCGCGACCCCGCCGGAGATCCGCACGGCGTTCAGCCCCTCGCGGTAGTCCAGCCCTTCGACCGAGACCTCCCGGGGCCGGTACTCGGCGAGGCGCGCGAGGATCGGAGCGGCGGCATGGATCGCGTTCTCCCCGATCCAGGCGCGGGCCGCGTGTGCGCGGACGCCGCTCGTGCGCACCACGGCGCGCAGCGTGCCGTTGCAGCCACCTTCGACCTCGCCGTCGGACGGCTCCCCGAGGATCGCGAAATCCGCCTGGAAGAGGTCGGGACGTCGCGCGGCGAGCAGCGTGAGGCCGTTGCGGGCCGCCTCGACCTCCTCGTTGTCGTACCACATCCAGGTGATGTCGACCGCCGGGTCCACCAGCTCGGCCGCGAGCTTGAGCTGGACCGCGACGCCGGCCTTCATGTCGACGGTGCCGCGTCCCCAGAGGAACGCCTCGCCGTCGACCTCGATGTCGCGGGTGGGGAGGTTGTCGTTGATCGGCACGGTGTCGATGTGGCCCGCGATCGCCACGCGCTGCGAGCGGCCGAGGTCCGTCCGGGCCACGATCGTGTTCCCCTCCCGAATCACCTCGAGATGATCCCGGCCGCGCAGAGCCTGCTCGATGAGGTCCGCGAGAGGAGCCTCCTCCCCCGAGACGCTCGGGATGTCGCAGATCGTGCGGGCGATGTCGAGGGACGAGGCGGTCAGATCGAGCGGCATGCTCAACACCCTAATGCGCCGTCACGAAGGCCGAGCTGGAAGCCCGGGGCCGGTAGCGTGGAGGGATGACCGACGCGCGCACGATCCACGGCTCCGGCCTGTCCACCATCGCCGCCGACGGCACCGTGCTGGACGCGTGGTTCCCCGAGATCGGCCACGAGGAGCCGACCCCGGCGGACCTCGCCGCGTCCGCTCTCACCTGGGCGCCCTACGCGGGTCCGGACGATCGCCGGGGCGTGACCGTGGAGGCGGTGCAGCTGCGGATCGACCTCGACGAGGCCCCGGCGTCCACGCCGGACGCGTACCTGCGCCTGCACGCGCTCTCGCACCTGCTGGTGCGCCCGAACGAGCTGAACCTCGACGGCATCTTCGCGCACCTCCCGAACGTCGCCTGGACCAGCGCGGGGCCCATGCTGCCCGCCGACGCCGTCCGGCTCCGTCCGCTGCTGCAGAGCGCGGGGATCCAGATCTCGGGGGTGGACAAGTTCCCGCGCCTGACCGATTACGTCCTGCCGACCGGCGTGCGGATCGCCGACGCCTCGCGCGTGCGCCTCGGCGCCTATCTGTCCCCCGGCACGACGGTCATGCACGAGGGATTCGTCAACTTCAACGCCGGCACGCTCGGCGCATCCATGGTCGAGGGTCGGATCTCCCAGGGCGTCGTCGTCGGCGACGGCTCCGACATCGGCGGCGGCTCCTCGATCATGGGGACGCTCTCCGGCGGCGGCACGCATCGGGTCTCGATCGGGGCCAGGACCCTGCTCGGCGCGAACGCCGGCATCGGGATCTCCCTCGGCGACGACTGCATCGTCGAGGCGGGACTCTACGTCACCGCGGGGACGAAAATCGTGCTCGCGGATGGGGCGCCGCTCGCCGAGGGAGGCAAGCCGGTCGTCAAGGGCGGGGAGCTCAGCGGACGGGACGGCCTCCTGTTCCGGCGCAACTCCCTCACGGGAGCGGTCGAGGCCGTCCGCCGCGCGGGTGTCGGGGTGACGCTCAACGAGGCCCTGCACGCCTGAGCCGCTCCGCGGACCGCGCAGGCCGGACGGTGCTCAGACCCGGAGCGATCCGATCGCGAGGTCGACGAGCCTGCGCCTCTGCTCCTCGTCCTCGACCGCGACCGCGGTCACGGCCGAGACGAGCTTGACGACGTCGCTCACGCCGAGCTCCGGCTTGACCTCGCCCGCAGCCTGAGCGCGGGCGATGAGCGGGGCGCCGGCGCCCATCATGCTGGCCCGGCACTCGGCGAACACGGTCGACTCGCCGTTGAGCCCTGCCAGCAGGGCGTGCTTGGTGCCGACGTAGTCGACGAATCGGTCGAGCCAGGCGCGCAGCGCCGGCCAGGGCTCGAGGCCCTCGACGTCCCGTGCGGCCGCGACCAGGGCGTCGATCTCGCCGAGGTAGATCGTCTCGATGAGGGCGTCCTTGGTCGGGAAGTTGCGGTACAGCGTGCCGATCCCGACGCCCGCCCTGCGCGCGATGTCCTCGAGCGAGGCGTTCGGGCCGTCGACGTTGAACGCCTCTCGTCCCGCGGCGAGTAGCGCATCGAAATTGCGGGCGGCGTCGGCGCGGCGCGGACGGCGCTCCGCCAGCGTCGGCGGCGCGGTCGGCTCGGTGACCATCTCAGCTCCCTTCACGGATTCGCGAGTCGACTCTTGCGAAACGGAGGGAGCCTCCGCTAATGTCTAACCGGAGGCGTCCTCCGTTCGGAGGTCTCCTCTCACTTTACTCCCCGCAGGCATCGGAAGGGAACTCATGTCCCGCTCGTCCTCGATCCTCGCCGCCATCGCCGTGGCGGTCTCGTCCATCGCACTTCTGCAGAACCTCGTCATCCCCCTCGTCCCGCTCGTCCAGGCCGAGTTCGGCGTCACCGCCGATGCGGCCAGCTGGAGCATGACAGCCTGGCTCATCGCCGCCGCCGTCGCCACCCCGACCCTCGGGCGGATCGGAGACCTCCGCGGCCGTCGCACCACCTTCCTGCTCACGCTCGGCGTGACCGCCCTCGGCGACGTGTTCGCCGCGCTCGCGCCGAACCTCGCCGTCCTCATCGTCGGCCGTGTGCTGCAGGGCATCGGAGGCGCCCTCTTCCCCCTCGCCTACGGCCTGCTGCGCGATGCGCTTCCCCGCGAACGCGTTACCGGGGCGATCGGCGTCGTGAGCGCCGTGATCGGCATCGGCGGCGCCGCCGGCACGGTGCTGGCGGGCCCCCTCGCGGATCTGGTCGGATGGCGTGGCACGTTCGCGCTGCCGTTCCTGGTCGCGCTGATCGGCGCGTTCCTCACGGTCGCGCTCGTCCGCGACAGCGGCGTCCGGGCGCACGGCGGCGTGAACGTCCGTTCCTCGCTGCTGCTGTCGGCGTGGCTCGTGGCGCTCCTCATCCCGCTGAGCGCCGGCGCCCGCTGGGGCTGGGCCTCGCCCGTCACCCTCGCGTTCTTCGGCGTCGCCGCGCTCGCGTTCGCCGCCTGGATCGTCTCCGAACTGCGCTCGGCCGAACCGCTCGTCGATCTGCGGCTCACGCTGTCTCCCGCCATCTGGCCGGCGAACGCGGCCGCCCTGCTCATCGGGGCCGGCGTCTTCGCCTTCTGGGGCTACCTGCCGCAGTTCCTCGAGCTCCCCGCCGCGATGGGCGGCGGCGGCCTCTCGGTACGCGACGCCGGACTGGTGCTCGTCCCGATGCTGATCGGGATGAGCGGCATCGGCTTCGCCGCGGGAGCCATCAACCGCGTCCTCTCGCTGCGCCTCATGCTCGCCTTCGGTGCCGCGCTCATGGGCGTCTCTGCGGCGTCGGCCGCCCTCGCACACACCTCGCCGTGGCAGCTCGCCCTTGCCGGCGCCGGCTTCGGGATCGGCTGCGGCCTGGCCTACGCGGCCTCCGCCAGCATCGTCGTGCAGGGCGTCCCCGCCGAGGTGACGGGCGTGGCCACGGGCGTGAACGCCAACCTGCGCACGATCGGATCGGCCATCGGATCCGCCGCGACCGGCGCGATCGTGTTCGGCGCCGCGCCGCACGGATCCGCCTCCGGATTCGCGATGGCGTGGGGCCTCGTGGCCGCCTGCACGCTCGCCGCCGGCATCATCGTCTGGGCCGTACGCACCCGCCCTCACGCGGTCACCGCATCCGCGCCGCAGCTCGTCGACGCGGCGTGACCGCACCCGCCCCGGAGATCCGGTAGACTGGATCGGTTGTCGGATCATCCGGCAACTCGTCGCCACCGAAGGATCTCCGGGCGCGGAGCACGTCTCCCCCAGTCGATCCGACTCTGCGAGCGGCGACCTCCGGCGCCATCCCGGCGCCCCTGACCGTGGCCGCGAAGCGGCCCAGGAGACACCTATGCCTTCCTTCCTCGACCTCGGCGTGCCGGCCCCGCTGGCCGCCGTCCTCACCGCGAGCGGCAAGAGCGAGCCGTTCCCCATCCAGCGCGACACGCTGCCCGACGCCCTCGCCGGGCGCGACCTGCTCGGCCGCGGCCGGACCGGCAGCGGCAAGACGCTCGCGTTCTCGCTCCCCCTCGTCACCCGCCTCATGGGCACGAAGGCGCGTCCGCAGCATCCCCACGGGCTCGTGCTCGCGCCGACCCGTGAGCTCGCCTCTCAGATCGCGGCGACCATCGCGCCGCTGGCCGCTGCGGCGGGTCTGCGCGTCGCCACCGTCTTCGGCGGCGTCAGCCAGCGCCCCCAGGAGGAGGCGCTGCGTCGCGGCGTCGACATCCTCGTGGCCTGCCCCGGCCGCCTCGAAGACCTCATGAAGCAGGGTGTCGTCCGTCTCGACGCCGTGCGCACCACGGTGCTCGACGAGGCAGACCACATGGCCGACCTGGGCTTCCTCCCCGGCGTCACGCGCATCCTCGCCGCGACGCCGCAGGACGGCCAGCGCCTGCTGTTCAGCGCGACCCTCGACAACGGCATCGACGTGCTCGCCCGCCGCTTCCTCACCAGCCCCGTCAGCCACGAGGTGGACGAGGCGAGCGTGCCCGTCGGCGAGATGACGCACCGGGTGTTCGAGGTCGCCGACGCGGAGGCCAAGAAGACGCTCGTCCAGACGCTCGCGTCGGGCACCGGCCGACGCATCCTGTTCACCCGCACCAAGCACCAGGCGAAGAAGCTCGCGAAGGTGCTGACGACCGCCGGCATCCCCGCGGTCGACCTGCACGGCAACCTCGGGCAGAACGCGCGCGAGCGCAACCTCGCGGCCTTCTCCGCCGACCCCGCCGACGGGGGCGTGCGCGTCCTCGTCGCCACCGACGTGGCCGCGCGCGGCGTGCACGTGGACGATGTGGATCTCGTCGTGCACGTGGACCCGCCGGCGGAGCACAAGGCGTACCTGCACCGCTCCGGCCGCACCGCACGCGCGGGCGCCGCGGGCACGGTCGTCACCGTCCTGCTCCCCGAGCAGCGGCGCGACGTGAAGGATCTGCTCCGCAAGGCGCAGATCACGGCGGCGATCGAGCCGGTCACGGCGTCGTCCCCCGCGGTCACGGCGCTCGTCGGCGAGACCGCTCCCTACGTCAAGCCCGCGCCGAAGCCCGTGCAGCAGCGCCAGCCCGCGAAGAAGCCCACGCAGGGCGGCCGCACCGGCCAGGGCGGCCGTGCCGGGCAGGGCCGCGCCGGCCACGGCGGCGCCGGACAGGCCCAGCCGCAGGCCTCCGCGCACCGCAAGCCCGCGACCACCGGGGACGTCGTCCCCGCTGCCCGCCGCCGTCGCCGTCGGTCGTCCCGCCCTCAGGGCACGCCGACCACGCGCTGACCGCCGCTGCCGACAGACGAAGGAGGGGGATCCGTCATGGATCCCCCTCCTTCGTCTGTCGGTCGCGACTCAACCGCGCCGGAAGTCGCGCTCCGGCGACCCCGTGTAGAGCTGCTGCGGGCGGCCGATCTTCGTCTGCGGATCGAGGTTCAGCTCACGCCACTGCGCGAGCCAGCCGGGCAACCGCCCGATCGCGAAGAGCACGGTGAACATGCGCGTGGGGAAGCCCATCGCCTTATAGATCACACCGGTGTAGAAGTCGACGTTGGGGTAGAGCCGACGCTCGCGGAAGTAGTCGTCCGCGAGAGCGATCTCCTCGAGCTCCTTCGCGAGGTCCAGGAGCGGATCGGTCACACCGAGCTCGGCGAGCACCTCGTCCGCGGCGGCCTTGACGAGCTTCGCGCGCGGATCGTAGTTCTTGTAGACGCGGTGACCGAAGCCCATGAGCTTCACCCCGTCTTCCTTGTTCTTGACCCGCTCGACGAAGCGCTGCACGCTCTGACCCGAGTCCCGGATCTGCGCGAGCATCGTGAGCACGGCCTCGTTCGCGCCGCCGTGCAGCGGACCGGAGAGGGCCTGGATGCCGGCGGAGACCGAGGCGAACTGATTCGCTCCCGTGGATCCGACCAGACGGACGGTCGACGTGGACGCGTTCTGCTCGTGGTCCTCGTGGAGGATCAGCAGCAGCTCGAGCGCCTTCGACATCACCGGGTTGATCTCGTACGGCTCGCTGTGCACACCGAAGTTGAGCTTGAGGAAGTTGTCCACGAAGCTCAGCGAGTTGTCCGGGTACAGGAATGCCTGGCCGATGCTCTTCTTGTGCGCGTAGGCCGCGATCACCGGGAGCTTCGCGAGCATACGCAGCGTGTTCAGCTCGACGTGCTCGGGGTTGTGCGGGTCCGACTCGTTCTCGTAGTAGGTCGAGAGCGCGGCGACCGCCGACGAGAGCACCGCCATCGGATGCGCGTTGTCGGGAAGGGCCTGGAAGAAGTGCTTCAGGTCCTCGTGCAGCAGCGTGTGCCGGCGGATCTTCTCGTCGAAGTCCGCGAGCTCCGCGGGCGTGGGAAGCTCGCCGTAGATGAGCAGCCAGGCGACCTCGAGGTACGAGCACGCGTTCGCGATCTGCTCGATCGGGTATCCGCGGTAACGCAGGATGCCCTGGTCGCCGTCGATGAACGTGATCGCGCTCTTCGTGGACGCGGTGTTCACGAATCCGTAGTCCAGCCCGGTGTGGCCGGTCTGCTTGGTCAGGTTGGAGAAGTCGATGCTGGGGTGCCCGTCGGTGCCCTGCAGGATCGGGAACTCCGCGGTCGTCTCGCCTACTGTCAGCGTCGCCTTCGTAGGCCGCTCGCCCGCTGCGCTCACGCAGACCTCCTATGCGTCTGTCTCGTGTGGGGGATGCGCGATCCGGCCGGTGGGCACGCGATCACGTCGCTCATACAGCCTAGCCCGCGGCGGAGCCTACTGTGACAACGCCCAAACCAGCGGCCGATCGCCTGCGCGAATCCTACGAAACCGAGGCGCGGAGGCGCGCGGCTGCTGCCTCGATGCGCTCGAGCGACGCCGTCAACGAGAGCCGCACATGCTGCGGGGAGTGCTCCCCGTAGAACGGGCCGGGGCCCGCGAGGATCCCGAGATCCGCCAGCGCGCCCATCGACTCCCACGCGTCCCGCCCCTGGGTCGCCCAGAGGTAGAGCCCCGCCTCGGAGCCGTCGATGCGGAAGCCCGCCTCGACGAGCGCGGGCTTGAGCAGCGCGCGCCGGGCGCGGTACAGCTCCTTCTGCGCCGCGACGTGCTCGTCATCCCGGAGCGCGACCTCCATCGCGTGCTGCACGGGGGCGGGGGGCATGAGCCCGAGGTGCTTGCGGGCCGTGAGGATCTCGCCGACGATCTTCGCGCAGCCCGCGACGAAGGCGGCCCGGTACCCGGCCAGGTTGGACTGCTTGCTGAGCGAGTACACGCTGAGCAGGTTGGCGCGGGAGCCTCCCGTGACGCGGGGGTCGAGGACGCTGGGCACGGGTTTGGTCGCCCACGGACCCTCCCAGCCGAGCTCCGCATAGCACTCGTCGCTCGCGAGCACGGCCCCGAGCTCGCGCGCACGGCGGGCCGCTGCGGCGAGCTCGTCGATCGTCCAGGTGCGGCCGTCCGGGTTGCCGGGGGTGTTGATCCAGACGAGCCGGGTGCCCTCGGGCCAGTCGGCCGGGTCGTCCGCGGAGACGACCGTCGCGCCGGCGACCTGCGCTCCGACCGCGTAGGTGGGATACGCCACGCGCGGCTGGACCACGACGTCCCCCGCCCCGAGTCCGAGGAGCGTCGGCAGCAGTGCGACGAGCTCCTTGGAGCCGATCGTGGGCATCACGTTGTCGACCCGCAGGTCCGGCACGCCCCGTCGTCGCGCATACCAGTCGGCGATCGCCTCGCGCAGCGCAGGGGTGCCGACGGTCTGCGGATACGAGTGCGCGTCGGTCGCCTCGGCCAGGGCGCGACGGATCGGCTCCGGCGTCGGGTCGACCGGGGATCCGATCGCGAGGTCCACGATCCCGTCGGGATGCGCACTCGCACGCTCGCGGTACGGCGCGACCGCATCCCAGGGGTAGTCGGCCAGGTCGCGGACGGACATCTACTCGCCCTGCGGGGGGAGGGCGGCGATGATGGGGTGGTCGTGGTGGATCACGCCGACCTTCGCGGCACCGCCCGGGGAGCCGACCTCGTCGAAGAACTCGACGTTGGCCTTGTAGTAGTCCGCCCAGTCCTCCGGGAGATCGTCCTCGTAGTAGATCGCCTCGACCGGGCACACCGGCTCGCAGGCACCGCAGTCCACGCACTCGTCCGGATGGATGTAGAGCGAGCGCTCACCCTCGTAGATGCAGTCCACCGGACACTCGTCGATGCAGGCACGATCCTTCACATCGACACAGGGAAGAGCGATCACATACGTCACCGCTCCAGTCTACGACCCGTCGGCGACGCCCCCGGCGATCCCGGGCGCCGATGGGGCCCCGTCGGCCCGTTCCTGCTGAAGACGCCGGATGCGCGAGAAGTCCGGCCAGGCGACGACGAGCAGCACCATCGCCGCGACGGTCCAGCTCCACACCACGCCGAGCACGTCGTTCGGGACGATGACCGATCCCCCGGGCCCCGTGCCGGAGATGACGACCATCCCGCCGAGCATGCCCAGCCCGGTCGCCAGCGCGCCCGCACGGTCGCGCAGGAGCAGCCGCACCGCCAGGAGCATCCCTCCGCAGGCCAGGACGCCGAGCACGATCCCGACGGCGCCGGACCCGAGCGTCGCGGCGAGAACAGGGGTCTTCGCGATCCAGGGCACGGCGCCGAGCGAGGACGCGTGCGCGACCGTGGTCGCCAGTCCGAAGACGACGCCGACGACGAAGAGGGCGATCCACGAGAGGACTCGGAGGAGGAGACGGCTAGGCACCCGAGAAGACTACGCGGCCCACCCCAGAAGGCGCAGGGCGGCGGCCACCACGGCGGCGGCCACCACCACGGTGAGGAATGAGCGGCGCAGCCACAGCAGCCCCGCGGCGACGAGCACGGCGGGCACTCTCGCGTCGAGGACGACGTGCGGCCCGTTCGCGAGCGCCTGGACGGCGACGAGCGCAGCCAGCAGCGCCACCGTGAGCAGGTCCGTGATCCGCGCGGGGCGGGGGGCCTCGAGCGCCGACGCGGGGACGAGGTAGCCGATGCCCTTGAGCGCGAGGCAGCCGATCGCGGCGAGGAGCACGGCGTTCCAGAGCGTCATCACGCCGCCTCCGCACTCGGGAGCTCGCGCGATCCGAAGAGGTTGAACCACCCGACCACGACCGCGACGAGCGCGGCGACGAGCACGGGAAGTCCCGGAATCAGGACGGGGGTGAGGAGGGTGGCCACGGCCGCCGCCGCGACGCCGACCGCGATCGCCTGACGCCTCCTCAGACGCGGCCAGAGCAGCGCGAGGAACGCCGCTGCGGCGGCCGCGTCGAGGCCGTAGGCCTTCGGATCCCCCAGCACGTCGCCGAGGAGCGCGCCGAGCAGGGTGCTGAGGTTCCAGCCGAGATAGATGCCGATGCCGGTGATCCAGAACCCCGCGGTGCGGGCGCGCGGGGAGGGCTGGGCGAGCGCGACGGCGGTCGACTCGTCGATCGTGAACGGCGCCGCCGCGGCCCTGCGCACCGCTCCGCGCCCGATGACCGGGGACATCCTGATGCCGTAGGCGACGTTGCGCACACCGAGCAAGAGGGCCGAGGCGATCGCAGCCGGTGCCGCGGCGAGTCCTCCGGCGTCGATCACCCCGACGAACGCGAACTGCGACCCGCCCGTGAACATCACGAGGCTCAGCACGCAGGTCTGCCAGACGTCGAAGCCGCTGGCCACGGCGAGGGCCCCGAACGAGATGCCGTAGGCGCTCGTGGCGACGGCGACGCCGAGCGCCTCCTTGCGCGCGGCGCGGACCTCGGCCTGATCGTCGTCGGGATCGACCGTTCGCTCAAGTGAACGCATGGCGATCATTCTGAACGGTCCGACTTCGTCTGTCAAACCGAACGGACGTTTGGAATACTGTCCGTATGGACGACCTCCGCACCCGCATCTCTCGCTCCCTCCGTCGTGAGCGGGAGGCCCTCGGCCTCTCCGTCTCCGAGCTCGCCCGGCGGGCGGGCGTGTCGAAGGCGACCGTCTCGCAGCTCGAGAGCGGAACGACCGGCCCCAGCGTCGAAACGCTCTGGGCGATCGCCGACGCGCTGGGCCAGCCGTTCGCGACGTTCGTCGAGGAGCGCGTCGCGTCCCCGACGCTGATCAGGGCGGACGCCCGCACCGGGGTGCCCGCCTCGGCCGCGCCCTACGTCGCGACGCTGATCTCCGCCTGCCCGCCGGGCGCCCGTCGCGACCTCTACGTCCTGCACGCCGAGCCCGGGGCTCCGCGCCGATCGCTCCCCCACCAGGCCGGCACGACCGAGCACGTCGTGCTTCTCTCCGGACGCGCCCTCGTGGGACCGGCCGACGCGCCGGAGGAGCTGCTCCCCGGCGACTACCTGCTCTATCCGGGTGACGCTCCGCACGTCTTCGAGGCGCGGGAGCCCGGCACGTCCGCGGTGCTCGTCTCCGAGCTGCGCTGACGCCGCTCCGACGCCGACGGCCCCGCCTGCCGAAGCAGAACGGGGCCGTCGGAGGAAGGGGATCAGGCGCCGGCGTCCTGGCGCTTCTGCCGCGAGGCCTCGCGGCCGCGAACCGTCGCGTCCAGGATGACCTTGCGGATCCGGACCTTCTCCGGCGTCACCTCGACGCATTCGTCGTCACGGGCGAACTCGAGGCTCTCCTCGAGGGTCAGCAGGCGCGGCGGGGTCATCGACTCGAAGTTGTCGGCCGTGGAGGAGCGCATGTTGGTGAGCTTCTTCTCCTTGGTGATGTTGACGTCCATGTCGTCGGCGCGCGAGTTCTCGCCGATGACCATGCCCTCGTAGACCTCTTCGGTCGGCTGCACGAAGAACGACATGCGCTCCTGCAGGGCGATCATCGCGAACGGGGTCACGACGCCCTGACGATCCGCGACGATCGAGCCGTTCTGGCGCGTCGTGATCTGGCCGGCCCAGGGCTCGTAGCCGTGCGAGATCGCGTTCGCGATGCCGGTGCCGCGGGTGGTCGTGAGGAACTCGCTGCGGAAGCCGATGAGACCACGGGACGGGACGATGAACTCCATGCGCACCCAGCCGGTGCCGTGGTTGGTCATGTTCTCCATGCGGCCCTTGCGGTTCGCGAGGAGCTGGGTGATCGCGCCGAGGTGCTCCTCCGGCGTGTCGATCGTGAGGTGCTCGAAGGGCTCGTAGGTCTTGCCGTCGATCTTCTTCGTGACCACCTGCGGCTTGCCGACCGTGAGCTCGAAGCCCTCGCGGCGCATGTTCTCGACGAGGATCGCGAGCGCGAGCTCCCCGCGGCCCTGCACCTCCCACGCGTCCGGACGGCCGATGTCCTGGACCTTGAGCGAGACGTTGCCGATGAGCTCGCGGTCGAGGCGATCCTTGACCATGCGCGCGGTGAGCTTGTGCCCCTTGACCTTGCCCATGAGCGGGGAGGTGTTGGTGCCGATCGTCATCGAGATCGCGGGGTCGTCGACCGTGATGGCCGGCAGCGGACGGACGTCCTCGGGATCCGCGATCGTCTCGCCGATCGTGATGTTCTCGATGCCGGCGATCGCGACGATGTCGCCCGGGCCGGCCTCCTCCGCCGGGTAGCGCTCGAGGGCGCGGGTCTTGAGCAGCTCGGTGATGCGGGCGTTGCTCGTCGAGCCGTCGCCACGCACCCAGGCCACGGTCTGACCCTTCTTGAGCGTGCCGTTGAAGACGCGCAGCAGCGCGAGGCGGCCGAGGAACGGCGAGGAGTCGAGGTTCGTGACCCAGGCCTGCAGCGGCGCCTCGTCGTCGTAGGCGGGGGCCGGGACGTGCTCGAGGATCGCCTCGAAGAGCGGCTCGAGGTTGTCGTTGTCGGGGAGCGACCCGTTCTCGGGGCGCGTGCGCGAGGCGGCGCCGGCGCGGCCCGAGGCGTAGACCACCGGGACGTCGAGCAGGGCGTCGACGTCGAGGTCCGGCACGTCGTCGACGAGGTCGGATGCGAGGCCCAGCAGCAGGTCGTGCGCCTCCTCCTCGACCTCGGCGATCCGCGCGTCGGGACGATCGGTCTTGTTCACGAGCAGGATGACGGGGAGCTTGGCCTCGAGCGCCTTGCGCAGTACGAAGCGGGTCTGCGGGAGCGGGCCCTCGCTCGCGTCGACGAGCAGCACGACGCCGTCGACCATGGACAGACCGCGCTCGACCTCGCCGCCGAAGTCGGCGTGGCCCGGGGTGTCGATCACGTTGATCGTGATGGGCGTGTCGGTGTGCTCGCCGTTGTACGTGATCGCCGTGTTCTTGGCGAGGATCGTGATCCCCTTCTCGCGCTCGAGATCGTTCGAGTCCATCGCGCGCTCCTCGACGTGGGAGTGCTCGCCGAAGGAGCCGGTCTGGCGCAGCATGGCGTCGACCAGCGTGGTCTTGCCGTGGTCGACGTGCGCGACGATGGCGACGTTGCGGAGATCGGAACGGAGGGCGTGCGCCATGAAGGTGTCCAATGCAGATGGGGTTCCGCCCGGGATTCCGGACTCTTCAGGATACATCACCGCTCCTGGACGAGGCCCGGGCGACGGTCACCCGGTCCGGCGCGACGGGGCCCGCAGGCGGATCCGGCCCCGCCCCCGTACGCTCGTCGCATGAGGATCGCGCTGCCGCTCCCCCCGCCGGATGCCCCGTCGCGGGCGCGCATCGGGTGGGAGGTCGCGATCGTGCTCGCCCTCGGCCTCGGCCAGTCGGCGGTGTATGCGATCGTGCAGCTCGCAGACCGGCTCACGCAGAGCACTCCGCTCGCGGATCAGTCCACCACGCTGAACCCGTCCCAGTCGTCCCGCGAGGCCTTCGACCTGATCTACCAGCTGCTGGGGATCGCGTTCGCGGTCGTCCCCGTGCTACTCGTGTGCTTCCTGCTGTGGCGGAGGACACGACCGCATCTGGGCGCCCTCGGCCTTGACGGCACCCGGGTCGCCCGGGACAGCGGATGGGGCCTCGTCCTCGTGCTCGCGATCGGGATCCCCGGGCTCGGTCTGTACGTGGCCGGGCGCCTTCTCGGCTGGTTCGTCGCGGTGGATCCCGGTGCGCAGAACGCCTACGGGTGGACGATCCCCGTGCTGCTGCTCTCCGCCGCCCGCGCCGCGGTGCAGGAGGAGTTCGTCGTCCTCGGCTACCTCTTCGCGCGCCTGCGCCAGCTCGGCGCGGGCCCCTGGACCATCGTGCTGTCGACGTCGGTGCTCCGCGCGAGCTATCACCTCTACCAGGGGCCTGGGGCCTTCGTGGGCAACCTCGCGATGGGGCTGCTCTTCGGCGCCCTGTTCCTGCGCACCGGACGTCTGCTGCCGTTCCTCGTCGCGCACTTCCTCATCGACGCCGCCGCCTTCGTCGGCTACCCCCTGGCCGCGGGACTGTGGCCGGCGCTCTTCGGCCTGCCCGCGCACTGAGGGCCGGCGCAGCGAGGCGCCCCTGGGGGATCTCCGAGATCCCGCGACGGAGCGGTCAGCGGGTCACGGCGACGGCGATCGCCGCCCACACCACGATCACGACGAGGGCGATCAGCGCCGGCCAGTCCCAGGTGCGCCGGATCGGGGCGTCGGCCGCCGACCCGGTCGTCGCGGGCGGACCCTCGGTCGCCGCCTCCCACCGGGCCTGGATCTCGGTGAAGTCGCGCAGGCTGGACGGCACCTTCACCGCGTCGCCCTTGGACATCCGCGGGGATCGGATCCGTCCCGGGCCTCCCCAGCAGGACAGCTTCCGGCCGTCGTCGAGGAGGAAATCGAGCTGCCAGCGCAGGTCGAGTTCACGCACCCGATGCCAGCCGAACGTCGTGCGGCGCAGGACGTTCTGCACGAGAGCGCCGTCGTCGTCGACCCGCACCTTCGAGACCACGCTGATCTCGTAGACGAGCCAGAGCACCAGCAGCATCCACGGTGCGTACAGCAGCATCAGCCCCCAGCTCCCGCGGATCACGGCATCGCCGAGCAGGAACACGGAGAGCACCGCGCACACGATCAGTACGACGATGCCCGTGGGCGTGCGGTAGGTCCGCGCGCCCACGGGCATCTGATCGGAAGAGCTCACGCGCTTCGACCGCCCAGGGTGATCGAGGCACCGGGGATCGCCTGGAGCAGGCGCTCGGTGTACTCCTGCTGCGGGTTCGCGAAGATCTCGTCGACAGTCCCCTGCTCGACGACCTTGCCCTTCTCCATGACGCAGACGAGGTCGCTCGACACGCGGACGACGGCGAGGTCATGGGTGATGAACAGATACGTGAGATCGAGCTCGCTCTGCAGCTCGGCGAGGAGCTGCAGCACCTGGTCCTGCACCAGCACGTCGAGCGCCGAGACGGCCTCGTCGAGGACGACGATGTCGGGCTTCAGCGCGAGCGCACGGGCGATCGCCACGCGCTGACGCTGACCGCCGGACAGCTCGTTCGGATACCTCGTCGCCAGAGCGCGCGGCAGCGAGACCTGGTCGAGGAGCTCGAGCATCCGCTCCCGGCGCGATGCCTGATCGCCGATGCGGTGGATGTCGAGCGGCTCGATGATCGTGTTGCCGATGTTGCGCAGCGGATCCATCGACCCGTAGGGGTCCTGGAAGACCGGCTGCATGCGGCGACGCATCGCGAACGACTGGGCGAACGACAGACGGGACACGTCGTGGCCGTCGATCTCGATCGTCCCCGCCGTCGGCTCCTCGAGCTTGAGGACCATCTTCGCAACGGTCGACTTGCCCGATCCGGACTCCCCCACGAGCGCGAGCGTCTTGCCTCGCGGAATCTCGAAGGACACGTCGTCCACGGCCCGGAACGGCACGCTACGGAACTGCCCCTGACGGATCGAGTAGTCCTTCGTCAGACCCGCCACCCTGACCGTCGGCGCCGCCGTGGCCAGATCGGCCTCGGTCTGCACCCCGCGGTCCTCGACGAGGGTCTGGATCCGCTGGGAGGCGACGCTCGGCGCTGCCGCGACCAGCCGGCGCGTGTAGGGATGCTGCGGGTTTTCGAGGATCTCCCGGCTCGGCCCCGACTCGACGATGTTGCCGTTGTTCATCACGATGATCTTCGAGGCCCGCTCTGCCGCGAGTCCGAGGTCGTGAGTGATGAGCAGCACCGCCGTGCCCCGCTCACGCGTGAGCGTCGCCATGTGATCGAGGATCACCCGCTGCACGGTCACGTCGAGGGCGGAGGTCGGCTCGTCGGCGATGAGGAGCTTCGGGTCGGCCGCGAGACCGATCCCGATCAGCGCCCTCTGCCGCATGCCACCGGAGAACTGGTGCGGGAACTGGTGCAGCCGATTCTCGGCGTCCGCCAGACCCGCCTGCTTCAGCACCTCGATCGCACGCTCCTTGACCGCGGAGCGCTTCGTGGCGATCCCGTTGGCCCGGATGGCCTCCTTCACCTGGAAGCCGATCGACCACACCGGGTTGAGGCTCGCCATCGGATCCTGCGGGACGAAACCGATGTCCCGTCCGCGGACGTGCTCGATGCCTCGCCGGTCCAGTTCGGTGAGCTCGCGCCCGTCGAGCGTGATCGACCCCTCGGTGATCCGGCCGGTGCCCGGCAGGAGGTTGATGATCGCCGTGGCGGTCGTCGACTTCCCCGACCCCGACTCGCCGACGATCGCCACCGTCTCACCGGCGTAGACGTCGAACGAGACGCCGTGCAGCACCTCGCGGAGACCCTCCTGGCCCTTGAACGCGACTTTGAGGTCGCGCACGGTGAGCACGGGCGCCTGGGTGTTCTGTGCGGGAGTGCTCATCGCAGGGCCCTCGCCTTCGGGTCGAGGGCGTCGCGGATCAGCTCGCCCAGGGTGACGAATGCGAGCACCGCGAGGGTGAGCGCAATGGACGGGTAGATGAGGGCCATCGGCGCGATCTGCAGCGCGGCCTGGGCCCCGCTGATGTCGTTGCCCCAGGAGACCACGTCGCTGCCCAGTCCGACGCCGAGGAACGACAGCGTGGCTTCCGCCACGATCGCCGAGGCCAGGCCGAGGGTCGTGACGACGAGCAGCGGAGCGATGGCGTTCGGGATCACGTGGCCGACGAGGATCCGGAATCGGCCGAGACCGAGTGCCTTCGACGCCATCACGTAGTCGGCCTGCTTCACCCGCAGGATCTCCGCTCGCACGACGCGCGCGGTCGAGGCCCAGGCGAACCCACCGATGGCCAGCGCGAGCGTCCACACGTTGCGGAAGTCGTGCAGGACCGTCATGACGACGATCGCGGCCAGGATGTACGGGATCGCGAAGAAGATGTCCCCGATGCGCGAGAGCAGCGAGTCGACCCATCCTCCGTAGAAGCCCGCGATGGATCCCATGATGAGACCGATCACGGCGCTGAGCAGCGTCGCGATACCACCCACGGCGAGCGAGGTGCGGGCACCCCAGATCACGCGGGAGTAGATGTCGCAGCCCTGGAAGTTGTAGCCGAGGGGGTGGCCGGCGGCCGGTCCCTCGTTGCTGAACATGAGGTCGCACTTGGTCGGGTCGAACTGCGCGAACACCTGCGGCGCGATGGCCGCGATGAGGAACAGCAGGGCCAGGACCGACGCGATCCAGAACAGCGGACGACGGCGCAGGTCGCGACCGGCGTCCCGCCACAGGTTGCTCGGCTTCTCGCCGATGCGGACGGCGTCGACCGAGATCGTCTCGGTCTCGACCGGCGCGACGTAGTGCGCGGTGTTGGTGGGCTCAGGCATAGCGGATCCTCGGGTCGAGCAGGCCGTAGAGCAGGTCGATGACCAGGTTGACCAGCACATACAGGATGACGAACACGGTGACGAAGGAGACCACGGTCGGTCCCTCGCCGCGCACGGCCGCCTGGTACAGCGTGTTGCCGACGCCGGGGACGTTGAAGATGCCCTCGGTGACGGTCGCGCCGACGAGCAGCACGCCGAAGTTCGTCGCGGAGTTCGTGATCACGGGGATCAGCGAGTTGCGCAGCACGTGCACGGGGATGACGCGGCGGCGCGGCAGTCCCTTCGCGTAGGCGGTGCGCACCCACTCCTGGTTCAGGGTGTCGATCGTGGAGGAGCGCATGAGGCGCATGCTCACGGCGAACAGGCTGAATCCGAGGACGAGCGCCGGCAGCCACAGGCCGCCCCAATCGTTGTCCGCGCCGACCGTCGGACTGAACCAGCCCAACTGCAGGGCGAAGAAGTACTGCGCGATGAAGCAGAGCACGAAGATCGGGATCGACAGCGCGATCAGGGCGACGATGAGCGACACGTTGTCGAAGATCTTGCCCTTGCGCAGCGCCGCGATCGTTCCGATGATGATCGCCAGCGTGAACTCGATGCCGATCGCCATCACGGCGAGACGTCCCGTGACGGGGAGCGTCTCGGCGAGGACTTCGGACACGGGTCGTCCGGAGTACGTCACGCCCAGGTTCCCCTGGAAGACGCCGGTGATGTAGTACCAGTACTGCACGATGAACGGGTCGTTCAGGTGGTACTGCTCGCGGAGCGCCTGCACGATGGCCGGGTTGGGCGTGCGGTCTCCGAAGAGGGCGAGGATCGGGTCGCCGGGCATGGCGAACACGAGGAAGTAGATGAGCAGAGTGGCTCCGAAGAAGACCGGAATCACCTGCAGCAGACGTTTCAGAATGTATCCGAGCATCCGCCGTCCTTTCAAAAGAGGGGAAGCCTCGAGCAAGGCTACAGCGACAAGCCGCGAGGCGGTGACGTCGCCGTCACCGCCTCGCGGGTATCACACTGGCGTTACTTGGCAGCCTTGGTGATCTGGTAGTACAGCGGAACCGAGTTCCAGCCGAACGTGACGTTCTGCACGCTCGTGCCGTAACCACCGGTCACGTTCGAGTACCACAGCGGGATGGCCGGAAGGTCCTTGAACAGGATCTCCTGGGCCTTCTTGAAGTCCTCGAGCTGAGCCTTCGAGTCGGCGTTGCCGATACCGTCCGAGATCTCCTTGTCGAAGTCGGCGCTGCTGTAGTCACCGTCGTTCGAGCCGGCTCCGGTCGCGTAGAGCGGTCCGAGGAAGTTGTACATGCCCGGGTAGTCGGCCTGCCATCCGGAGCGGGCGGCCGTCTTGATCGTGCGGTTCGTGACCTCGGTGCGGATCTGCGCGAACGTCGGGTAGGGCGCGCCGGACGCGTCGATGCCGAGGGTGTTCTTGATCGAGTTGGTCACCGCGTCGACCCACTCCTTGTGGCCGCCGTCGCTGTTGTACGCGATCTGGAAGCTTCCGCTCCACGGCGAGATCTTGTCGGCCTGCGCCCACAGCTCCTTCGCCTTGGTCGGGTCGTACTTCAGGACCTCGTTGCCGGGGATGTCGCCGGACCAGCCGGAGATGACCGGGGACGTGAAGTCCTCGGCGGGCGTGCGGGTCTTGAAGAAGATCTTCTCGGTGATCTGCTTGCGGTCGAACGCCATCGAGATGGCCTCGCGACGCAGCTTGCCCTCTTCACCGGAGAAGTGCGGGAGGAACTGGCCGATCGTGAACGACTGGAACACCGCGGCCGGCTGGTTGACCGCACGGTCGCCGAGGGTCTTCTCGAAGGTCGGAAGAGCCGTCGACGGCATCGCGTCGAGCACGTCGAGCTTGTTGCCCTGGAGGTCGGCGTAGGCCGCGTCCTGCGTGGCGTAGAAGACGATCGTCAGACCGCCGTTCTTCGCCTGGCGTCCGCCCTTGTAGTCGTCGTTCTTGACGAGGTCGATGCTGACGTTGTGCTGCCAGCCCTTGCTGCCGATCTTGTACGGGCCGTTGCCGATCGGGTTCTCGCCGAACTTCTTCATGTCGGAGAAGGCCGAGTCGGGCAGCGGGTAGAACGCGGAGTAGCCCAGACGCAGCGCGAAGTCGGAGGCCGGCTTGTTCAGCGCGATCGTGAAGGTGTAGTCGTCGACCTTCTTCAGACCCGTGAGCTCGCTGTCGGCGTCGGCGTTGTAACCCTCGATGTCCTCGAAGAAGTAGCTCGAGAGCTGCTTGTTGGATGCGAGCGCGCCGTAGTTCCAGGCCTTGATGAAGTTGTCGGCCTTGACCTCGGTGCCGTCGGTGAACTTCTCGCCCTTCTTGAGCGTCACCGTGAGGTGCTGGGGGTCCTCCGTCTTGATGGAGTCCGCCATGTCGTTGACGGGCTTGCCCTTCGCGTCGTAGTAGACCAGGCCAGCGAAGATGCTGTCGAGGATCTTTCCACCGCCGACCTCGTTGGTGTTGGTCGGGATGAGCGGGTTCTGCGGCTCGGAACCGTTGGCGGTGATGATCGCGGCCGGGTCGGCCTTGACATCGGACGTGCCTCCACCCTTGTTCGCACCGCCGGAGCAGCCGGCGAGGGCGATGACGCCCGCCGCGAGCAGTCCGACAGCCGCGAGGGCGATCTTGTTGCGCTTCACGTTGTGTCCTCCTGTGGACAGTTGACAGCAGTCTGCACGCTCATCGTCGAGCATGTAGGGATACTCGAGCGTAACCGCGATCCGGGGGTTCCGGCGAACCCGTTGCGTTAACCGTTACTCACTGGTGACCTGCACGAAACAGGCCCCGGGGACCGTCGTCCTCGGGGCCTGTTCCGTCACGATCGCGCAGGGCGCGGTCGTCCGTGCATCACAGCGCGAACGCCTCCACGGGCGGGCACGCGCACACGAGGTTGCGGTCCCCATAGGCGTTGTCGATGCGACGCACCGGCGGCCAGTATTTGCCGGCGATGAGCGCGTGCACGGGGTACGCGGCCTTCTCCCGGGTGTAGGCGTGATCCCACTCCCCCACGAGGAGCGACGCCGCCGTGTGCGGGGCGTTCACGAGCGGGTTGTCGTCGGCGGGCCAGGCCCCTGCGGCGACCTCGTCGGCCTCCGCGCGGATCTGGATCATCGCCTCGACGAAGCGCTCCAGCTCGCCCAGGTCCTCCGACTCGGTCGGTTCGACCATGAGCGTGCCCGCGACGGGGAACGACATCGTCGGAGCGTGGAAACCGTAGTCGATCAGGCGCTTGGCGACGTCGTCCACCGTGATCCCCGTCGCCTCCTTGAGCGGACGCAGATCCAGGATGCACTCGTGCGCGACCCGTCCGTGCTCGCCGGTGTAGAGCACGGGGTAGTGCTCGCCCAGGCGCGCGGCCACGTAGTTCGCCGCGAGGACCGCCGCGGCCGTCGCGTCGCGGAGCCCGTCCGCCCCCATCATCCGCACGTACGCCCAGGAGATCGGCAGCACCCCGGCGGATCCGTACGGCGCGGCGGATACCGGACCGCCCTCGAAGACGTATCCGCCCGCGTGCACCGCGCGCTGCGCCTGCGGGTGCCCCGGCAGGAACGGCGCGAGATGCGCCTTGGCGCCGACCGGGCCCACACCGGGACCCCCGCCGCCGTGCGGGATCGCGAACGTCTTGTGCAGATTGAGGTGCGAGACGTCGCCGCCCAGATCCCCGAAGCGCGAGTAGCCGAGGAGCGCGTTCAGGTTCGCGCCGTCGATGTAGACCTGGCCGCCCGCGTCGTGCACGGCCGCCGTGATGTCGAGCACGTCGTGCTCGTACACGCCGTGCGTCGACGGATACGTGATCATGAGCGCCGCGATCTCGTCCGCGTGCTGCGCGATCTTCGCGCGCAGGTCGTCGAGATCCACGTTGCCGAGCTCGTCGGTCGCGACCACGACCACCTTCATCCCGGCGAGCACCGCGCTGGCGGCGTTCGTGCCGTGTGCGGAGGACGGGATCAGGCAGACCGTGCGGTGGTCGTCGCCGTTGGCCAGGTGATACCCGCGGATCGCGAGCAGCCCCGCAAGCTCGCCCTGCGAACCGGCGTTCGGCTGCAGGGAGACGGCGTCGTAGCCCGTGACGTCGGCGAGCCAGCGCTCGAGCTGATCGATGAGCTCGAGCGTGCCCCGCGCGTCCGCCTCCGGCGCGAACGGGTGCAGCTGGGCGAACTCGGGCCAGGTGATCGACGCCATCTCCGTCGCCGCGTTGAGCTTCATCGTGCAGGATCCGAGCGGGATCATGCCGCGATCGAGCGCGTAGTCGCGATCGGCGAGGCTCTTCAGGTACCGCATCATGGCGGTCTCGGAGCGGTGCGCGTGGAACACGGGGTGCGTGAGGTACTCGTCCTGCCGGGCGAGACCAACGGGCACGGAGGTCACCGGGATGTAGGCGAAGGATCCCTCGCCCGCGCCGAAGACGGTCGCCACGGCGAGGATGTCCTCGTAGGTCGTCGTCTCGTCGGCCGCGATGCTCAGCGTGTCCGCATCGACCGGGTTCAGCAGGATCCCTGCGGCGTGGGCGGCGGCGACGAGCTCGTCGGCGCGACCCGGCACCCGCACGGTGATCGTGTCGAAGTAGTCCGCGTGGACGATCTCCGCGCCGGCCTTCTCCAGCTGCGTGGCAAGGAAGCGCGCCTTCGACGCGACGCCCGTCGCGATCTCCTTGAGCCCTTCCGGACCGTGGTAGACCGCGTACGTCGACGCCATGACGGCGAGCAGCACCTGGGCGGTGCAGATGTTGGACGTGGCCTTCTCGCGGCGGATGTGCTGCTCGCGGGTCTGCAGCGCGAGGCGGTAGGCCGGGTGGCCGTCCGCGTCCTGCGAGACGCCGACCAGACGGCCGGGCAGCTGGCGCTCCAGGCCGCTGCGCACCGCCATGTAGCCCGCGTGCGGGCCGCCGAAGCCCATCGGCACGCCGAAGCGCTGGGTGGTGCCCACGGCCACGTCCGCACCGAGCGATCCGGGAGAGGCGATGAGCGTGAGCGCGAGCAGGTCGGCGGCGACGACGGCGAGGCCGCCCGCGAGGTGGGCGGCCTCGATGACCCCGGACGGATCCCAGATCCGTCCCGACGCGCCCGGGTACTGCACGAACACGCCGAACAGCTCCTCCGGCAGCGTCTCGCCACCGGCGAGGTCCCGCTCGACGAGCTCGATGCCGACGGCGTCGGCCCTGGTCGCGAGCAGCGCCTTGGTCTGCGGGAGCGCGTCCGCGTCGACGACGAAGACGGAGGACGCGGACTTCGATCCGCGCCGCGCGAGCAGCATGCCCTCCGCCACAGCCGAGGACTCGTCGAGCATCGACGCGTTCGCTGTGTCGAGGCCGGTGAGCTCGGACACCATCGTCTGGAAGTTGATGAGCGCTTCCAGGCGGCCCTGCGAGATCTCCGGCTGGTACGGCGTGTACGCCGTGTACCAGGACGGGTTCTCCAGCACGTTGCGCTGGATCACGCTCGGGGTGATCGTGCCGTAGTAGCCCAGACCGATCATGGGACGGTTCACCGTGTTGCGGTTCGCGAGGGCGCGCAGCTCGGCCAGCGCCTCCGACTCGCTCGCGGCGGCCGGAAGGATGCTGACGCGGTCCGCCGCGGAGCGGATGGACGCCGGCACCGCTTCGCGCATGAGCGCGTCGACGGGACGCTCGTCCGCGTCCGAGGAGATGCCGATCGCGTCGAGCATCGCCCGCTGCGCGTCGGCGGTGGTGCCGATGTGGCGGTCGAGGAACGCGGTCACTCTCAGCCCTCCGTGTGCGCGACGTAGGCGTCGCGGTCGAGCAGGCCGTCGACCGCGCCGTCGGCGATCGAGACCTTGATGAGCCAGCCGCCCTCGAACGGGGCGGAGTTCACGAGCGACGGGTCATCGATCACCGCGTCGTTGATCTCGACGACCGTGCCGTCGACCGGCGCGTAGAGCTCGGAGACCGACTTGGTCGACTCCGCCTCTCCGAAGACGTCGCCGCGCGTGAGCGACGCGCCGACGGCCGGCAGCTCGACGAAGACGATGTCGCCCAGGGCGTCGGCGGCGAAGTCGGTGATCCCGATGGTGGCGGCGTCGCCGTCGACGGCGACCCACTCGTGCTCTTCGCTGTAGCGCAGGGTGTTCAGATCGGTCATTTCTTCCTCCGGTAGAAAGGCAGGGCGGTGAGGGCGGCGGGGATCTTCGTCCCCCGGACGTCGAGGAACAAGGGCACGGAGCCGTCGGAGACGGCGGGGTCGACATAGGCCATCGCGACGGGATGTCCGAGTGTGGGGCTCAGCGCGCCGCTCGTGATCTCGCCGATCACGGCACCGTCCTCGGTCACCACCGCGTACTCGGCACGACCGGCGCGACGGCCCTCGGCGGTGAGGCCGACGAGCACGCGCGCGCCCTCGGACGCCGTCACGCCGCCCTGGCCGACGAAGCGCTCCTTGTCGGTCACGACCACGCGGCCGAGACCCGCCTGCGCAGGCTTGGTCTCCCGCGTCAGCTCGTGACCGTAGAGCGGCATGCCCGCTTCGAGACGCAGGGTGTCGCGCGCGGCGAGGCCGGCCGGGACCAGGCCGTGGTCGGCCCCCGCCGCGAGCGCCGCGTCCCACAAGTCGGCGGCGTCCTCGGCGAGGACGAGAAGCTCGAAGCCGTCCTCGCCCGTGTAGCCGGTGCGGGCGAGCAGCAGCGGCCTCCCGTGGTAGTTGGCGGAGGCCCAGGCGTAGTACTTCTGGTCGCCCCAGGGAACGCTCACGTCCTCGATGCCGTCGATCGCGGCGACGATCGACTCGGCGTTCGGGCCCTGCACGGCGATGAGCGCGTACGCGTCCGAGACGTCCTCGACGCGGACGTCGATCCCGTCCGCGCGCTCCTGCAGCGCCGTGCGGACCGCATCGCGATTGCCCGCGTTCGAGATGATGAGGAAGCGGTCCTCGTCCAGGCGGTAGACGATCACGTCGTCGATGATCCCGCCGTCCTCCGCCAGCAGCAGCGAGTACTTGGCCTTGCCGACGGCCAGGGCCGAGAGTCGTCCGGCGAGCGCGTAGTCGAGGTAGTCCCCCGCGCCCGCACCCTCGACCGTGAACTCGGCCATGTGCGAGATGTCGAAGATGCCCGCCGCCTCGCGCACGGCGTGGTGCTCGGCCAGATCGGACGTGTAGCGCACCGGCATCTGCCAGCCGCCGAAGTCTGTGAAGGAGGCCCCGAGGGCCTCGTGGCGTTCGCGGAGCGGGGTGTAGCGGGGCGGCGTCGGAGTGTCGGCCATGGGTTCTCCCGTGCGGATCGGTGAGGATCCGCACGGCGCGCGGATCCGAGAACTCCCCCTCTGTCATGGGCCTGAGAGCTTCGCCGGCGCGGGGCCGGCTTTCACCGTCGGCGGATCTCGTCGCGAAGGGACAAGAGATGCAGATCCGCGAGGATCTCCTCACCAGGGTTTCGGCTCGGGCGCCTTCGGCGGCCTCGCTCAACCTGATTTCTTGCTTCGCTCGGAATCACTTTCCAGAGCGGCCGGGTCTGCGCGGTGCGGTTACCTGAGAGATTGGCGGGGAGGCTTGCTCCTTCGGTGTCCGGCAGCGATCACCGGACTCTCCCGCACGGACCATTCGGCCACGTGTTCGATTGTCAGCGCCATCCTAGCGCGCCGCGGACCCGGTCACCCCTCTCCCTGCGGCGGAGGTCCGCGGCGAGCGTGGCGGGGACACGAGCGTCACGAGCACCACGGAGATGATCATCAGCAGGAACCAGCTGGAGACCTTCGACGGGGAGACCGGCTGCCAGGCGGCGACGCCACACCCGTGCGTGCATGGTCGTGGGGAGCCAGAGCACGACGACCAGCAACGGGACGGCGCCGATCCGCAGGATCCCGTCCCCCGCGTACGCCCAGGATCCGACATCGGTCTTGAACAGCTCCATCGCCGTCCCCGTCACGTGGAACAGCACGATCACTCATACTTCCCTCCCGGACTCCAGCCCGGCGAGCAGCATCCCGGCCTGGATCGCGAGCGCCACGACGGTGAGCACGTCGTTGCGGGAGAGCCCTGCGTCCGCGGGGATCAGGGTCCGCACCAGCACGATCGCCAGCAGCAGGAGCGCACCGAACACGCAGGCCCAGGCCTGTTTCGCGAGGAAGACGGCGCACTCGACGGCGAACCCTCGGAGGCCCGCGGACGGTGCCCCGGCGAGGATCCGCCGCGCCCGGCGATCGATCCTCGCTTCGAGACGCGTCGGCTGCTGCATCACCCGACGCTGCGTGCCGCCTCGTCCGCGCGCCTGGGAGATCGCCGTCACAGGGGCGCGCTTCGAGTCATCGTGACTATAAGATGGGTCCCGGAGGTTAAAGTCGCTATGACCAGAAGCACGTCGGTCGAGTCCGGGATCCGGGTCGCGGTCTCGACGGTGATCCTCACGCTGCGGCGGGACGACACGGGCGACGCCCGGCTCGCCCTGCCTCTCGTGCTGCGCACGAGGGACCCGCACCGCGGCGAGTGGGCGCTTCCGGGCGGATGGCTCGACGAGTCGGAGGGGCTCTCCTCCGCCGCGGCGCGCACGCTCGCGGAGACGACGGGACTCGCACCGAGCTACCTCGAACAGCTCTACGCGTTCGGCGCCGTCGACCGCTCGCCCAGCCGGGTGGTCTCCGTCGTCTACTGGGCGCTGGTCCGCGCGGAGGACGCGACCGCCGCGATCGCCCAGGAGAACGTCCGCTGGTTCGACGCCGACGATCTCCCGCCGCTGGCCTTCGACCATGCGCGCATCGTCGAGTACGCGCTCTGGCGCCTGCGCAACAAGGTCGGCTACAGCCGGGTCGCCCAGGGCTTCCTCCCGCCCGAGTTCACCCTCGCCGATCTGCGCGAGGCGTACGAGGCGATCCTCGGCCGCCGCCTGGATCCGGCGAACTTCCGCCGCCAGGTCGACGCGACCCGCAGCCTGATCCCCACGAACGCCTTCCGGACCGGGAGCCACCGCCCGGCCCGGCTCTACCGCGATGCCACCGATGTCGAGCTCGCCGACCGCGGCCCGCTCTCACCCGAGGAGACGAGAACGTCATGACCACGCCCCTGCACGCCCCGGTCGATCCCTCCGTCGACCACGCCCTGCGTCTCATCGTCGCCGGAGCCTCGACCGAATCGACCTGCTCGACCGAACTGGCTGCCGGGCCGTGGCACTTCGACGCGCTCGAGGGCTACGGCCCCGGATCCTCGATGGGCGATGTGATCCCGACCGGCTCGCCCCGCCAGGGCGAGCTGCCCGTCGCGTACCGCGAGGCGGACGAGGCGGAGCTGCACGAGCGGATCCGCGCGGCGAAGCGGACTCTCGGCGACCGCGTCGTCGTGCTCGGCCACTTCTACCAGCGCGACGAGGTCGTGCAGCACGCCGACTACGTGGGCGACTCGTTCCAGCTCGCCGGCTTCGCCAAGAAGCACCCGGAGGCCGAGGCGATCGTGTTCTGCGGGGTGCACTTCATGGCGGAGACGGCCGACCTGCTCTCGGGGGCGGACCAGGCCGTGATCCTGCCGAACCTCGCCGCCGGCTGCTCGATGGCCGACATGGCCGACATCGACCAGGTGGAGGACTGCTGGGAGCAGCTCGCGGACGTGCTCGGCCCCCTGGACGAGCCGGACGCCGACGGGCGCGTCCCCGTGATCCCGGTCACCTACATGAACTCCTCGGCAGCGATCAAGGGCTTCGTCGGTCGTCACGGCGGCATCGTCTGCACCTCCTCGAACGCGCGGACCGTGCTGGAGTGGACCTTCGCCCGCGGGCGGCGCGTGCTCTTCTTCCCGGATCAGCACCTCGGCCGCAACACCGCCAAGGCGATGGGAGTGACGCTCGACGAGATGCCGCTGTGGAACCCCCGGCAGGCGCTCGGCGGATCCGCCCCCGCCGACCTGCAGGACGCCCGCGTCATCCTCTGGCACGGCTTCTGCTCCGTGCACCGCCGGTTCACGGTCACGCAGATCGACCAGGCACGGGCCGAGCATCCCGGGGTCCGCGTGATCGTGCACCCGGAGTGCCCCATGGAGGTCGTCGACGCCGCGGACGAGGCGGGATCGACCGACTACATCCGCAAGGCCATCGACGCCGCGACCGAGCCCACGACCTTCGCGATCGGCACGGAGATCAACCTCGTCCGCCGTCTGGCCGCGCAGTACCCGCAGCACGAGATCTTCTGCCTGGACCCCGTGGTCTGCCCCTGTTCGACGATGTACCGGATCCATCCCGGGTATCTCGCGTGGGTCCTGGAGGAGCTCGTGGCCGGTCGCACGCCGAACAGGATCACGGTGAGCACCGACGTGGCGGATCCCGCCCGTGTCGCGCTGGAGCGCATGCTGGCGGCGAGGCCCTGATGGATCGCCGGCTCGACGTCCTCGTCGTGGGCGGCGGCATCGCGGGGCTCACCGCCGCCCTGCACGCGCACGAGGCCGGACACGCCGTGCAGGTGCTCGTGAAGGAGCGGCTCGGCGACGGGGCGACCGCGCTGGCGCAGGGCGGGGTGGCGGGCGTCTACGGCGACGGGGACTCCCCCGCGGCGCACGCCGCGGACACCCTCCGGGCGGGATCGGGGCTGTCGGATCCCGCCGTCGTGGACGTGCTCGTGCGCGACGCGCCGGCACGGGTCGCCGAGCTCGTCGCCCGCGGTGTTCCGTTCGACCGCTCCCCCGACGGCACGCTGCGCCGCGGCCTGGAGGCGGCGCACTCCGCGGCCCGGATCGCCCACGCCGGCGGGGACGCGACCGGCGCGGCGATCTCTGCGGCCCTGTCGGACCGCGTGCGCGAAGCCGGGATCCGGATCCGGGAGCAGGTCGTCCTCGTCGATCTGCTCGTCCTGGACGGCGTCGTGCGCGGCGTGCGCGTTCTCGACCGCGGCCGCATCACGGATCTGCCGGCCGATGCCGTCGTCCTCGCGACCGGCGGCGCGGGCCTGCTGTTCGCGCACACGACAGCCCCCGCGGTGTGCACCGGCGACGGGATCGCCGCCGCGCTGCGGGCCGGTGCCGCCGTCGCCGACCTGGAGTTCGTGCAGTTCCACCCGACCGTGCTCGCGGCGCCGGGTCCCGCGTTCCTCATCTCCGAGGCCGTGCGTGGAGAGGGCGCCGTGCTGATCGACGACGACGGGCGGCGCTTCGCGTTCGACGCCCATCCGGACGGCGAGCTCGCCCCGCGCGACGTCGTGGCGCGCGCCATCGTCCGCCGGGCCGCCGCGCAGGGGTCTCCCGTGCGGCTCGACGCCACGTCGCTCGGAGCGGCCCGCCTCGCCCGGCGGTTCCCGACGATCGACCGGGTCACCCGAGGGCGCGGATTCGACTGGGCGCGCGAACCCCTCCCCGTGACTCCTGCCGCGCACTACCTCATGGGCGGGATCGTCACCGATGCCGACGGCCGCACGACGCTTCCCGGGCTCTTCGCGGTCGGGGAATGCGCCCGCACCGGGGTGCATGGCGCGAACCGGCTCGCCTCGAACTCGCTGCTGGAAGGAGCGGTGTTCGGCGCGCGCGCGGCGGCGGCCCTCGGCACCGAGCCGGCGGACCGACGATCCCCGATCCGCCCCGACGCCGGGTCGGCCGATCCGGAGCCGGCGTGGGACGGTCCCGACGCCGCGACGACCGGGCTCGACCTGGAGCCGCCGACCGTGGTGCCCCGCGCGACACCGTTCGCCCGTGAGGCGCTGCAGCAGCTCATGTGGGACCTGGTGGGGCCGCTGCGCGCCCCGGACGGGCTCGCCCTTGCCCTCGCGACGGTCCGTCGCTGGCGCACAACGCAGGAGTTCCCGCCGCGTCCGGGGTCGGGATGCCTTGCCGATGCCGTTTCTCCTGCGTCCTGCCCGGACGGCGAGCCGATGACGACCCGCGCCTCGATCGAGGACCGCAATCTGATCGAAGTCGCCGAGGCCATGATCCGCGCTGCGCTCGCGCGGCCGAGCTCGGTCGGCGCCCACCACCTCGAAGCCCCCGCCCTGATCGGAGCCCGATGATCACCCCCGCCGTCCTGAACCGCGTCGTCGCCGCCGCCCTCGAGGAGGACGCTCCCTGGGGCGACCTCACCAGCACGGCGCTGCTGCCGGCCGACGCCGCGGCGACCGCCGACCTCGTCGCACGCGAGCCCGGGGTGCTGGCAGGAGGCGACGTGTTCTCCGCCGCGTTCGCACTCACGGATCCGACGATCGTGGTGGACCTGCACGTGGCCGACGGCGACGCCTTCGACGCCGGCGACGTGCTCGCCAGCGTCACCGGACCCGCCCGGAGCCTGCTCACGGCGGAGCGGGTCGCACTGAACTTCACACAGCGCCTGAGCGGCATCGCCACGCTCACCGCCGCCTACGTCGCCGCGGTCGCGGGCACGGGCGTCCGCATCGTCGACACCCGCAAGACGACGCCGGGGCTGCGCGCGTTCGAGCGCCACGCGGTCGTCGCGGGCGGCGGCAGGAACCACCGCTTCTCGCTCTCCGATGCCGTGATGGCCAAGGACAACCACCTCGCCGTCCTCACGCGCGGCGGTGCCGACCTCGCCTCGGCGCTCCGCGCCGGCCTCGCGACCCTGCCGCACACGACGCACGTCGTCGTCGAGGTCGACCGCGTGGATCAGATCCCCGCGGTGCTCGCAGGAGGGGCGGACACGGTGCTGCTCGACAACTTCTCGCTGCCCGACCTGCGCGAAGCCGTCGCGCTGATCGGCGGATCCGCGACCGTCGAGGCCTCCGGCGGGGTGAGCCTCGCCACGGTCCGCGGCATCGCGGAGACGGGGGTCGACGTGATCTCCGTCGGCGCGCTCACCCACTCCGCCCGCGCCCTGGATCTGGGCCTCGACCTGCGGATCGACTGACGTGTCCGGCCTGCTCTACCTGGACCACGCCGCGACCTCCCCGATCCGGCCCGAGGCCCTCGAGGCGATGGCCCCGTCCCTCACCCGGGACTTCGGCAACCCGTCGAGCCATCACACGGTCGGAGAGGCCGCGGCCTACGCCCTCGACGACGCGAGGGCCCGGGTCGCCCGCGTGCTCGGGTTCCGCGCCGGCGACGTCGTCTTCACCGCGGGCGGCACGGAGGCGGACAACCTGGCGGTGAAGGGGATCGTGCTGGCGGCGCTCGCCCGGGGGCGCTCGCACGTCGTCACGACGCCCATCGAGCACGAGGCGATCCTCGAATCGGTCGCCTATCTGGGCCGCTTCCACGACGTGACGGCGACCCTCGTGCCGACCGACGCGCACGGTCGCGTGGATCCCGCCGCCATCGCCGCGGCGCTCCGTCCGGAGACGGCGCTCGTCGCAGTGGGCCATGCGAACAACGAGATCGGCACAGTCCAGGACGTGCCGGGGATCGTCGCCGCCGCGCAGGGAGTGCCCGTGCACGTCGACGCCGTGCAGTCCGCGGGCTGGCTGGACGTGTCCGGCCTCGGCGCCGACTCCCTCGCGATCGCCGGCCACAAGCTCGGCGCGCCGAAGGGGATCGGTGCGCTCGCCGTCCGCGGGCGCGTCCCGCTCGAACCGCTGCTGCATGGGGGCGGTCAGGAGCGCGGTCGGCGTTCCGGCACCGAGAACGTGGCGGGTGCGGTCGCGCTCGCGACCGCGCTCGAACTCGCCGACGGGGAGCGCGTGGCGGTCGCGGAACGCGTGGGCGCACAGACCGCACGGCTCATCGCCGCGGTCCTCGCCGCGGTGCCCCGCGCGGCGCTCACGGGCGATCCGATCCATCGCCTCCCCGGGACGGCCGGCTTCACGTTCGACGGCGTCTCGGGCGAGGCCGTGCTGCTCGAGCTCGAACGCCGCGGCGTCGTGTCGTCGAGCGGCTCCGCCTGCGCGGCGGGGAGCGACGAGCCGTCCCACGTCCTTCTCGCGTGCGGCGTGCCGCCCGGGCTGGCGCAGACCTCGGTCCGGCTCACCCTGGGCCGCCAGGGTCTTCCCGGCGACGGACCGGAGCGGCTGGCCGCGCTCGTGGCCGCGTCCGTCGCCGCGGTGACCTCCTAGACTGAGCGGGTGCCTGCGCCGATCGCCACGGTCATCGTCCCCGGACGCGACATCGCCGCCTTCGCGCCCGCCGCTCTCTACTCGCTGCGCGCGCAGACCGAGCCCCGCTGGCGGGCCCTCCTCGTCGACGACGGATCCGAGGACGCGACAGGGCGGATCTTCGACGCCGCCGCGGCGGGCGACTCCCGCTTCGTCGTGGTGCACCACGATCGCCCGAAAGGGTTGGGCGCGGCGCGTAACACGGCGCTCCCCCTGGTGGACACGCCGTTCGTCGGCTTCCTGGACGGCGACGACGAGTTCGCCCCCACGGCGCTGGCCCGGCTGACGGAGACGCTCACCGAAACGGGAAGCGACTTCGTGGCGGCCGCCTACGTCCGCTCGCGCTGGGACGGGAACGCCTATGCGACGGGCAGGATCCAGCCCTGGGTCGCGGCGGCGACCGACCCCGCGCGCCTCGGCACGACGATCTTCGCCCATCCCGCAGCCTCGGCGAACATCGTCGCCTGGTCGAAGCTGAGCCGCACCGACTTCTGGCGGCACCGTCGCTTCCCGGAGTCGGTCGCCTACGAGGACCAGATGGTCGCACAGCAGATGTACGTCGCGGCGCGGGCGTTCGACGTGATCCCCGACCCCGTCGTGCGCTGGCGCGTGCGGGCCGACGGATCCTCCCTCACCCAGAGCAAGGACCGCCTTCCGGTCCTCCGCGACTACCTCACCGCCCTGCGCGGCGGGATCGCCGTGCTGCACGAGGCCGGTGCGTCGGCTGCGGTGACCGCTAGGCTCGGACTCATCCTCTCGATGGACCTGCCGCCGATCCAGGAGATCGCCGACACCCACCCCGACCCCGCCTACGCCGCGGAGGTCAGGGCGTTCCTCGCCTCGCTGCAGAGCCTGCCCGAGTTCGTCGACGCCCGCGCCGATCCCACCCTCGCCGCCGCCCTCCGCTGGTGAGCGACGGGGCCGCTCCCCAGGACGATCCATGACCTCGTATCTCTCCGACCTGTTCTCGCTCGACGGCCGCACCGCCGTCGTCACCGGCGGCAGCTCCGGCATCGGCCGGGGCATCGCCGCCGCGCTCGCCCGCGCGGGCGCGGCGACCGTGATCGTCGCCCGCGGCGCCGACCGCATCGACCGGACCGTCCAGGAGCTGACCGACACGGGCTGCCGCGCGGCCGGCGTGGTCGGCGATCTCGGGACCCGCGACGGGATCCGTGCGGCCGCGGAGGAGGCCGTCGTGCCGTTCGGCGAGCCGGACATCCTCGTCAACTCCGCCGGGATCAACATCCGCCCGCCGTTCGCGGACATCACCGAGGACGACTGGGACGCGACGATGACGGTGAACGCGCTCGCCCCGTTCCTGCTCGGGCAGCGCTATGCACCGGGCATGGCGGAGCGCGGGTACGGGCGTCTCATCCACATCAGCTCGCAGCAGGCGCACCGCGCGTTCGTCGGCAGCGGGATCTACGGCGTCTCCAAGGGCGCGGTGGAGTCGCTCATGCGCTCGGAGGCCGAGGCGTGGGGGCCGCACGGCGTGACCAGCAACACCCTCGTGCCGGGGTTCGTCCTGACGCCGCTGAACGCGCGGCTGCAGGAGGATCCCGCGCAGATCGCGGCGCTCGCCGCGCGCACCATGATCGGTCGCAACGGCCTGCCGGGCGACTTCGCCGGTGCCGCGGTGTTCCTCGCGAGTGCCGGCTCCTCGTTCGTCACGGGGCACTCGCTGTTCGTCGACGGCGGGCTCAGCGTGCACTGAGGCCGCCCGGTCACGCCGAGCGGAGGTCGTCGTCGATCCGGGCCGCGGCCACCTGCTGCGCGGCGAGGTCGGCGTACAGGCCACCCTGTGCGAGCAGTGCGGAGTGCGTACCCGATTCGACGATGCGTCCCTCCTCGACGACGTGGATCACGTCGGCGCCGATGACCGTCGAGAGCCGATGCGCGATCGTCAGCGTCGTACGCCCCTTCGCCGCCTCGTCGAGCGCCTCCTGCACGACGCGTTCCGACACCGTGTCGAGAGCCGAGGTCGCCTCGTCCAGGAGCAGCACGGGCGGATCCTTGAGGAGCACGCGCGCGATCGCGATCCGCTGCTTCTCGCCCCCGGAGAGCCGGTAGCCCCGCTCCCCTACGACCGTGTCGTAGCCGTGCTCGAACCCGGCGATCACGTGGTGGATGTTGGCAGCCGTGCATGCCGCGACGAGCTCGGCGTCGGTGGCGTCCGGTTTGGCGTAGAGCAGGTTCTCGCGGATGGTCGCATGGAAGAGGTACGTCTCCTGGGACACGATCCCGATCTGCTCGATGATCGAGTCCTGCGTGAGCGCGCGCACGTCCGCTCCGTCGAAGAGAACGGTCCCGGAGGTCGCCTCGTAGAGCCGGGGGGCGAGGTAGAGGATCGTCGTCTTTCCGGCACCGGACGGACCGACGAAGGCCACGTGCTCGCCGGGTTCGGCGACGAACGAGACGCCCTGGAGGGTGTCGCGGCCGGAGCCCGTCGCATCCGGATATCGGAAGCGCACATCGCGGAACTCGAGCCGGCCGCGCGGACCCGGGGCGGCGGCAGCGGGCAGCGCCCCCGGAGCGTCGGCGATCTCCGGCACGAGATCGAGGTACTCGAAGATGCGCGCGAACAGGGCCTGCGACGTCTGCACTTCGAGCGCGACGCGCATGAGCCCGATGAGGGGCATCAGCAGCCGGGCCTGCACCGTCGTGAAGGCGACGATCGCGCCCGCGGTGATGGATCCCGTGCCCCCCGCGACGAGGAAGCCCGCGACGAGGTAGATGATCGCGGGGACGCTCGACATGATGACGGAGACGACGGCGAAGAAGCCCTGGCCGCTCATCGCGGTGCGCACCTGCAGGCGGATCTGCGTGCGGTTCTGCGCCTGATAGCGCTCCGACTCCGCCCCCTGCCGGTTGAAGGACTTCGACAGCAGGATCCCCGACACGCTCAGGGTCTCCTGCGTGATCGCGGTGAGCTCGCTCAGGGACTCCTGCGTCTGCGCGGCGATCCGCGCCCTGACCTGCCCCACGCGGCGCTGGACGAGGACGAGGATCGGCATGACGCAGACGGCGATGAGGGTGAGCCGCCAGTCGAGCAGGATCATCGCGACGAGCGACGCGATGACCGTGACCGCGTTGCCGAGGATGCTCGTCACGGTGCTCGTGAGCACCCCGGAGACCGCGCCGACGTCGTTCTGGATCCGCGACTGGATCACGCCGGTCTTGGTGCGGGTGAAGAAGCCGAGCTCCATCGACTGCAAGTGCTCGAACAGCCGCACGCGCAGGTCGCCCGTGACGTTGTTGCCGACCGTGGAGGTGAACCAGGTCTGCAGCACGCCGAGGCCCGCCGAGACGAGGTACAGCACGATCATCGTGGTCACGAGTCCCACGAGCAGGCCGAGCTGCGGGCCGCCGCTCTTCGGGAACAGGGCGTCGTCGAACACGTGGCGCACGAGCAGCGGCGGGACCACGCCGAGGGCGGCGCCGAGGACGACGAGCAGCATGGTCACGACGATCCGTGCGCGGTACGGCCGGAAGAGCGCGATCACCCTGCGGCCCAGGTCCTCGATCTTTGGCGCCGCGGCGTTGGCCCGACGCTGCGCGTCCTCGTCGATCGGTCGCATGCCGCCGCGCGGTCCGACCCTGCCCATCATGCTCATCGGTGCCAGCGTACGACGACCGGGGCCCGGTCGGTCGCCACGGGCGCGGTCCCGGATCGCGCCGAGAAGCCCGGCACCCGTATCGGGAATTCGATGTCCGACCCTATGGTTAGCCTGAACACGCGGCGCTCCGCCCACGCTCCGCATTCCCTTCTCTTCCCTCCTGGAGGCCCGCATGTCCGCCGTCGACACCGGATCCGTGCCCGCCCGCGGATCGTCGCTCATTCCCCGCCGCGACATGGCGGTGATCTGGGTGCTCCTCGTGGCCGCCTTCGTCGCCATCCTCAACGAGACGACGATGAGCATGGCGATCCCGCACCTCATCGACGACCTGCACATCACCCCCATCGCGGCCCAGTGGGTCACCAGCGCGTTCATGCTGACGATGGCGGTCGTCATCCCGATCACAGGCTTCCTGCTCCGACGCTTCACGACCCGGCAGATGTTCCTCGGAGCGCTCACCCTGTTCTCCGCGGGCACGCTCATCGCGGCCCTCGCGCCCGGGCTCGAGGTGCTGCTCGTCGCGCGCGTCGTCCAGGCCTCCGGCACGGCGATCATGATGCCGCTGCTCATGACCACGCTGATGAGCCTCGTTCCTCCCGCGACCCGCGGGCGCATGATGGGCCGGGTCAGCATCGTCATCTCGCTCGCCCCTGCGATCGGTCCGACGCTCTCGGGCTTCCTGCTGGACCACTTCGGCTGGCGGTCCATCTTCGTCGTGGTGCTTCCGATCGCCCTGATCGCGATGGCCATCGGCTGGCGCTGGCTCACGAACGTCGGAGAGCTGTCGCACGCGCCGCTGGACGTCCTCTCCGTGATCCTGTCCGCGTTCGGGTTCGGAGGCCTGGTCTTCGGCCTCAGCCAGATCGGCGCGCTCGCCGGGAGCGGCGGATCCCCGCTGTCGATGATCCTCGCCCTCGTGGTCGGGGTGCTCGGTCTCGCCGCGTTCCTGTGGCGTCAGGCGCACCTGCAGCGCTCGGACGAGGCCCTGCTCGATCTGCGCGTCTTCCGCTCCCGCGACTTCACCCTCGCGATGGTGCAGATGTTCCTGCTGTCGCTCGCGTTCTTCGGCGCCCTCACGGTGATCCCGCTGTACCTGCAGAAGGCGCTCGGTCTGGAGACCACGGATGCCGGACTCGTCGTGCTCCCCGGCGCCCTCGCGATGGGCCTGCTCGGACCGGTCATCGGGCGGATCTACGACGCCCGCGGGACCCGGGTCCTCCTCGTGCCCGGATCGATCCTCACGGCCGCGACGCTCTGGTTCTACACGGGCCTGACGACGACCACGCCCGTCTGGGTGGTGCTCGTCGCCCAGACGCTGCTGTCGACCGGACTGGCGCTCTCGTTCACGCCGCTCTTCACGGCGTCCCTCGCCTCGCTGACGCCCCGGTTCTACTCCTACGGCAGTGCCGTGATCGGCACCGTGCAGCAGGTCGCGGGTGCGGCCGGCATCGCCGTCATGATCGCCGTGTTCACTCTCATCGTGAACGCGGGAGGCGGCACGGAGGTGCCGGAGGCGGTCGCCGCGGGATCACGGGCCACCTTCGTCATCGGCGCGGTCGTCGCGACCGTGACCGTGATCGGCTCGTTCTTCATCCGCAAGCCCGCGGATCAGCCGGCCGAGGAGGATGCGGTCCCCGCCATGCACTGAGCGCGAGGTTGGCCTCAGCCGTTTGTGCGGGGGGTTCGCCTCAGTCCTTCGTGACGGGGAGGCGGCAGACGCCGCCGATGCACAGGCCGGCGCCGTCGCCATCGGTCAGCGTCAGGGAGGTCAGCCCCGGGAGGGGAACGAGGGGCTCGGGGGCCGCAGAAGCGTGGTCCTGATCGGCGTCCGCGGGCGTCTGCTGCGCATGCTCGGCTGCAGTGGTCATGCCTCGATGCTACGCCGGTGCGGGCGCGTCGGGGCCGGTGCGAGCGCGACGGGCCGGATGGTTCGTGGCTCCGGGGGTCCCTCCGCTCGCTGGTGAGGCCCGCGGTGTCCTCCGCGGGGGCGAGCGTCGCGGAGTCCTCCACGAGCGTTTCGCCGCGCCCAGGTGGGAGAACCCTCCGAATCCGGCCGGACCCGCGTGCCGGGGTTGAGACCTTCGCGCCGAGCGGGAATCGTTGCCCGGACATGTCGCAGCCGCGTCATGTCCGCAACCGGAAAGGAGCGCTTCATGCTCACCCTGACCGACAACGCCACCGCTCTGGTCACCACCCTCGTCCGTCGTCGCACCGACGCGGAGAGCGCGGGTCTGCGCATCCACACGTCCGAGTCCCACGGCCCGGCCGGCGAGCCCCGCCTCGCCGCCGACGTGGTCGTCTCCCCCGAGGCGGACGACAAGGTCGTCGATCTTCCCGGCGCCCCCGTCTTCCTGGAGGGAGAGGCGGCGATCGTCCTCGACGACAAGGTCCTGGACGCGAACGTCGACGAGGAGGGCGCCGTCTCCTTCTCGCTGCTCCCCCAGACGGCCTGAGTGAGGCTTCCGCCGAGGGCGTCCGCCGGTCCGGTGGGCGCCCTCGGCGTCTGCGGACCATGCCGCCGCGGGAATGCGACGCCACCTACGGTTGTCGCATGGTGAAGTCACTCATCGCCCGAGCGTTCTGGGCCTGCAGCCGCTGGAGGCTCGTCGGAGGACCGGCCCCCGAGCGGCCGAGCGTGCTGATCGGCGCCCCGCACACCTCCAACTGGGACTTCGTCCTGATGCTCGCGATCGCGTGGCGGAACCGGATCGACGTGCACTGGCTCGGCAAGAAAAGTCTCTTCCGGGGATGGCGCGGCCCGCTCATGCGCCGCCTCGGCGGAATCCCCGTCGACCGATCGGATCCGAGCCGCGTGGTGGACGAGGTGATCGCGAGGATCGACGCGGGCGCGGTCTTCGGCCTCGTCGTCACGCCGGACGGCACGCGCGGCGGCAACGACCACTGGAAGTCCGGCTTCTACCGGATCGCGCGGGCGACGGGACTGCCGGTGACCCTCGGCTACGTGGATCGCACCACGATGACCACCGGCCTCGGACCCACCTTCGCTCTCACCGGGGACGTGCATGCCGACATGCAACGGCTCCGCGCGTTCTACGCCGATAAGGCGGGCGTCCGGCCGGAACGCCGCACCGAGCCGCGGCTGCGCGAGGAGCTCTCCGCCCTCGGCGTCTGAGCTTCAGCCCAGTCCCGTGACGAGGTTGATGATCGTTCCGAGGATCAACGCCCCGAAGACATAGGCGATCGCGGTCTGCGCGATCACGATCCGCCGGATCGCGTTGCGCGTCACGTTGGTGTCGGCCACCTGATAGGTCATGCCGAGGCCGATCGAGAAGTAGATGAAGTCGGTGTACTCCGGGTCCTGCTTCTGGTTGAAGACGATCCCCTCGGCGCCCGAATCGTCGTAGTAGAGACGGGCGTAGCGGAGCATGTAGTCGGTCTGGATGAGCCCCCACGAGGCGGCGACGCTGAGCACGGCGATGCCTGCGAGGGCGAACTCGGTCCAGCCGTGCGCGTGCCTGGCTTGCAGCACGACGACGAGCACCGCGGCCACGCTCGCGAAGCTCCCTGTCACGGCGATCAGCCGGGCCCACCGCCGTCCCGGGTCCTCCTCCGTCGCGTGCGCACGGGTCTGCGCGGCGTCCATCGGCCACGCGACGAGGAGGATCCACACCGTGCCGACGAGCGCGAGCGAGCCCCATCCGGCGAGCAGCCCCGCCGCGACGCCGAGCAACGGTGCGATCACGAGCCCGACCGCGACGCCGACGAGGAGACCGACGAGCGCGCGCACCCGCCAGCGGTGGCGGAGGGGAAGGCTGCTCACCCGCTCAGGCTAGCCGGTGGCGCGGTCAGGGCATCGACGGCACCGTCTGACACACCGGGCAGTACTGCGCAGAGGCTCCGCCGAACACGTGATCGGCGACCTCCGCGCCGCAGACCGGGCACGGCTGTCCGCCCCGCCCGTGCACCGTCATCGCCGCGACCTTGGCCGCCTTGAGGTCGGCGGGTCGGAGGCCGCGTCGCTCCGCCGCGGCCTGCCGCATCGTGTCGATCAGCGCCGCGAAGAGCCGGTCGCGATCCTCGGATGCGAGCAGGGACGCGTGCGTGGCGGGGGCGATCCGCGCCCGGTGCAGGATCTCATCCGAATAGGCGTTGCCGATCCCGGCGAGGGACGCCTGTTCCTGGAGGAGCGCCTTGATCTGCTTGCGGCGCGCTCCGAGCACCCGTTCGAGGTCTTCGCGGGAGAAGTCCTCGGCCAGCGGATCGGGGCCGAGGGCGGCCACGCCGGCCACGTCGGTCGGAGCGTCGACGACCCAGACCGCGACCGCGAGGAATTCGCCGCGCTCGACGATCTCGAAGCCGGTTCCGTCGTCGAGCACGACATGCGCGACCGGCAGCGCGCCGGTATCGGGCTCGCCGTCGATGCGGATCCAGCCGTTGCGTCCGAAGCTGACGACCAACCACCCGGCATCGGTGGCGATCCCCGCGTATTTCCCGAAACGGCGCACCTCGGCGATCTGCGCGCCGTCGAGCGTCTGCGGCGGGCGATCGCGGGTCTTCACGATCCGGTGGTCGACGTGGTCGATCGCACGGAACGCGCGGCCGATCCCCCGCTCGCCGAGGAACTCGACGAGCGCCTGGACCTCGGGCGCCTCGGGCATGGACTCATCCTGCCACCGGCCGCCGACATCCGCGGCGGCCCCCTGCGGAGCTCAGTCCCAGGCGAGGTAGTCCTCGATCGCGAACGCGGTGTCGACCGGATCGCTGACCGGGAACAGGTGGCCCCCGCCTTCGATCGTCACGATGCTGGTGCGCTCCGGTGCGGCGTCGCGCAGCCTCTCGCCGTTGACCGGCGGCATCACGTCGTCCTCGGAGCCCTGGACGATCAGCACGGGGACCGCCGGAGCCAGCGGGACGTCCACGTCCTCGACCCCGAGCAGCAGCACTCCGAGCGCGCGGTCCGTGCGCTTCGCCGAGAGCGCCCGGGCGACGGTGCCGCCCACTCCGTGGCCGCCGATCCAGCTCGCTCCGATGCCGACGTGGTCCATCACGTCGCTCGCGTCGTCGACGCGCTGCTGCAGCGAAACGGTCTCGTCCGAGCCGGCGCGGGATCCGATCCGCAGCACGCGGATGCCCTCGCCCGCGAGAATGTGCGCGACGGATCCGAGCGCCCCGCCCTCCAGGCCGCGACCGGGGATCAGCACCAGAGCGGGTCCGTCGCCCTCGGACATCTCGTCGACGTACGGGATTGCGCGGCCATCGGGCTCGAAGATGCTGTTCTGAGTCACCGGGCCATCGTATCGAGTCCGCCTGTCCGTCCTCCTTGCAGGCCTCTGCGGTCGGACGCGGGCTGTCTAATATGGCGGCATGACGGTGCGCATGGACAACATCGGAATCGTGGTCGAGGACCTGGACGCGGCGATCGCGTTCTTCGGCGAACTGGGCCTCGAGCTCGAGGGCCGCATGGACGTCGACGGCCCCTGGGCGGGAGCGGTGACCGGCCTCGGAGATCAGCGCGTCGAGGTCGCGATGATGCGCACCCCGGACGGGCACGGCGCCGTGGAGCTCTCCCGCTTCCGTGAGCCGGACGTGATCGAGGACCACCGCGCCGCGCCCGTGAACGCCCTCGGGTATCTGCGGGTCATGTTCGAGGTCGACGATCTGGACGACACTCTCGCCCGCATCTCGGCGATCGGCGCCACCCTCGTCAGCTCGGAAGTCGTGGACTACGAGGGCGTCTATCGCCTGTGCTACGTCCGCGGACCGGAGGGGATCCTCGTCGGGCTCGCACAGTCGCTGCGCTGACGGGGGTCATTCTCCGTCGTCCGTTGTCTGCGCGCGGGAGGGCGCCTAGCGTGAGGGCATGCGAGTCCAGCGCGTCGTGCCCCTGCTGACGGTCGACGATCTCCCCCGTGTCGTGCACGCCTACCGCGCCCTCACCGGTCTGGAGGTGGTCATGGATCACGGTTGGATCGTCACCCTCGCAGACAGCGATGGGGCGCACCAACTCTCGCTGATGACGGCGGATGCGACCGCGCCTGTCGAGCCGACCGTCTCGATCTTCGTCGACGACGTGCACGAGGCGTTGTCGAACGTGGAAGCCGCTGGAATGGAGATCGTGCACCCGCTCACCGACGAGCCGTGGGGCGTAACGCGATTCTTCGTCCAGGACGACGCCGGGAACGTCCTCAACGTCGGGATGCATACGGACGCCCTCGAGGTGAGGCTGCGCGACCCCGAGCGGTGACCGGCGGTCAGACGTCGCCGTCTGCGGCCCAGAGCTGCTCGGCCTCCAGCGTCAGATCGATCATCCGACGCAGGAGATCTCCCATCGACGTCGCTCTCACCAGGGTGTACCGGTCGTACTCGCCCAGCGGCGCGATGGCTGCGAGCTGCCACGCGGCTTCGACAGGATCGTCCGACAGTTCGACCGGCGCGTCCTCCTGTGGTTCCGCGACGCGGGCGGCGGCTCGTCGTACGACCGCTTCGGCCTGGGTCCGCAGAGGCTCCAGCGTCGCGGACCACACCAGCTCGGGCAGCATCGAGAGCTCGGCCCGGGGGTACGGATCGTCGTCGAGCCATCGCTCGACCGTGAACCGCCCGGTCCCCACGCCGACGATGAGCAGGTCGTCGGCGCCCGCGGCGACTCTCACGAGGCGCGCCAGCGTCCCGACCCCGGCCCGCTGGTCGCCGCCACCGGCCTCGGAGCCGCGCTCGATGAGGACGACCCCGAACTCGAACCCCGGTTCGTCCTCGTCGAGCAGCCGCCCGAGCATCGTCAGGTAACGCGGCTCGAACACCCGCAGCACGATGGGCACGTGGGGGAACAGCACGGATCCGAGGGGGAACATCGGTGAAGCGGCCATGCCCCAGTGAAGCACCGCGGACGTAGAGTGAACAGGTGCCAAGACCGCGCCCCGAGGTACTCGGACCAGGCCAGGAGTCCGTGTGGGACTACCCCAGGCCGCCGCGCGTCGAGTCCGTCGCCGGACCCGTGACGATCCGTCTCGGAGGTCGCCTCATCGCGGAGAGCCGCGACGCCGTCCGTGTGCTGGAGACCAGCCATCCGCCGGTCTACTACATTCCGATGGCCGACTTCGCGGAGGGCGCGCTGGTCGACGCCGCAGGTTCGTCGTTCTGCGAGTTCAAGGGCACCGCACGATACCTCGACGTCCGCGGCGGCGACGAGGTGCGATCGGCCGCCGCGTGGAACTATCCGCACCCGTCGCCCGGATTCGAGAGCCTGAGGGATCGCGTCGCCGTGTACGCCCAGCAGATGGACGCGTGCACGGTGGACGGCGAGGTCGTCACGCCGCAGCCCGGACGCTTCTACGGAGGGTGGATCACGAGCGCGGTCGTGGGGCCCTTCAAGGGTGCACCAGGATCCCTGGGCTGGTGAGCAGCGCGGCGCGTGCCCTCAGTTGTTGAAGCGGAACTCCACCACGTCGCCGTCCTGCATGACGTAGTCCTTGCCCTCCAGGCGGGCCTTGCCCTTGGCGCGGGCCTCGACGACGGAGCCGGTCTCGACGAGGTCGTCGAACGAGATGACCTCCGCCTTGATGAAGCCCTTCTCGAAGTCGGTGTGGATCACACCGGCGGCCTGAGGCGCCTTCCAGCCCTTGCCGATCGTCCAGGCACGCGCCTCCTTGGGTCCGGCCGTGAGGTAGGTCTGCAGTCCGAGGGTGTCGAAGCCGATCCGGGCGAGCTGGTCCAGGCCCGACTCGTCCTGACCGGTCGAGGCGAGCAGCTCCGCGGCGTCCTCAGGATCCAGGTCGATGAGCTCCGACTCGATCTTCGCGTCGAGGAAGATCGCCTGCGCGGGCGCCACGAGCGCGGCGAGCTCGGCCTTGCGCGCGGCGTCGGTCAGGACCGACTCGTCGACGTTGAAGACGAAGATGACCGGCTTGGCGGTGAGCAGCCCGAGCTCCTTGATCGGCGCGAGCTCGATGCCGCTCGTGGACAGGAGCTGACCCCGTTCGAGCGCGTCCTTGGCCGCCGTCGCAGTCTCCAGGACGACCGGATCCGTCTTCTTGCCGCGCACCTCCTTCTCGAACCGCACGACGGCCTTCTCCAGCGTCTGCAGGTCGGCGAGCATGAGCTCGGCGTTGATCGTCTCCAGGTCGTTCTTCGGATCGATCGCGCCCTCGACGTGCACGACGTCGTCGTCGGCGAAACCGCGCACGACCTGGGCGATCGCGTCGGCCTCGCGGATGTTCGCGAGGAACTGGTTGCCGAGCCCCTCGCCCTCGCTCGCGCCGCGGACGATGCCGGCGATGTCCACGAACGACACGGTCGCCGGCAGGATCCGCTCACTGGCGAAGATCCCCGCGAGCACGCCGAGGCGGGCATCGGGCAGGTTGACCACGCCGACGTTCGGCTCGATCGTCGCGAACGGATAGTTCGCCGCGAGCACGTCGTTCTTGGTCAGGGCGTTGAAGAGGGTGGACTTGCCGACGTTGGGCAGTCCGACGATTCCGATGGTGAGAGCCACGGAGGTCGAGTCTACCGGGGCCGCCGCAGGCTCAGGATCCGCGGACCGCGCGGAACGCGGCGGTGACGTAGGGCAGGTCGATCGTCCGCCCCTCCGCGAGCCCGAGGTCGTCGAAGAGCGCATCCATCTCCCGGGCGATCCGCTGCTTCTCCTCCTCGGCGGCCGTGATGACGTAGCTGCGCGAGCGCGCCATCGCGTGCAGCTGCTCCCGGGTCATGGGACGACTCCACTCCCCGCGCCACCGTTCGAGCACGCCGAAGGGATCCGCGACCCGGACGCCGTCCTCGGCGATCATCTCCTCCGCGGCGCTGCCGTGCATGATCGCGGTGAGCCGGCGCACCCACTCGACGCGGTCGTCGCGCACGTTCCAGATGAGGCCCAGCACACCGCCGGGGCGGACCACCCGGCCGATCTCCCGGGAGGCGCGCACCGGATCCACCCAGTGCCAGGCCTGACCGAGCACCGCGGCGTCGGCGACCGCGTCGCCGAGCGGCAGGCCCTCTGCGGTGCCTTCGAGCACGGGCACGCCGGGAGTGTTCTCCTGCAACGTCGCGAGCATCTGCGGATCCGGGTCGACCGCGACGACATCCGTCCCGCCGAGCGCGAGCACCGCCCGGGTCAGCTTCCCGGTTCCCGCGCCGATGTCGACCACGGCGCGGGTCCCCTTCGCGAGAGGCTCCAGGAGCCAGGCGACCGCATCGGCGGGATACTCCGGGCGCCCCTTCTCGTAGCTGCCGCTCTCCGCCCCGAAACTCGTCGCACGCTGCGTCATCCCGCCAGCCTACGCGCGGGATCGGACACGCCCCGGCGCGCCTGGATCGTGGAATGCTCCGCAGGACGGAGGGTGGAGTCGTGCCCCTGGACTTCACCGCGATCGACTTCGAGACGGCGAACTCCTCCCCCGCCTCCGCGTGCTCGGTCGGCCTCGTCCGCGTCCGGGACGGCGCGGTCGTCGCGCAGACGGGCTGGCTCATCCGCCCACCGGCCGGGCACGACGAGTTCCAGGAGTGGAACGTGCGCATCCACGGGATCCGCGCGCACGAGGTCGCGGGCGCCGACGGCTGGATCGATCAGCTCGACCGCCTGTGCGCCTTCGCCGGAGCGGACGTGCTCGTGGCGCACAACGCGGGTTTCGATCTGAACGTCATCCGCCGTGCATGCGAGGTCACCGAGGCGCCGACGCCGCCGTACCGATCGCTGTGCAGTCTGAGTGTGGCGCGCAAGGTCTACGACCTCGATTCCTACAAGCTCCCCCGCGCCGCGGCTGCGGCGGGCTTCGGCGCCTTCCCGCATCACGACGCGCTGGCGGATGCGCGCGCCTGTGCCCAGATCGTGATCGACGCCGCCCGGCGCACCGCGTCGAGGACCGTCCACGGTCTCGCCGAGGCCATCGGCGTGCGCATCGCGGACCCGCTGGGACCGTCCGCCGCGAAGGTGCGCACGGCGGCCTGACCGCCGGGTCTCCACCCCCGTCCCGTGCGCTCGCGCGCGGGATCCCGCCGATGTCGGTGGCCCGGCGCAGGATGAGGGAATGGATCCGATCGCACTCCTCCTCGCCGTCGTCGCCCTCGGCGCCGGTCTCTGCCTGGGCTGGTACTTCGGTCGCATGCGCGGTGCGACGGATCTCGCCCGTGCCGACGCCGAGCTGCGTGCCGTCCGGGAGGACCGCGACCGCCAGAACGACCTTTACCGGGACGCCGTCGAGCACTCCCGCCGCACGCAGAGCGAGGCCGCGGACCGGACACGACAGGAGAACGCGGTGCTCACCGCGCTGGCACCGGTGCGCGAGAGCCTGCATCGGATGCAGCAGACGGTCACCGTGCTGGAGCGTGAACGTCAGGCCCAGTTCGGTCAACTCAGCGAGCAGTTGCGCCGCACGGAGGAGAACGGCGAGGCGCTGCGCTCCACCACCGCGTCCCTCGCGGGCGCCCTGCGCTCCACCGCGGCGCGCGGGATGTGGGGCGAGACCCAGCTGCGCCGCGTCGTCGAGGCGGCGGGGCTCACCCGCCACGTCGACTTCGATCTGCAGACGACGATCCGCTCGGATACCGGCCACGGCCGTCCTGACATGGTGATCCGGCTCGCGGGCGGAGCGTCGATCGCGGTCGACGCGAAAGCGCCGCTCGATGCGTTCCTCACCGCCGGCGCGCTCGACGACGACGATCCGCAACGGCGTTCACTGATCCAGCAGCATGTCAAGGCGGTGCGAGCGCACGTCGATGCCCTGGCGAAGAAGGCGTACTGGTCGGGTCTGGACGTGGCGCCGGAGTTCGTGATCTGCTTCCTGCCCAGCGAGTCCCTGCTGTCCGCGGCACTCGACGAGGACCCGACGCTGCTGGACTATGCCTTCGGCAAGCGCGTGGCCCTCGCGACTCCGGTCAACCTGTGGGCCGTGCTGAAGACGGTCGCCTACACCTGGAAGCAGCAGGAGCTGTCCGCGGAGGCCGCAGTCCTCCTCGATCTCGGCACCCAGCTGTACGACCGCCTCGGCGTGCTCGCGGGCCACGCGGACGATCTGCGGAAGGCTCTCGAGCGCACGGTCGACAGCTACAACCGCTTCGCCGGCTCGCTCGAAAGCCGCGTGCTCGTCACCGCACGACGCTTCCCCGGAATCGACGCGGATGCGCTCCCCGCGCCGCCGAGCATCACCTCGGCGACCCGCCGCTACACGGCGGACGAGCTGGTGCCTCCGGCGCACGACCCGAGCACCCCGGCAGCCGACTCGACGGGGTCGGACGAGAACCCGTCGCGCGAGGGAACGGACCCGGTCGGAGGCGGGAAGACGTCGATCCAGGCGGATCTGGGCGATCTCCGCACACGGATCGGCACGGGGTCATCGACCTCCGAATCGCACCACGACGATGCCGTCAGGCGCTCCCCGGAACCCCGCTGAGCAGGAAGACGACGATGCCGGAGAAGAGGACGAAGGCACCTACCATCCACCAGGCGCTCACCTCGTGACCCTCTTCGCGACGCACGCGGAACAAGACGTCGGGGCGACGCGCGGCGTCCATCTCCACCACCGTCACCGAACCGGTGTCGGTGACCGTCTCATGCCGGTAGATGTTCTCCGAAGCCATTGCGAAAACCCCTCCTGCTTCGCGCCGAAGGTTCCGACGCACGCCGAACGGCGCACCTCCATTGTGCCAGGCGTCGCCGAGAAGGACCGGAATGCGACCAGGTCGTTATGGTGGCCGGCGTCAGAGCATGGCTCCCGGCGTCAGAGCCACTTGGAGACGAGGTGCTCCGAGGCGATCCTGCGCAGCGTGCCAGACGCACTGCGCAGCACGACGCTCTCGGTGTAGAGGTAGTCGCCTTCGCGTCGCACACCCGCGACGAGCTGTCCGTCGGTCACACCGGTCGCCACGAAGATCGTGTTGTTCCCGCTGACCAGGTCGTCCGCTTCGTAGACCTTGTCCATGTCGAGGCCCGCGTCGATCCCGCGCTGACGCTCATCGTCGTCGCGCGGCCAGAGCCGGCCCTGGATGTGACCGCCGAGGGCCTTGATCGCACAGGCGGTGACGATCCCCTCGGGGCTGCCGCCCACACCCACGCACATGTCGGTGCGCGCGCCGTGCCGGGCGGCGTTGATCCCGCCCGCCACATCGCCGTCGCTCATCAGGCGCGTTCCGGCGCCCGCCTCGCGGATGTCGGCGATGAGCTGCTCGTGCCGAGGACGGTTCAGCACCGAGACGACGATCTCCTCGACCGGCTTGCCCAGCGCCGCGGCCAGGCGACGGATGTTCTCGCCGATCGGCAGGCGGATGTCGACGACGCCCACGCCGGCCGGACCGGTGACGAGCTTGTCCATGTAGAACACGCTCGACGCGTCGAGCATCGTGCCACGGTCGGAGACGGCGATCACCGAGAGCGCGTTCTGACGTCCCGCGGCGGTCAGAGACGTACCATCGATCGGGTCCACCGCGATGTCGCACTGCGGCCCCGTTCCCGTTCCGCTGCCGACGTGCTCGCCGTTGAAGAGCATCGGGGCGTTGTCCTTCTCGCCCTCACCGATCACGACCCGTCCGTCGAAGTCGACCGTGCCGAGGAAGGCGCGCATCGCGTCGACCGCGGCGCCGTCCGCGGCCTCCTTCGCGCCCCGCCCGATGAACGGCACCGCGCGGATCGCCGCAGCCTCGGTCGCGCGGACGAGCTCCAGCGCGAGGTTGCGGTCGGGACGAAGGGGGCTGAGATCGGCCGTGAGACTCACCATGATGCCCAGCGTAGAGGTGGGCGCGTTACGGATCCGTGGATTTCCGCCCCTCGGAGGCGAAAGATCCGCGGTTCTTCACCGAGCGGAAGATCCAGCCCTGCGGCGGCCTCGTCATGCGCTCGGAATCGGCGATCCTGCGGCGATAGAGTGGCCGTGACCCCCGTCGTCCAGCACAGGAGATGCCATGCCCGTTGCCACCCCGGATCAGTACGCCGAGATGCTCGACCGCGCGAAGGCGGGCGGGTTCGCCTACCCCGCGTTCAACGTCTCCAGCTCGCAGACCATCAACGCCGTGCTGCAGGGACTGACCGAGGCCGGGTCCGACGGCATCATCCAGGTCACCACGGGCGGCGCCGACTACTTCGCCGGGCAGAGCGTCAAGGCGCGCGCCACCGGTGCGCTCGCCTTCGCCCGCTTCGCCACCGAGGTCGCCAAGTCGTACCCGATCACGGTCGCGCTGCACACCGACCACTGCCCGAAGGACGCGCTCGCCGGTTTCGTCGAGCCGCTCATCGCGGCGAGCGAAGAAGAGGTCCGTGCGGGACGCAACCCGATCTTCCAGTCGCACATGTGGGACGGATCGGCCGTGCCGCTCGCGGAGAACATCGAGATCGCCAAGGATCTCCTGCCCCGCATGAAGAACATCAACGCGATCCTCGAGGTCGAGATCGGCGTGGTCGGCGGCGAGGAGGACGGTGTCCAGCACGAGGGCTCGAACGAGGCGCTCTACACGACCTTCGCCGACGTCGATCAGGCCGTGCAGGCCCTGGGCCTCGGCGAGCAGGGACGCTACATCGCGGCGCTGACCTTCGGCAACGTGCACGGCGTCTACAAGCCCGGCGGCGTCAAGCTGCGCCCCGAGCTCCTCGGCGAGATCCAGGCCGAGGTCGCGGCCAAGTACGGCACCGGCCCCAAGCCGCTCGACCTCGTCTTCCACGGCGGATCCGGATCGTCCGATGCCGAGATCGCGCTCGCCGTCGCGAACGGCGTCGTCAAGATGAACATCGACACCGACACGCAGTACGCCTTCACGCGTTCCGTCGCCGGGTACATGTTCTCGAACTACGACGGCGTGCTCAAGGTGGACGGCGAGGTCGGCAACAAGAAGGTCTACGACCCGCGCGCCTGGGGCAAGGTCGCCGAGACCGCGATGGCGCAGCGCGTCATCGAGTCGACCCGGCAGCTCGGATCCTACGGTCAGTCGAAGAGCTGATCCCGCCCGGTCATGAGGAACGCCCCGTCCGATCGGACGGGGCGTTCCTCATGACCGGGCGCCTTCCGTGGCTCCCATCCCGACACTCACGGCTTCGTGGTCGTGAGTCCCTGGATGTACGAGACCACGGCCGGGTCGCTGTAGAACGCGACCAGGATGCAGATCGAGGACAGCGTGACGAAGACGGCGCCTCCGAGCACCGGGACCCACCAGGTGCGCTTGCCTCGACGCAGCCGCAGCACGGTCCAGGCGGCGGTGAGCGTCCAGCCCACGATGAGGATCACCGCGGCGACGATGCCGAGCACCTTGGCCTGCCCGTAGTTCGTGAAAGTTCCGCTGACGCCCAGCATCTGCATCATGGTGCCGATGAGGGTGGAGGGATCGAGGAACGTGATCACCGAGGTGATCACGTTCCAGAGCCCGTAGGCGAGCAGCGCGAGGGCGGCGATGCGGTCGATCGGATGCGCCGGCGTCACCGCTCCGGCGGTCGACGCAGGGGTATTCGCGGAGGGCGCGCCGGGACGCGGCGGAAGCGCGTGCGACGCCGCCGCGTGGGGCGAGATCGCGGGCGGCGCCAGTCCCGGGGGGACGGGAGCCGCTTCCCGGCCGGAGCGGCGCAGCTGCTCCTCGGTCGTCGCATACTCGCCGTACTGCGGGCGCGGGCGTGACGGCTCCGCGGATCCGCCCTGCTCGGTCATCGGGCCGTCCGTCCGCCGAGCGCCCTCTCGTCCCGGCGTCCCGCGACGTCCTGGCGCAGCTCCTTCGGCAGCGAGAACATGAGGTCCTCCTCGGCGGTGCGCACCTCCTCGACGTCGCCGTAGCCGGCCTCGGCGAGCGCGGCGAGCACTTCCTCGACGAGCACCTCGGGCACCGACGCACCGCTGGTGACGCCGACCGTCGACACGCCGTCGAGCCAGTCCTGGCGGATCTCCTCGGCGTAGTCGACCCGGTAGGCGGCCTTCGCGCCGTACTCGCGCGCCACTTCGACGAGCCGCACGCTGTTGGACGAGTTCGCCGATCCGACGACGATCACCAGGTCTGCATCGTGCGCCACCTTCTTGATCGCGACCTGGCGGTTCTGCGTCGCGTAGCAGATGTCGTCGGACGGCGGATCCTGCAGCTCGGGGAACCGGGTCCGCAGCCGGTTCACGGTCTCCATGGTCTCGTCCACGCTGAGCGTGGTCTGCGAGAGCCAGACCACCTTCGACGGGTCGCGCACCTCGACGAGGTCCGCCTCGTCCGGGGAGTTCACGACCGTGACATGGTTCGGGGCCTCCCCCGCCGTGCCCTCGACCTCTTCGTGACCGTCATGGCCGATGAGCAGGATCTCGAAGTCATCGCGGGCGAAGCGCACGGCCTCGCGATGCACCTTCGTGACGAGCGGGCAGGTCGCGTCGATCGCGTGCAGATGCCGGTCCTCCGCCGCGGAGACGACCATCGGCGAGACGCCGTGCGCGCTGAAGACGACGTGCGAGCCCTCGGGGATCTCGTCCACCTCGTCGACGAAGATCGCGCCCTGCGCTTCGAGCTCGGTGACGACGTGGATGTTGTGCACGATCTGCTTGCGCACGTACACGGGGGCGCCGTAGCGCTGCAGGGCCTTCTCGACGGCGACGACCGCGCGGTCGACCCCGGCGCAGTATCCACGCGGAGCAGCAAGCAGCACCCGCTTGGCCCCGTCGACCGGGCGGTCCTGAAGGGGCTCGCGGACGCCCTCGGGGCGACGGCGAGGGATCTGCGGCACAGGCAGCGCAACGGGGGAACTCACCCCCCGAGTCTATCCGTGACCTCCTGGCAGAAGGCCGGGACGGACGCCGCGCAGGCCGGTGTCCCGAGGGGCGTCCCGAGGGGCGTCGGCGGTCCGCGTTATCCTGTTCCGGCCCGCTCGCTGCGGCGGGTGGCCGCGACGACGAGCGCGGCCCGAACGACAGGATGCGATGACCGTCTTCGAAGCCGCCACGGGCCCCGGCGAGGCTCCGCCCGCCGACGCGGTGTCGCCGCGCGATTCCTCGGCTGAGGCACCGACCTCGATCGCACGCCTCAATGCGACCATCCGGGACTTCGTCGCCCAATGGGGAACGGTGTGGGTCGAAGGCGAGATCACGAGCTGGAACGTCCGTGCCGGCAACGTGTTCGCGCGCCTCAAGGACACCCGATCCGACGCGCAGATCTCGATCAGGGTCTGGTCGAGCGTGCGCGCGCGGATCCCCTCCGACCTGACGGTGGGCGACCACGTGGTGGCCGCCGTCAAGGCCGACTACTTCGTCAAGGCGGGCGACTTCGGCTTCACCGTGTCGGCGATGAAGCACGTCGGACTCGGCGATCAGCTCGAACGTCTCGAGCGGTTGCGCGCCCAGTTGCGCCAGGAGGGGCTCTTCGATCCCGCACGGAAGAAGCGGCTGCCGTTCCTTCCGCACGTGATCGGGCTCATCACAGGGGAGAACTCGGACGCGGAGAAGGACGTGCATCGCAATGCCGAGCTGCGCTGGCCGCAGGTGCGCTTCCGCACCGTGCACGCGGCCGTGCAGGGCGACCGCTGCGTGCCGGAGACGCTCGCCGCCCTGCGCACGCTGGACGCGGATCCGGACGTCGACGTCATCGTGATCGCGCGCGGCGGCGGCGATCCGCAGACCCTCCTCGGCTTCAGCGACGAGCGCCTGGTGCGGGCGGTCGCGGCCGCCGTCACGCCCGTCGTCAGCGCGATCGGGCACGAGAACGACCACCCGCTGCTGGACGACGTCGCCGATCTGCGGGCGTCGACCCCGACCGACGCGGCGAAGCGGGTCGTTCCGGACGTCGGCGAGCAGCGAGCGGTCATCGGGCAGCTGCGCGCCCGCGCGACGATGCGCGTCTCGCAGCGGGTCGCCCACGACATCGCCCAGCTGGAGCAACTGCGTTCGCGTCCGGTGCTGAAGGATCCGGATCCGCTCGTCGAGCGCCGTGCGCAGGAGGTCTGGCTGCTCCTCGCGCGGTCCCGCGACGCCCTCACGCGCAGCGTGGACGTCGCCGGGCGGCGGACGGCGGAACTGCGCGCCTCGCTGCGCGCCCTCTCTCCGGCCGCGACGCTGGCCCGCGGCTACGCGATCGCGCATCGGGACGACGGCGTGATCGTGCGCGACGCCGCCGACGCCCCGGCCGGGACCGCGCTGACCGTGACGGTTCGGCGAGGGTCTATGCGGGCGACGTCCGACGGCGAGGTCGCGGAGGACGCCGGAGACGAAGGATCGACCGAGGCGCCCGGTCCTCGCCGGTAGGATGAAGGAGTGACCGTGTCGAACGAGCCGTCCGCTTCCGGAGGCGTCTCCGTCCCCGGTTCCGCCGATCCCGCGATCGCCGAGCTCAGCTTCGAGCGGGCCAGGGACGAACTCGTCCGCGTGGTGGCGGAGCTCGAGCAGGGCGCGCCGACACTCGAGCAGTCGCTGAGCCTGTGGGAGCGCGGCGAGGCCCTCGCCGCCCGCTGCGAGGAATGGCTGCTCGGCGCCAAGCGCCGGCTGGACGCGGCGCGCACCGCGGCTGAGGGATCCCCCGAGGGGACGCAGCGATGAGCCGCGCACCGAAGCAGCCGCCCATCGTCGCCGAGCTCGGCCGCGCGGAGACCGCGCAGGAGACCGCGGACCGGAAGGCGGCCTTCTCGGCCGCGTACCGCTCCAGCCAGACCTTCCGCGGGCTCGTCGCCGCGATCATCGCGACTGTCGGCGTCGTGCTGCTCATCGTGCTGATCGTGCCCCGCGGCAACTTCGACGGCAGCGGTGAAGTGGATCTCGGGACCGCGGCCAAGAACGCGCAGAGTTCGTTGAACAGGCCCGTCCTCGTCCCCACGATCCCGTCGAACTGGCGTGTGAACAAGGCCGTGCTCGTCGACGGCAAGCCGACCGTCTGGGACATCACGGTCGCCCCGAAAGCCCAGAACGCCCGCGGCTACGCCCACATCGCGCAGGCGTTCGACGCCGATGCGGACTGGGCGCTCACGCCCTTGCGCGGCACCGCGCCGAAGGGGACCGTGAGCATCGGCGGTCGCACGTGGGACCAGTACTCGATCGCAAACCCCAGCCAGTCCGGCAACGTCACCGATGCGCTGGGCGCACAGGTCGGATCCGACTACATCCTCGTCTACGGCGCCCTCGGCAAGGCCCAGACGGCCGAGCTCGTCGCGAAGATCAGCCCGCAGATCGACAAACTCGAAGGACAACGATGACCGCTCCCGCACCGCGCTCGCTCACCCCGGACGAGGCATGGGCCCTCATGCAGGAGGGCAACCGCCGGTTCGTGGCGGGCGAGCCGCAGCACCCCAATCAGAACGTCGACAAGCGGCACGAGCTCACCGCCGGTCAGGCGCCGCTCGCGACGCTGTTCGGCTGCTCCGATTCGCGCCTGGCCGCGGAGATCATCTTCGACAAGGGCCTCGGCGACCTGTTCGTCGTGCGCAACGCGGGGCAGGTGCTCGGCGAGTCGATCGTCGCGAGCCTCGAATACGCCGTGCACGTGCTCGGCGTGCCTCTCATCGTCGTGCTCGCGCATGACAGCTGCGGCGCGGTCCGCGCGGCGATCGACGGCACCGCGATCGACGCGGCTCCGCTCCCGCCGCACATCTGGCGTCTGATCGCGCCGATCGTGCCCGCCGCGCGCAAGGTCGTGGCCGAGCAGGGCGTCTCCGCCGTCGACGACATCGACGCCGAGCTCGTGGGGCGTGAGCACCTGCGCAACACGGTGCAGGATCTGCTGCAGTCGTCCGAGCTCATCAACGCGGCCGTCGCCGAGGGCCGGCTGGGCATCGTCGGCGCCAACTATCGTCTCGGCGAGGGCACCGCGGTGCCTGTCGTCACCGTGGGCCTCAGCGACGCCCACGCCTGAACATCCCCCCTCATCCACCGTCGCATCTGGAGGAAAGCAGTGACCGACACCGAGCAGTACCGCATCGAGCACGACACCATGGGAGAGGTGCGGGTGCCCGTGAACGCGCTGTACGGCGCGCAGACGCAGCGCGCCGTGGAGAACTTCCCGATCTCGGGCAAGGGACTGGAGTCCACTCAGATCGCGGCGCTGGCCCGCATCAAGAAGGCCGCGGCACTCGCGAACAAGGACCTCGGCACGCTCGACGGCGCGATCGCGGACGCGATCGCCCAGGCCGCGGACGAGGTCGCCTCGGGCGCGCACGACGGCGAGTTCCCGGTCGACACGTACCAGACCGGATCCGGCACCAGCTCGAACATGAACATGAACGAGGTGCTGGCGACGCTCGCGACCCGGATCCTCGGTGGGACCGTGCACCCCAACGACCACGTCAACGCGTCGCAGTCCTCGAACGACGTCTTCCCCACCTCGGTGC
>NZ_CAMFHZ010000014.1 GCF_945952435.1 uncultured Microbacterium sp.
GCCGCACGGCCCGCGACGGAGGCCGGGGATCCGGGTGACGGCCCCGGCTGAGCCCTCTGGCCGCCGGCCGGCGGGTTCGTTCGGGTTCCGCGCAAAATCGCGCCCGTACCCTGGGGCTATGTGTGGAATCGTGGGATACGTCGGCGCTCGCCCCAGCGAGGACATCCTCCTCGCCGGTCTCGCCCGTCTCGAGTATCGCGGGTACGACTCGGCGGGGATCGCCGTCATCGACGAGGCGGGATCCCTCGGGTCCCGCAAGAAGGCCGGCAAGCTGCAGGCGCTGCGGGACTCGCTCGCCGAGCACCCCCTGCCCGACGGCACGACGGGCATCGGCCACACCCGCTGGGCCACCCACGGCGGCCCGACGGACGCCAACGCGCATCCGCACCTCGCCGACGAGGACCGGCTCGCGCTGATCCACAACGGCATCATCGAGAACTTCGCCGAGCTCCGCGCCGAGCTCGAGGCCGACGGCGTCTCTTTCCGCAGCGAGACCGACACCGAGGTCGCCGCCGCCCTGATCGGCCGCGAGTACCGGCGCACGGGGGACCTCCGCACCGCGTTCCGCGCTGTCGTGAACCGCCTCGAAGGCGCCTTCACGCTGCTCGCCCTGCACCAGGACGAGCCGGGCCTGGTCGTCGCGGCGCGGCGCAACTCCCCGCTCGTCGTGGGCCTCGGCGAGGGCGAGAACTTCCTCGGCTCCGACGTCGCCGCCTTCGTCGAGCACACGCGCAGGGCGCTGGCGATCGGCCAGGACGAGATCGTCGCGATCACGCCCGAGGCCGTGGTCGTCACCGACTTCGAGGGCAACGCCGTGGAGTCGACCCCGTTCGAGGTCTCCTGGGACTCCGCCGCCGCCGAGAAGGGCGGATGGCCGAGCTTCATGGCGAAGGAGGTCGCGGAGCAGTCCGAGGCCGTCGCCAACACCATCCGCGGCCGGATCAAGGACTCGGCGGTCGTCATCCCCGAGCTCGACGGCCTCGACGATCTCTTCCGCGACGTCGACCGCATCATCGTCACGGCGTGCGGCACCGCCGCCTATGCCGCGATGGTGGGCAAGTACGCGATCGAGCAGTGGGCCCGCGTCCCCGTGGACGTCGAGCTCGCGCACGAGTTCCGCTACCGGGATCCGGTGATCGGAGAGCGCACGCTCGTCGTCTCCATCAGCCAGTCGGGCGAGACCATGGACACGCTCATGGCGGTCAAGTACGCCCGCGAGCGCGGTGCGCGCACGCTGTCGATCTGCAACACCCAGGGCGCGACCATCCCGCGCGAGTCGGACGCGGTCGTCTACACCCACGCCGGACCCGAGGTCGCGGTCGCGTCGACCAAGGCGTTCGTGGCCCAGATCACCGCGCTGCTGCTGCTGGGGCTGCACATGGGCCGCGTGCGCGGCTCGCTGCCGGCCGAGGAGAGCGCCGCCGCAGTCCTGGAGCTGGAGAACCTGCCGGCCAAGATCGACGACGTGCTCGACGCCGAGCAGGAGAGGGTCTCCCAGCTCGCCGGATGGATGGCCGACACGCGATCCGTGCTGTTCCTCGGCCGTCACGTGGGCTATCCGATCGCGCTGGAGGGCGCGCTCAAGCTCAAGGAGATCTCGTACATCCACGCCGAGGGTTTCGCGGCGGGAGAGCTCAAGCACGGCCCGATCGCGCTCATCGAGCCGGGCCAGCCCGTCTTCGTGATCGTGCCGTCGCCGCGTCACTCCGCCCTGCTGCACGCGAAGGTCGTCTCCAACATCCAGGAGATCCGGGCCCGCGGAGCGCGCGTCATCGTGGTGGCGGAAGAGGGTGACGCGGCCGTGCTGCCGTTTGCCGACGAGGTCATCCGGATCCCGCTCGCCGGTGCGCTGTTCGAGCCGCTGCTCGCCGTGGTGCCGCTGCAGATCTTCGCGATGGCCCTCGCCACGGCGAAGGGGCTCGACGTGGACCAGCCGCGCAACCTGGCCAAGTCCGTCACGGTGGAGTGACGCCGCGCCGTCGGGCGTAAGGGCGTTCCCGTCTCGTCCTGTTCTCGGGCATTCCCTTTCTCAGGACGGATCGTCCGCACGGGGGCGGAGGAGAACGGATTCCGCAGATCGCGTGATTCCGTCCTGAGAACGGACCGGCCCGGGGCCCGTCCCGCGGGTGGCAGTCCACGGGGACGGAGGTGGACCGCCGGCGGCGTCCGAGCTCCGCAGACCCCGCCGGGTAGGCTGGATCGGTGATCATCGGCACCGGCATCGACCTCGTGGACATCCCGCGATTCGAGCGGACGGTCGCCCGCACGCCGCGTCTCCTGCACCGGCTCTTCGCCCCCGCCGAGCAGGGTCTGCGGGTGTCGTCGCTCGCGGCGCGCTATGCCGCGAAGGAGGCGCTGATCAAGGCGCTGGGAGGATCCGACGGGGTGCACTGGACCGAGATCGAGATCGCGTCCGAGGCGTCGGGGCGGCCGTACTTCGCGCTGAGCGGCAGCACGGCGGACGTGGTGGCCGAGCGCGGCATCACGACCCTGCACCTGTCCCTCACGCACGACGCCGGTCTCGCGGCCGCGTACGTCGTCGCGGAGGCCCGCGACGGCTCCGGCACGAGGACGTCGGGCGGCGATCGCGCGGCGGGGGAGTCTTCCGGGCTCGCCTTCCCCTCCCCGGGGCATCGTTCCCTCCCTCTCTCGACGCAGCAGCGGGGAGGCGAAGACGTGCAGCGGGGGGAAAGAGGCGAACCCGCGCGGGACGCCGCTGCAGACCCGACGATGGGCGCGGCCTCATGAGCGTGCCGCTGCGGGAGGCGACGATCGACCTCGACGCGATCACCGACAACACCCGACACCTGCGCCGCCTCACGGGCGTCGACGTGATCGCGGTCGTGAAGGCCAACGCGTACGGGCACGGCGCCGTGCACGCGGCGGTCGCCGCGCTCGCGGGAGGCGCCACCCGCCTCGGCGTCGTGACCGTGGACGAGGCGCTCGAGCTTCGCCGCGCCGGCATCACCGCGCCGATCCTCGCCTGGCTGCACGCGCCGGGGCAGCGCTTCGACGACGCCGCGGAGGCGGGGATCGAGCTCGGCGTGTCGTCGCTCGCCCAGCTCGAAGCGGTCGCGGCGGTGCGCGGACCGCACCCTGTCGGCGTGCACCTCAAGTTCGAGACGGGCCTCAGCCGCAACGGCATCGCGCCCGCGGACGCGGCCCCGGTGCTCGCCGAGGCCGCGCGACTCGAGCGGATCGGCCGCATCCGCATCGTCGGCCTGTTCAGCCACCTCTCCAACACGAGCGAGGCCGACGACCTCGCCGCGCTCGCCGCGTTCGACCGGGGGTGCGCCGAGGCGGAGTCGTTCGGGATCCGCCCCGAGCTGCGCCACCTCGCGGCTACTGCCGCAGCGATCGAGCTGCCCCCGACCCGCCTGGACGCGGTGCGGATCGGCATCGGACTCTACGGACTGAGCCCGTTCGCCGATCGCAGCTCCTCCGATCTGGGCCTGCGCCCGGCGATGACGCTGCGCGGAGCGGTCGCCGCGGTGCGTCGGGTCCCGGCGGGAACGGGCGTGTCGTACGGCTACGACCACCGCACGACCGACGAGACGACGCTCGCCCTCGTCCCGCTCGGCTACGCGGACGGCGTGCCGCGGCAGGCCTCGGGTCGTGGCCCGGTGCAGATCGGCGGACGGCGGTACCGCGTGGCCGGGCGGATCGCGATGGACCAGTTCGTCGTGGACGTGGGCGACGCGGACGTGGGCGTGGGAGACGAGGTCGTCCTGTTCGGGGATCCGACGCTCGGGTTCCCCGCGGCCACCGACTGGGCCGATGCCGCGGACACGATCAACTACGAGGTCGTCACCCGGATCGGCCCGCGCGTGCCGCGGCGGGGCATCGCATGAGCGCGCTCGACGCCCTGCAGGGCCGGCACACGGTCGCGACCGCCGAGGAGATGGAGCAGCTCGGCAGGACGATCGGCGCCGACCTCGGCGCGGGCGACGTGCTGATCCTCACCGGCCCCCTCGGCGCCGGGAAGACCACGTTCACCCGGGGGCTCGCCGAAGGACTCGGCGTGCGCGGTCCGGTGCAGAGCCCCACCTTCGTGATCGCACGGACCCACCCCTCGCTCGTCGGCCGCGCCCCGCTCGTGCACGTCGACGCCTACCGGCTCGGATCCGCCGCGGAGCTCGACGACCTCGACGTGGACGTGCTCGGATCCGTCGTCGTGGTCGAATGGGGCCGCGGACTGGCAGAGGACCTCGCGGACGCCTGGTGGGACATCGCGTTCGAGCGTCCGGTGGGCGCGGGCCTCGATGCGGACGCGCCGGACGAGGAGCTCGACGCCGACGCGCCGCGGATCGTCACGATCGACCGCGTCGCCCGCTGAGAGCGCCCGCTGCTCGCTGAGAACGCCCCGCTCCTCGCTGAGAACGCCGCGTCGCCCGCTGAGAGCGCCCGCTGCTCGCTGAGAACGCGCGTCGCTCGCTGAGAACGCGCGTCGCCCGCTGCATCCGATCGCGCGATCCCGGCCGCGCGTGCCGATCATCGCATCGTTCCTCCTGGGTATCCGTCGCCCGCGTCGGGCGGGACAGAGATATCGGTATGATGCCGATGTTCCCCGCACCGCGTCCCGCGGGGTTCCGAGCGAGGAATGTGAACATGAGCGAAGTCGCAGCCACGGCGCAGATCGCCGTCATCGTCGAGGACGACCCCGATGTCCGCACTCTGTTGGACGAGGTCTTCCAATCCGCCGGTTTCCGCACGGTCATGACCGCGAACGGTCTCGACGGGGTGGCCGCTGTTGCGGAGCATCAGCCGCTGATCACGACCCTTGACATCAACCTGCCGGGCATCGACGGCTTCGAGGCCGCACGCCGCATCCGCAAGCTCAGCCCGACGTTCATCATCATGCTCTCCGCGCTTGGCGAGGAGAGCGACATCGTGCTCGGCCTCTCCTCCGGGGCGGACGAGTACGTGGTCAAGCCCTTCCGCCCCCGCGAGCTGCGCGCCCGGATCGAGGCGCTGCTGCGCCGCCCGAGGCTCGAGGCCCCCGCGGAACTGGTCGGCGCTCTCGTCGGCGCCGCCGAATCCGGCGCGGGCGGCGACCGGCCGACCCCGGCGCGCAACCCCTCCGCGACCGCCGCGATCCCGCTGCCCCCGGACGCGGAGGGCGCGCAGTGGCACGGGCATCGCGACATCAGTCTCGACCTCGCGACGCACACCGTGCTGGTGGCGCAGCAGGAGGTCGACCTCACGCCGACCGAGTTCGACCTGCTCGCGACGCTCCTCGAGTCCAAGCGCCGCGTGCGCAGCAAGTCCGATCTCGCCCTCGTCCTCCGCGGCGAGGCGTTCGGCTCCTCCTATTACGTCGGCGAACCGGACAAGCGCGCCATCGAGGCGCACATGGCCAACCTCCGGCGCAAGATCGGCGACAGCACGGCCGAGCCCCGCTACATCGAGACGGTCCGCGGTGTCGGCTACCGTCTCACGCCGAGCACGGACGGCACGTCGTCCTCGCGCTGACCCGCGTCGGCCTCGCGACCTGACCCGCATCGTCCTCGCGACCTGGCCCGTCGCGCCGTGCGGGGCTGCACGTGCGACCCTGCACGTCTGCGGCCGGCACGCCCGCAGACGCACGGAGGGGGCGCCAGCCTCGAACTGACGCCCCCTCGGGTGCGGTCGCGGTGCCTGTCCCGCGACCCGGCCTCGGATCTCTTCGAGGCCGCTCCCGCATCGGACAGGGTACCGATCCGGGAGCCACGCCGGTCCCCACCGGCGTTTCCCCACCTCGCCCGGGTTACGGGCCCGCGCTCGGTGAAGGAGTCGTCGTCGGGGCGGTGTCCTCCACCACCGCCCACGGCGAACGATCGTGATCCGTGATGCCGTCGGAGGGCACGTCCCCGCGCGTCCACCACTTGGCACGGTAGGGCACGCCCTGATAAGACACCACGGCACCCTTGTCGTAGGGCTGATCCGAGGCCCACACCGGCGTCCCGGCCGGCGCGGTCGGCAGCGAGAACGGCACGTCCGTCGGCAGGACGGGGCCGATCAGGCGCCACGCGGTCTGATCCGTGGTCGGCATCGGATCGTCGGGCTGGTACCCCCCGGACACCCACCACTTCGCCGCGTACACGTAGCCGTGCCAGACGACGCGGACGCCCGCCGAGTACGCGGCGCCCTCGGTCCACAGCGGGTAGGGCGCGGTCTCGGCGTCGTCGGGCAGGCTCGCCGTCGGAGAGGCGCTCGGCGTCGCGTCGCCGCCGGGCAGTCCGGAGAATCCGCGGCGCAGCGTCCCCGCGAAGCTCGCATCGCCCTGGTCCACGCCGCTGCACGAGGTCGAGACCACGGTGAGGTCGGGGTAGTTCGGACCGCACGTGCGGTCGCGGTTCGCCGACCACATCGACAGGCGCGCCAGACGCTGATCCTGGGCGAAGTCGTTGAGCTTCGCCGCGTCCTTCAGGGTGAAGACCTCGCCGCGCACGTCGTTCTGGCCGATCATCGCGGTGGCGCCGAGCACTCCCCAGGCGCCGTCCGAGGGCAGCGCCTCGTGCTGGTCCGCGTAGAGACGCTCCAGCTGGTCGTGGGCACCCTGCAGCGCGCCGATCGCGGCGTCCGCCATCGACTTCCCGGAGAGCGGGACGTTGAAGTCCATGGTCATGGCGTTGACCCCGGCGAGATTCACCCCGGCCTGCAGGAGCTGACGGATCGCACGCAGCCCGTCCTGCGTGAAGCCGTCCAGTCCCACCGGGAGCGTGAGCCACACGGTGAGGTCGGAGCCGTCGGCACGGCGCGACGCCTGGAGCTTCGCGAGCGCCTGGGCGCGGCGATCGCCGGCCGCGCTGTCGCTGAGGTTCTGGTTCTCCAGATCCAGGTCCACCGTGCTCACGGAGTACCGGTCGATCACCGTCGAGTAGGCGTTCGCGAGGTCGTTGACCGAGGAGCAGGCGGTGCCCAGCTCGGTGTTCTTCGCGCCGCCGAAGGAGATCGCGACGTGGGCGCCCTCGCGGCGCATCCCCTCGACACGGCGGTCGAGATCCAGGGAGCGTCCGGCGTCCATGAGCGAGTACGCCCCGCCCCAGCTGGGCTGGCAGCTGTCGGACGACGCCGCGACGACGAACGAGAGCAGCACGCCGTCGGACGCGGAGGCCGAGGACGAGGCGCTCGTGTCGGCGGCGTCGGCGGCGGTGACGTCGTAGTAGGCGCCGAACCACCGCGGACCGATGGGGGCGCTCACCGCCGGGCGCGAGGTGAACAGGTACCACGGGATCACGACGACGCCGGCGATCAGCGCACAGGCGATCAGGACTCCGATCGCGACCCGCCAGGGGGACAGTCGTTTACCGGGATGACGTCCGGTGGAAGTGCTGGTCATCGCAGGGTGCTCGCCTTCTGAGGCCGGGCCTCGCCGCGCTTCTCGGACGTGCGCGCGGAGGAGGTCGGGGAGAGTGAGGGATAGGGGGATCCGGTGCGCTCCTTGCGCAGGGCGATCGATCCGGTGGAACCAGGAGCCGGGTGCCCTTCGTGCAGCATGGTCCGCCAGTCGTCGCCGGGCTCGGGCTGCGGGGCGCTGTGGCGCGGTGCGGACACGAGGTCGACGTACATCCAGTCGGTGAGACCGATCCAGGTGTCCACCAGGGAGTTGCGCACGCCGATGTTCGCGATCGTGGCCCACAGCGCGCAGATCGCGTTGAACAGGGAGAACGCGAGCGTGCCCCAGGCGCCGTCGGTCCAGCTGCGCCACGCGACGAACGCCGAGAAGCCGATGATGATGTACGGGGACACCACGTACAGCAGAGGCGAGCTCGTGCGGTCCTTGACCTTCGGCGTGCGCGCGAACGGGATCTTCTTACCGGTCAGACCCTGCTGCAGCGACTTGAGCACGCCGGCGAGGTTCACCGGCAGCAGGATCAGGTTGAAGCCGTAGATCCGGAAGATGTCGCTGCGCTTGTAGCCGCAGTACTTGAGGTCGCTGGCCATCGCGAGGAAGTACGGTAGGGCGCCGGCCAGGATGAGCGGGCTCACCAGACGGCTGTCGTACGGGTAGACCAGCAGGAAGATCAGGCCGAAGCTGGCCCAGGCGATCGAGACCATGTAGTTGAGCCGCAGGGCGACCTCGCCGAAGGACAGCGGCGTGTGCGCGCGACGCATCTCCCGCACCCGGCGCCACATCTTGGGCAGGATCAGCAGTCCGCCGTTGGCCCAGCGGCGCCGCTGGACGATGAGGGATCCCCAGTCCGGCGGGGTCGCGCTGTAGCTGAGGCGCTCGGGGTAGTTGACGAGCTTCCAGCCGAAGACGGTGAGGTCGACGCTCGACTCGGTGTCCTCGATGACGGTGCGGTCCTGCACGTAGCGACGGACCTCGATCCCGCCGACCGTCTCGATCTCGAGGATGTCGTCGAGCGCCTCCATCCGGATCACGGCGTTCGCGCCCACCCAGAAGGTCGCGTCGTACTCGGTCATGCCCTGGTGCAGGATGTGCTGCACGTCGGTCGTGGCGCCCGCGAGACGCTCGATCCGCGTCGGCGCGCCCCGAAACGACGAGTACGGGGTCTGCGTGACCGCGACCTGGGCGTTGGCGGGCTGCTCGAGGAAGTGCACGAGCCGCAGGCAGTAGTCGCGCAGAAGCACCGAGTCCGCGTCGAGGGTGAGAACGAAGTCCGAGTACGGCACGTCCAGATCGGCGTGCGCGCCGCCCCGGGCTGGTCGCAGCATCAGCCCCTCCGGAGTGTGCTGCTCGACGAAGCGTCCGCCGAGCAGGCCGATGTAGGAGTTCAGGTTCATGGCCTTGTTCGCCTCGTGCGAGAGGGAGGCGTAGCGCTTGCGCTCGAACGAGGTGACCTCGGCCGAGAAGATCCAGACGAGCCGGCGCAGCAGCTCGCGCATCCGCTCCGGCGGGAGCGTCGCGCCCTCCGTGCGGGCCGACTCGAGGGCGAGCGCCGTGGTCTCCAGGTCCTCCGCGAGGCCCAGCAGCACCTCGTCCACGAAGAAGCCGTCGACGTGGTCCTCGCGGGGCTGCTCCCCGGCGAAGTCGCGCAGCCAGTCGATCGCGAAGCGGTACTCCTCGATCAGATCGTCCAGGGCCTCCACGGCCTCGGGGTCGAAGTCGAAGAGGTCCAGCGCGGAGACCAGCCGCTCGTGGGGCGCGTCCAGATCCCCCTTGATCTGGGCGACCGCGAGGCGGGTCTCGTCGAGCCGGGCGATCGCGGCGGGATCCGTCGGCTCCGGGTTGTCGTCGAGCAGCAGGACGACGCGCAGCGACGGGTACTCCTGCAACACCGCGGACCAGAGGGTCTTGCGGATGACCGCGGGCTCCTCGGCGTAGGACGGCACCAGCACGGTGAGCGGGCGATGCGGGGTGGAGAAGTGGCGGTCGATCTCGGCGCGGGCCGCCCTGCGGTGCTCGCGGAAGCGCCGGTACGCGCCGTAGCGGGCCAGCAGGTACATCAACGCGGAGAACGTCAGGAACGTCACGACCAGGAGGTAGGACGCACCCTCGATGAACTGCCACGGGGTCTCGAACTGCCCGGAGAGGAACAGCGTCACCACGACCGTGAACACGTAGAGGGCCCACAGCAGCACCGTCAGCCAGATCGCGGCCCGGCTCAGGATGAGCTTCGTGGTCGACGGGCGCAGGTGCACAGCGGGCAGGGGCGACCGCGGTCGCTCCGTGCCCCATTGGCGGCGCACTCCGTCACGGCGGACGCCACGGCGTCGCGGCGTCGTCGTGGTGCGGGGCATCGGTCCTCCTGACTCACCGCCGGTGAGCGGTCGTCCGGGGCGGCGGATCCGCCCTCTGCGTCGATGCTAAGAGGGCGCAGCGCGTGGGCGAGGCCCTTTGCGGCGTTCTTTGGATAACCTTGCGGGAGAGTTGAGCAACGGGGCCGGCGACGCCGCCCCCGTATCGTTCCCCGCGCTGCGCGACCGGGCGTCGGAGAGAGGACCGGCATGTCCCGCAGGGCGTCGATCTGGCGTTGGCAGCTGATCTTCATCGCCGCGGTCGTGGCGATCGCGGTGTTCGTCACGGCCCTGAAGCCGACCCTCTTCGGCGTCCCCTTCTTCACCGCGGGACTCCTGCTCGCGCTGGTCGTCACGACGGCGACGGTCGTGGTGCCCTGGGATCGGCTGCCGCCGTGGGCCGCGATCGCGGCTCCGCTCGCGGACGTCATCGCGATCGGCCTGACCACGGCGGCGCCCGACATCCGGTTGGGCTTCCTCTGGGTCATCCCGATCACCTGGATCGCGACGTACTTCTCCATGCTCGCCGTCATGGCGTCGATCGCCGTCTGCGCGGGCTTCCTCTTCACGCTCGGCAACCAGAGCGGCCTGATCTCGGACGTGGCGCTGCGCGTGCTCATCACCGCCTTCGCGCTGGGCTTCCTCGGTGCGACGATCAGGATCGGCCAGCGGCAGTCGGGGGCGGCACGGCGGCTGCTGCACCGACGCAGCGAGCAGATCAACCGCATCGCGCGACGCGCCGAGACGCACGAGCGCCGCGTCACCGAGATCATCGACGCCCTCGACACCGCGCTCGTCGCGGTCGGCGACGGCGGACGGATCCTCAAGATGAACGACGCGTACCGACGGCTCTACGGCCGCGACGGCTACGGCGCGGCGCTCCCCGCGCCCGCGGTCGAGTACGACGATCGCGAGGGGGAGCCGATCCCCGTCGATCGCACGGTCATCGCGCGGGCGGGCCGTGGCGAGCACGTCGACGGCGAGCGCGTGTGGCTGTACGACGTCGAGGGCACCTGGCGGGCGCTCGAGGTGCGCATCCAGGCGATCGCCAGCGAGGAGGAGGAGGGCGAGGTGGCGCTCGTGCGCATCGAGGACGTGACAGAGGCGCTCGCCCTGGCGCAGGAGCGGCGCACGGTGACGGCGATCCTCAACCACGAGCTGCGAAACCCCCTCACCGCCATCGTCGGGCACGTCGATCTGCTGCTCGAGCGCGAAGACCTCCCGCCGCGCGCCGCCGACCAGCTGCGGATCGTCGCCAGCGCGAGCGAGCGCATGCAGGGCCTCGTGACGACCGCGCTCGACACCTCCCGCGCACGGGCGAGGCAGCTCTCGGAGCCGGTGGACCTGCGGGGGCTGGTCGAGGCGTCCGTCGACTCGTTCCAGCCCACCGCCGCCGCCAACCGTCTCCAGGTCAAGGTGTCCGGCGCGCAGACGCTGCTCATCTACGGCGACGCGTTCCGGCTGCGTCAGGCGATCGACAACGTCGTCAGCAACGCCGTCAAGTACACGCCCGCCGGGGGCCACGTCGACATCGTCCTCGCGACCGCGCAGGACGGCCGCGCGGAGGTCGTCGTCGCCGACACCGGATCCGGCATGTCGCCGGACGACGTCGCGCGTCTGTTCCAGCCCTACTTCCGCTCGGAGAGGGCGGAACGCAGCGGAATACCGGGAACGGGTCTCGGGATGGTCGTCGTGCAGGACGTCGTGACCGCGCACGGCGGCACGATCGACGTGGACAGCGCCCTCGGGCGCGGGACCCGGATGTTCCTGCGCTTTCCGCGCCGCCAGGAGAGGATTTCCGCCGCATGAGCTCGATCACCGGTCCCGTAGGGATCTCCGTCAACCCCTCGGTGATCCTGGTCGCCCTCGTCACGCTGTCGACGGCGATCGTGTTCGGCCTCGCGCTGCTTCCCCGGCCCAGTCGGGCGACGATCACGTGGTCGGCGGCCTTCGGCATCGCGATGATCGCGACCTACGTGTGGGTCGCGGCGATGCAGTTCGACAGTGCACCGCTGCGGGCCATCTCCTCGGGTCTGCTCGTGTGCTTCGAGCCGCTCCTGTGGCTCGGCGTCCGCTTCTACGCCGGCAAGCGACCACCGTGGCTCGCGGCCCTCGCCTTCCCGATGTTCGCTCCCACCGTGCTGGTGCTGTTCTCCGGCTCGGAGGAGTACGCGACGGTGTTCCGCGTCGTCTTCACCGCGGCGGCCGTGTACGCGGGGCTCGCGGCCTGGGAGCTGTTCCGACTGCGTCTCACGACCCACGACGTGGTCCTGCCCCTCGCGCTGGTGTCGTGCGCGTTCGTCGTCGTGGCCGTCGTGGGTCTCGTGGCGGGGGTCGCGCGGATCGGGTCGGCGCCCGGAGACGAGCTCAGCATGCTTCGGGACATCAACGGCGTGGGGACGGTGCTGACCAGCCAGTGCGCGTCGATCACGATCGTGCTGCTGGCCCGGGGCGAGAGCCTGCTGCGTACGAACCTCGTCCGCGCGGACCAGGACGAGTTCGGCGAGCTGCGCGCCAGGCTGCGTCGCGCCAGGGGCAGACAGGAGAACTCCTGGTCGCTCCTCGATGTGCGTCTCGACGACCCGTCGGACCTCCACGACGCCTCGGGGCCCGCGGTCTACGCGGGCGTCGTCGCGGCCTTCCAGGAGCACGTCCGGCAGGCGCTCCCCGCCTCCGCCGACATGATCTGGCTCGCGGGGGAGCGGGCGATCGCGCTGCTGCCGGGATCGGAGGAGGCGGTGCGGCACCACCTGCGCGAGCTCCTCGCACACGTGTCGCGCATCGACGAGCGCGGCACCGAGTCGGCGGTCCGGGTGTCGGCGAGCATCGGCTGGGCGAGCGTCGTCTCGACCGGCTTCGACCTCGACGCACTGCGACTGGATGCCGCGGCCGGGGCGGAGGCGGCCCGCGAGCGGGGCGGCGATCGATGGGAACGCGCCTCCGAGGTGGCGGCTACCCTGGGAGAGTGATTCTGGGCGTCGACACCTCGTTGGGCACCGCCGTCGGGCTGATCGGCCGCGACGGGCGGGCGGTCGCCGAGGCGGCGCGCACCGCGCCGCTCGGGCACGCCGAGGTCGTCGGGGAACTGCTGACGGAGGTCGTCGGCGCGGCGGACGGTCCGATCGCGCACGTCGCGGCCGGCATGGGTCCGGGCCCGTTCACCGGGCTGCGGATCGGGATCGCCGCGGCACGCGCGTTCGCGCTCGGCCGCGGAATCCCCGTGGTGCCCGTCCCCAGCCACCATGCCGCGGCTCTCGCCGTGATCGACACGGAGGCGCCCGCCGAGCCCTTCGCGATCCTCACCGACGCCCGCCGCCGCGAGACGGCGGTGACCGTTTACGAGGGCATCGACGTCGACGGCATCCCGCACGCGGTCGTCGACACCGTCCTCGTGCCCCGCGACGAGGTCGACGCGAGGCTCGGCGCGCTGCGCCGCTTCGAGGTGACCGCCCTGTCCGGGACCGCGCTCGCCCGCGTCGCCCGTCGGGCGCTCGACGCCGGCCGCGTGCTGACCGGACCCGAGCCGCTGTACCTGCGTCCGCCGGACGCGCGGACCCCTGCGCCGCCGAAACGGGTGGGGCTGTGATCCGCCCGGCGACCGGGGAGGACCTCGCGGCGATCATGGACATCGAGCGCCGATCCTTCCCCACGGACGCCTGGAGCGCCGAGCTCATGGCCGCTGAGCTGGCCGGTGCTCACAGCCGCTACTTCGTCGACGTGGAGCCGCACGCCGCGGGCGACCGCGTCGTCGGCTACGGGGGCGTGAGGGCGCTGCGCGGGTCCGGGGACGCCGACATCCAGACCATCGCGCTCGATGCGCCCGCCCGGGGATCCGGGCGGGGACGTGCCCTGCTGCGCACGCTGCTCGCCGAGGCGGCCGACCGCGGCGCGCGGGAGGTCTTCCTCGAGGTGCGCGCCGACAACCCGATCGCGCAGGGGCTGTACGGCTCCGAGGGGTTCGTCGAGATCGGTCGCCGGCCCGGCTACTATCAGCCGGACGACGTCGCCGCCGTCGTCATGAAGCTCGACCTGCGCTCCTGGCCTCCGAGCGTTCTCAGGTCGGATCGGCCGTCCGGCGCCGAGCCCCGCCTCCCCGCGACCATTCCGCCGATCCATCCTGAGAACGAGAGCGACGCCGATGTCTGAACCGCTGGTGCTCGGGATCGAGACGAGCTGCGACGAGACCGGGATCGGGATCGTGCGCGGGCGGACGCTGCTGTCCAACACGATCGCGTCGAGCATGGACGAGCATGCGCGCTATGGGGGCGTCGTGCCCGAGGTCGCCGCGCGGGCGCACCTCGAAGCGCTGCAGCCCTCGATCGAGCAGGCGCTCGCGGAGGCGCAGGTGCGGCTCTCGGATCTGGACGCCGTCGCGGTCACGAGCGGGCCGGGGCTCGCCGGGGCGCTCATGGTCGGGATCGGTGCCGCGAAGGGCCTCGCCGCCTCCCTCGACACCCCGCTCTACGCGGTCAACCATCTCGTCGGCCACATCGCCGCCGACATCCTGGATCCGGATGCGCCTGCCCTGGAGTATCCGACGATCGCACTGCTCGTCTCGGGCGGGCACACCTCGCTCCTGCACGTGCGCGATCTCACCACCGACGTGGAGCTGCTCGGCGAGACCGTGGACGACGCGGCGGGGGAGGCCTTCGACAAGGTCGCCCGGCTGCTCGGCCTGCCGTATCCCGGCGGTCCGGAGATCGATCGCGCGGCGGTCGGCGGCGATCCGAACGCGATCCGCTTCCCGCGCGGGCTGTCCCGCGCCTCCGATCGCGAGAAGCACCGCTACGACTTCTCCTTCTCCGGGCTCAAGACCGCCGTCGCCCGCTGGGTCGAACGGGCCGAGGCGGCGGGCGAGACCGTCCCCGTCGCGGACGTGGCCGCGAGCTTCCGCGAGGCCGTCGTGGACGTGCTCGTGACCAAGGCTCTCGCGGCCTGCGAGGACCGCGGCGTCCCGCGGCTGCTCCTCGGCGGCGGTGTCGTCGCGAACCGCCGCCTGCGCGAGGTCGCGCTCGCCCGTGCCGAGGCCGCCGGCGTGACGGTGCGGATCCCTCCGCTGTCGCTCTGCACGGACAACGGCGCGATGATCGCCGCCCTCGCGGCCGAGCTCATCGCCTCGGGGCGGCGCCCGTCGACGCTCGGTTTCGGGGCGGACTCGACGCTGCCCGTCACGGAGATCCAGGTGGCGGAGCGCGCAGGAACGGTCGGGGACGGCTGAGCGTGGCCGCGCACGAGACGGATCCGGAACGCTATCACCGGCTGCCGACCGCTCCGACGCCCGTGCGCGTGGAGAGCGGTCCGTCTCTAAGCGAGAGCGGCTTCGTCGCCGAGGACTCCGAATGGACCCCCTCGGACGCGACGACCACCGGGACGGCGGTCGTCGCGGCGGAGCCGCGGCTGGGGCCGTGGGCCCTCCTGTCGGCGATCGTCGCACTCTTCGCCTCCTTCTTCGTCGGCTGGGGGATCCCCGTCGCGGCGATCTCGGTGATCGCCGCGATCATGACGCTGCGCCGGCCCGACGAGAGCAGGGCGGTGGGGGTCTGGGCGCTCGTGCTGGGCGGCCTGGCGACGCTCTACAGTGCGGGGTGGCTCGTGTGGGCGGCCTTCCGCTTCGGGTGGTTCGGCTGAGGCGTGGACCGCGACGCGCGCGAACGGGAACGCCGTGAGCTGGAGCGGCGGGCTTACGGGCGTGGAGGATCCGGGCTCACGCTCGCCGAGCAGGCGCGGCTCGGCGCGTTGACGAGGCCCTCGCCCGGCGCGGCGCTCGACGCCGACGCGCCGGGAGAGGGCCATGATCGCGCGGACGGGTGGGGTGCTGTCCCTCGTCGGACCGACGGCGCGACGGCGGACGACGGTGCGATGCCGGACGCCGGTGCGACGGCGGACGCCGGTGCGATGCCGGACGCCGATGCGATTCCGGACGACGGTGCGGAGGGCGACCCGGACGACGGCGCGCGGGCGGGCGGTGGTCCGGGCGTGTCCGGTGCCGTCGCGGATCCGCCGCCCGGGATGGATCCGACGCAGAACCCGACCCGCGACGGGTTCCGGCGGCGTCTCCCTCCCCGCCTCGCGGCCTGGATCGCGGCGGGTGCGTGGAGGCGGCCCCGGTGGGTGATCGGAGGTCTCGCGGCCGTCCTGCTGATCGGCGTCGCGCTCGGACTCGCGGTTCCCCGTGCTCCGTCGGTCGCTCTCGCCCTCCTGCCCGGTGAGGACGCCCGTCGTGAGCATGTGCTCGCGACGGCCTCGTTCGATCCGGGATCCCTCATCCTGCTCGCGCGCTCGCAGGGCGCACTGCTCTGGTACGCGACCCAGGGCGACGGTGCGTTCGCGTGCGTGGTCGTCGACACCGAAGAGATCCCCGCACAGCGCAACTGCGTGCCGCGAGAGGCGACCGGCGGGCAGCCCCTGTCCGTCTCGAGCCAGAGCCGCCCCGTCGCCGACGGGACGGTCAGTGGCGACAACGGCATCGTGTTCCTGACCGCGACCGGGGTTCCCGTGGGCTTCCTGCAGCACTGGAGCACGACCGTCACCGCGGACCGCGGCCTGACCGCGCGGGAGCTCGCGTCGCTGCGGCGGATCACCGCGGAGTACCGCCTGCGGAACGTGACCGTGGTGGGCAGGGTCGAGGGAGCGCCCGTCTGGGTCGGTTCGCGGGACGGCGGTGACTCCTGCCTGGTCGTGGAGACGACGATCCTGCACGCGATCTGCGGGACCCCACGGTTCGCGTCGGCGGACGCCGAGCAGAAGCCCGCGCTGACGCTGGAGCTTCCCGCGGAGCCCGGGCGCGAGGCCTCTCGTCTGGACTACTGGATGGGGGCGTCGTCCTACCTCGTCATCACCGAGGGATCCCCCACCGGGGCGGGCTCGACGTTCGGTCCCGCCCCGGCGTCCTGAGGGGTTCGTGCGGCACCGCCGGGCGGTGCAGTGTGCTCAGACCCGGTCGGCGAGGATCGCGTGGCGGGCGTCGCCGATGCGGACGAGGATCAGGGTCGCGCTTCCTGATCCGCGCAGGGCGAGCTTCTTGCGGAACGCGGCGGGGTCCACGTCGACGCCGCGCTTCTTGATCTCGAGCCGTCCGATCCCCGCCGTCCGCAGGGCGGCGCTGATCGCCTTCGCGTTCACGGGCAGCACGTCTCGCACGCGGAACGAGGCGGCGAACGGGCTGCCGGCGGCGGCGTCGGAGGTCAGATAGGCGATGTGCGGATCCAGCATCCCGGCGTCCAGGCGGCGGGCGAGATCGCCGATCAGCCGAGCGCGGATCACCGCGCCGTCCGGCTCGTGGACGTACGCGCCGAGAGGGCGCACCGGCGCATCCTCGGTGTCGGCAGGGGCGGTCAGCTCGTGCGCCCGATCGCCGCGGATCACGAGCGCAGCCCGCCTCACCCCCGGCCGGGCGAGAGTTCCTGACCAGAGCACGAGCTCGACGACGTCGCCGTCCGCGCTCACCCACTGCGCCTCCACGGAGTCGGGGATCTCGTCGCGGTCGTGCGCGGGGCCGAGCTTGATGCCGGTGGGGACCCGTTCCGCGAGCGCGAACGCCCAGTCCAGCGAGGGCGAGTAGTCCTCGGCGGCGACCTTCCGGGTCTCGGTGTGCCCCGCGGTGCGTCGGGCCGGGTCCAGCCAGACGGCGTCGATCCCCGCCCCCGGCGCGTGTTGCGCGGCGGGGGATTCGACCGGACCCGCCGGAGCCGGCGCATTGTCCTCCGCCAACCCGTGCCTGACCTCGACCTCGTCCCCGAACGGCGCGAGGTTGTAGGCGGCCAAGGCCGCCGTCACCTCGTCCGCGTCGACCGCGGTGACCCGCATCCCTGCCCCGGCGAACGCGAGCGCGTCGCCGCCGATGCCGCAGCCGAGATCCCGGACGTGGGCGACGCCGGCGGAGCGCATCCGGCCGGCGTGCCGTGCCGCGACGCCGAGGCGCGTGGCCTGCTCGAGCCCTGCGCGGGTGAACAGCATGCGGGCGGCGAAGTCGCCGAACTTGGCGACCGCTTTCGTGCGCAGCCGTGCCTGGCCGACGACGGCCGAGACGAACTCGGGCGAGAGCCCCTCGGCGCGCATCCGCATCACGGCGAGCGCCGCGGCGTCCGTGGACGCGATCGGCCCCATCCCGTCGAGCGCGCGCAGCGCCTCGGGGGTCAGCAGCGTCCGCAGTTCGCTCAGGTCCACGCCTCCCAGGCTATCGGCGTGGCCGCACGGCCCGATCCGGGGATCCTCGGACGCCGGGGTCGGGGAGCCGTCATCGTTGGCACTCTGATTGCATGAGTGCCAACGATGCGCCTAGACTGTGGTTAGCACTCTCGGGCTGAGGGTGCTAACCAGTCTTGAACCGTCAAGAAAGAGGTAGACCGTGTCGGTTTCCATCAAGCCGCTCGAGGACCGCATCGTCATCAAGCAGGTCGAGGCTGAGCAGGTCACGTCCAGTGGCCTCGTCATCCCTGACACCGCCAAGGAGAAGCCCCAGGAGGGCGAGGTCGTGGCCGTGGGCCCCGGCCGCATCGACGACAACGGCAACCGCGTCCCGCTCGACGTCGCCGTGGGCGACCGCGTGCTGTACAGCAAGTACGGCGGCACCGAGGTGAAGTTCGGCGCCGAGGAGTACCTCGTGCTCTCCGCCCGCGACGTGCTCGCCGTGGTCGTGCGCTGACCTCGTCACGAGTTCGCGCGAAGGGCCCGGATGCCGCGTGCATCCGGGCCCTTCGTCGTCTCCGGTGCCGGCAATAGTGTGGAGCGGTGAACACCGCCCCGCGCAGCGCCTCGTCCCTCGGCGTCCTGGCGGCGGTCGGCGCGTACCTCCTCTGGGGCGTGCTGCCGCTGTACTTCCTGTTGCTCGCGCCCACCGGCGGATGGGAGCTCGTCGCGTGGCGCGTCGGGCTGTCGTTCGTGTTCTGCCTGATCCTGCTCGCGATCACTCGTGGCTGGCGGCCCCTCTTCGCAATCCTGCGGCGACCCCGCCTGCTCGCGCTGACGGCCCTCGCGGGCGTGCTCATCTACGTCAACTGGCAGGTGTTCGTCCTCGCCACGTTGAACGGGAACATCGTCGAGACCGCTCTCGGATACTTCATCAACCCCATCACGACCATGCTGCTCGGCGTCTTCGTGCTCCGCGAGCGGTTGCGTCCGCTGCAGTGGGCGGCCATCGGGATCGCGATCGTCGCCGTGCTCGTGATCGTGTTCGCGCACGGCTCCTTCCCCTGGGTGGCGCTCTCGCTGACGGCGTCCTTCGGCGTCTACGGCCTGGTCAAGAAGAAGATCGGCCCCTCGGTCGATGCGATCAGCGGTCTCACGCTCGAGTCGTTCTGGCTGCTTCCGGTCGCCGTCGTGCAGCTGATCCTCGTCGCGACGACCACGGGGATCACGATGGGGCGGCACGGGGTGCTGCACGCGACGCTGCTCGCGTTCGCAGGCGTGGCCACAGCGGTTCCGCTGCTGCTGTTCGCCGCCGGCACGCGCCGGATCGGGCTCACCGTGATCGGCATGATCCAGTTCATCACCCCCGTCATGCAGTTCCTCGTGGGGGTGTTCCTCGAACACGAGGAGATGCCGTTGTCGCGGTGGATCGGATTCGGGATCGTCTGGATCGCGATCGCGGTGTTCCTCGCGGATCTGGCGCTCGCCGCCCGCCGCTCGCGTCACGCTCCGGACGTCGATCCCGGCGACGCGGTCCCCGATCCGGTGTGACGGGACGTGCGCTGCGACGGCAGTCGTCCGCACGCCCGCGAGGCGGCGTCCGTGGGAATGAAACGCCCAGGCGCGGCGCTTAGAATCGATACACGCGCGCGAGAAGAGGAGCCCCCCACCCCATGGAGCAGCACGACCCGTTCGGCTTTGTCGGATTGACCTACGATGACGTCCTGCTCCTTCCCGGGCACACCGACGTCATCCCCAGCGAGGCGGACACCTCGTCGCGCGTGACCCGCCGGATCTCCGTTGCCACGCCGCTGCTCTCCAGCGCGATGGACACGGTCACCGAGGCGCGGATGGCGATCGCGATGGCGCGCGAGGGCGGCATCGGGATCCTGCACCGCAACCTCTCCATCGCCGACCAGGCCGCCCAGGTCGACCGGGTCAAGCGCAGCGAGTCCGGCATGATCACGGATCCGATCACGACGACGCCCGACGCGACGATCGCCGAGATCGACGCCCTGTGCGCCAAGTACCGCATCTCCGGTCTCCCCGTCGTCGACCCGGAGGGGCGGCTCGTCGGCATCGTGACCAACCGCGACATGCGCTTCATCTCCGGATCCGCCACGCAGACCACCCTCGCGCGCGACGTGATGACCAGCGAGAACCTCGTCACCGCTCCCGTCGGCGTCCCGGCGGAGCAGGTCATCGAGCTGTTCGCGAAGCACCGCGTCGAGAAGCTTCCGCTGATCGACGACGACGGCATGCTCGCGGGCCTCATCACCATCAAGGACTTCGACAAGAGCGAGAAGTACCCGCTGGCTACGAAGGACGACCAGGGCCGGCTCCGCGTCGGTGCCGCGATCGGCTTCTTCGGCGACGCCTGGGAGCGGGCGGAGGCCCTGCGCGACAAGGGCGTGGACATCCTCGTCGTCGACACGGCCAACGGCCAGTCGCAGGGCGTGATCGACCTGGTCACGCGGCTCAAGGCCGATCCCTCCTTCGCGCACATCGACATCATCGGCGGCAACGTCGCGACCCGCGAGGGCGCCCAGGCGCTCGTCGACGCCGGAGTCGACGCGGTCAAGGTCGGGGTCGGCCCCGGCTCGATCTGCACCACGCGTATCGTGGCGGGCGTGGGCGTCCCGCAGGTCACCGCGGTGTACGAGGCCTCTCTCGCTGCGCGCGCCGCCGGCATCCCTGTGATCGCGGACGGCGGCCTGCAGTACTCGGGCGACATCGCCAAGGCGCTCGTCGCGGGCGCCGACGCCGTGATGCTCGGATCCCTCCTCGCCGGCACCGACGAGTCGCCGGGCGAGATCGTCTTCCAGGGCGGCAAGCAGTTCAAGCTCTACCGCGGCATGGGATCGCTCGGTGCCATGCAGACCCGGGGCAAGCAGACCTCGTACTCGAAGGACCGCTACTTCCAGGCCGACGTCCCCAGCGACGACAAGCTCATCCCGGAGGGGATCGAGGGCCAGGTCCCGTATCGCGGCCCGGTCGCGGCCGTGGCGTACCAGCTCATCGGCGGTCTGCGGCAGTCGATGTTCTACGTGGGCGCGCGCACGATCGAGGAGCTGAAGACCCGCGGCAAGTTCGTCCGGATCACGGCGGCCGGGCTCAAGGAGTCCCACCCGCACGACGTGCAGATCGTGGTCGAGGCGCCGAACTACAAGCGCTGAGCTCGGGGTCGAAGCGGGGCCGGTAGGCTGAACACGTGACCCAGGAGATCGAGCTCGGCCGAGGCAAGCGCGCGCGCCGCGCGTACACGTTCGACGACATCGCCGTGGTGCCCTCGCGGCGCACCCGCAACCCGGAGGACGTCTCGACCGCCTGGACGATCGACGCGTTCCCGTTCGAGATCCCGGTCCTCGGTGCTCCGATGGACTCGGTGATCAGCCCGCGCACGGCGATCATGCTCGGTCAGCTCGGCGGCCTGGGCGTGCTCGACCTCGAGGGGCTGTGGACGCGCTACGAGGATCCCGAGCCGCTTCTGGACGAGATCGCGGGCCTCGACGAGGCGACCGCGACGACGCGGATGCAGGAGCTCTACGCCGAACCGATCAAGGCGGAGCTCATCAAGAGCCGTCTCGCCGAGATCCGGGACGCCGGCGTGACCGTGGCGGGATCCCTCACCCCGCAGCGCACCCAGGAGTTCTACCAGACCGTCGTCGAGGCGGGGGTCGACCTGTTCGTCATCCGCGGCACCACGGTCTCCGCGGAGCACGTGTCGAGCGTCGACGAGCCGCTCAACCTGAAGAAGTTCATCTACGACCTCGACGTCCCCGTGATCGTCGGCGGTGCCGCGACCTACACTGCGGCGCTCCACCTCATGCGCACCGGGGCCGCGGGCGTGCTCGTCGGCTTCGGCGGCGGAGCGGCCTCGACGACCCGCGCGACGCTCGGCATCCACGCACCCATGGCGTCCGCCGTCTCCGATGTCGCCGCGGCCCGCCGCGACTACCTCGACGAGTCCGGCGGCCGCTACGTGCACGTGATCGCCGACGGCGGCGTGGGCACCTCGGGGGACATCGTCAAGGCGCTCGCGATGGGCGCGGACGCGGTCATGCTCGGCGTCGCGCTCGCCCGCGCGACCGACGCGCCGGGACGGGGATTCCACTGGGGGCCTGAGGCGCATCACGCCAAGCTGCCGCGGGGCCGTCGCGTCGCCGTCGACGGAGTCGCGACCCTCGAGGAGATCCTCTACGGTCCCGCGCCGGTCGCCGACGGCACCGCCAACCTCATCGGGGCGCTGCGCAAGTCCATGGCGACCACCGGCTACTCCGACCTCAAGGAGTTCCAGCGCGTCGAGGTCGTGCTCTCGCCGTACGAGCGGTTCTGATCCGTCCCGTGTCGTCGCCGCAGCTCCCGGTCGATCCCGGCCCCTCCCGTCCGGATCCGGAGTTTCCGCCGACCCTGCGCGAGGTCATGGTCCGTGGGCGTTGGATCGCGATGCTGCTGCTGTGCCTCGTGGTCGCGGGCGTCTTCGCCTGGCTCGGGCAGTGGCAGCTGGGACGGGCGATCGACTCCAATCCTCCGCCGCCCGACCTCACCGAGTCGGTCACCCCGATCGACCAGGTGGTGAAGCCGGGCCAGTACCTGAACGGTCCGCTCGTGGGGCAGCGCGTCCAGGCCCGCGGATCCTGGGTGCCCGGAGACTTCCTCGTCGTCTCCTCGCGGTTCAACGACGGCGCGGAGGGGTACTGGGTCACGGGGCAGCTGCGGCTCTCGGGCACGGCGCAACCCACCTCGCTCGCGGTCGCCATCGGCTGGGCGCGGGACGAGCGCGCGGCGAAGGCCGCCGTGCAGCGGCTCGAGGAGACCGCGGCGGGCGCGGAGCTCGACGTCACCGGCAGGCTCATCTCGGACGAGGGGCCGGTCGCGCCTCCGCAGGATCAGCCGAACCGCATGGATCGCATGTCGCCGGCCGCGCTCCTCGGCTTCTGGCACGACACGGCGGGGCTGGACGTCTACCGTCCGTACCTGGCATCGAAGACCCCGCTGGCCGGGCTCACGGCGATCTCCTCGCCGGCTCCCGTGCAGCAGTCCCCGATCAACTGGCTGAACATCTTCTACGCGATCGAGTGGGCGGTCTTCGCCGGGTTCGCGTTCTACCTCTGGTACCGCCTCGCCAAGGACGCCTGGGAGCGGGAGGTCGAGGAGTTCGAGGATCGGGTGGCCCCGGAGGCGATCTGAGCCCCCGTTCGTCGACGGTCCCCGATCCTCGGGTGCTCCTCTGAGCAGCGGATCCCGACGGGCTGCGCGTTCGCGCGCGAGGGGGTGACGATTCCGTGTCCTGACGGTGAACAGGCATTCAGCCCTCGCATAACTTCCTTGAAGATCACGCATAGCGTCGCTTATCGTCGGGACTGGCGCTGCCCGGTCGGGCCGGCGCCGTCGGCGGCCCCGACGTGGGCGCCGGCCCCCCGTCCGAGGAGATCGCACCGATGACGCCCGTGCTCCACGACGCGAACCACGACGTTCCCGTCGCCACCCCCAGAAAGCGAGCGCGGCTGTGCGCTCTGGCCGTGACCACGGTCGCCGCGGTGGGCTTCGGCTCCCTCGCGGCTGTGCCCGCCGTCGCCGACCCGTCCGGGACGGGGGTGGTGATCAACGAGGCGTACCTCTCCGGCGGCAGCGCCGGCGCCGCGTTCTCGAACAAGTTCGTCGAGCTCTACAATCCCACCGGCGACGCGATCGTCCTCGACGGCATGTCGCTGCAGTACCGCTCGGCGACGAGCGCGGGCGCGTCCTCCGGCGTCGTGCCGCTCACGGGCTCGATCCCGGCGCACGGGCACTTCCTCGTGCAGGGCGGCAGCAACGGCGCGAACGGCACCGCGCTGCCGACGCCGGATCAGACCAGCGGCCTGAACCCGAGCGGCACCACCGGCACGCTCGCCCTCGTGCAGGGCACGGCCGCGATCACGCTGCCCACCGGATCCGTCGCGGGTACGGCGGGCGTCGTCGACCTGCTGGGCTACGGCACGTCGAACACCTTCGAAGGCTCCGTCGCGAAGGCTCCCGCGGGCAACGCGGACGTGAAGTCGCTGAACAGGGCCGACGGCAAGGATTCCGACGTCAACGCTTCCGACTTCGCCCTCTCCGCGTCGATCACCCCGCAGAGCTCGAAGGACACCGGCACCGACCCGGGGACCGATCCGGGAACGGATCCGGGCACGGACCCCGGAACGGATCCGGGCACGGGGCTCCCCGCCGTGACGAACACGATCGCCGAGGTGCAGGGCACGGGTGACGTCTCGCCCCTCGTCGACAAGAAGGTCACGGTGCAGGGCGTCGTCACGGGTGACTACCGGACCGGTGGATTCAAGGGCATCGCGATCCAGACGCAGGGCACCGGCGGCGACGTGAAGACCGACGGCGCCTCGGACGGCGTCTTCGTATACCTGAACGCCCTTGCGCCGTCGGTCGCGATCGGGGACCTCGTCTCGGTCACGGGAACGGTCTCGGAGTTCAACGGGCAGACGCAGATCAGCCCCACGGCGGTCGGCGACGTCGCCGTCGTCACGGCCAAGGTCGGGGTGCCCGCGCCGGTCGCCCTCCCGGACTCGGTGCTCGGCAGCGCCCGAGAGGCCTACGAGAACATGCTCGTGGCGCCGCGCGGCACGTACCGCCTCGCTTCGAGCCACCAGCTCTACAACTACGGCACGCTGTGGCTGAACGCCGGCGACCTCAACGTCAAGGCCACCGAGGTGTCCCGGCCTGGCCCCGAGGCCGACGCGATCACCGCGCAGAACGTCGCGAAGCGGATCCTGCTCGACGACGGCTGGTCCGCGCAGATCGGCAAGAGCGGCCACACGGGTGGTCAGCCGTACTTCACCAAGGACACCGTCGTCCGCAACGGCGACATCGTGGCCTTCCCCGCCGAGGGCGAGATCCTGCAGTACGGCTTCGGCGACTGGCGCCTGCAGCCGGTCGTGCCGATCGACGGCACGAGCGACGCCTCGCACAAGCCGACGTTCGGTGCCGAGAACCCGCGCCCCGCGACCCCGCCGACCGTCGGCGGCGACGTCAAGGTCGCGTCGTTCAACGTCTACAACTTCTTCACCACGCTGAGCTCCGAGAACGCCGACGCGCGCGGCGCCAAGACCGCGGCGCAGTTCCAGATCCAGCGCTCCAAGATCGCGGCCGCGATCAACGGGCTGGGTGCCGACGTGGTCGGGCTCATGGAGGTCGAGAACGGGCCGAAGTTCGGACTCGCCCTCGACGCCCCGCTGCAGAACCTCGTCGGCGCGCTCAACGACGCCGCGGGATCCGACGTCTGGGACTACGTGCGCACGCCCAAGGCGCTCGACAACCCGGCCATCACCGACGCGATCACCACGGCGATCGTCTACAAGAAGAGCGCCGTGACCCTCAAGGGCGACGCCTCCACGGTGATCGACGAGACGGTGTGGGGCAACGCCCGCGAGCCGATCGCGCAGACGTTCCAGACCAGGAGCGGTCGCGTGCTCTCACTCATCACGACGCACCTGAAGTCGAAGTCCCCGCCGCAGAACGCCGGTGCGGAGCCCTCCGACGGTCAGGGCTTCTTCAACGAGGACCGGGTGAAGCAGGCCAAGGCCGAGCTCGCGTTCGCGCAGCAGATCCAGAAGAACTCCGGCAGCGGAGACGTGTTCCTCGTCGGCGACTTCAACGCCTACGGCAAGGAGGACCCGATCGACGTGTTCGCCCAGGCCGGGTGGACCGACGTCGAGCCGACGTTCGCGAAGGGGCAGTACACGTACTCCTTCGACGGTGAACTCGGATCCCTCGATCACGTGATCGCCTCGCCGTCGGCGGCGAAGGCCATCACGGGTGCGGGCGTCTGGAACATCAACTCGCCGGAGTGGAGCGACCGCGGTTACGCGTTCCCCGCCACCGAGGCCGGAACGCCGTACCGCTCGAGCGACCACGACCCGATCCTCGTCGGCCTCAAGGGCGCCGCGGATCCGATCGACATCGACGTCGCGACGATCAACGACTTCCACGGCCGGATCGAGGCGGACGGTGCCGCCGCCGGCGCCGCGGTGCTCGCGGGTGCGGTCGAGCAGATCAGGGCGCAGAACCCGAACACGATCTTCGCCGCGGCGGGCGATCTCATCGGGGCCTCGACGTTCACGTCCTTCATCCAGCAGGACAACCCGACGATCGACGCGCTCAACGCCGCCGGCCTCGAGGTCAGCGCGGCGGGCAACCACGAGTTCGACCAGGGCTATGCGGATCTGCGCGACCGTGTGGAGAAGCGCGCGGACTGGAAGTACCTGAGCGCCAACGTGTTCCTCACCGACTCGGGAGAGCCCGCGCTCACGCCCGCCTGGGTGAAGGACGTGCAGGGCGTCAAGGTCGGTTTCATCGGCGCCGTCACCGAGGATCTGCCGAGCCTCGTCTCGCCGGACGGGATGAAGGGGCTCGAGGTCCGCAGCATCGCCGACTCGGTCAACAAGGTCGCGAAGCAGCTCAAGGACGGCGATCCGTCCAACGGCGAGGCCGACGTGATCCTCCTCCTCGTGCACGAGGGCGCGACCACCACCGATGTCGCGAGCATCACGCCGGAGTCCCGTCTGGGCAAGATCGTGAACGGCGTCGACAAGAGCGTCAACGCGATCGTCTCCGCCCACACGCACCTGGCGTACAACCACGTGATCGACGGGCGCCCGGTGGTCTCCGCGGGGCAGTACGGCGAGAACCTGGGTCTCATGGACATCAAGGTCGACCCGACGTCCAAGAAGCTGCTCTCGATCACGAACGAGATCAAGCCGCTGACCAAGACGGTCGACGGCAAGGTCGTCGGCGCCTACCCGGCCGATCCGAAGGTGCAGGCCATCGTGGACGCCGCCAAGAAGAAGGCGGACGAGCTCGGCGGTGTCGCCCTCGGGTCGATCACCGGCGATCTCAACCGCGCCCGCCAGAGCGATGGCAAGACGGAGAACCGCGGCGGAGAGTCCACGCTCGGCAACTTCGTCGCCGACGTGCAGAAGTGGTCCACGGGGGCCGACCTGGCGGTGATGAACCCCGGGGGCCTCCGGGCGAACCTCACCTACGCGTCGAGCAGCGCCTCGGATCCCGACGGCAACGTCACCTACCGCGAGGCCGCGACCGTGCAGCCCTTCGCCAACACGCTCATGACGCTGTCGCTCACGGGCGCCCAGCTCAAGACCGTGCTCGAAGAGCAGTGGCAGCCGGCAGGGGCCGCGCGTCCCTTCTTGAAGCTGGGCATCTCGAAGGAGCTCACCTACACGTACGATCCGGCCGCGGCGCAGGGCTCGCACATCACGTCGATGACCCTGAACGGCAAATCGGTCGATCCGGCTGCGTCGTACACGGTCGCGGCGAACTCCTTCCTCGCCGCCGGCGGCGACAACTTCGGCACGCTCGCGAAGGGCACCGGCAAGAAGGACACCGGGAAGGCCGACCTGCAGTCCATGGTCGACTGGTTCGCGGCGAACAAGACCGCGACGCCGGATCTCGCCCAGCGGGCCGTCGGCGCCGTCCTGTCCGCCCCGGCGGACGCGGCCGGCTACAAGCCGGGCGAATCGGTCACGCTGAAGCTCAGCTCGCTCGCGTTCAGCGCGGGGGAGAAGGCTCCCGGCGACGTGGCGGTCTCGATCGGCGGCACGGCGCTCGCCTCCTCCGCGGTCGACGCTGCGGTCAAGGTCGACGCCTTCGACGAGGCGGGCACCGCGACGCTCACCTTCACCGTCCCCCAGGGCCTGAACGGCGCGCAGAAGCTGCACGTCGCCGTGGCCGGCACCGGAACCGCGCTGGATCTGCCGATCACGGTCGCGGGTGAGGTTCCGTTCCAGGGCGCGATCACCCTCGGCGCCGCCACGGTGAAGGCCGGCTCCGCGCTGCCCCTGCGCGGCGACCGGTTCACGCCGGGACAGAAGGTGTCCCTGGAGCTGCGGTCCTCCGCGGGCGCGAAGGCGTCCCTCGGGTCGGTGACGGTCGGCGCCGACGGCACGTTCGCCGCCGCCCCGACGGTGCCGAAGAACACGGCCGCGGGCACCTACACGGTCGCCGCCACTCAGGCGGACGGCAAGGGGGCGACGGCGTCCGTGAAGGTCACGACCTCCGGCTCCGGAGGATGGCTCGGACAGATCCTCGGCTGGCTCTGGGATCTGCTCAAGCGCCTGCTCGGCTGACGCCGCACCCGCCCACGAAGGCCGCCGGAACGTTCCGGCGGCCTTCGTGCGTGCGCGGCGAGGCTGAGCACCGCCGGCCGTGGCGCCGTGCGCACGCCCGGAAAGAGCCGAGCGCGCGGCGATTAGACTGGAGGCATGCCCGAACCGAAAGCCGCGAGCTTCCCGGCCATCCGCGGGGCGCTGAAGTTCTACCAGATCGCCTCGGTGATCACCGGCGTCATGCTCCTGCTCCTGGTCACGGAGATGATCCTCAAGTACACGCCGATCCACCTCGAGCTCTTCGCCGGCGGATCGGGCGGGTTCCTGTCGTTCGCACCCGTCGTCGAGGGGCTGCACGGCGGACTCGAATCGACCGGCGACGGGCTCAACCTCTCGATGGGGATCCTCGTCGCGCACGGCTGGTTCTACGTCGTGTACCTCTTCGCATGCTTCCGCGTGTGGAGCCTCATGCGCTGGCCTTTCCTGCGCTTCATCCTGCTCGCGCTCGGCGGCGTCGTGCCGTTCCTGTCCTTCTTCATGGAGGGCCGCGTCGCCCGTGAGGTCAAGGCGTACCTCGCGCAGCGCGAGGCCGCGGCCTCCGATCCGACCTCTTCGACCACTCCCGCCCCGGAAGGTGCCCGTTGACCGACAACACTCCCGACACCGAGCAGCGCCCCGCCCTCGTCGTCGACTTCGGTGCGCAGTACGCGCAGCTGATCGCCCGCCGCGTGCGCGAGGCCGGCGTCTACAGCGAGATCGTGCCGCACACCGCGACGGCCGCCGAGATCGCCGCCAAGAACCCGGTCGCGCTGATCCTCTCCGGCGGTCCGTCGTCGGTGTACGAGGAGGGCGCCCCGCAGCTCGACCCGGCCGTGTTCGAGCTCGGCGTGCCGACGCTCGGCATCTGCTACGGCTTCCAGTACATGGCGCGCACCCTCGGCGGCGAGGTCGCCAACACGGGTCTGCGCGAGTACGGGGCGACCGACGCGATGATCCCGATCAACGACTCGTCCCTGCTGGGCGGCCAGCCGGCGGAGCAGAACGTATGGATGAGCCACGGCGATCAGGTCGCGCAGGCGCCCGAGGGCTTCGCGGTGCTCGCGTCCACCCCGGCCACGCCGGTCGCGGCGTTCGCCGACGAGGAGCGGCGGTTCTACGGCGTGCAGTGGCACCCCGAGGTCAAGCACTCCGACCACGGCCAGGAGATCATCGAGAACTTCCTGCACAAGGGAGCGGGCCTCCCCGCCGACTGGAACAGCGACAACGTGATCGCCGAGCAGGTCGAGCGGATCCGCGCCCAGGTGGGCGACGCACGCGTGATCTCGGCGCTCTCCGGCGGCGTCGATTCGGCCGTGTCCACGGCGCTCGTGCACAAGGCCATCGGCGACCAGCTCACCGCGGTGTTCGTCGACCACGGCCTGCTGCGCAAGGGCGAGCGGGAGCAGGTCGAGCGCGACTACGTGGCGTCCACGGGCGTGCGGCTCATCACGGTCGACGCGCAGGACACGTTCCTCGGACACCTCGCCGGGGTCACCGATCCGGAGACCAAGCGCAAGATCATCGGACGCGAGTTCATCCGCGCGTTCGAGAAGGTGCAGCGCGATCTCGTCGAGGAGGCCAAGGCCACCGGCGAGAAGGTGAAGTTCCTCGTGCAGGGCACGCTCTACCCCGACGTCGTCGAGTCCGGCGGCGGATCCGGCACGGCGAACATCAAGTCGCACCACAACGTGGGCGGCCTCCCCGACGACCTCGACTTCGACCTCATCGAGCCGCTGCGCACCCTGTTCAAGGACGAGGTGCGCGCGATCGGCCGCGAGCTCGGCATCCCCGAGGCCATCGTCGGACGTCAGCCGTTCCCCGGGCCGGGTCTCGGCATCCGGATCATCGGCGAGGTCACCCGTGAGCGGCTCGAGATCCTGCGCGACGCGGACGCGATCGCCCGGGAGGAGCTTTCGCTCGCCGGCCTGGACCAGGCGATCTGGCAGTGCCCCGTCGTGCTGCTCGCCGACGTGCGCTCCGTGGGTGTGCAGGGCGACGGCCGCACGTACGGCCATCCGATCGTGCTGCGGCCGGTGTCCAGCGAGGACGCCATGACCGCGGACTGGACGCGTCTGCCGTACGACGTGCTCGCCAAGATCTCGAACCGCATCACGAACGAGGTGCGCGAGGTCAACCGCGTCGTGCTCGACGTCACGTCGAAGCCGCCGGCAACCATCGAGTGGGAGTGATCCGGTCGGCCCGGCGGGCCGGCCCCGGCGTCAGCCGAGGCGTCTGAGCGCTTCGCGGCGGCTCAGCGGGGACAGCGTGGGATGCGCCTCGACGAAGGATCGGACCCATTCGGGATCGCTCCGCGCATAGTCGCGCAGTGCCCAGCCGATCGCCTTGCGCACGAAGAACTCCCGATCGTCGAGGTTCGCTTCGACCACGTCCGTGAGGAGCGCGCGGTCGGTGGACTCCCGCCGCAGCAGCTGCGAGATGATCGCGGCGCGGCGGATCCAGAGATCCTCGTCGCCCGCCCAGACGCGCAGCTCGACGGACATCGCCGCGGGATGTGCGTCGAGCAGGTCGACGAGCCGATGCGCCGCTTCGTCCACATGGTCCCACCAGGCGCCCGTGCGGATCGTCTCCTCGTGGACGGGCAGGAGTTCCAGGTCTCCGCGCAGCAGCGGAAGGGCGAGGATCGCCTGCGCCGCATAGCGCTCCTCGCGGTACTCCGCCGCACGCCAGAGATCGAGGGCCGCGTCTCGCAGCTCCTCGGGGTCGGTGACCCCCTTCACGACCTCGCCGGTGATGTGCCGCACCTCGGGCACGCGGACGCCCAGGAACGGCATCTCCGACTTCATGTAGGCCCGCTGGCCGGAAGCGCGGACCGGATCGGCCGCGGCACGCAGGGCGGCGCGGATCTCGGAGGGCAGCCCATCGATCATCCCCGGATGCTACCCCGGGACGAAGCGCGGACGACGACGGCCGCCCTCCCGGGGGAGAGCGGCCGTCGTGCGTATCCCGGAACCGCGGGGACGTGAGCCGGATTAGTTGCTTCGGGCGATCGCGATCATGCGCAGGATCTCCACGTAGAGCCAGACGACGGTCACCATGATGCCGAAGCCGCCGAGCCAGCCGTACTGACGGGGAGCGCCGTTGCGCACGCCCTGCTGGATCTGATCGAAGTCCATGACGAGCGAGTACGCGGCGAGGAAGACGACGAGCACGCCGATGATGAGGCCGAGCGGGATGCCGGCGACCTTCGCGCTGTACAGGCCGAACATCTGGTTGGCGGGCAGCACGTTGAAGACCATCAGCACGACGTTGAGCAGCGAGAAGACGAGGTAGCCGAGCATCGCGATCATCACGATCTTGGTCATCTTCGCCGAGGCGCGGACCTTGCCGCTTGCGAACAGCGCGAGGGTCACGGCCACGACCGCGGCGGTGGCGAGGGTGGCCTGCAGCACGATGCCGGGCCACAGCACCTCGAAGAACGCCGAGATTCCGCCGACGAAGAGGCCCTCGAACGCGGCGTAGGCGAAGATCAGCGCGGGGCGGACCTTCTTGCGGGACGTGAACGTCACGACCATCGCGAGGACGAAGCCGCCGAGCGCGCCGACGAGCCACGGCCACATCGCGACGGCCGGGGTGCTGGTCGCGTCGGCACGGGGGACCGCGACGCCGCCGAGGGTGAAGAACCACCCGATCGCGGCGAAGACGAGAAGGATGCCGAACAGGCCGGCGGTCTTCCACACGGTGTCCTCGACGGACATCCGGTTGGTCTCGAGGGATCCTGCCGACGGCGCGGAGTACATCCCCTCGAGCTGGGCGTTCACGGCGGCCTGCTGGGCGGCGGCGGCCTGTCCGGCGGGCGGCGGCGGCGCGTACTGGCCGGCGGCCGGGTTGCCCGGATAGGTCGCAACGGCGCGCGGATCCTGCTTCTTGAACGCGGGGTTGTTGAACGCGAAGTTGCTCATGGTCGGCCTCACTCCTCAGAAGTGGTGGTCATCTTCCCTCCACGATAGCGGCCGGAGCCGTGGATTGGTCAGGCGTACGCTGAGAGCGTGACCCGAAGGACCCCTCTCGACGGCCCTCCCCGCCCGCACCCGCTCGTGATCGGTCATCGCGGTGCTCCCGGCTACCGTCCGGAGCACACCGCCTCCTCCTATCGGCTCGCGTTCGCGATGGGCGCGGACGCCGTCGAACCGGACGTCGTCGCCACCCGGGACGGGGTGCTGGTGATCCGCCACGAGAACGAGATCTCCGGGACCACCGACATCGCCGATCACCCGGAGTTCGCGGACCGGCGGACGACGAAGGTCATCGACGGCGAGACGCTCACCGGGTGGTTCACCGAGGACTTCGACTGGACCGAACTGCGCACCCTCTCCTGCCGGGAGCGGCTGCCCGCACTGCGGCCGGGGTCCGCCGGGTTCGACGACAGCGAGCCGATCCTCCGGCTGTCGGACCTGCTGGCCCTGGTCGGGGAGGCGTCGGCCGAGCACGGACGCGAGCTCGGCGTGGTCCTGGAGGTCAAGCACGCCACGTACTTCGCGTCGATCGGGCATGACCTCGCCGCGCTCCTCGCGCGCGATCTGCGCGAGGCAGGCTGGGCGGCGGGCGAGCATCCGCTGTGGATCGAGTCGTTCGAGCAGACGGTGCTCGGCGCGCTCGCCCTGCGCGATGTCGTCGCGCCTCGCGTGTTCCTCGTCGAGGCCGCGGGAGCCCCGGCCGACCTCGTCGCCCGGGACGGAACGGTCGCGGCCACCTACGCCGACGCGCTCACCCCGGCCGGTCTGGACGGACTCGTCGGAGCGGTCGACGGCATCAGCGTCGACAAGCTCCTCCTGCTGCGGCCGGACGGCGCGGCGCTCGTCGAGGCGGCCCGGGCGCGCGGCCTCATGGTCTTCGTGTGGACGTGCCGGCCCGAGAACGCCTTCCTCGATCCCCGCTTCCGCGGCCCGGGCGGCGAGGCCGATCCCGGAGCCTTCCGGGAGGAGTGGGCGGCCATCTCCGCGACCGGCGTGGACGGTGTCTTCGTGGATCAGCCGGACCTCGGCGTGGCGTTCTTCCGGCCCTGACCGTCCGGCCTTCCACGGCTGAGCGTCCGGACTTCCGGGGCTGAGCGTCCGTCCTTCCGGGCTGACGGTCGGGACACCCACGGCTGCCCCCTGGCACAACGCAGGAGTTCCGGGCGTTTCGCTTGCCGCCTCACGGCGTTTCCGCCTGAATCTCCTGCGTTGTGCACGCCGGCGCGCGCGAGTCGTGCGCCGAGGGGAAGGGGGAGCCGAGGGGAAGGAGGGGAGAGGGGTGCGTCGACGGGGCTCGGAGCACCGGGCAGCAATCCCCGGTGTTCTCTCTGCGTCTCCTATGCTGATGCCATGAACGTCGATCCAGGGGGTGGGATCCTCGTCGAGGACGTCGCGCGGGCCTTCGGGGCCGTGCACGCCGTCCGGGGCGCGAGCTTCGTCGCGGCGGAAGGGCGGGTCACCGGCCTCGTCGGACCGAACGGCGCAGGCAAGACCACGCTGCTGCTCATGCTCGCGTCCCTGCTCGCGCCGGACCGCGGACGGATCCGGATCGGCGGGACGGATCCGGTCACCGATCCGTCCTCTGCGCGTCGCGTGCTCGGGTGGATGCCCGACGCCCTCGGCGCCTGGCCGTCGCTCACGGTCCGCGAGAGCATCGAGACGACGGCCCGGCTCTACGACCTCGGGCGCGACCACGCGCGGCACCGGGCCGAGGAGCTCATCGCTCTCGTCGGTCTCGGCGACCTCGCCGCCTCGCCCGCGAAGGTGTTGTCGCGCGGCCAGAAGCAGAAGCTCGGACTGGCGCGCGCGCTCGTGCACGACCCGCGTGTGCTGCTGCTGGACGAGCCCGCATCGGGCCTCGATCCGCTCGCCCGCGTGGAGCTCCGTGAGCTGCTGCGCCGCCTCGCCGCCGAGGGACGCACGATCCTCATCTCCAGTCACGTGCTGTCGGAGCTCGAAGAGGTCGTCGACGACACGGTGTTCCTCGTCGCCGGAGAGGTCGTGCCTCCGCCGTCGCCGCAGGCGCGGCCGTGGCGGATCCGCACGATCGGGGATCCCGCACTCCCGGATGACGTCGACGAAGCGGAGCGGGTGTCTGGGCGCGTCGCCCGCGCGCTCCGGATCCCGAGGGACGCGGTGGGCAGCGACCGCGGCGATCTGCTCGTCACGTTCGCGGACGAGCGCGCGGCGGCGGACGGACTCGCCGCGCTCGTCGCCGGCGGCTTTCGGGTGAGCGCCTTCGCTCCCGCTCAGAGCGAGCTGGAACAGTCCTTCCTCGCGTTGGGGGAGGGACGATGAGCGCCGCACGGATCTGGACCATCGCCCGCCTGGAGCTCACCCAGCGGCTCCGCAGCGTCGGCTGGTACATCCTGCTCGGAGTGTTCGCGCTGGTGCTGCTGATCGTCACGGTGCTGACGATCCTCGCCTTCGCGGCCTCGGCCGGCGGAGGCGGCGCCGCACCCGGCTCGTGGGTCTTCTCCGCGATCGTCATGCTGGTGCTGCTGCTCGTCGTCCTCATCTCGCCGACGCTCAGCGGCTCCTCGATCAACGGCGACCGGGATGCGGCGACGCTCGCCTCGGTGCAGACGACGCTCGCGAGCACCGGCGACATCCTGCTCGGGAAGCTGCTGGGCGCCGTCCTCACCGGCACGGCGTTCCTCCTGGTGTCGGTGCCGTTCCTCGTGGTCTCGATGTTCGCCGGGGTCGTGCGCCCGGACGTCCTGCTCGTCTCCTTGCTCGTGCTGGCGGCGGAGATCGTGATCGTCGCAGCGATCGGCGTGGGCTGGAGCGGACTCGTGTCGAGGCCGCTGTTCTCGGTCGCCAACACCTATCTCGTGATCGCGGCGCTCACCGTCGGCACCCTCATCGCCTTCGGTCTCGGCGGGGCGCTGATCCGCACCGGGACGACGTACCAGTACCGCCTCTACGACGAGACCGGCGCGCCGATCTGCGATCACTGGGAGCGGAGTACGAGCCAGACGCCGCGATACGACGCGGTCTGGGGCATCCTGGCGGCGAATCCGTTCGTGGTCCTCGCCGACGCCACACCGAGCACCTTCGACGAGCGTGGCTACCCGACCGACCTGTTCTCCACGCTCAAGGTGGGGATCCGCTCCGCGCAACTGCCGCCCCAGAACGCACCCTGGGACGACTGCCACCCCGGCGTGAACATCCAGAAGACTCCGGAGCAGACGGTCGCAGCGACCGTGCCGAGCTGGTTCGTCGGGCTGGGCATCCAGCTGGTCCTCGCTGCCGCCCTGTTCGCCGGCGCGTGGGCGCGCACGCGAACGCCGGCGAGGAGACTTCCCCCCGGGACGCGGATCGCCTGATCCCGGCGCGGTGTCGGCGGCCCGATCTAGACTTGAGGGGTCATGAGCGAAGCCCCTTCCCCCGTCGTCCTACCGCCCGGATCCGGTCCCCGATCCGCTCCGTCCCCCTCCGGTGCGCCGTCGGACGACCTGCTCGCCGGGCTCAATCCGCAGCAGCTCGACGCCGTGACCTATCGCGGGCAGGCGCTGCTCATCGTCGCGGGCGCGGGATCGGGGAAGACGAGCGTGCTCACCCGTCGGATCGCGCTGCTGCTGCGCCAGCGGGAGGCGTGGCCGAGTCAGATCCTCGCGATCACCTTCACCAACAAGGCAGCGGGCGAGATGCGCGAGCGCGTGGAGCAGCTCGTCGGCGACGCCGCGCGGGGCATGTGGATCTCCACCTTCCACTCGGCCTGCGTGCGCATCCTGCGACGCGAGGCCGAGCAGTTCGGGTTCACCAGATCGTTCACGATCTACGACTCGGGCGACTCGCGGGCGCTCATCAAACGACTGGTCAAGGACCACGAGGCGGATGCGTTCGGATTCACGCCCGCTGCGGTGCAGTCCCGCATCTCGAAGCTCAAGAACGAACTGCAGGATGCGGAGTCCTACGCCCGGCAGGCGAACATGTCCGATCCCGCGGAGCGGGTCTTCGTCGAGGTCTTCGCCGACTATCAGCGACGGCTGCAGAAGGCCAACGCCTTCGACTTCGACGACCTGATCGGCCAGACCGTCTACCTTTTCCGCGCCTTCCCGCAGGTCGCCGACGTCTACCGGCGTCGGTTCCGGCACATCCTCGTCGACGAGTACCAGGACACCAACGCCGCGCAGTACGCCCTCATCCACGAGCTCACCCGACCGGTGCAGGGGAGCGCGCCCGAACCGTATGCCTCGAACGGCATGATGATCTTCGAGCCGGATCCGCAGGAGGCCGCCGGCGCGGAGCCGGGGGCCGCGCTCACCGTGGTCGGCGACTCCGATCAGTCGATCTACGCGTTCCGCGGCGCGGACATCCGCAACATCAGTGAGTTCGAGCGCGACTTCCCGGGGGCCAAGGTCGTGCTGCTCGAACAGAACTACCGGTCGACGCAGAACATCCTCTCCGCCGCCAACGCCGTCATCAGCAACAACTTCGACCGCAAGGACAAGAAGCTCTGGAGCGACAAGGGCGCGGGGCACGCGATCGTCGGCTTCACGGGCTACTCGCAGCACGACGAGGCGCAGTTCGTCGCCGACGAGGTCGAGGCGCTGCGACGGGCGGGAATGCCCTACGGCGAGATGGCGGTGTTCTACCGTACGAACTCGCAGTCGCGCGCGCTGGAGGAGATCTTCATCCGCGCGGCCGTTCCCTACAAGATCATGGGCGGCACGAAGTTCTACGAGCGTGCCGAGATCAAGGACGCGCTGGCCTATCTCGTCGCGGTCGCGAACCCGGCCGACGAGATGGCGGTGCGACGGATCCTCAACCGACCGCGGCGGGGTATCGGCGACGTCACGGAGACGGCCATCGCGCGGTTCGCGGAGGAGCACGGATTGAGCTTCCGGGATGCGCTGGCGCATCCGGCTCAGGTCGGCGTCGGCCCCAAGCTGCAGGCGTCGATCGCCCAGCTCGACGCCGTGCTCCGCGAGGCCTCGGACATCATGGTTCCCTCCAGCGGCGAGGTCGCGCCGCCCACCGCCGTCGCAGAGGGGTTGACCCTGCTCATGCAGAAGAGCGGCTACCTGGACGCACTGCGCGCGAGCCGGGATCCGCAGGACGAGGCGCGTCTGGAGAACGTGGACGAGCTCATCGCCGTGACCCGGGAGTTCGCGCGGAACAACCCGGAGGGCACGGTCGCCGACTTCCTGGCCGAGGTCGCGCTGGTCGCCGACTCGGACGATCTGGACGACGAGTCCGGGGTGGTCTCGCTCATGACCATGCACACCGCGAAGGGGCTGGAATTCGACGCGGTGTTCGTCACGGGCGTCGAAGAGGACCTCATCCCGCACCGGATCTCGGCGAACGAGCCCGGGGGGCCGCAGGAGGAGCGGCGTCTGTTCTACGTGGGCATCACCCGCGCCCGGCAGCGTCTGCATCTGTCGCTCGCGATGACTCGTGCCCAGTTCGGCGAGGTGTCCGTGGCGATGCCCAGTCGTTTCCTTCAAGAGATCCCCGGGGAGCTCATCGACTGGCGTCAGTCGCCCGGCGACGTGAACTCGCGCGGGGGCACGCAGTCGCGGGCGCTCAACGCCCGGCGCCCGGGCGGCTTCGGCGGATCCGGCGGCGGGTCCGGCGACCGGTTCGCGGCGCGGGCGCTGCCGAAGCGCGAGGGTCTGACCCCCCTCTCGACCGCGATGGACAAGTTCCCGAACCGGGTCACCGCGAAGGTGCGCGACAACGGCGACCTCGAGCTCGCGGCGGGAGATCGGATCCGCCACGACGACTTCGGCGAGGGCAGGGTCGAGGCGATCACGGGCGAGGGCGCCAAGCGCATCGCCCACGTCCGCTTCGACGCCGCGGGCCAGAAGAAGCTCCTCGTCAAGATCGCTCCCATCGCCAAGATCTGACCTCGCCGGGATCGCCGTAGCCCTCGCCGAGGATCCGGTTAGGCTGGCGCAATGGCTCTCTTCTCGCGACGCAAGAACCACGACGACGCCTCAGGATCGGGGGATGCCGCCGCGGCGGTCGACGGTACGGAGACGGAGGCGCACGCTGCCGCCGGCGCAGTCGACGAGGCGTCCGCCCCGGTCGTGAACGTGTCGGTGCAGGCCTTCCGCGGGCTCGGTACGCCCGCGGGCCCCGACGTGAGTGCCCCCGTCGACGCACCGGAGGCGGGATCGGACCTGCTCGACCCCGTGCCGGACGACGTGCCGCAGACGGTGGACCCCGCGCAGGCGCCCGTGGCCGGAGGCCGCCCGCCGCTTCCGCTCGCCCCCGCCGATCCGCCGGAGCCGACCGAGTCGATCCCCGGGATGCCGGACAACGTGCTGCTCCGCGAGGCCCTGGCCATGCTCGGCGAGGACGCGAGCCAGGCGGAGCTGCTCGGGGTGCTCCGACAGTCGCTGCAGGGCAACCTGTTCCTCAGCGTGCACGGCGATGCCGGTGAGCAGATCAAGGAGGGCAAGCCCCTCTCGATCGCCGTGGTCAACGACGGCGAGAACTCCTTCATGCTCGCCTTCAGCACCGCCGCCGCCGTGCGGGACTCCGTGCTGCAGAACGAGGCCGACCCGACGGAGACCTCGGCGGTGATCCAGCCCGTCCAGGCCGTCTACCAGCAGGTCGTGCAGGGACCGTTCGCCGGCCTCATCATCGACAACGCGTCGGCGCCGAACCGGGTCGTCTTCCCGTCCGAGATCCTGCAGAAGGCGCTCGAGGAGGGCGACCCCGATTTCGCACTCAAAACGCTGCTCGCGGCGCCGCGAGACGCCGGATCCGAGGTCGGCATCGCCGAGGCGCTGACCACGGCGCGGCTGTGGGTGGCGGTCAGCGACGTCGACGGCAATGGCCAGTTCGGCATCGCGGAGGCGCACACCCCGGACGGATCCCGCTACCTGCAGCTGTTCAGCCACCCGCTGGAGATCATCGCGCTGGGCCGCGGCGATCAGCCGATGCCGTTCAGCGCCGAGCAGCTCGGAGCGGTCATCGCCGAGCACCCCGAGATGACGGGCGTGCTGATCGACGCGGCAGGGCCGGCGATCGCGGTGCATCGCGACGCGCTCGGCTCCGTGGTCGCTCTCGCACCGACCGACTGAGCAGCGGGGAGCCTTACCGACCGCGGCGATCGGAAAACGACAGGAGCGCGCCGGGAAATCAATCGGCGACAGGTCTCGCTCGAAACGGGACACCGTCCTTGCATGCCGATATTTCGGGATGCAGGATCAGGGCACATCGCACTGACCGCAAGGACGATCACATGAACGCCACACCCTCCTCGTCGACCCGCAATCGTCGCAAGATCCTGGCCGTTCTCGCCGGCGGTCTCGTGCTCGGCGTCGGCGCAGCGATCACCCTGGCCGCCTGGAACGACTCCGAGTTCGCCACGGGCACGTTCACGGCCGGGTCGTTCAACATGCAGGGTTCGGGCGACGGCACCACCTACGCCGACCACGCGACGAGCCCCGGGCTCGGCCTGACCTTCTCCGCCAACTTCGGCAACCTGTCGCCGGGCGACGTGGTCTACGCGCCGTACTGGGTGCAGCTGACCGGCACGACCACGGCCAACGCCACGGTCACCCCGTCGCTGGACTCGTCGAGCGGCGCGAACGCGCCGAACATCTCGTACAAGGTCTACACCGTGGGCGCGGCGACGACCTGCGACGCGACCGGCGTGCAGAGCGGCACCGTGATCCTGACCGGCACGACTCTCTCGACCGGAACCGGGGCGACGACCTTCCCCCTCAGCAAGGGAACGGCCGGCAACCCGGGGACGCCGCAGAAACTGTGCTTTGTGGTGACCGCGGGCAGCCAGGCGGTGCTGCAGCAGGGCGCCACGGCGACTGCGGTCTGGAAGTTCACGGCCACCTCGAATTGAGCCCGTCGTGGACCCGTCCTCCTCGCGTCCCGGCGCGCGCTTGCCGACCCGACGGTCGCTGCGGGATCGGCCGAGGAGGCGGCACAGCCTCGCGTCCCGACGACTCAGGGCCGCGCTCGCGGGAGGCCTCGTGCTGGGCGTGGGCAGCGGGGTGACGCTGGCGAGCTGGAACGACGGCGAGTACGCGCGCGGCACGTTCACCGCGGGAAGCTTCGACATCCTGGGGCTCGCGGCGAGCACGGGGACGTTCACCAGTCATCCCGTGGGGGCGCCGGCGACCCTGACCTTCGCCCTCGCGGCGGACGCCTCCGCTCTGGCTCCGGGCAAGACGGTATACGCGCTGTTCAGCGTGAAGACCGCGAGCGGGTCGGTCGCCGGAACCGTCCGGCTGCAGGGTGCCACCTACGGTGCGGGGACTCTGGCCGACTACCTCACCTACGGCGTGAAGACCGTCTCGACGGCGCAGTGCGCGTCCGCGGCCGACTATGCCGCGGGGACCACGCTCATCGCCGACGGCACCGCGCTCAACGTGGGTGCCGCGGCGTCCCAGACCGTGCAGGCCAACGGCGCCAACCAGGTGAACTACTGCCTCGCCGTGAGCATGGGCAGCGGCGTCGGGAATGCGGCCCAGTCGCTCACCGTGAGCCCCGTGTGGCAGTTCGCCGGAACGTCCAGCTGAGACCGGTGCCCAGAGAGGAGTCCTCGTGGCCGAGACGATCGCCCCGATCCGCACCCGTCGTGCTCAGAGGGAGGCCGCCGAGCGGCGCCCGCCGCGCGAGCCTCTGTCGGAATCGGCGCACGCGCGGCGGAACCCCGGGGCCGGTGTGGTCGGCGAGGCCCTGCTGTGGGCGGCCGCGGTGGCGGGCGCGCTCTGCATCGTCCTGGTGATCCTCGCGCTCACGGCGCACATCACGCTCATCCTGTTCCGCACCGGATCGATGGCGCCGACGATCCCCGCGGGATCCGTCGCGATCGTGCAGCAGATCCCCGCCGACCGGGTGCACGTGGGCGACGTCGTCACCGTGGATCGTGCCGGACAGCTCCCGGTCACCCACCGCGTGCGCGCGGTGGCACCGGGAGAGGGCGGAGCGCAGCGCGTGCTGACGCTGCGCGGAGACGCGAACGCCCAGGACGACCTCGCGCCCTACACGGTGTCCCAGGTGCGCATCGTGCGCTTCGCGATCCCCGGCCTCGCTCCGGCGATCGTGGCCCTCGGGCATCCGTTGGTGCTCGGCGGGCTGACGCTCGGCGCCGCAGGGCTGGTCACCTGGTCGTTCTGGCCGCGGTCGGTCGCGCGCCGGCGGAGGAGGACGGATCCGTCGTCATGAGGCGCTGCGGGCGGGTCGTCGCGGTGGCACTGGCGGCCGCCGTCCTCTGGCTGCTCCCCGGGGCTCCGGCCCGCGCGAGCCAGAGCACCGAGGTGATCCAGGGACGCTACGTCCGCATCGTGTCGACGGCGGACTGGGCGGCCGCCTCCGCACTGGCCGGGGCGAGCGTGCGCTGGGAGCTGACCGTGAGCGCCGACGCCCCCGACCCCGGCCGGATCCGGCTGGGGATGAGCGGAACGGGCACGGTCGCGCTCGTGGCCGACGTCTCGCTGTGCACCTCCGCCACCGCGGACGGCGCGTGCACGAGCCCGACCGAGACCCTGCGCACCGACTGGGCGATCCCGAGGGACGGCGTGACCGTCCCTCTGGACGCCGTCCCGTCCGATCGCGTGGCCCATGTCCGGATCGACGTGCGGATGGAGGGCGCTGGCGCACCGGGAGCCTCGACACAGCTCCGCGTGCACGCGGACGGCCTCGGGGATCGGCTCGAGACGGGCCCCACGGATCCCACCGCTCTCGCGACGACGGGTGCAGCCCCGCCGGTCGTCGTGATCGTCGCAGCGGGCCTGTTGATCGCGGCGGGCACCGGCACGCTGCGGGCCTGGATCCGTCGCGGGCGCCGAGGTGAGGGCTCCCGATGAGGAACGGCTCCCGCATCGTCGCGCTCCTGGGAGCCCTGGCCCTGCTCGTGGGGCTGCAGGCCCCGGCCGTGCCGCGCACCGACGCGGCCTTCGGCGACGGCGAGTACGCGGCGGCGACCCTCACCGCCACCGCGGTGCCGGCGCCGCAGTCCCTCGCGCCCGGCTGCGTGCTGACGACCGGTCTCGCCGGAGCGAACCCGGAGGTCACGATCACCTGGCGCATCCCGGCGGGGGCGACGGGGTACAGCAGCGCCGACGCGGAGTACGGGTGGATCGTCGGCGGGATCCTGACGCCGATCACCGGTGCGCTCCTGGGCAGCATCCATACCACGGGCACGCCCTCGGCGTACACCACGGTGGTGTCCGCGGGGCTGCTCGGGGGAGTGCTGGGGGGCTCGGTGAAGTTCGGCATCCGTCTCAAGGGACCCGGCTCGTGGACGTCCGGGTGGATCGTCGCGACGGCCTCGGCGGGGGTCGCCGGCATCAATCCGACGTGCTCCATGAGCACCGCACCCAGTCCGTGACGCGGCCCTCTTCGGGCCGCGTGCGGAGGTGGTCAGTCGGCGAGGGCCAGCGCGCGGAACATGTCGCGCTCGCGGAGCGCGTCGCGGCGGCTCTCGACCGGCGTCGTCGCACGCGTCGGAGGGGTGCGCCCCGTGGTGCGCTGATAGAGCTCGTCGATGAGGCGCGTCGCGAGCCCCACGAGCGAGGCGATCTCGCGGTCGTCCCGGTCGATCCACACGCAGTGGGGCTCGTCGTGCACCGGCTCGAAGTCGAGGTGCTCCTCCCAGACGAAGAGCGTGCGCTCCGCGCCGAGAACGTGCTGCTGCCACCACACCTGGCGCAGGTAGGTCTTCGGGATCCCGCGCCAGGACTTGTTCGTCGTCTTGATCTCGGCGAGCGTGACCCGACCGTCCGCGTCCTGCATGATCCCGTCCGGCGTGGCGAGGTGGCGCGGCTCGATCTCGGCGCGGAACAGCGCGGACGACGGCAGGATGCCGTGGGTCGCGGCGACCCAGGCGGCGATCTCGGGCTCTCGGCGGCGTCCGTGATCGGTGTAGGCGTTGCCGGCGAACCGCGGACCGGCGCCGAGCTTGGCGTCCGCGGCACGGCGGATCGACGTCTCGCTCGTGAGTCCGGCGACATCGGTCGCGGTGATGCCGCGAGCCCTGGCGCGCAGCCAGGCGACCCGGTCGCGCGAGTCGGCGACGATGCGCGCTTCGAGTTCCGGGGTCACCTGTCGAGGCTACCTCCGACGACCGACGCGTCCGCCCTGGCACGCCGGGTTCGCTCGGCGGGCGCGACCCGGGCTGCGCCGAATCGGCCGGACCAGCCGATTTGGCGGGACCACGGGCATCCCGTAAGCTGGTGTCAACCGAAGACCGCCGGTCGTCGTCGTGCGCGTGAGCGCAGGACGATCGAAGCACTGCTGAGCAGGGGCCCGCGCAGGTGACACGAAAGATTCTCCTGGATTCTGCTCCGTGCGCTTGCGCCGGGGCATTTTTGTTTTTCGCAGAGCGTGCCGCGGACGAGGCCGATGCCCCACCGCCGTGGGGCATCCCGTACCCATCAAGGAGTGACCATGGCGCAGAAGGATGCATCGGTCGCCGAGCTCACGAAGAACTTCGAGAACTCGAACGCCGTCCTGCTGACCGAGTACCGCGGTCTGACGGTTGCCCAGCTCAAGCAGCTGCGCAACAGCATCCGTCAGGACGCGGACTACGCCGTGGTGAAGAACACGCTGACCAAGATCGCCGCGAACAACGCGGGGATCACGGCGCTCGACGACGACCTCAAGGGTCCGTCGGCCGTGGCGTTCGTGCACGGTGACTTCGTCGCCACTGCCAAGGCTCTGCGTGACTTCGCCAAGGCGAACCCGCTTCTCGTGATCAAGGGCGGCATCTTCGAGGGCAACGCCCTCAGTGCCGACGAGGTCAACAAGTACGCCTCCCTGGAGAGCCGTGAGGTTCTGCTGGCGAAGGCTGCGGGCATGATGAAGGCGACGATGGGCAAGGCCGCGGCCACCATCGACGCCCTCCGCGAGAAGCTGGAGACCGCCGCGGCTGCCTGAGCCCGGCACGGTCTTCACCCCACAAACCCCATCTATTAGGAGAAACATCATGGCGAAGCTCACCACTGAGGAGCTGCTCGACCAGTTCGCTGGTCTGACCCTTGTCGAGCTCAGCGAGTTCGTGAAGGCGTTCGAGGACAAGTTCGAGGTCACCGCTGCCGCTCCCGTCGCCGTCGCCGGCGCTGCGGGTGGCGCGGGTGCCGCCGAGGCCGAGGAGGAGAAGGACTCGTTCGACGTCATCCTCGAGGCCGCGGGCGACAAGAAGATCCAGGTCATCAAGACGGTCCGCGAGCTCACCTCGCTGGGCCTCGGCGAGGCCAAGGCCGTCGTCGACGGTGCCCCCAAGGCCGTCCTCGAGGGCGCCAACAAGGAGGCCGCCGAGAAGGCCAAGGCCGCTCTGGAGGAGGCCGGCGCGACGGTTACCCTCAAGTAATCGCGTTCCTGCAACGCTCTTCGCGAAGGCCCCGGGTTCTCCCGGGGCCTTCGTGCTGTCCGGGCGAGGCCGGGCGACGAGGGCGGCTCAACGTGCGGGATCCAGGCGCGGCGCCGCCGTCGACGCGCGGGCCACGAGGATCGCCGGGGCGACGACGTGCTCGGGCTCCGCATCCGGATCCTGGATGCGCGCGCGGAGCAGGCGAACGGCGACCGCCCCCTGCTCCTTCGGAGACTGCCGGATCGTGGTCAGGCTGAACATCGCGGCGTAGCGGTGGTCGTCGATCCCGATCACGCTGAGCTCGCTGGGAACCGCGATGCCGAGGCGCTGCGCCGCGAGCATCGCCCCGACCGCGGCCTCGTCGCACACCGCGGCGATCGCCGTCGGGCGCCGTCGGCGGTCGGCGAGCAGAGCGGCGGCCGTCGCGAACGCCTCGGGGATCGTGGAGGGGGTCGGAACGACCCTGATGCGCTGTCCCAGGCCGGCGGCCGTCATCGCCTGCACGTATCCGTCGAGGCGCTTGCGCTCGCCGTAGCTGAACCGGTCGGCGTCGGGCACGGCACCGAGGAAGGCGATCTCCTCGTGTCCGAGGTCGATGAGGTGCTCCGTCGCGACCCGGGCCGCCGCGACGTCGTCGATCGTGACCGTGTCCGCCCGGCCCGTGTAGGGACCGACCGAGACGAGGGGGAGACCCGTCCCCTCGAGGCGTTCGAGCTCGTGCGCGCCGGGTTGGAGGCACACCGCGATGATGCCGTCGAACCTCCGCCCCGCCAGCGCGTGGTTCAGCATCCGGGCGCGCTCTGTGCTCCCCTCCGCCGCGCCGTAGAGGCTGAGGTCGAGCCCGTCGTCGACGAGCGCGCGCTGGATCCCGTTGAGCAGCTCCGCGAAGTACCAGCGATCGACGGTCGGCATGATGACGCCGACCGTCGACGTGCGGCCGGTCGCCAGACTCGACGCACTCGAATGGGCGGAGTAGGCGAGTTCGCGGGCGGCGCGCTCCACGCGCTCCCTGGTCTCGGCGGAGACGTAGCCGTTGCCGCTGAGGGCGCGGCTCGCGGTCGACTTGGCGACACCCGCACGCAGCGCCACATCGATGATCCCTGTCACCGCTTCTCCTCACGACCACCTCACCTTAGCGATCGGCGGACGCATATGGAACCGGTTTCCTGAAAACGCTCCCACGATATATCCCGGAAACACATCCGGTTATGCAGTTGTGACCAGAACAACGTTGCGGCGGCCGTCTTCGGCTCGTTAGTGTCGCCTGGAAACGGTTCCTGGGAGGAGCCCCCAGCGCGGGGAAACCCGTCTTCGCGCGATTCAAAGGAGAAACGTATGGGAATGTCTCAGCGACGTCGTCTGGTGGTGCCGCTGGCTCTGCTCGCCGTCTCGGGCCTCGCCCTCGCCGGCTGCGCCGAGGGCGGCAGCTCGTCGGGGGACTCGTCCGGCAAGGGGGAGACCGTCAAGATCTCCGGCGGCATCACGGGATCCGAGGCCGACCTGCTGAACAAGTCCTTCGACCAGTTCACGAAGGACACGGGCATCAAGGTCGTCTACACGGGCGACAAGAGCTTCGAGGGCAACATCGTCACCAAGGTGCAGGGTGGCAGCGCCCCCGACATCGCGATCGTGCCGCAGCCGGGTCTGCTCAAGAGCCTCGTCGACACGGGCGACGTCAAGACCGCGCCCAGCGAGGTCGAGGCCAACGTCGACAAGAACTGGTCCAAGGACTGGAAGAAGTACGGCACGTTCGACGGCAAGTTCTACGCCGCTCCGATGCTCGCCAACGTCAAGGGCTACGTCTGGTACTCCCCGGCGAAGTTCAAGGAGCTCGGCGTCGAGGTCCCCAAGACCTGGGACGAGCTGCTCACGCTGACCAAGACGATCCAGGAGAAGACGGGGCAGGCGCCGTGGTGCGCGGGCTTCGCCTCCGGTGACGCGTCCGGCTGGCCGGGCACCGACTGGATCGAGGACCTCGTGCTGCGTCAGAGCGGCCCGGACGTCTACGACCAGTGGGTCGAGAACAAGGTGAAGTTCACCGACCCGCAGATCAAGGAGGCCTTCGACGCCGTCGGCCAGATCCTCCTCGACCCGAAGTACGTCAACGCCGGCTTCGGCGACGTGAAGAGCATCAACTCCACGGCGTTCGCCGATGTCGCGGCCAAGGTCGCAGACGGCTCCTGCGCGCTGACCCACCAGGCCTCCTTCCTCTCGTCGAACTTCCTCGACGTGAAGACGAAGGCGGGCGCGGCGCCGAAGGTCGCCCCTGACGGCGACGTCTACGCATTCGTGCTCCCGGGCATCAAGGAAGGCGAGAACGCGATCGAGGGCGGTGGCGAGTTCGTCGCTGGGTTCAGCGACAGCGCGGCGACCAAGAAGGTCCTCGAGTTCATGTCCTCCGCCGACTTCGCCAACGCACGCGTGAAGCTGGGCGGCGTCATCTCCGCGAACAAGAACGCGGACGCCTCGCTGGCGTCGAGCGAGTTCCTGCAGGACGCGATGAAGACGGTCCAGGACCCGAACACCACGCTCCGCTTCGACGCGAGCGACCTGATGCCGTCCACCGTCGGCTCGGGATCCTTCTGGAAGGGCATGGTCAGCTGGATCGACGGAAAGTCGACCGATCAGGTGCTGAGCGACATCCAGGCCGGTTACAAGAACTAGTCTGGCCACCACCCTGTGGTGCTGCGGGGCCTGTCCGCGTCATCCGCGGACGGCCCCGCAGTCGTCACCGGCCGATCCTGCCAGCGTTCACCGTCGAACCCGGAAGGGGCTCCACCATGTCGCAGTCCACAGCGACCGAGACCGCGAGATCCGATCGCACGATCGAGTCACCGCGCTCCGGACGCACCACCGCTTCCCGATCGGTCACGATCGGCGCCTACATCGTCGGCGCCGTGGTGATCGTCGGGGTCTTCATCGCTCTCATCGCCGGCGGCCCGGCGGAGAGCCCGAAGCCGACCTCACTCGGCTTCTCGCTGAACTCGTTCTTCATCTGGCTGGGCGGCCTGAACCCGCTTCTGCAGATCCCGCTCGTGCTGATCGTCTTCGGCATCGTCGCCGGCGTGCTGCTGGTGCTCATCGAGTACGCGCCCCGGCACGGCAAGGGCTACTTCTGGCTGCGCCTCGTGGCCTGCTTCGCCATCCCGGTGCTGGCGTTCATGCTGCTGCGTCCGTATCAGAACGCGGTCGTCTACGTCATGATCATCGCCCTGGTCGCGGGAGGGCTGCTGTTCTTCGCCGACTACCGCGCGCGCGAGGGCTCCGGCTACCTGTTCCAGCTCACGCTGTTCATGGCGCCGGCCGTTCTGCTGCTGTTCATCGGCCTCATCTACCCGGCCGTGAGCACCGTGATCCAGTCGTTCTTCGACAAGACCGGGAAGGACTTCGTCGCCTTCGAGAACTACCAGTGGGTGTTCACGAACCCGGAGGGCTTCTGGTCGGTCATCAACACGCTGATCTGGGCGTTGATCGCACCGATCGTCTCGACGATCTTCGGCCTCGCCTACGCCGTGTTCATCGACAGGGCGCGCGGCGAGAAGATCCTCAAGGTCTTCGTGTTCATGCCGGTCGCGATCTCGTTCGTCGGCGCCGGCATCATCTGGAAGTTCATCTACGACTACCGCCAGGGCGACCAGATCGGCCTGCTCAACGCGATCGTCACGATGTTCGGGGCGAAGCCGATCGGTTGGCTCGACACGACGCCGCTGGTCAACACGATCTGCCTGCTCGTCGTGTTCATCTGGACGCAGACCGGCTTCGCGATGGTGATCCTGTCGGCGGCGATCAAGGCCGTGCCGACCGAGCAGCTCGAGGCGGCCGCGCTCGACGGCGCGAACGCCTGGGATCGGTTCCGCAACGTCACGGTCCCCGGGATCCGCTCCTCCCTCATCGTCGTGCTGACGACCATCACGATCGCCTCGCTCAAGGTCTACGACATCGTCGCCGTCATGACCGGAGGCCGTGCGAACAGCACGGTGCTGGGCTTCGAGATGGTGAACCAGCAGCAGCGGTTCCAGAGCTACGGGCACTCCTCGGCGCTCGCCGTCGTGCTGTTCCTGTTCGTGCTGCCGCTGATCGTCTACAACGCCCGGCAGATGGCCAAGCAGAGGGAGATCCGCTGATGAGCGCCACACAGGCCGTCGTCACCGACAACCGCACCAAGCGCCAGGTGGCGCGGGACACCCGCCGCAACGAGGCGACCGCGCAGAAGCGGCTCACGTCGAAGGGCGCCACGATCGCGGCGGTCGTCATCGCGATCTTCTGGACGATCCCGACCTTCGGGCTGTTCGTCACCTCGTTCCGTCCCGGTGCCGATTCCAACAGCACCGGGTGGTGGACGGTGTTCGTGAACCCCTCGTTCACGCTCAGCAACTACGCGGACGCGCTCAGTTCCGGAGGCACGGCGCTGACGCTGGGTGCGTCGTTCATCAACTCGCTCGCCATCACGATCCCGGCCACGGTGATCCCGATCTTCATCGCGTCCCTGGCCGCCTACGGCTTCGCGTGGATGAACTTCAAGGGGCGCAACCTCGTGTTCGTGTTCGTGTTCGCCCTGCAGATCGTGCCGATCCAGATGGCTCTCGTGCCCCTGCTGTCGCTGTTTTCGCGCGGGCTCACGCTGTTCGGCACGCAGATCTTCCCCGGCTTCACCCTGCGCGACGTGGATCACAGCTTCGCGACGGTCTGGATCGCGCACGCGATCTTCGCGATGCCTCTCGCGATCTTCATGCTGCACAACTTCATCGCCGAGATCCCCGGCGAGGTCGTCGAGGCGGCGCGGGTCGACGGGGCAGGGCACGGGCAGATCTTCTTCCGCATCATCCTGCCGCTCGCGATGCCCGCGATCGCGTCGTTCGGGATCTTCCAGTTCCTCTGGGTCTGGAACGATCTGCTCGTGGCGACGATCTTCGCCCCGGACACCTCGTTGCCGCTGACGCAGACGTTGAACTCGCTGTCGGGGTCGTGGGGCGACAAGTGGTTCCTGCAGTCCGCGGGAACGTTCATCTCGATCATCGTCCCGCTCGTCGTGTTCTTCGCCTTGCAGCGCTTCTTCGTCCGCGGCCTGCTGGCCGGAGCGACGAAGGGCTGACCCGTCGGCGTCCGAGGGCGGGCCCGCTCACGGGTTCTCCCTCGGACGTCACGGCAGAATGGCGGGATGACCCGTCGCACCGCTCTCCTGCTCGGCCTCGTGTTCGTGGCGATCGCGGCGGGAACCGGCGCCATCATCGCGGTGCATCCGGGATGGATCGCCGGACTCGACGAGGCATGGAACCTCGAGATGGGGGAGTGGCGCTCTTGGCCGCCGCTCGTCGGCGGCGCACTCGGCATGAACTTCCTCGGCGGGGGGTGGGTGGCGACCTTCGTCACCCCGCTCGTCGTCGCCGCGCTCGGCGCGATGCGGCGAGGGTGGCGCGGCGGGGCGTTCGTGCTGATCGCCTTCGTCGTCAGCGCCGGGGCGGTGCAGATCGTGAAGAACGCCCTGGGGCGCGCACGACCCCAGGATCTGCTCATCGCCTCCGACTTCGGATCCTTCCCGTCCGGACACACGGCGAACGCCGCGACCCTCGGGGTCGTGCTGTGGTTCCTGTTCCCGTCGATCGGCGTGGCCGTCGGCGGGTTCGTGTGGACGGTGGCGATGGGCTTCTCCCGGACCGTGCTCAGCGTGCACTGGTTCAGCGACACGGTCGGCGGCGCGCTGCTGGGCGCGGGCATGGCGCTGCTGACCGCCGCCGTTCTCTGGAGCTGGGCGCGCGGCGGCGCCGGCCGCGCCGACCGCGCGCACGCCCCCTCCGGGGACGCGGTGTCGCCTCCGCCCCGCTCGCTAGGCTGAGGGCATCCACCCGCCCGCGATCGAGGGGGTCCCGTGTCCCGCATCCGCCCGTTCCGTCCTGAGGACATTCCCGGCCTGTACGACGTGTGCCTGCGCACCGCCGACGTCGGCAAGGACGCGACGGGGATGCTCGAGGACGACCGCCTGTGGGGCGATCTGTTCGCGGTGCCGTACGCCGAGCGCCACCCTGACCTGTGCTGGGTCGTCGAGTCCGACGATGGGCGGGTGATCGGCTATGTCGTCGCCACGGACGACACCAATGCGTTCTCGACCTGGTTCCGCGACACCTGGTGGCCGTCCCGAAAGGGCCTCTACCGAGGATCCGGGTCCGCGGAGCCCACCGCTCAGGACCGTTTCCTCGCCTACGGCGAGCGCGTCGCTCCGAGCGAGGACGCGATCCCGCGGGACTACCCCGCCCATCTGCACATCGACCTGCTGCCGGAGACCCAGGGTCAGGGCCTCGGACGCCGGCTCATCGAGACGCTGCTCGCCGAGCTCGGCCGACGGGGCGTTCCCGCTCTGCACCTCGCCATGAACGCCGACAACGCCCCGGCCGGAGCGTTCTACGAGCGACTAGGCTTCCAGGAGCTCGCGAGCGGCGACGGCAGCACGACGTACGGGATCGCCACGCCGGCGGGCCGGTCGCGCTGACGGATCGGCGGCGTGGGGGCCGACGGCATCGGCGAACGACGTGCCCGGAGAACGACATGCCCGGGGAAGGACGAAGCGCCGCACCCGTGATCGGGGCGGCGCTTCGCTGGTGGCGGTGACGGCGGGATTCGAACCCGCGGTTGCTTGCACAACACACGCTTTCCAAGCGTGCTCCTTCGGCCGCTCGGACACGTCACCAGGAGGACAACCGGACCAGTCTAACGGATCCGAAGAGGGCATCAGGACACCGCATCCGTCGAGGCTCCTCCTCCGCGCCGACACCGTGCCAGGATGAGAGCGAGTCAAGGAGGTGCGCGTGCCTGGGGAAGAGTCGCATCCGTCCCGCCGTCGCTGGGCCCTTCAGATGCAGCAGCCGCTGCCCGCCGCGACGGTCGTCGACCGGATCGCGTTCCTGCTCGCCACGGCCTCCGCCGTCTGGCTCGCCGTCATCATCGCGATCCAGGGATTCCGGTACCCCTGGTCGGTGCTGCTGTTCATCCCCGTGTGGGCGATCATGGCGTATCTCGTCCTGCCGCGCCTGCACCGGATGCTCAGCGACCTGTACGTTCCGGACTACTTCTTCGGACGCACGCGCACGGCCGACGGGCTGCTCGGCGATCCCGTGAATCTGGGGGTCGACGGTTCCGCCGCGCAGCTCGACGCGGTGATGACCGGTGCGGGCTGGCATCGCGCCGACGAGATCACGGCCGCATCGACCTGGGGCATCATCGTCTCGACCCTCACGCGGCGCAGTTATCCGACCGCTCCCGTCTCGCCGCTCATGCTGTTCGGGCGACGCCACGACGTGGCCTACCAGCAGGAGGTCGCGGGCAATCCGAAGCAGCGTCATCACGTGCGCTTCTGGCACTGTCCGCCCGGATGGCTGCTGCCCGGAGGCGCGAAGACCGACTGGCTCGGTGCCGCGACCTACGACACCGACGTGGGGCTGAGCCTGTTCACCCTGCAGGTGACCCACCGCATCGACGAGAACACCGACGTTGAGCGGGACTTCGTCGTGCGCAGCGCGCGCGACGCCGATCCGGCGGTGCGGGTACGCGAGCTGCACGATTTCACCACCGGCTATCACTCGCGCAACGGCGGGGGCGATCGCTTCATCACCGACGGAGATCTGCCGATCATCGACGTCTCGGACGTCCCGGTCGAGCAGGAGGCGGAGCCGACCGCCCCGGCCGACGTCGAGGGTCACGGGGAGTCGCTGCGCACGACAGCGGATCGCTCGCTGCATCGCGCACCCCTCGCCACGGTCTTCGGTGTCGCCGTCGTGGTGCTCGGAGGACTCCTCGACCTCGCCGCCCTGTTCTTCGGTGCCGCGACCGATCCGGAGATCCGGAGGATCGTCGCGGACGGGGCGGCGGAGGTGCGGATCTCGCTGTTCCTGCTGCTCGCGTTCGCGACCGCGGTCTCCGCGGCGCAGCTCGTGATGGCCTGGTTCGTCCTGCGTCGCGGACGGCGATCACGGGCCCTCCTCATGGTGCTGCTCGCGATCGGGATCGTCTCCACCGCGATCGACTATCTCGACGGGCAAGCCGTGCTCGGGTTCAACGGCACGCTCCTCTCGGCGTCCCTGCAGTGCCTTGCTCTGTTGGCACTGTCGAGCGACGCGGCGGGGGCGTGGGCGCGGCGCAGGTCGCGGCCGGAGAAGGATGCCGCTCGCGCGGCGGGCTCCGCCACGGGGACGGCACGCTCCGAGGACGGGACGGACGGTTAGGATCTTCGGATGCCCACCCCGAAGATCGTGCTGTTCTACGCCTTCGCGCCGCTCCCCGATCCGGAGGCGATCCGCCTCTGGCAGCGCGACCTGTGCGCGTCCTTGAACCTGCGCGGCCGGATCCTGATCTCCGCGGACGGGATCAACGGGACCCTCGGCGGCGATCTCCCCGCGCTCAAGACGTGGCTGCGCTCCTTCCGCTCCTACGCGCCGTTCGCGGACGCCGACGTGAAATGGAGCGAGGGGACGGCCGTGGACGCGGAGGGCTTCAGCGCCGACTTCCCGAAGCTCAGCGTGAAGGTGCGCGCGGAGATCGTGTCCTTCGGCGCCCCGGACGAACTGCGCGTCGACGAGCACGGCGTGATCGGCGGCGGCACCCGCCTGTCCCCGGATGCGCTGCACGCCCTCGTCGCGGAGAAGGGCGAGGACGTCGTCTTCTTCGACGGTCGCAACGCCCTCGAGGCGGCGATCGGACGCTTCGCCGGAGCCGTGGTCCCGCCGGTGGAGACCACCCGTGAGTTCGTGGGCCTGCTCGACTCGGGGGCGTACGACGACCTCAAGGGGCGGCCCGTCGTCACCTACTGCACCGGCGGGATCCGGTGCGAGGTGCTGTCGAGCCTGATGCGTGCGCGCGGCTTCGGCGAGGTGTACCAGCTCGACGGCGGCATCGTCCGGTACGGGCAGCAGTTCGGCGACGACGGTCTCTGGGAGGGCTCGCTCTACGTGTTCGACGGTCGCGGTTCCGTGGACTTCTCGGATCACGCCGCCGTCGTCGGCGTGTGCGCGGGGTGCGGCACGCCCACCCGCCGCACCGCGAACTGCCCCGATCCGTCGTGCCGTCACCAGGACGTCGTCTGCGCGGCGTGCGTCGCGGTGCGCTGCGTGGAGCACGCCGTCCCCGCCTGACGCCCGAGAGCCCGGAGCCGAGGGGCACGACAGGGCGAACCGCGCAGGTGAACAGTGCGGAACATCCCTCTCCGGGATGACGCGCCGCGGCTCCTCGCGCCGTAGCGTGAGAGCGATCCGCACACCCGGGAGCGCCGATGGACCTGTTGAACGCCTGGCTGCTGCATGCCGCCGGGCAGCTCTGGCTCTTCCCCGTGCTGCTCGTCTTCTTCTTCGTCGACGGATTCGCGACGATCCTGCCGAGCGAGACGGCGCTCGTCGCGCTCGCGGCGCTCTCGCTGCACGGCGGGCAGCCGAACCTCGTCGCGCTCGGTCTCACGGCGCTCGTCGGCGCGATCGCCGGGGACAACATGGCCTACCTGCTGGGGCGCACGATCGGGACCGAGCGCTGGGCGTGGATGCGGCGGCCGCGCGTGCAGCGCTCGTTCGCGTGGGCGCGGTATGAGCTGGACCGACGCGGGGCCACGCTCATCTTCACGGCCCGGTACATCCCGTGGGGCAGGGTGGCCGTCAACTACATGGCAGGGCAGACGGGCTACCCGCACCGGCGGTTCCTCCTCTACGACGCGCTGGCCTGCCTCACCTGGGTCGGCTACGCGATCGCGATCGGCGTGCTTGCGGGGCAGTGGGTGCACGACAATCCGCTGCTCGGCGTCGGCATCGCCGTCGTCTTCGCCGTGCTCCTCGGGTTCGGGATTGATCACGTGCTGCGCTGGTGGCACCGTCGGCGGGGCGACGAGGAGCCCGCACGTCCGGGGTCGGATCCGGATACGGCGCCAGGCGGTCCGACGCGCGTCACGCGGTCGACGCGGGAGCGAGCCGCGCCCCCGCCAGGGACCGCGGCATGAGGATCGCGGCGATCCGATCGCGGCGGGCGGATCCGCGGCGCAGCTCCCTGTCGACGGTGTCCAGCGCGCGGCGCAGATCCTCGGTGCGCGTGCCCGCCGTGCGCGGGTCCGGCGTGCGCGGATCCGGCGTGGGGACGCCCGTGCGCGACGGATCCGGGCTCCCGACACCCGGACGGGCGTAGCTCGCACGCTCGACGGCGTGCACGAGCGCCGCGACGGCCTCGCGGTCGACGCCCCGGTCGCGGACCAGGCGCTCGCCGCGCGCCCGCGGGGACTCCGCCGCGGAGGCCGGCAGGCCCAGATCCTGCAGCGTCGCGCGCAGCTCGTCCCAGGCGGCCAGAGCGTCGCCACGCGCCGCCCTGCGCCGCCGTCGCGCGGAGAGGAGGCGTCGGAGCGCCGCCGGAACGAGCAGCAGCGCGACGACGCCCAGCGCCACCCCGGCCACCGGTGCGGCGTTCCACGGCCGGGTCGACGGCCCCTGAGCGGCACCGGCGTCCGGGACGTCCGGGCGGTTGGGGTCCCGCGCGGCCTGGCTCGTCGTGGGCTGCGGAGTCACGCCCGCCGTCGGGGTCGTGTCTCCGGATCCGCCGGCCGCCACGTCGGCGAACGCGGTGGGCGTGCCGCGCGTCGCCGTGGGCTCGAACGGCACCCAGCCGATCCCGGAGAAGTAGACCTCGGGCCACGAGTGCAGTTCGTCGGTGCCGACCTCGAAGACGACCCTGCCATCCGTGGACCGCCGATCCGTCGCCGTGCCGGGCAGGTAGCCGACGACGATGCGCGTCGGCATGCCGAGCGAGCGCGCCATGAGGGCGAAGGCACCGGCGAAGTGCACGCAGTAGCCCTCCCGCACGCTGAGGAACCGGGCCACGGCCTGCACGTTCGTCCCGTCGAAGCCGTCCTCGACGGGCGTCAAGAGCGAGTAGCGGAACCCGGCGCGGAACCACGTCTGCAGCGCGATCAGCTTGTCGTAGTCGGTGTCGGCGCCGCCCGCGACCGTGGCCGCATCCTGCGCGACGACCGCGGGCAGGTCCTTCGGGAGCGCGCGCAGGGCGGCGGGGGCGTCCGAGCCGCTCGCGGTCGAGGAGCGGATCTGCGCCAGGGTCGGGGCGAGCGCGGTGCTGTCGACGGTGTAGTTCTGCTCGGCGGCGTCGCCGTTCGCGGCGACGACCGTGCGGTTGTCGGCCGCGGCGTCCCAGGTCCCGTCGACGCCCCGCACCGACGTCGCCTGATAGGGCACGGGGAGCCACGGCCCGGACACGGCGGCGGAGCGGATCGTCGTACGGGTGCTGCGGGTGGCGACGCCGTCCGGCGGGCGGACAGGGCCGAGGCCCTGGCCGAGGGGCAGCGCGGGCGGTTTGTCGGGCTGCCAGGTGCTCCCGTCGAAGCTCGACAGGGTCGCGATGCGCAGATACGGCGCCACGCCGTCCTCGGAGATGAGCGTGAGCGCCGTGACGGGGGAGGGGCGGCGCAGATCGCGACCGAGGTCGAGCGTCGCGCTCAGGCGGGTGGATCCTCCGCCTGCCGAGATGCCGGAGGCGGACAGCGGCAGCAGCGGCGAGATCACGAGGGCCGCGACCACCGCGACCGCACCCACGACGAGCGTCGTGACGGGGCGGCTGCGCGGCACCGTGCGCTCGTCGACGCGATGCGCTTCGCCTCCGCCGGGGCGAGCGAAGCGGACGTGCAGGAAGAGCAGGATGACGACCGCCAATGCCACGAAGGCGACGGGGTTCGCTGCATCGTGCACGACGGCCGTCGGCACGGCGGACACGCCGGCGACGATCACGGCCGCGACGAGGGAGGCGCGCAGGGTCACGAGGACGAGGTCGAGCACGAGCGCGAGCAATCCGGTCGCGAGCGCGGCCGACACCGCGATCGCCGGGGTAGCGGCGAGCGGGGCGACGCCGCCCCGGATCTCCGCGACCGCGGCCGAGAGCATCCCGTCGACGAGGGACAGCGCCTCCGGCCTCGGCAGCAGACCGCCTTCTCCGACCTGACGCTGGGCGAAGAGGACGAGCGCGACGGCGCCGACGACGAACTGCGCGATCGGAACGGCGGGAATCGCCAGCCAGCCCCCGCGGCCGCGCAGCATCGCCCGGACGACGAGCCCGGCGAGGATCACCGCGCTCGCCGTGGTGAACGCGCCGGTACTCCACGAGCCGGGCTCGACCACGCTGCTCAGGGGCCAGACCGCGACGAGCACGCCGAGTCCGCAGAGCAGCGCGGCCGCGACAGGTCCGGACGACGTGCGCCGCGCGCGCTCCGGCCCGGCGAAAGGGCTCTGCTCAGCGGTCGGCATACCCGGCGCCCTCCGAACCGGCCGACGTCGCGGCGGATCCCGGTTCCTCGGGGGCGGCCGTCGCCCAGGACTCGGCGGGGTCGTCGCCGAGCGCGGCCGTGCGCCAGCCGCGCTCGGCCGCGGCCGCCAGCGATGCGGGGCTGGTCGCCGTGGCCAGCAGGATCGGCGTGCCCGCGCCGCCGTGCGGCAGTGCGGCGGCGTCCCCGGCGTCCAGCATCCCCGTGATCATGACGAGCGGCCCGACCGTGTGGCCCTCGCCCGCCGCGGGAAGCCCCGCGTCGCGCTCGCCGAGGCGCGGCGAGATCCCGGCGAGCGTGACGAGCAGCCCCTCGCGCTCGTCCTCCGCGCCGCGCAGCCGGCCGAGGAGCACTCCGGTCGCATCGACGACGTCGACGGCGAAGCCCTGGTCCACCAGGTGCAGTGCCACGGAGGCGCACGCGGTGACGGCGCGGTCGAAGCCGCCGTCCTCGTCCGGGGCCGCCGGGGATCCGCCGTCCCGCGCGGATCCGGACGCTCCCGAGGATGCGGCGCGGCTCGGCCAGCGGGTGCCCGCGCGATCGAGGACGACGAGCGCGTCGGGGCTGGACTCCTGCTCCTCCTGCCGCACCATGAGGTCGCCGCGATGCGCGGTCGCGCGCCAGTGGATCCGTCGCATCGAGTCGCCGGGCACGTAGCGCCGCGGCGCGAGGTTATCCGCGCCCTGTCCGAGGCGGTGCGAGGAGGTCTGCGCGGTGCCCCCGGCCCTCCCCGTCCGATCCGCGAGCCGGGGAAGGGGCAGCACGGGGGGAACGATCGTGATCGGGGTCGGATCCCCGAGCTCGTCGATGCGCCGGTACAGGCCGAAGGGGTCGGAGGTGACCAGCCGGAGCGGTCCGAGCGCCGCGAGACCGCGGCGGGCCCCCTCGATCGGGTACGTCATGCTCATCGCGACCCCGCCCGGAACGGATTCGACGGTGTCCGGAGGGAAACGACCCGCGGGATCCCCGTGCACCGCGCGCGGGAGCACGTCGTGCCAGCGTCCGACCGGGGCGCCGAGGTTCGTGCGCAGCTCCAGCCGCACGCGGACCGTGGTGTCCTCGCCGACGGTGAGGAGGTCGGCGGCCACCGAGCGGCCGACCGTCGCCGACCGGGTGGCGGCGAAGACCACGATCGCTGATCCCACCAGCATCGCGAACAGCAGCACCGCCGCGAACAGCAGCACGGGCACGGCGAACACGTTGGCGGCGATCGCGAGCAGGATCCCCGTGACCAGCGTCGCGGCGCCGCGGGCGGTCATCCGCCGTCCCGGCGCCCCGACGTCGTCCGCGCGGCTCATCTCACACTCACCGCGCGGAGCCGACCGGAACCGGCGTCCGCCGCACGATCCCCTCCAGAGCCGCCTCGATCGGGCGGGCGCCGGTGCGATGCAGCCCGCGCGCGGGGATCAGGCGGTGCGCGAACACGGCAGGCAGCAGCGAGGTGAGGTCGTCGGGGACGACGTAGTCGCGTCCGTCGAGGGCCGCCTGCACCTTGGCGGCGCGCACGAGCTGCAGCGTCGCCCGCGGGCTCGCGCCGAGGTGCAGGTTCGGATCGGTCCTGGTCGCCTGCGCGAGCGCCACGGCGTACTCCTCCAGCACCGGCGCGACGTGCACGGACCGCGCCCAGGAGATGAGGCCGCGCACGTCCGCGGCATCGAGCACGGGACGGATCGCGTCGAGCGGGTTCGCCACGTCGCGCTGGCGGAGCATGAGGGTCTCTGCCGCGGCGTCCGGGTAGCCCATCGAGATCCGCATCATGAAGCGATCTCGCTGGGCCTCGGGCAGCGCGTACGTACCCTCCATCTCGAGCGGGTTCTGCGTCGCGACGACGAGGAACGGGTCCGGCAGCGCGCGGGAGTTCCCGTCGACCGTCACCTGCCCCTCCTCCATCGCCTCCAGGAGCGCCGACTGGGTCTTGGGGGAGGAGCGGTTGATCTCGTCCGCGATCACGATGTGCGCGAAGACCGCGCCCGGCTTGAACTCGAACTCCTGCGCGACCGGGTTGTAGACGCTCACGCCCGTCACGTCGCCGGGCAGGAGGTCGGGCGTGAACTGGATCCTCCGCACGGTCGCGTCGATGCTCGCGGCGAGGGCGCGCGCCAGCATGGTCTTGCCGACGCCGGGGACGTCCTCGACGAGCAGATGGCCCTGGGCGAGCAGGCAGACGAGCGCCGAGCGGATCGCGGCGTCCTTGCCGTCGATGACCTCGGTGATGGAGGCGAGGATCGCACCGGTGCGACGCGTGAACTCGGCGGCGCCGATCGTCTCGCCGGCGGTCTGTGCGGTGTCGGTGGCGTGCATGCGTCCCTCTCCCCGGGCGCGGCATCGCGCCTTGCGTCTCGATCGTAACGCGAAGGCGGGATCGGAGGGCCGGCCCTCTCGTGACCCCCCGTCCGCCGCGGAGGTGTGCGGGGCGGCGTTCGGTCGGGTCGCCGCGACCGGGTAGACTGATCCTCGGCTCTCCGCGTGACGGCATCCAGGCCAACTCCCCCAGGGCGGAAACGCAGCAAGGGTAACCAGGCTCTGTCGGGTGCGCGGAGGGTCTTTTCTCTTCTCCGACCGCGGCACGGACCTGCGTCACACTTCACGGAGACGCCTGTCGGCGCGGAGGGATCCGCATTACGCTGATGCACGCGGCACGCAGAGGTGCCGAGCTACCCGATCACCCTCAGCCACCGGAGGATGCACCGTGCCCGACACCCCTGCCGCCCTGCCCGACCTGCGTCGCGCCGCGGCCGTGCTGTTCGATCTCGACGGCGTGCTCACTCCCACCGCCGAGGTGCACATGCGTGCGTGGAAGAGCGTGTTCGACGACCTCTTCACGCTGTGGGACATCACCCCCGCGTACACCGACGAGGACTACTTCGCCTACGTCGACGGGAAGAAGCGCTACGACGGGGTCGCGAGCCTGCTGCGCAGCCGCAACGTCGAGATCCCCTGGGGCAGCGTCGCCGACGACCCGGAGTCGGACACCATCTGCGGCATCGGGAACCGCAAGAACGTCGCGTTCAGCGAGGCGCTGCGCCGGGACGGCATCGCGCCGTATCCGGGATCCCTCGCGCTGCTCGAGGAGCTGCGGGAGGCGGACGTGCCGATGGCCGTCGTCTCCAGTTCGAAGAACGCCGAGGAGGTGCTCACCTCTGCCGGGATCCGCGACTTCTTCCCCGTCGTCGTCGACGGCGTGGTGGCCGAGCGCGAGCACCTCGCCTCCAAGCCGGCGCCGGACGTCTTCCGGGTCGGTGCCGAGCGGATCGGCGTCGACCCCGCCGACGCCGTCGCCGTCGAGGATGCGACGAGCGGCGTCGCCTCCGCGGCGGCCGCCGGCTACGGCACCGTCGTCGGCGTCGACCGCGGAGCCGGATCCGAGGCTTTGCGCGCGCACGGTGCGACGGTCGTCGTCGACGATCTCGCCCGCTTCCTGTCCTGACCCCATTCCTGCAACGGAGAGCACTGCATGATCGATCGCGACCTCTTCCCCGTCGACCCCTGGCGTCTTGTCGAGACGCGCTACCCGCTCGCGGATCCGGGGGTCTCCGAGACGCTGTTCGGCGTCGGGAACGGCTATCTCGGGCTGCGCGGCAACCACATCGAGGGTCGCGTCGCCCGTGAGCAGGGCACGTTCATCAACGGACTCCACGAGACGTGGAAGATCCGCCACGCCGAGCAGGCCTACGGCTTCGCCGAGGTCGGGCAGACGATCGTGAACGCGCCCGATGCGAAGGTCATGCGCGTCTACGTCGACGACGAGCCCCTGAGCTTCGACGAGGCGGACGTGCGGGAGTACCGCCGCTCGCTGGACTTCCGCACCGGAGTGCTCGAGCGCGACGTGCTGTGGGAGACCCCCTCGGGCAAGAGGGTGCGGATCCGCGACGAGCGCATCGTGTCGTTCGAGGAGAGGCATCTCGCCGTGCTGCGCCTGGAGGTGACGGTCGAGAACGCCGACGCGCCGGTCACGATCTCGTGTCAGCTCATCAACCGTCAGGACGGCGAGGACGTCTACGGCGGCACGCCCGTGATGGACCCGCGATCGCCGGAGGCGAAGGCCGGATTCGATCCCCGCCGCGCGGAGCGTTTCGGGGAGCGGGTGCTGCAGCCGGCCGGTCACTGGCAGGACGGCGAGCGCACCGCCCTGTCCTACCGGGTCGCGAACTCGGGCATGACGCTCGCCGTGGTCGCCGACCACATCGTCGACACGGCCAACGAGTACACCGCGCGGCGTCTGATCGAGCCCGACATCGCCAAGAACGTGTTCCGCGTGCAGGCCAAGGCGGGCGTGCCCACGCGGGTGACCAAGGTGGTCAGCTACCACACCTCGCGGGGCGTGCCCCCGCACGAGCTCATCGACCGGTGCCGGCGCACGCTCGACCGCGCCCGCGTCGAAGGCATCGAGGCGCAGTTCGCGAAGCAGGCGGCGTGGCTGGGCGCGTTCTGGGAGCGCAGCGACGTGCGCATCGCCGGGCACGACGACCTGCAGCAGGCGACCCGCTGGTGCCTGTTCCAGCTCGCGCAGGCCTCGGCGCGCGCCGACGGCGCAGGGGTGTCGGCCAAGGGCGTCTCCGGATCCGGGTACGGCGGCCACTACTTCTGGGACACCGAGGTGTACGTCCTGCCGTTCCTCACCTACACCTCGCCGCAGTTCGCGCGCAACGCGCTGCGGGCGAGGGTGCGGATGCTGCCGGCGGCACGCCGTCGCGCGGAGCAGCTCAACGAGGGGGGAGCCCTGTTCCCCTGGCGCACGATCAACGGCGAGGAGGCCAGCGCGTACTACGCCGCCGGCACCGCGCAGTACCACATCAACGCCGACGTGAGCTTCGCGCTCGGCAAGTACGTACGGGCGACCGGCGACGACGACTTCCTCTACCGGGAGGGCGTGGACATCGCGGTGGAGACGGCGCGCATGTGGGCGACGCTCGGCTTCTGGCGCACGGGCGGCGACGTCGAGACGTTCCACATCCACGGCGTCACCGGTCCGGACGAGTACACGACCGTCGTCAACGACAACCTCTTCACGAACGTCATGGCGCGCTACAACCTCCGTTTCGCGGCGCGCGTGGTGCGCGAGATGGCCCACGATGCGCCGGCGGCCTACGCGGCGGCCGTCGAGCGGCTGCACATCGATCCGTCCGAGGTGCGCACGTGGGAGCGCGCGGCCGACGCCATGCACATCCCGTTCAGCCCGGCGCTCGGCATCCACCCGCAGGACTCGCTGTTCCTCGAGCGCGAGGTGTGGGATCTGCCGAACACCCCTCCCGAGCAACGTCCACTGCTGCTCCACTTCCACCCCCTGGTGATCTACCGGTTCCAGGTGCTCAAGCAGGCCGACGTCGTGCTCGCCCTGTTCCTGCAGGGCAACCACTTCACGGAGGCGGAGAAGCTGGCCGACTTCGAGTACTACGACCCGCTGACCACGGGCGACTCGACGCTGTCGGCCGTGGTGCAGTCGATCCTCGCCGCCGAGGTCGGCTACCAGGACCTCGCCCACGAGTACTTCGACCACGCGCTCTTCGTCGACCTCGGCGATCTGCACCGCAATGCATCGGACGGCGTGCACGTGGCGTCGGCGGGCGGCGTGTGGACGGCGCTCGTCAGCGGCTTCGGCGGGATGCGCGACCACGACGGGGAGCTGAGCTTCGACCCGCGGCTGCCCGCGGACTGGCCAGAGCTGTCGTACCCGCTGAAGTGGAGGGGATCGCAGCTGCAGGTGACGCTCACCGCGCGCGAACTGCACATCGAGGTCACGGCCGGCGATCCGGTCGAGTTCTGGGTGCGCGGCGAAGCCTGGACCGCGGGGGTCGGCGAGGACGCCTTCGTGCCCCTCGCGCACCAGGGACCCGTGATCACCGGGCGCCCGGAGTTCGGCTCCCAGTCGCGACGCGAGGACGGCACGATCCTGTCGCCGACCGTTCCGACGACCTCGGCGATCCCGATCGTCGGCGCTGCGGGGGAGTAGCGTCCCTGCGGTGCCTCCGCCCGCTTCTCCCTCCCGGATCCGCGACCGTGACGCGCGCGCGGATCCGGGGGCGGGAGCCGCGGACGCACCCGGTCCGAATGTCGGACGCACGCTCTAGGCTTGTGTGGTGAGCACAGCCCTGTACCGCCGCTACCGGCCAGAGACCTTCGGGGAGATGATCGGTCAGTCGCAGGTGACCGATCCGCTCACGACCGCGTTGCGCGGCGACCGGGTGGGCCACGCCTACCTCTTCTCGGGACCGCGCGGCTGCGGCAAGACCACGTCCGCGCGCATCCTCGCCCGCTGTCTGAACTGCGCCGAGGGCCCCACCGACACGCCGTGCGGCGTCTGCCCGAGCTGCGTCGAGCTGTCCCGCTCGGGCGGCGGATCGCTCGACGTCGTCGAGATCGACGCGGCGAGCCACAACGGCGTCGACGACGCCCGAGACCTCCGCGAGCGGGCCACGTTCGCGCCGAGCCGCGACCGGTTCAAGATCTTCATCCTCGACGAGGCGCACATGGTCACCCCGCAGGGGTTCAACGCGCTGCTCAAGCTCGTCGAGGAGCCGCCGCCGCACGTGAAGTTCATCTTCGCGACGACCGAGCCCGAGAAGGTGCTCGGCACGATCCGGTCCCGCACCCACCACTATCCGTTCCGCCTCGTCCCGCCCGCGGCGATGCTCGCCTACGTCGAGAAGCTCTGCGCCGAGGAGGGCGTCTCGGTCGCGCAAGGGGTTCTGCCCCTCGTGGTGCGCGCCGGCGGCGGCTCGCCGCGAGACACCCTGTCCCTCCTCGATCAGCTCATCGCCGGGTCCGAGGAGGGCGAGGTCACGTACGAGCGCGCGGTCGCGCTCCTCGGCTACACGCACTCCGCGCTGCTCGATGAGATCGTGGACGCGCTCGCCGCGGGCGACGCCTCGACGGCGTTCCCCGCGATCGACCGGGTGGTGCAGACCGGCCAGGATCCGCGTCGGTTCGTCGACGATCTGCTCGAGCGGCTGCGAGACCTCATCGTCATCGCCGCGGTCGGCGAGGGTGCGGCGGCGGTGCTGCGCGGCGTCCCGGAGGACGAGCTCGCCCGCATGCGCGCCCAGGCGGGTGCGTTCGGTGGCCCGAGGCTCTCCCGCGCCGCCGACCTGGTCAGCGCCGCCCTCGACGACATGAGCGGTGCGACCTCCCCGCGGCTGCATCTGGAGCTGCTCGTCGCGCGCGTGCTGACCGCCCTCGCGGGTGAGACGGCGTCCGAGGCCCCACTGTCCGCGCGCGCCGCTCCGACGAGCACGGCGACCTCTCCCTCCGCGCCGGCAGGTCCCGCCGCCGCCGCGTCCGAGGCGCGGACGGCTGCCGCGCCGACGGGCTCCGCGGCCGCCCCGACCGCCTCCGCAAAGCCGACCGCCTCCGCAGAGCCGACCGCTTCCGGCACGCCGAGTGATGCCGCCGCCGTGCCGAACGCTTCCGCCGAGTCGACCGGTTCCGTCGAGTCGACTGGTTCCGTCGAGTCGACCGCCCCCGAGGCGACCCCGGCCGCTTCCGCGCCGTCCGGCGACGCCGGATCCGCTGCCGCGGATGCGCCCATCGCGCAGCCGGCGCGACCGGACGGCCCCGTCGACCTCGACCGGATCCGCGCGGCCTGGCCGGCTGTGCTCGGGCGCCTCGAGAAGCTGAGCCGCGGCTCGTGGCTCGTCGTGACGGCCGTGCAGCCCCTGGCCTTCGACCCCGCGTCCGAGGTGCTGACCCTCGGCTTCCCCGGTCCGAACGACGTCTCCCGGTTCAAGGGCACGAAGCCCGGCGAGGGTCCCTCGGACCACCTCCGCTCGGCGATCGAGTCCGAGCTCGGGATCGTCGTCAAGTATCGTCCTGCCCCGCTTCCCGCGCCCGAACGCGACTTACCCGAACGCGACTTAGACGAGAGCGGGAAGGCCCCGCGACCCGACGAGTCCTCCACGGAACGCCCGCCGTCCGGCGGCCCGTCCGCCCCCCGAGCACCGTCCTCTCCGGCGCCGGTGCGCGGGTCCGCGGCGCCGGTCACGGAGTGGGCCGTCGCGCCGATCCCTCAGGGTGTCGACGAGCCTGCTCCCTCCGCCGCGTCGTCGTCCGCGGGCGTCCCCGAGAACGGGCCCGCGTCGTCGCCGGTTCCCCCATCCGCTCCGGCGCCCTCGGCGGTCGCCACACGGGTCGCGCAGTTCCCCGTGGACGAGGAGCCGGCGGACGTCGAGGCCATGCCGGCGTCCGGCTGGTACGAGCCGGTGCACGACGGTGACGTCCTCGACGACGAGCCGCCCTTCCCGGACGACGAGGCCGACGCCCCCGGCCCCGAGACGGATCCCTCCCTCGCACGACGTCCCGCCGCGGCGGCGATGCCGCAGCCCTCGGCGCCGGCCGCCCCGGGCGGCTCCGGACGCCCTGCCCCTGCCCCCGCGGGACCGGCGCGGTCCGGTGCACCCGGCGTCCAGCGCTACGGCGAGGCCGTGGTCCGCCAGGTGCTCGGGGCGACGTTCGTCCGTGAGGAGCCCTACGAGCCGCAGACGAGGTTCCACTGATGTACGACGGCATCGTCCAGGAGTTGATCGACGAGTTCGGCCGTCTGCCCGGCATCGGGCCGAAGTCGGCGCAGCGCATCACGTTCCACATCCTCCAGACGCCCTCCTTCGACGTGAAGCGGCTCTCGCAGCTGCTCACCGAGGTGCGCGAGCGCGTGCGGTTCTGCGAGATCTGCGGCAACGTCGCCGAGCAGGAGCGGTGCGCGATCTGCCGCGACCCGCGCCGCGACGGAAGCGTGATCTGTGTCGTGGAGGACGCGAAGGACGTCGCCGCGATCGAGCGCACGCGGGAGTTCCGCGGTCTGTACCAGGTGCTCGGCGGGGCGATCAGCCCGATCGCCGGAATCGGTCCCGACGACCTGCGCATCGCGCAGCTCCTGTCCCGGCTCGCCGACGGCACGGTGCAGGAGGTCATCCTCGCGACCAACCCGAACCTGGAGGGGGAGGCGACCGCGAGCTACCTCAGCAGACTGCTCACCAGCATGCAGATCACGGTGTCCCGGCTGGCCTCCGGCCTGCCCGTCGGCGGCGATCTGGAGTACGCCGACGAGGTGACCCTCGGCCGCGCGTTCGAGGGCCGGCGCGTCCTGTGAGCGGCGCGGGTTTCAGCCGGCGCGGCTGGCTGCTCTTCGCGGCCATGTGCGTGCTGTGGGGCGTGCCCTACCTGCTCATCAGCGTCGCCGTGCAGTCGTTCTCGCCCCCCGCGGTGGTGGCGGGGCGCACGCTCATCGCCGCGCTCCTGCTGCTGCCCTTCGCGATCCGCAGCGGCGCGCTCCGTGCGGCGTGGAAGCTGTGGCCCTGGGTGCTCGCGTTCGGACTGGTCGAGATGGCGGGGCCGTTCGTCCTGCTCGGCCACGCGGAGGAGTCCCTGCCGTCCGGGCTGACCGGGCTCCTGGTCGCGACCGTCCCGCTCTTCGCCGCCCTCATCGCGCTCGGAGGCGGGGACCGCGGTGTGCTGGCCCCCGCGCGCCTGGTCGGTCTTCTCGTGGGCTTCGTCGGCGTGGGCGTCGTCGTCGCCGGACCCGGGCTGTTCGGAGGGCGCGTCGACCTCCTCTCCGCGGGGGAGGTGCTGCTCGTCGCCGTCCTCTACGCGACCGCGCCGTTCATCGTCGCCCGCAAGCTGCACGACGTGCCATCGCTCGGCACGATCACGCTCGCCCTGCTCTTCGTCGGCATCCTCTACCTCCCGATCGCGGGCGTCACCCAGCACGAGGTGCCGACCGCGCCCTCGATCGTCGCGCTGATCGCGCTCGCCGTGGTCTGCACCGCGGTCGCGTTCCTCGCCTTCTTCGCCCTCATCAAGGAGGTCGGACCGGTCCGCGCGCCGCTGTTCACGTACGTCAACCCCATCGTCGCGATCGTGCTCGGCTTCCTCGTGCTCGGGGAGCCGCTCACGCCGGGGCTGCTGCTCGGCTTCCCGCTCGTGATCGTCGGGTGCTGGTTCGCGGGGACCGGCGGGCGGCTCCGCGCGCGCACGCCGATCGACCCCGCCGCGGTCGCCGTGACGACCGAAGCGGTGCCGCCCGGCGGGAGGCCCGAGGAACAGCCGGGGCTCACGCGGCCCGGCGGATCCGCTTCCCCAGGGCGATCAGCAGCAGCACGAAGCCCGCGCCGATGAGAATGTGCCCGGCCCCCGCGATGCCCGAGATCGCCTTCGACGGCTCGATCTTCACCACGTCGAGGATCCCGTGCCAGGTCATCATCGCGCCCGTCAGCAGCACGCCCGCGTTGTAGATCCAGAAGAACCAGCGGAACAGCCGACTCGCCGAGAGCGTGAACGTCTTCTCCAGGACGAGGACGACGAGCCCCACGAGCGCCCCGAGCACGAGCAGGTGCGTGTGCACGAGCGCCAGCTGACCGCTGACTCCGTCGGGGAATCCCTGCGCCTTGGTGAACTCCCGAGAGAACACGCCGGCGCCGAGGCCGAGCGCGATCCACACCGTCGTCGAGACGAAGAGTGCGGTGAGGGCGCTGCGGGACGCGGGCGACGTGACGGGGCGGTCGTTGGATGCGGGAGGGGCGGTGATCGTCATGTCTCCACGTTCCCGCGAACCCGGTGGATCCGGATCCACCGAAGGATCGATCTTGCGCCGGGGCGGAGCACGCGCGGAGAGGGGAGAATCGGAGCATGACGATCGCGGCCGAGGATTCCCCCCGCCGGCGCATGCTGCGCGGCGCGCGCTTCGCGCTGCACCTCATCACCGTCGTGCTCGTCGTGGTGACGACCGTACGCGCGGGGACCGAGGGCCCGCTGCTTCCCGTGCTCCTCGCCGCGGCGGTCTATCTGGCCTGGTACGGGGCGGGTGCCGGTTTCGCGCATCGCCGTGCCGCCGGGTGGTGGATGCTCGGTCTCGCCGCGATCTGGATCGGGATGCTCCTGCTGTCGCCGGAGTTCGTCTGGCTCGCGTTCCCGCTGCTGCTGCTCGCGGGGCACGTGCTGCGGCTGCCGCTCTCGCTCCTCTTCGTCGTGATGGTGCTGGCCGCCTCGATCGCGTTCCCTTTGCTGCATCCGGGTGGTGTCCCGGTCGGATCCTCGCTCGCGCACGTCGTCGGCCCTCTCGTCGGCGGTGGCTTCGCGTTCGCGGTGTCGCTCGGCTATGACGCGCTGCTGCGCGACGCCGCCGAGCGCGAGCGGCTGATCGCATCGATGCTGCGCGCACAGCACGAGGCCGAGCGGCTGCACGACGAGCTCGCCGCGAGCCAGCGCGAGGCGGGGGCCACGCGGGAGCGCACCCGGCTCGCCCGCGACCTGCACGACACGATCGCGCAGGAGCTCAGCACCATCGTCATGCTCGCACGGGCCGGAGACAGCGCGGGGCGGCGCGGAACCGTGCAGATCGAGGAACTTGCGCAGCACTCGCTCACCGAGTTGCGTCGGATCGTCGCCGCGCTGGCACCGGCCGATCTCGACGAGTCCGCTCTCGCGGGCGCGCTCGCCCGCCTGCTCGACGCCCTGCGCGACGAGACCGGGATCGGCGTGGAACTGCGCGTCGATCCTGCGCTGCCGGTGCTGAGCACCCCGGTCGAGGTCGCCCTGCTCCGCGTCGCCCAGTCGGCCCTCGCGAACGTGCGCCAGCACGCGGCCGCCTCGTCCGTCACGGCCGAGCTCGACGTGCGGGACGGGCAGGTCCGGCTGCGCATCTGCGACGACGGCGTCGGATTCGACCCGTCCGCCCGCGGATCCGACGCGTCGTACGGCCTGGCCGCGATGCGGTCCCGGATGCGTGAGGGGGCGGGGGAGCTGGAGGTCCGCTCCGCTCCCGGCGAGGGCACCCGGCTGACCGCGACGTTGCCGCTGCCGACCGGTGCGCGGACGGAGGCGTCATGACGATCCGCCTGCTCATCGTCGACGATCACCCGATCGTGCGCGCCGGGATCCGTGCCGTCGTCGAAGCCCGCGGTTTCGAGGTGCTCGCCGAAGTCGGCACCGGCGAAGACGCCGTCGAGGCCGCTCTGCGCCTCGGCCCCGACGTCGTGCTCTGCGATCTGCGTCTCGGCGAGGGCATGGACGGCGTGGCGACGACGGCTGCGTTGCGCGCCCTGCCGGATCCGCCCGCGGTGCTCATCCTCACCACGTTCGACCACGACGCGCAGATCGTGCGCGCCGTCGAAGCCGGCGCCGCGGGGTACCTGCTCAAGGAGGTCGGCGTCGACGTCATCTCCCGGGCGATCGTGGATGCCGCGGCCGGGTCCATCGTGCCGACGCCGGGGGGAGACGAGCGGCTGGTCGCCGCCCTGCGTGCCCCGCGCGTCGAGCTCACCGCCCGCGAGCAGGAGGTCCTCGCGCTCGTCGCGGAAGGGCTCGGCAACAGGGAGATCGCGACGCGGCTCTTCGTCGCCGAGGCGACCGTGAAGACGCACGTGGTGCACCTGCTCGACAAGCTCGGGGTCGACAGCCGCACGGGCGCGGTGTCGGAGGCGCGCCGCCGCGGCCTGCTCTGACGCGACCTCCGCCCGGCGGTCATGCCGGATCCGTCACATGCCGGATCCGGCATGACCGCCGCTCGTAGAATGAGGCTGGCGCGCCGCCCGTGGCGCCCGGCATCCCCAGGAGTTCCTCGTGGCCCTCATCGTGCAGAAGTACGGCGGCTCGTCCGTCGCCGACGCGGAGAGCATCAAGCGCGTCGCCAAGCGCATCGTCGACACCCGCCGCGCGGGGCATGACGTCGTCGTCGCCGTGAGCGCGATGGGCGACACCACCGACGAGCTGCTCGACCTCGCCGCCGAGGTCGCGCCGATCCCCGCTCCCCGGGAACTCGACATGCTGCTCTCCAGCGGGGAGCGCATCTCGATGGCGCTGCTCGCGATGGCGATCCACTCCATGGGCTTCGACGCGCGCTCCTTCACCGGCCCGCAGGCCGGGATGCGCACCGACAGCCGGCACGGATCCGCACGCATCGTCGAGGTCACCCCGACCCGTCTGCGCGAAGCGCTCGACGAGGGGGCGATCGTCATCGTCGCCGGCTTCCAGGGCATCAACGACGACACGCAGGACATCACCACGCTCGGCCGAGGGGGATCCGACACCACCGCCGTCGCGCTCGCCGCGGCGCTCGGCGCCGACGTCTGCGAGATCTACAGCGACGTCGATGGGATCTACACGGCGGATCCGCGGGTGGTCCCGCTCGCGCACAAGCTGGCGCACGTCTCCAGCGAGGAGATGCTCGAGCTCGCGGCCAACGGAGCGAAGGTGCTCTACATCCGCGCCGTCGAGTACGCGCGTCGGCATGGCGTCCTGATCCATGCCCGTTCGACCTTCACGGCGAACGAGGGCACCTACGTTCTGGGCGAGGGAATGAAGAACCCCCGCGAATCCGAGGGAGAAGCCATGGAAGAGCCGATCGTCGCCGGGGTCGCCACCGATCTCAGCCAGGCCAAGGTCACGGTCGCCGGGGTTCCGGACGTCCCGGGCAAAGCGGCCGAGATCTTCAAGATCGTGGCGAAGTCGGGCGCGAACGTCGACATGATCGTGCAGAACGTCTCCGCCGCCTCGACGGGTCGCACCGACATCTCCTTCACGCTGCCGAAGTCCGACGCGGCCGGTGCGCTCAAGGCCCTCGCCGCCGAGCAGTCCGACGTCGGGTTCGAGAGCCTGCTGCACGACGACCAGATCGGCAAGCTCTCGGTGGTCGGCGCCGGCATGCGGACGCACTCCGGCGTGTCCGCGATCCTCTTCGAGGCGCTGTCGACCGCAGGCGTGAACCTGGAGATGATCTCTACCTCGGAGATCCGCATCTCGGTCGTCGTCCGCGGCGACGAGCTCGCCGATGCCGCCCGCGTCGTGCATGCGGCATACGGCCTGGACAGCGAGATCGAGGTCGTGGTGGCGGCCGGCACCGGTCGCTGAGACCGAGAAACCCGCGAGACCGAGCGGTGGAGCCCGGCGCCCTCAGCCCTGCACCGGCGAGGACGACAGCCACTCCGCGAAGGTCGGTCCCACCCGCAGCGCGTCGGGGCCCGGCAGGACGGCGCCCTTGCGCATGGCCCTGAGTTGGGCTCCAGGCATCGAGACGGGAATCACCCCGCCCCGATGCCCGTCGTGTCGGACCTGCTCCCGGATGAGCGCGGAGAGCTGCTCCTCACGAGGCCCCGCGACGTCCTGGGCCCTCCCGGCGGGGCCGCCCTCGAGCACGTCGATTAGGTGTTCCGCGAGGACGGCGGCGGCGATCGGCTGCACGCGCGCCCGCGGAGCGAGCTGGACGCCGGCGAAGCGGGCCTGCCGGGCGATCTGTCCGGCGAACTCGTGGAACTGCGTGGCGCGCACGATGCTCCAGGGGGTCTCCGCGCGTGCGACGACCCGCTCCTGCGCCAGCTTCCCGGCGTAGTAGCCGTACGGCGCCCTGTCGATCCCGACGATCGAGAGGATCAGCAGATGTCCGAGGCCGGTACGGCGGGCCACGGAGGCCAGGGTCTTCGCCGTGGTCTCGAAGAAGCGCACGGCGTTGCTCTCGGACATCGTGGCGACGCTCGTGACGTCGACGGCGGCATCGGCCCCGTCCAGCGCGGCATCGACGCCGGCGCCCGTCGTCAGATCGGCGCCGGTGCTGCGGGCGAGGACGACCGCGTCGTGCCCCCGGCGCTGCGCCGCCTGCACGATGTGACGGCCGACGGTCCCGGTTCCTCCTGCGATGACGATCCTCATGGCTCCATCCTTCCCCCGGCGGCTCGCTGGCGCGCGGCGTCGAGCACGGTGCGGCGTGGGGGAGCGACCGGTGCGCGTCGCCGGCATATGCCCCGGCGGTCGGTGCGGACCCGCTAGACTCTCCCACACCCTGACACCGGCGACAGGCGCGCACTCCGCCGTACCCGGTGGCCCGCGCCTCCGCCTCGTCCGCCGTCCAGCGCGCATCGGCGCGCGGCGCCAAGCCGAGGAAGCATTCCCCATGACCCGCATCTCCGACTCAGGACTCTCCGTCGCCATCGTCGGCGCCACCGGCCAGGTGGGCACCGTCATGCGCGACATCCTCGCGGAACGCTCCTTCCCGATCCGCGAGCTTCGCCTGTTCGCCTCGGCTCGCTCGGCGGGCACCGCGATCGACTTCGGCGGCACGTCGGTGATCGTGGAGGACGTCGAGACGGCGGATCCGGCCGGGATCGACATCGCCCTCTTCTCCGCCGGCGCGACCGCCAGCCGTGCCTACGCGCCGCGGTTCGCCGCGGCGGGCGCCGTCGTCGTGGACAATTCGAGCGCCTGGCGGATGGACCCTGAGGTGCCCCTCGTCGTCAGCGAGGTCAACCCCGAGGCGATCGCCGAGACGCCCAAGGGCATCATCGCGAACCCCAACTGCACGACGATGGCCGCGATGCCGGTGCTCAAGGCGCTGCACGACGAGGCGGGCCTCGAGCGCCTGATCGTGTCGACCTATCAGGCGGTGAGCGGATCCGGTCTCGCCGGCGCGCAGGAGCTGCTGGGTCAGGTCGAGGGCGTGCTCGCGCAGGGGGACACGCTCCGTCTCGTGCACGACGGCTCCGCGCTCGACTTCCCGGAGCCGGAGAAGTATGTGGCGCCGATCGCGTTCGACGTGATCCCGCTCGCCGGCTCCGTGGTCGACGACGGTCTGAACGAGACGGACGAGGAGAAGAAGCTGCGCAACGAGAGCCGCAAGATCCTCGGGCTGCCCGACCTCCGCGTCGCGGGCACCTGCGTGCGCGTCCCCGTCTTCACCGGCCACTCGCTCTCGATCAACGCGGAGTTCGCCGCGGACATCACCCCGGAGCGCGCCTACGAGGTGCTGGCCGCCGCTCCCGGCATCGTGGTCGAGGAGGTCCCGACCCCGCTGTACGCGGCGGGCAAGGACCCGAGCTACGTGGGACGCATCCGCGCCGACCAGTCCGCGCCGGAGGGCAAGGGGCTCGTGCTGTTCCTCAGCAACGACAACCTGCGCAAGGGCGCCGCGCTCAACGCCGTCCAGGTCGCCGAACTCGTCGCGGCGCGTCTCGGATCCTGACGCGGGGCGCGTGTCGCGGGGGTGGGTCGTCGCCGCGGGAGGGCCGCCCGTCCGGCGAATCCTCGACGGCGGATGGCCGACTCGGCGAAGAGCGGTACCCCGGCGGGCAACTAGACTGTTCGAGTGACTGAATCCGTCGACGTCGTCCTCATCGGCGGTGGCATCATGAGCGCCACCCTGGGAACCCTGCTCCGCGAACTGCAGCCCGACTGGAAGGTCGTCGCGTTCGAGCGTCTGAGCGAGGTGGCCGAGGAGAGCTCGAACGCCTGGAACAACGCCGGTACGGGCCACGCGGCCCTCTGCGAGCTGAACTACATGCCCGAGGGCAAGGACGGCTCGCTCGACCCGGCCAAGGCGATCGGCATCAACGAGCAGTTCCAGCTCAGCCGTCAGCTCTGGTCGACGCTCGTGGATCGCGGCGTGCTCGACGCGCCCACCACGTTCATCAACTCGACCCCGCACATGACGTTCGTGCGGGGCCAGAAGGACGTCGACTACCTGCGTCGCCGCTACGAGGTGCTCAAGCAGCAGCCGCTGTTCGAGGGCATCGAGTACAGCGAGGACTCCCGGGTCATCAACCAGTGGGCGCCGCTGCTCATGCAGAAGAGGCGCAAGGGCGAGCCGTTCGCCGCGACCCGCACGCCCAGCGGCACGGACGTCGACTTCGGATCCCTCACGCGTCAGCTCTTCGACCGTCTCACCGAGGACGAGAACTTCACCCTGCGCACCAACACGGAGGTCCGCTCGCTGAAGAAGCAGAAGGACGGCACCTGGCTCGTCCGCTACCGCAACAACGTCGGACGCTCGACGGGGCAGGTGCGCGCCCGCTTCGTGTTCGTCGGCGCCGGCGGCTGGGCGCTCAAGCTGCTGCAGGGATCCGGGATCGACGAGATCAAGGGCTACGGCTGCTTCCCGATCGGCGGTCAGTGGCTGAAGACCTCCAACCCCGCGATCGTCTCCCAGCACCAGGCGAAGGTGTACTCCCAGGCGCCGGTCGGCGCGCCCCCGATGTCCGTGCCGCATCTGGACACGCGCGTGGTGGACGGCGACACGAGCCTGCTCTTCGGCCCCTTCGCAACGTTCAGCCCGAAGTTCCTCAAGCAGGGCGGCATGCTCGACATCGTCACGCAGGTGCGCCCGCACAACCTGGGCAGCATGCTGAAGGTCGCGTTCACGAATTTCGACCTCATCAAGTACCTCGTGAGCGAGCTGCTCAAGACGCACCACAAGAAGGTCTCGACCCTGCGCGAGTTCATGCCCACCGCGCAGGACGAGGACTGGGAGCTGCTCCAAGCCGGTCAGCGCGCGCAGGTCATGAAGGGCGGCAAGCTGCAGTTCGGCACCGAGGTCGTCGCGGCCGCGGACGGCACGATCGCGGGCCTGCTCGGGGCGTCCCCCGGTGCCTCCACCGCCGTGCCGGTCATGCTCGACGTGCTGCAGCGCTGCTTCCCCGACAAGGCCGCGGAGTGGGCGCCCAAGCTCCAGGCGCTCATCCCGACGCTCGGCGAGAAGCTGAACGACGACGCCGCGGATGCTGAGGCATCGATGGCGTCCACCGCGAAGACGCTCGACCTCACCGCCTGATCCCGCGCCGTGGCCAAGTTGTACTTCCGCTACGGGGCGATGAACTCCGGAAAGTCGACGGCGCTGCTGCAGGCCGCGTACAACTACGAGGAGCGCGGGCAGACCGTGCTGCTCGCCAAGCCCGCGATCGACACCAAGGGCGCCTCGCAGATCGAGAGCCGCCTCGGCATGACCCGGGAGGTCGACTTCCTCATCGGCGCCGGCCAGGACGCCGGACGGCTCTTCCGCGACGAGCGGGAGGGCGTGCGACGGAGCGGATCCGACGTCGCCTGTCTGCTCGTCGACGAGGCGCAGTTCCTCGCGCCCGCGCAGGTCGACGACCTGTTCCGGATCGCGGTCGAGGACGACATCCCGGTGCTCGCCTACGGGATCCGCAACGACTTCCTCACGCACGCGTTCCCCGGCTCCGGGCGGCTTCTCGCGATCGCGCACACGCTGGAGGAGCTCAAGACGATCTGCCGCTGCGGGCGCAAGGCGGTCTTCAACGGCCGACGCATCGGCGACCGTTTCGTCTTCGACGGCGATCAGGTCGCGATCGACGGGGAATCCGTCGCCTACGAGTCCCTCTGCGGGCACTGCTACCTCGAGGAGTCCGGCGGACGCCTGGGCTGATCGCCCCGCTGCACGACGGCTCTCCAGGGAGGCTTGCGTGGTCTGACCACACCTTCTAGGCTGTGGTCAGACCACAGGAGGAACGCATGACCGAGGCCGCCGCGGCGCCCGTCCGCACCTGGCGCACCGTGCTGCAGCACATCGAGCGGTGCCTGACGGACGGCTCGCTCGGCCAGGGCGACCGCCTTCCCAGCGAGCGCGATCTCGCGGCGGAGCTCGGCGTCGGCCGCTCGAGCGTGCGCGAGGCGATCCGGGTCCTCGAGGTCATGGGGCTGATCCGCACGGCCACCGGATCGGGACCGCACGCGGGCGCGGTGCTCGTCGCGGCGCCTGGGGGAGGGCTCTCGGCGCTGCTCCGACTGCAGGTGGCCGCACAGGGCTTCTCGATCGCGGACGTGGTCGACACGCGCCTCATCCTGGAGCAGGCCGTGGTCACCGCCCTGGCCGACGCGACGGACAGCGACACCACGGAGGCCCATCGGATCCTCGATGCGATGGACGGCGACCTCTCCGCACCGGCGTTCGTCGCGCTCGATGCCCGGCTGCACCTCGCCCTCGCCGAGGCGAGCGGGAACGCCGTCGTCGCGGCGATGATGACCGGGCTCCGCGAGGCCATCGAGGCCTATGCGCTGACCGGGTCCCTGCGCATCGACGACTGGTCCGCGATGGCCGACCTGCTCCGCGCCCAGCACCGCGACATCGTCCGCGCGATCGATGAGGGGCGCACCGGCGACGCCGTGACCGCGATCCGTGCACACATCGGCGGCTACTACGCCGCCACCGGGCTCGGACACGAGCCGCGACGAGACTGAGAGAAGGAACCCCCATGGTGCAGCGACAGCTTCCCCGTCCCGCCGAGCTCTTCGAGCTGATGCGCTTCAAGACGCCCGAGTTCGACGGCACGAAACGGCGCCTCGACGCCGCGCTCACGATCGATGACCTGCGCGCGATCGCGAAGCGGCGCACCCCGAAGGCCGCCTTCGACTACACCGACGGCGCCGCGGAGGGCGAGATCTCGATCGCCCGGGCCCGACAGGCGTTCCGCGACGTCGAGTTCCACCCCGGCATCCTCGCCCCCGCGCCGGAGCTGGACACGAGCACGGAGATCCTCGGCGGACGCAGCGCCCTGCCGTTCGGCATCGCGCCGACGGGCTTCACCCGACTCATGCAGACCGAGGGCGAGACCGCCGGGGCCGGGGCCGCCGCGGCCGCGGGGATCCCCTTCACGCTCTCGACCCTGGGCACGACGACGATCGAGGACGTGAAGGCCGTCGCCACGCGGGACGCCGCGGACGGCTTCCCCGCGCGCACCTGGTTCCAGCTCTACGTGATGCGCGACCGCGAGATCTCCTACGGGCTGACCCGGCGCGCGGCCGAGGCCGGCTACGACACCCTCATGTTCACCGTCGACACGCCCGTCGCCGGAGCGCGCCTGCGCGACAAGCGCAACGGGTTCTCGATCCCCCCGCAGCTCACCCTGGGGACGATCCTGAACGCCATCCCGCGCCCGTGGTGGTGGATCGATTTCCTCACCACCCCGAAGCTCGAGTTCGCGTCGCTGTCGACGACGGGCGGCACCGTAGGCCAACTGATCGATGCGGCGATGGATCCGACGATCGGCTACGACGACCTCGCCGTGATCCGCGACCTCTGGCCCGGCAAGCTCCTCGTGAAGGGCGTGCAGACGGTCGAGGACGCCGTGCGGCTCACGGACACCCACGGAGTGGACGGGATCGTGCTCTCCAACCACGGCGGACGTCAGCTCGACCGGGCGCCGATCCCGTTCCACCTGCTTCCGCAGGTGCGCGCAGCCGTCGGCGACGACGTCACGGTCATGCTCGACACCGGGATCATGAACGGTGCCGACATCGTGGCAGCTGTCGCACTCGGTGCCGACTTCGCGCTCATCGGACGGGCCTACCTGTACGGCCTGATGGCGGGCGGGCGCCGGGGAGTGGATCGGACCATCGCGATCCTGCGGACCGAGATCGAACGGACGATGCGACTGCTGGGCGTCTCGTCGCTCGCCGAGCTCGAACCCGGGCACGTCACGCAGCTCACGCGTCTGGTTCCCGTCGCACCGCAGCTTCGCGCGGCGGTGCGCTGAGGGAGGGCGCCTCAGTCCGCCAGGGTGGGCAGGAGCGCGTCGAGCGCGTCCGCCGTCTCCTCCCAGCCCTCGACGGGAACGCTGGGCACGCCGAGGGCCTTGACGGGGTAGTCGTTGCCGCCCTCGTCGAGCCGGTCGCCGTAGAAGAGCATCTCCGCGAAGGGGATCCCCGTGCGCTCGGCGAGCTCGGTCATGCCGTAGGCCTTGTCGATGCCGGCCCGCGTGATGTCGATCGATGTGGAACCGCCGGAGCGGACCTCGAGGTCCGGGACACGGGGGGCGACGGCGTCGCGGAGGGCCGCCCGACGGCTGCCGTCGGGGTCCCAGGCCTTCTTCGCGTCGTGCGGCGCCCTCTGGCCCAGGGCCGAGAAGGTGATCTGGGAGCCCCGGTCCTCGAGGATGGGACCCCAGGGCTCGCTCTCCCAGAGGCCCAGCCGTCGTGCCTCCTCCTCGAGCGCGTCGAGCGCGGCCCGCTTCTGCGTCGCACTGAGATCGCGGGCGTAGACGAGCGAGAAGCCCGAACCGTCATGGCGCAGATAGCGGGTGCCGCAGGTCGGGAGCAGATGGATCCGGTCCAACACGGAATCGTCCGCCTCGCCTAGCCGGTCGATGACCTGCGTGCGGAACTGCTCCTCGTTGCCCCCGGAGATGATCGCGACGTCCACCCGCTCGGCCAGGGCGAGAAGGAGGGCGGCGATGCGAGGCGGGATCGCGCTCTTGGACGGGGCGAGGGTGTCGTCGAGGTCGAAGGCGACCAGCCGGGGTGACGTCATAACGCCTTCCAGGATAGGGGAGGGGCCTGAGCCGCGTGGGCGGATACGAGGAGAGGGACCGACCCTGCGGTCGATCCCTCTCCTCGTGATGTCGGGGTGACAGGATTTGAACCTGCGGCCTCTTCGTCCCGAACGAAGCGCGCTACCAAGCTGCGCCACACCCCGTGGCAACCGTTCAAGTCTATACGGAAACGGGGCAGGGGACGAATCCGTGCAGATCCCGCGCGTGGCGGCTCAGCCCCGGGGAAGGAGCGTGAGCAGGGTCGCCTCGGGACGGCAGGCGAACCGCACGGGCGCGTAGATCGAGTGCCCGCAGCCCGCGCTCACGTTCAACGGAACGGTGCGCCCCGCGTGCGTCCACCTGCTGAGGCCCTTGGCCTGCTTCAGCGGGATGTCGCAGTTCGCGACGATCGCGCCGTAGCCGGGGATGCAGACCTGTCCGCCGTGGGTGTGGCCTCCCAGGATCGCGTCGGCGCCGAGGTCGGTGAACGTGTCGAGCACCCGCCGATAGGGGGCGTGGGTCACCCCGAGCACGGGGACGTCCGCGGAGCGCGGGCCGAGCGCGTCGATCGCTGCGGGCAGCGCCTGCAGGTCGTCCCAGTGGCGGTGTGCGTCGTCGACGCCGAAGAGATCGACCCTGTCGCCCGCGATCCGCAGCGACGCGGCCGCGTTGTCCAGGTCGATCCAGCCCAGCTCCTCGGTGAAGAACGCGTCGAGCGCCGCAGTGTCCAGGCGCTTCGCATCGGGCTTCCGTCGCGACGGACCGGTGAAGTAGAGGAAGGGGTTGCGCGGGGCGGGGGCGAACTTGTCGTTCGATCCGTGCACGAAGACGCCGGGGATCCCGGCGAACGGCGAGAACGCCGCGCGCACCCCCGCGAGCCCGTCCTCGTGACCCAGGTTGTCACCCGTGTTCACCACGAGATCGGGTCTCAGGGCGGCGAGGGACGCGAGCCAGCGCTGCTTGCGATGCTGCCAGGGAGCCATGTGCGCATCCGACACGTGCAGGATCCGCAGCGGTCGCGATCCGGCGGGCAGGGAGCGGGCCGTCGCGTGACGCAGCGTGAACAGGTAGCGCTCGATGCCGATGCCCCACGTCGCCGCGGCGACGCCGGCGGCCCCCACCGCGCCGAGTGCGATGAGGGCCGGACGAGCGGAGCGCGTCGACGTCACGGCTGGCAGTTCGGCTTCGTGAAGTTGAGCGACACGGACGACCCCTTGGCAACGGCGGTTCCGGCGGCGGGGTTGGTCGCGGAGACCGTTCCGGAATCGTCCCCTGCTCCCGGGGTGCAGGTGCCCTTCGCGGCCTGGAAGCCGGCCTTCTGCAGCGCGGTCGCGGCGTCGCCCATCGTCATCCCGACGACATTGGGCACGGTCGTGCCCTGGCCGTTGCTCGGCGAGATCGTGACCGTGCTGCCGGTGACCACCTGGCCCGGTCCCGGATCCTGCTGCGCGACCTGATCCGTCGGCAGATTGCTCTGCACGGCGGGGCCGACGACGACCGAGAACCCGGCGCCCTCGAGCGTCTGCCGCGCCTGGTCGACGGTCTGGCCGACCACGCTCGGCAGCGCCGTATACGACTGCTTGAGCTGGCTCTGCACCGGGCTCGGGAAGTCGCCGCCGGGGGCGAACTCGTCCGCCGCGCGCAGGATCGCCTTGCTCAACGGATAGCGGATGTTCGGGACATCGATGTCCTGCGTGGAGAAGTCGTTGATGTCGACGTCTCCGCTCGCCTGACCGACCCAGACGCCCGTGGTCGACGTGGTCGACGAAGCCATGAGCATGGTCTGCGAGTTGTTGTGCGAACCGGTCTTGCCGATCAGGGGGGTGCCGTCGAACGGGTTGGCCTGTGAACCCGTGCCTCCGCTGTTCATGACGCCCTGGAGGGCGTACGCGGCTCCGGCGGCAATCTCGGGCTTCAGCACCTGGGTGCAGGTCGTCGGGGCGAGGGGGATGTCAGCACCGTCGGGTCCGGTGATCTTGTCGATCGCGTGCGGGTCGCAGCGCGTGCCGTTGTTCGCGATCGCCGCGTAGACGGCGGCCATGTCCAGCGGGGCGATGTTCTTCGAGCCCAGCACGTCGAACGGAGCGGGGGCCTTCGCAAGGGTGTTCCCCTGGTCGTCGACGATGTCGCTGCGGTTGTTGACCGGGAGCATCTTGCCCTGGTACTCGGTACCCAGATGCGCGCCCATCCGAGCGGCCAGGTCGTTGATGTCACAGAGGTCGAGCTTTGCAGCCATCGCGAGGAAGCCGCTGTTCAACGATGCCGCGGTGAACTGCATCGGGGTTCCCACATATCCGCGCTGGCTCTGGAAGTTCGCCACGTCTGAGGTCATCGGAAGGGTCTGCGTGCCGCAATGCATGGTCTGGCGGCGGAGGTTGCCGTCGACCGTTTCGCGCAGGGAGTGCCCCTTCTCGAGCCAGTCGAGCAGGGTGAACACCTTGTACGTCGATCCGACCGAGAAGCCGATGCCGCCGCCGTGGGCCTGATCCGCGGCGTACACGATCCCGGTCTGCCCGGGGGGTGCGTCCTGCGCCTCGTTGAAGGTGGTGTTCTGCGCGAGGGCGAGGATCCGACCCGTCTTGGGGTCGAGGTTGACCGCGGCCGCGCCGAAGTCCATGCCCTCGATCGTCGGCGTCGTGTAGTCGTGCATCGCCTGCACGGCCGCGCCCTGCATCGTGGCGGAGAGGGTGGTGTAGACGTTCAGGCCGCCACGGAGGAGCTTGTCCTGACGGTCGGCGCTACCCGCCTTGCCCAACGCGCTGTCGAGCGAGGCGTCGCCCTCGAGGGTCGACTTGACGTACTGGCAGAAGTAGGCGTTGTCACCGGCGCCCGCGCACCCGGACGGCGGGGCCTGGATGTTCGGGGTGATCGGCTCCGCCTTGGCGGCCTTGTAGGCCTCCTCGGTGATCTTGCCGTTCGCGTACATGCGGTAGAGCACGTAGTTGCGGCGGACCAGTGTGTCCTTGAAGCCGTCCTTCGGGGAGTTCGAGCAGTTCTCGCCCTTCGCATCGCAGATCGTCGGATCCTGCAGGTCGATGCGGAACGCGTTCGGGTTCTGCACCATGCCGGCGAGCGTGGCCGCCTGCGCGAGGCTGAGGTTCTTCGCGGAGACGCCGAAGTAGCGGTTCGCCGCGGCCTCGATGCCGTAGGTGGTGCCGCCGAAGTTCGCGAGGTTCAGGTAGCCGATGAGGATGTCGTTCTTCGAGTACTTCTTCTCGATCGCCGTCGCGTAGCGGATCTCCTGCAGCTTGCGGGCGATGCCCTTGCTGCCCTGGGTCGACGCGGCGTCGAGCCAGCACTGATTGAGTTTCGCGTCCCGATCCTTGTCGGCCAGAGCCACGCCCTGCTCGCACTCCTGAAGGAGCACGTTCTTGACGTACTGCTGGCTGATCGACGAGCCGCCTCGGGTGGTCGAGCCGCTCGCGTTGCCCACGATCGCCTTGACCGTGCCGACGATGTCCACGCCGCCGTGCGAGTAGTAGTTCTTGTCCTCGCTGGAGAGCAGCGCGTCGTAGAGCACGGGCGCGACCTGGTCGAACGCGACGGGCACGCGGTTCTGGTCGTAGAACCGAGCCATCACCTGGTCGTTGCCGTTGCCGTCCTTGGCGAAGATGGTCGTGGGCTGCATGGGACGGTCGACCGTGAGGTTCGAGGGGAGGTTCTCGAAGAGGTCGATCGACTGCGCGGCAGCGGCGCCGGTCACGGCGAACACCGGGGTCACGGTGGCCGTCACGAGCACACCGGCGACGACGCTGAGGCCGACAAGGCCGGCCAGGCCGCTGAGCACACCGGTGAGCGTGCGTTTGGTCTGAGGCATACGCTTGATCGTAGGGGAGTTCCCTGAACGCATACTTTGACGCGTCCGCGCGCGTCCCGAGCCCGCCAGGAGTGCCATGACCACGTGGGAGTACCTCACCACGCCGCTGCTGATCCACAACACCGCCGCGATCCTCAACAACTGGGGCAAGCAGGGCTGGGAACTGGTCCAGGTCGTGACCGGGCCGGAGGGCGGCCTCGTCGCCTATTTCAAGCGTCCGATCGGCGGTGAGGCGACGGCGAACACCGGCCTCGGCGCCGCCGCGGAGGCCGCCCGTCAGTTCGAAGGAGAACGCGCATGACCGTCAGCACCCGCCTCGCCGAGCTGGGGATCGAGCTTCCGTCCGTCGCGGCCCCCGTGGCCGCCTATGTCCCCGCCCGTGTGCACGAGGGACTCGTGCACACCTCGGGGCAGCTGCCGTTCGTCCACGGCTCGCTGCCCGCCACGGGCAAGGTGGGTGCGGAGGTCTCGGCCGAGGACGCGAAGGCGCTCGCCCGCACGTGCGCGCTCAACGCGCTCGCCGCCGCCGCGGACGCCGCGGGCGGCGTGGATCGCCTCGGCGGCGTCCTGCGCGTCGGCGGCTTCGTCGCGTCCGACCCCGCCTTCTCCGGCCAGCCGGGTGTGATCAACGGCGCGAGCGAGGTGCTCGGCGAGATCTTCGGCGACGCGGGCCGCCACGTGCGCGCGGCGGTCGGCGTCGCGGTTCTCCCGCTCGACAGCCCGGTCGAGGTCGAGGTGTCGTTCACGCTCGCCTGATCCCGGTCCACGCGACGAAGAGACCCCGCCCCTCCGAGGAGAGGCGGGGTCTCTTCGTCCGCGCGATCGACGTGACCCGGGTCTAGGTGACCTGGGTCTACTTGACCTGGGCGGAGATCACGCTCATCACCGCGGTGTCGGCGAGAGTCGTGGTGTCGCCGACCTCGCGGCCCTCCGCCACGTCGCGCAGCAGACGGCGCATGATCTTGCCGGAGCGGGTCTTCGGCAGCTCGCCCACGATGTAGACGTCCCGCGGACGGGCGATCGGTCCGATCGTTTCGCCGACCCAGCCGCGCAGCTGCTGCGCCAGGCCTTCGGGGGAGTGCGCCTTGAGGTAGCTCTCCTTGATGATCACGAAGGCGACGACCGCCTGGCCCGTGGTCTCGTCCGAAGCGCCGACGACGGCCGCCTCCGCCGTGGACTCGTGGGCGACCAGGGCCGACTCGATCTCCGCCGTCGAGAGCCGGTGACCCGAGACGTTCATCACGTCGTCCACGCGGCCGAGCAGCCAGAGGTCGCCGTCCTCGTCGAGGCGGGCGCCGTCGCCGGCGAAGTAGTAGCCCTGCTTCGCGAACTTCTCCCAGTAGGTCTCGACGAAGCGCTCCGGGTCGCCCCAGATGCCGCGGAGCATGCTCGGCCACGGCTTCGTGATCGCCAGCAGACCGCCGCCGCCGATGCCGACCGCGTTCCCGTCGTCGTCGACGACGTCGATAGAGATGCCGGGGAGCGGAACCTGCGCCGATCCGGGCTTGGTGGCCGTGATGCCGGGGAGCGGCGAGACCATGATCGCTCCGGTCTCGGTCTGCCACCAGGTGTCGACGATCGGCGCGCGGTCGCCGCCGATGACGTCCCGATACCAGATCCAGGCCTCCGGGTTGATCGGTTCGCCGACCGATCCGAGCACGCGGATGCTGGACAGGTCGAACTCGTTCGGGATCTGCCGGCCGAGCTTCATGAAGGACCGGATCGCGGTCGGCGCGGTGTAGAAGATGCTCACGCCGTACTTCTGGATGATCTCCCACCACCGGCCGGGGTGCGGAGCGTCCGGGGTGCCCTCGTAGAGCACCTGCGTGGCGCCGTTGGCGAGGGGGCCGTAGGCGACGTAGGTGTGGCCGGTGATCCAGCCGATGTCGGCGGTGCACCAGTAGACGTCGGACTCGGGATGCAGGTCGAACACGTTCCGGTGCGTGTACGCGGCCTGCGTGAGGTAGCCGCCGGAGGTGTGCAGGATTCCCTTCGGCTTCCCGGTCGTGCCCGAGGTGTAGAGGATGAACAGCGGGTTCTCGGCGGGGAACGGCTGCGCCGTGTGCTCGGCGGAGGCGGCGGGAACGGCCTCGTGGTACCAGACGTCCCGGTCGGCGTTCCACTCGACTTCGTTGCCGCCGCGGCGGACCACGAGCACGTGCTCCACGGTGCGCTGCTCGCCCTCGCCGCGGTCCGCCAGCGCCTGGTCGACCGCGGGCTTCAGGGCAGAGACGCGGCCCTTGCGGTAGCCGCCGTCCGCGGTGATGACGACCTTCGCGCCCGCGTCGTCGATGCGCGAGCGCAGGCTGTCCGCACTGAACCCGCCGAAGACGACCGAGTGGACCGCGCCGATCCGGGCGACCGCCAGCATGGCGGCGACGGCCTCGGGGATCATCGGGAGGTAGATCGCGACGCGATCGCCGTGACCGACGCCCATGCCCTCCAGCACGTTCGCGAGGCGCTTGACCTCCTCGGTCAGCTCGGCGTAGGTGATGCGTCGCTCGTCGCCGGGCTCGCCCTCCCAGAGCAGTGCGACGCGGTCCCCGTCGCCCGCCTCGACATGGCGGTCCAGGCAGTTGTAGGCGACGTTCAGCGCGCCGTCCTGGAACCACTTCGCGAACGGCGGCGTGGACCAGTCCAACACCTCGGTGAACGGCGTGTGCCAGTGCAGCCGGCGGGCCTGCTCCGCCCAGAACGCCTCGCGATCCGTCGCGGCCTCGGTGTAGAGCTCGGGCTGGGCGACGGCCTGGGCGGAGAACTCCGCGGAGGGCGGGAAGACCCGGGTCTCCTCGAAGACGTGATCGATCTGGCTGCTCATGATGAGGAGACGCTCCTTTGCGGGTCGTGCATCGCGCGCGTTCTCGCGGCGACATCGCGAATATAGCTGTGCCCATCGTCCTCTGATACCGCCGGAAGTCGGTAGTGCGGCTGGTTTTGTTCACGGTCCTTTCGTGCGTACACTGACCAGCGGCCGATCACATCGAATCCGGCTTCTGCGGACGCGACGACCCCCTGCGTCGCCCGCATCTGGGGCGGCATCCCATTCCCCCCGTGGGATGCCGCCCTTCTCCGTCCCCCGGCCTCTGCCCCGTCGGAAAAGCGCTCTGCACGGGCCTCGGTAGCCCGCACCCTCGGTGAGGGCGGTCCTGGGAGTGGGCGGTGGTAGTTCCGCACAGGGAGGAAGCCCCGTGTGTTGCTCACCGGTTGCGGGAACGGCATCCCACGGGGTTCCGCCGGTGCATAGCGTCAGGGCATGTCGTCGTCCTTCGTCATCGTCCCTCGCGCCCCTGCGGACGCCGCAGACACGCTGGAGATCGATCCGGCCTTCGGCGATCTCGCCGCTCACGCCGCCGATCCGGCGGTCACCGACCTGTTCCTCAACGGCGCGGATGGTCTGTACGTCGACCGGGGAGCCGGTGCCGAGCCTGTGCCGGGGTGGAGCGCCTCGGAACGGGAGGTGCGCGAGCTCGCCGTCCGCCTCGTCGCGCTCGGGGGGCGCCATCTCGACGATCAGGCTCCGTGCGTCGACGTGCGTCTGGCGTCCGGCGTGCGCGTGCACGCGGTCCTTGCACCCGTCGCAGTCTCGGGCACCGCCGTCTCCGTGCGGATCCCGCGCGTGCGCGCGGGCGACCTCGATGACCTGGCCCGTCTCGGGGCCGTCGACGATGCCCAGCGGCGTTGGTTGGAATCCCTCGTCCAGGCGCGGCAGAACGTCCTCCTCACGGGCGGGACGGGAACCGGCAAGACGACGATGCTCGCCGCGCTCCTCGCGCACGTCCCGCCGCACGAGCGCATCGTGACCATCGAAGACGTCGCCGAGCTTCGCCCCCGTCATCCGCATCACGTCGCCCTCGAAGCCCGTCAGCCCAATCTCGAGGGAGCCGGTGCGATCCCTGTGGCCCGGCTCGTGCGTGAATCGCTCCGGATGCGTCCTGATCGGCTCATCGTGGGGGAATGCCGCGGCGAGGAGATCCGGGATCTGCTGACGGCGCTCAACACCGGGCACGACGGCGGTGCCGGCACCCTGCACGCCAGCGGGCTCGCCGATGTCCCTGCACGACTCGAAGCCCTCGGCGCACTCGCGGGAATGGATCCGCCGGCGCTCGCGCGGCAGGCGGTGAGTGCCTTCTCCTTCGTCCTGCATCTCGTGAGAGACCGTTCGGGGCGGCGTCGATTGGCGCAGGCCGGCGTGCTCCGCCTGCACCGGGAGCACCTCGGGATCGAGGAGGGACGGCCGTGGTGAGGCGGAGCACGTCGTCGCCACGACCTCGGCCAGCGCGAGGCCCTCGACGTCGGAGCCCGAGTCGGACGGGGCGTTCCGCCGAGGCGGAGGTCGCGGAGCGCGTGCGCACGCTCGCGGTGCTGCTGCAGGCGGGGGCGGCACCGCCGTCGGCCTGGCGCCACCTTGCGGAGAGCGGGGTCGCGGAGGCCGCCACGGTGAACGAGGTGCTCGAAGACGGTGGCGAACTCGCCGCCGCCGTGCGGGCGCAGGGTGGCATCTGGGAGGTCGTCGCGGCGGCGTGGAACATCGCCACCACCGTCGGTGCGCCGCTGGGCGAGGCGCTGCGGGCCATCGCGGCCGCGCTGGACGGGGCTTCAGAGATCCGCGACGAGATCGCGGTCGCCCTGGCCGAACCCGCCGGGACAGCGCGACTCATGCTGTGGCTGCCTCTCGTCGGACTGCTGCTCGGGACGGCACTCGGATTCGACACCGTGCACGTGCTGCTCACTCGGCCCGCGGGGTGGGTGTGCCTCGCAGCGGGGGCCGGGCTCTTGCTCTGCGCTCGGCTGTGGACGCGTGCCCTGATCCGGCGGGCTGAGCCGACGACCGACATCCCCGGGATCCGCGCCGAGCTCCTCGTGGTCGCGCTCGCGGGAGGAACGGCCATTTCGCGGGCGCAGCAACTCGTCGCCGACGAGAGCGGGGCAGGGGACCGGGACGGATCCGCCGCGTCGATCGAACGAATCCTGCGCCTGTCGTCCGCGGCCGGCGTCCCGGCGATCGAGCTGCTCCGTGCGGAGGCGGACCGCGCGCGGCGAGACGCGCGCACCGCTGGGCGCACGGCCGCGGCTCGGCTGAGCGCGCGTCTCCTGCTGCCACTCGGCGTGTGCACCCTCCCCGCCTTCCTGCTGCTCGGCGTCGCGCCCCTGATTCTCAGCGTCCTCGCGACGACGCCGTTGCCCTTCCGCTGACCCGGCGTGCAGGCATCCCGACGACTCCCCGGAAGACGCCCGCAGAAACCCCGAAAACCATCCACAGAGAAGAGAAGAGAAGAGAAGAGAAGAGGTTCACCATGAACAAGCAAGGACTCCTGATCCACGACGGCCCCATGACGTCGCCCGATTTCGCGCTGCGGCCGCTGACCCGCAGTCGAGCGGCGGCCCTGTTCGGCGATGAGAGCGGGGCGGCCACCGCCGAGTACGCGATCGCGACGATGGCTTTCGTCACGGAGAAAAAGCATACTTGGCTCGTCTACGCGTCGCTAAGATCCAGCTTCTTTCTACGACGTACGGCCAGACGCGGCCCCATCGCTCGCTTGCGAAGCGCGCTCTCATTTCTGCGAACCCGTTACGTTCGTCTTTCTACGCCCTCTTCATATCCCAGTCGCGTCCCAGTCGCGCGCGCGAGATCTGCCAGCGCCTGGGCCAATGGGCGAAGCGACGCGAGCTCATACTTCACGCCATCGAGCACGTCGCGCGGCCCATAGCTCATCAAACCGCGGGTCCTCGCCGAGAGGAGCTGGGTCATGGCGTCGACAGCTTGGTGAGGTTCGCGGCGTACGATCGCAATATCGGCTCGCGTGTCAGACAGGAGGACCGGATGTCGGACCTGGTGCGACCACTGACTCTGGATGCCGCTGCTGCGAAGCTGCTGGAATCGATCGACGCGAGCGAGTGCGACCCGGAAATTATGGAATCGCTCCAGCGCGAGGCGGCCCGCTTGTCTAAGCGCTTGCGCCCGCCGAGCCCCGGCCTGTCGATGGAACTGCGTGCGTATCTCGTGGAGTCTGGTGCTTTAACATCGGAGCGGTTCGTTCAGACCGAGCAACGGGTGGCTCGCGGCGAGCTGCGTGAGGATGAGAACCGCACACGTCTCGGAACCGTCGCGCGTTCGTACGGTGAGCGAGCGGCCGCGGCGCGGTTAGGGCTGGAAGTCGACGAGTTCCGAATGCGCCAACGAGCGGGTGCACTGTATTCGTTCGACGCATCCGGTGTGACGGTTTACCCGAAATGGCAATTCACCGACCAAACCGATGACGGTCTCTTGCCGCACCTTGCGCTTGTCCTAACCTGGCTCCTCGAAGACTGGCACCCTGCAAGCGTCGAGGGATTCATGACCACGCCGAAGGACAGCCTGATCTACCGTGGCGAGTGGCAGACGCCTACTCAGTGGCTGCTCCAGGGTTTTGACCTGCGTGCCATCGAGCGGATCCTCGAAGGTGCGCGGTGGCGGTGACGACAGGCGGGGTGCTCGCGGCGCTGTCTTCACTCTTCGGTGTTCTGCCGCTGGGCTCGATTGCGGCTAGACGACCATTGCGCACCGCGGACGACTTCTTGTTCGACGCGAGCGCTGGTCGGTGACGCCGGGCCGGCCTGGTGCCGACGCGGCAGTCGAGACCCGATCATGCGGAAAGATGGTCCCGTGTCCACCCGCATTCACGCGATCCAGTGGCGAGACGACGGGCTAGTCGTTGTGAAGCTTGCGGACGGTCGCATCACTGCTGAGGCGGATCTCACCGGTCTCGCAGGCATGCTTGAGCTGTTCTCGGTGGTCGAGTATCGCCCCTGGCATCGTCGTCTGATCTTCAAGTTTCGCGATGGCTACGGTTTCGATTGCGAGCTCGGAACGGCCAGAGTCCCTTCGCCGATTCGTGGTCGTCCAGTCGTGTATCTGGACCAAAACCAGTGGAGCAGCCTCAGTAAGGCGCTCTTCGCGCCTCAGCGTATTCCAGACTCCGAGCGTCTCGCTGCAGTGCGACTGCTCATGATGGCCGAAGCGGGCGAGGTCATCCTGCCGCTTTCGTCCGCGCATCTGTCGGAAACCGGCGCCTGGTCGAATGACGTCGGGCGTGCGGAGCTTGCACGGACATTACTCGCTGGCAGTCGAGGCTGGCAGATGCGGGATGCGCTGGAAGTGCGGGCGGACGAGTTCCGACACTGCCTCGCGGAGCTCGCGGTAATCGACGTCGCGCCGCGGGCTCCCGTGATCACGCTAGAGCCATACGCGGCGCTCGACTCGAGTGTCCGAGGGGATGACGAGAGTGCATCACTTCCTGACGGTCTTCCCGAGGCGTGGAAGTTCGGCTATCTGTCAATCCTGTCGAACACCGTCTACGTAGCCTGTCTCCTGGATCGTGAGCCGACGCCGCGCGGCTCACTCGCCGGATGGTTGGCGCGTGTGCAGCAGTTCTCCTCCTGGCTCGATGGAGAACAGCATAGAAGCAAGAGCGATCGTCGCAAGGCCGCACGGCTGTTCTCTGCTGCGGACGCGACCACTGAAATAGCAACGGCCGCCGCAGAGATCGGCGCGACTCCCGCTCAGGTGACGAAATGGTTCGCAGGCGCTTGGGACCAAATGAGTCTCGGTTCCCCCGCGACCACTCTTTTCCGCTCGGTGATGGTCGACAAGATGCTCGCTGGTGCTCGCTGGGAGGAGAACGACCTCACCGACCTCATGTACCTCTGCACCGCTGCCGCCTATTGCGATCACGTGGTTGGAGAGCGCCGAACCATCGGATTGCTCCGGCAGTCCGTGCGCCGTCTGGCCTCACCGGTGCAGTTGCACACAAACCTCGTTGCGGTCGTCAACGCGCTGCGCCCTCCGGACGAGTGGTCAGACAGTGGGTCGCGGACCGTTCGTCATCACGACCAAGCCCGCTAAGGTGCGGCCACTACTCACGCGAAGAGTCACCAAGACCCTCAGCATTCCCGCCCGACGAGG
>NZ_CAMFHZ010000015.1 GCF_945952435.1 uncultured Microbacterium sp.
CGTCCTCGGGTGGTGCGTTTTCGGGGTCGTTGAGCGAGCGCAGCGAGACGAAACGGGGTCTCCGGGGTGGGGGCGTTTCGTCTCCGTCGCCGGTGGCGTCGTCGCTCAACGCCCCCGGTTTGGTAGTGCGCTTTGGGGGTCGTTGAGCGAGCGCAGCGAGACGAAACGCGGTCTCCGAGATGGGGGGCGTTTCGTCTCCGTCGCCTGCGGCGTCGTCGCTCAACGACCCCCGGGTGGTGCGCTTTGGGGGTCGTTGAGCGAGCGCAGCGAGACGAAACGCGGTGTCCCCGGCGGGAGGGCGTCGCTCAGCGACCGCCGGAGGGAAGGGTGGACAGGGCGGCGGTCACAGCGTGGGCCGCGGCGTCCAGGGCGTCGTCGAGCTGACTGACGACCGTGCCGGGGAGCGCGCCGCCGCGGGCGACGTGCGTGCGCAGATCCGTGCGGACGCGGGCGCGGAACGCGTTGATCGACGCGTCGGCGCGGCGAAGCTCCTCGCGGCTCGCGATCCGCTCGTCCGCACGGGACGAGGCCTCCCGGGAGGACGACGAAGCCGAGGCGGAGTGCTCCTCGCGCGCGGCGGCGGCGAGGTCGGCCCGCAGGCTCTTCATCGCCTCCTGCACGCTCTGGCGCACCTCGTTCGCGATGAGCCGGACGGAGTCGTTCAGTCCCGCCTCGATCGTGTGCAGATCCCCCTCGCGGGCGGAGAGCTCGGCCCGGCCGGCGTCGGTGATCGCGTAGATCGTGGTCCGGCCGTCGGCCGTCTTGGTGACGAGGCCCTCCTCCTCCAGCTTCGCGAGGCGAGGGTAGATCGTGCCGGCGCTCGGGGTGTAGGTGCCTCCCGTGCGATCCGTCAGCGCCTGGATGATGCCGTAGCCGTGCTGCGGCGACTCCGCCAGCAGCGCGAGCAGGTACAGGCGCAGATCGCCGTGGGAGAAGACCGCGGGGCTCACAGCAGGTCCTCGCCGTCCGCCGTGAAGGACACCGGTGCCTCGGCCGCGTCGCGGCGCAGCACCGTGATGTCGCCGGAGACCGTGTTCACCCGGACATCCGCGAAGGATCCCGCCAGCTCGCCGCGCGAGCCGGTGAAGTTGGACGGCCCGGAGTTGCCGCGCGGCACCCCGTCGATCACGACACGGCCGCTGAGCGTGCGGGTGACGTAGTTCGAGGCGAGATCCTCGTCGAGGCGGACGGTCGCGTCGCCGGACACGCTGTTCAGCGCGACGGTGTTGACCGCGCCCGTGGCGTCGATGAGCATGGCGCCCGAGACGCTGTCGATCGTCGCCTTGCGCACCTGGCCGGTGAGGGCGACGGCGCCGGAGACCGTGTTGGCCGTCGCCGCGCCGTTCAGCCCGCGGACGTGGACGTCGCCGGAGACGGTGTTGAGCGTGAGGTCGCCGGCGTGGGTGTCGACGATCAGATCGCCCGAGACGGTGTTCAGCCGCGCGTCCTCGGTGAGCCCGGAGACGAGCGCGCCGGCGCTGACGACGCCGAGGTTCAGGGCGATGTCGCGGGGCACCGCCACGCTGATCTCGGCCTTGGGGCCACCGGCGCCGAAGTTGCGGAACACCTCGAGGAAGTTGTCCCAGCCGATCTGCGGGTGATCGATCTCGATCTGAGTCCCGTCGGATTCGATCCGCAGATCCTTGACGGTCACGTTGTGCACCTCGATCCGGATGCCCGGTTCGTCGTGCGCGATCACGTCGACCTGGCCGCCGACCAGTCCGATCTTGAGCTTCGACGCGCGCTCGATGTCGATCACGCGCTCCTGCCCGGGGGCGATGAGCCACTTCTCGGTCATGTCTGTTCTCCTGTGGATGAGGATGAGGATGAGGATGAGGATGAGGATGAGGATCCCGATCTCAGATCGAGATATATCGTGAATAAGAGCATAACACGATATATCTCGAAGCTGTCAAGGGGTGATTCCGTGCGCGTCGCGAATCCTGCTTGACCTTGCCGCGACGTCAACTTCTACCGTGGAGTCAGGAGCACGAGAGGAGGTCCGGGATGAGCGGACGGGACTGGTCGATCCAGGACATCGCACGCCTCGCCGGCACGACGAGCCGGACGCTGCGCCACTACGACGAGATCGGTCTGCTGCCGCCGACGAGGATCGCGGCCAACGGCTACCGGCACTACGACGCGGAGGCGCTCGTGCGCCTGCAGCGCATCCTGCTGCTGCGCGAGCTCGGCCTGGGGCTTGCGGCCATCGCCGAGCTGCTCGGAGCGGATCAGAGCGGCGACGCCTCGGCGGCTTCCGCGCTCGAGACGCATCTCGGTCTGCTCCGCGCGGAACAGACCAGGCTGGCGCGGCAGATCGCGTCGGTCCAGAACACCATCGCATCACTGAGGAAAGGAGGAGCCCTCATGCCCGAGAGCATGTTCGACGGCTTCGATCACACGAGGTATAAGGACGAGGTCGAGACCCGCTGGGGGACCGAGGCCTACGCGGACGGCGACCGCTGGTGGCGGGAGCTGTCGGAGGACGACAGGGCCGCGTGGAAGCAGCGCGTCGTCGACCTCGGCGCCGCCTGGATCGCGCTCGCCGAGGACGGGGCGGATCCCGCGTCGGCCGAGGCGCAGGACGTCGCGCGCCGTCACGTCGCGTGGCTCACCGGCGTCCCCGGGACGCCCGCACACGATCCGGGCGCCGATCGACGGGCCTACGTCACCGGTCTCGCCGAGATGTACGTGGCGGACCCCCGCTTCGGCGCGAACTACGCCACCGCCGCCGACCGCGAGAACGGCACGACGACGGGCGCGATATTCGTCCGCGACGCGCTGCGGATCTACGCGGAGGCGAACCTCTCGGACGCCGTCGCCGGCCGCTGAGTCGGTGTCGGCCCCGCCGCCGCGCCGAACGGTCGGCCGGGCAGCGTGGGGTCCGCCGGCAGGCCCAGCGCCGCGAGGGCCTGCGGGAGCACGTCGGCGTGATCGACGAGCGGCGCGGTTCCCACCGGATGCGGGGCGATCCCCGGACCCGCGGCGGCGATCCAGGCGAGGCGCTCCTCGTCGGAGTCGCCGCCGTGGTGCCCGGCGTCGAGATGTCCGTGATCTGTCGCCACGACGACGGTCCACTCCTCCTGGGACCGCGTGGGCCGGGCGGCGATCGCGGCCAGCAGGACCCCGAGCTGTTCGTCGCACGCCTCGATCGCGGCCCGGTAGCGGTCCGTGACGCCCTCGGCGTGACCCACCATGTCCGGCAGCACCGCGTACGCGAAGACGACCGCGTGGTCGCGGTCGAGCAGTTCGCGGGCCGCGCGGTTCATGACCGCGTCGTCCATCGCGGCGATGAGCTCGAGCGATCCGGTGTCCTCCGTGCCGGGAGGCAGCGCGGGGCGGTAGCCGCCGGGCGCGAAGACCGGGCCTCCCGCGACCTCCTCGACGAGCGGGGCCCAGGACGCGGCGGCGAAGGTCGTCGATCCCGGCAGAGCGGCGCGCACGCGCGTCAACAGATCGGGGTGGGCGGCGAAGGCGTTGCCGCGGAAGTCGTTGTCGTGCACGCCGTGGCGGTCGCGGTAGACCCCGGTCGCGAGGGTCGACCACACGGGCCCCGAGATCGTCGGGTTCTTCTCGTGCACCCGCACGGTCGCGAAGAATCCTCGCGCGGCGAGCGCGTCCAGGTGCGGCGTGTGCACGGCCCGCACCACGTCGTCGCGGACGCCGTCCCAGCCCATGATGAGCACGTGCGGGCGAAGATCGCGGTGGGGGGCGGAGGGCGAGGCGGACATCCGCCCAGCGTAGGGGAGCGCACGGCGAGGAAAGAGGCGGGAACGCGCGTCGAACGCGAAGGGGCTCGCCGAGCACTTGCGCCCGCGTACATGATCGCCTAATCTCACCTATTAATCGGTTAGCTAATCGATTAACATCCCTCACAGACAGCGTCACGGCACGGTCCCTCCTCGCGAATCGTCGCCTCTCCCGACGCGCCCCGATCCGGGCGGAACACCCGTCTCGGCCCGCAGCACCAGGATCCAAAGGAGGATCAGGATGATTCGACGCAGACTCACCAGAACGGCGGCGCTCCTCGCCGTCACGGCCGCGGCCGCCGCGGGCCTCGCCGCGTGCAGCTCGGGCGGGGCGGAAGCCGACTCCGGCCCGGTCACCCTCACCTACGGGATCTGGGACGCGACGCAGAAGCCGACGATGCAGAAGATCGCCGATGCATTCACGCGGACGCACAAGAACGTGACGATCGACATCCAGGTGACGCCGTACAAGGAGTACTTCACCAAGCTGCAGACCGCGGTCTCGGGCGGTTCCGCCCCCGACGCGTTCTGGATGAACGGCCCGAACTTCCAGCTGTACGCCTCGAACGGCGTGATCGCGCCGCTTGACGACACCGGGATCAAGACCGCGGACTATCCGAAGGGGCTCGTCGACCTCTACACCTTCGACGGGAAGCTCTACGGCGCCCCGAAGGACTTCGACACGATCGCCGTCTGGTACAACAAGACCCTCTTCGACGCGGCCGGCGTGGCCTATCCGAAGGCGGGCTGGACCTGGGACGACATGAAGGCGACCGCGGCCAAGCTCACCGATCCCGCCAAGGGGCAGTACGGCATCGCCGCCGCACAGTTCAACCAGGAGAACTATTACGACTCGATCGCCCAGGCGGGCGGCCAGGTCATCAACGCGGCGGGCACCAAGACGGGATACGGCTCCCCAGAGGCGCTCGCCGGCATCACGCTGTGGACCGACCTCATCGCGGCGGGGTCTTCGCCGACGGCGCAGCAGATGACCGACACGGCGCCCACCGACATGTTCCTGAGCGGTAAGGTCGCGATGCTGCAGAACGGCTCCTGGGCCGCGCACACCTATGCGGACAACGCGGACGTCGCCGACAAGGTGGACGTGGCGCCGCTGCCCGCGGGGAAGGCGGGCAACCAGAGCGTGATCCACGGACTCGCCAACGTCGCGAACGCGAAGAGCAAACACCTCGACCTGGCCCGGCAGTTCGCCGCCTTCGCGAGCGGCTCGGAGGCGGCCGGTCTGCAGGCCGACGCCGGAATCGTGATCCCCGCGCTCTCGGGGACGCAGGACGCCTGGGTGAAGGCGCTCCCGCAGTACCACCTGCAGGTCTACATCGACGCGCTGAAGACGGCGGTGCCGTACCCGGTATCGAAGAACACCGCCGCGTGGAACGCCGTCGAGGACGAGCAGCTGTCGCAGGTCTGGGCGGGGAGCGTGACCCCGGAGGCCGGGCTGAAGACGCTGGCCTCCCGGATGCAGGAGCTCCTCGACAAGGAGAAGAAGTGAGATGACCGAGGCGATCGCTGCACGCGAGATCGCGCCGGCCGCCGTGCCGGACCGGGGGCTCGCGGCCCCCGGTTCCGGCCGCCGCCGGCGGCGCGGCCCGCATCAGTCCGGCTGGTGGGCGCTGCTCTTCGTGGGCCCCACGGCGCTCGGCATGGCCGTGTTCTACCTGTGGCCGACGGTGCGCACGTTCCTCATGTCGTTCACCGAGACCGGCCCGTTCGGCGGTTCCCAGTTCGTCGGACTCGCCAACTACGCCCGGCTGTTCCAGGACCCCGAGCTCCTCGGCGCGCTCCGCAACACGGCGATCTACACGGTCATCGCGCTCGTCGGCATCCCGATCGCCATCGCGATCGCCGCGCTGCTGAACACGGCGGGACTCAAGGGGCGCAGCGCCTACCGCACGCTCTACTTCATCCCCGTCGTCACGATGCCCGCGGCCATCGCGCTCGTGTGGCGCATGATCTTCAACGGCGACTTCGGGGTGCTCAACCAGTTCCTCGCCGTGTTCGGCATCCGGGGCACGTCCTGGCTGACGGATCCGCACACGGCGCTCGTCGCGATCGCCGTCGTCGGCATCTGGGCGGGGCTGGGCACGAACGTCGTCATCTTCCTCGCCGGGCTCCAGGGCATCCCGGACACGATCATGGAGGCCGCGGACCTGGACGGCGCCGGTCCGATCCGCAAGTTCTTCTCGATCACCATCCCGATGCTCAGCCCGACGATCTTCTTCGTCAGCGTGATCGGCGTGATCGGCGCGCTGCAGGTGTTCGACCTCGTCTACATGATGCTCGGGCGCAACAACCCCGCGATGCCGAACACCCGCACGATCGTCTACCTCTTCTATCAGGCGGGCTTCATCGACCACGAGCAGGGCTACGCGGCGGCGATCGCCTTCCTGCTCCTGGTGATCATCCTCGTGCTGACCGTCGTGCAGTTCCGGCTGCAGAAGAAGTGGGTCCACTATGAGTGACACGATCCCCGCCGACACCCGCGCCTTCGCCGGCGTGCCGGACGCTCCCCGGCGGCGTCCCCTCAACCGCGGCCTGCTCGCCGTGCACATCGTGCTGATCCTCGGCGCCGTGCTCATGGTCTTCCCCTTCGTGTGGCAGACCCTCACCGCGTTCAAGACGTTCCAGGCCTCCGTGCAGGTGCCGCCGACGATCCTGCCCTCGCCCTGGGTATGGACCAACTTCGGCAAGGTCTTCGACTCGATGCCGTTCGCGCAGATGTTCCTCAACTCCGTGCTGCTCACGATCGGCCGCACGCTCGGCCAAGTGGTGCTGTGCACGATGGCCGGCTATGCGTTCGCGCGCATGCCGTTCCGCGGACGCAACGCCCTGTTCGTGGTGTTCCTGTCCGTGCTGATGGTGCCGTCGCAGCTCTACCTGCTGCCGCAGTACGAGATCGTCCAGTCGCTCGGCTGGCTGAACTCGCTGCAGGCGCTCGTCGTCCCCGGCATCTTCAGCGCGTTCGGCACGTTCCTCATGCGCCAGTTCTTCATGTCGCTTCCCGCCGAGCTGGAGGAGGCCGCGCGGATCGACGGGGCGAACCCGTGGCAGGTCTTCTGGAAGGTCATGCTGCCGCTCGCGAAGCCGGGGATCGTGGCACTCGCCGTCTTCACCGTGCTGTGGTCGTGGAACGATCTGCTCTGGCCGCTCGTGGTGACCACCGATCCCGAGAAGATGCCGCTGTCGGTCGGCCTGTCCCAGCTCGTCGGCCTGCACGGCACGGATTATCCTGTGCTGATGGCCGGAGCGCTGCTGGCGACGCTCCCGATGCTGATCACGTTCATGATCCTGCAGCGCCAGTTCATCCAGGGCATCGCCTTCTCCGGGACGAAGGGCTGACCATGGAATCCGCATCCGTTCCCGAGCCGGTGGACGAGGTCGTCGCGGGCGAGAGCGCCTCGTCCGCGAGCAGTCCGCGTCGCGCCACGCTGCGCGCCGTGGCCGAGGCCGCGGGCGTGTCCACCGCCACCGCGTCCTACGTGTTCTCCGGACGGCGGGGTCCGGGCGCCGGGGTCTCTCCTGGCACCGCCCGCCGCGTGCACGAGGCGGCGGCGCGCCTCCACTACCGGCCCAACCGGGCGGCGCAGGCGATCCGCACGGGCCGCACCGAGATGGTCCAGCTCTCGCTCTACATGCTCAGCGACCCGTGGGCGCTCGCGGTCGCGGAGGCGGTGAACGAGGCCGCCAACAGGCACGGCCTCACCACCCTGATCCTCGCCGACGGGGACTGGCATGCCGCGCTCGAACGGGTCGAGAGCGACGTCGCGTACCTCGACAGGATCGAGGACGACGCCGAGACCCGGCGCAAGCTGCAGAGCCTGGTCGGGCGCGGGCAGCGCCTGGTCGTCTTCTCGGAGACGCTCGAGGCCGACGGCTTCGACGTGATCCGCTCGCTGTCGCTGCCCGGCTGCGAGCTCGCGATGGACGCGCTCCTCGAACGCCACACGGAGATCGGCTGCCTCGCCGCCCAGAGCGCCGTGGACGCCAGCGCCACCCAGCGCACCCGCTACTCCGTCTACCGGGAGAAGCTCGCCGCCGCCGGACTGCCGTATCGTCCCGAGCACGAGGCCTTCTTCGCGGGGACGCAGGCGACCGCCTTCACCGCCGCGGTGGAGCTCCTGTCGCGCCCGAAGCGTCCCAGCGCGATCTACGCGACGACCGACTTCGCGGGCATCGCGGCCATCAACGCCGCGCACATGCTCGGCCTGCGCGTGCCGCACGACGTCGCCGTGATCGGTGTCGGCAACACTCCGGACGCGCATCTCATCGCCCCGACGCTCACGACGGTCGGCCCCACCGACTTCTACGAGCGGCAGGCGCAGATCATCGTCGGCCGTGCGGTGCAGGAGCAGCCGGATCCGCCGCGCATGCACGAGTTCCCGTGGTCACTCTTCCCCGGCGGATCCACCGACCTCGACGCCCCGCCGGCGCGCGCATGACGTCCCCCTCCGCCCTCCACCGCCTACCATCACCCCTCGACAGCAAGGAGCAGGACCGCGTGGATCTGCGTATCGGAATCATCGGCTTCGGCGCGCGCGCGTCCCTGCGCACGGAGGCGCATCGCCCCGGCGAAGGGTCCCGCATCGTCGCGGTCTGCGATCCCTCCGAACGCGCCAGGCAGGAGGCGCGCGCGTTCGCGCCCGACGCCCTCGTGACGGACTCCCTCGACGAGCTGCTCGCCGCGGACCTCGACGCGGTGATGGTGCTGACGCCGGACGACACGCACGCCGCGATCTCGATCCGTGCCCTGGAGGCCGGTGTCGCGGTGTTCTGCGAGAAGCCGCTCGCGATCGATCTCGCCGACGCCGATCGGATGCTCGAGACCGCGCGGCGCACGGGCACCCGCCTCTACATCGGCCACAACATGCGGCACATGCCGGTCATCACGCTCATGCGCCGGCTCATCGAGGACGGTCGCATCGGCGAGGTCAAGGCCGTGTGGGTGCGCCACTTCGTCGGTCACGGCGGCGACTACTACTTCAAGGACTGGCACGCCGACCGGCGCCGCACCACGGGTCTGCTGCTGCAGAAGGGCGCGCACGACATCGACATCATCCACTGGCTCGCCGGCGGATACAGCGCGCGCGTGGCGGCGATGGGCGCGCTCACCGTCTACGGGGAGAACGAGGATCGGCGGGACCGCGTCGGCGAGCGGATGCCGGACTGGTTCAGCGTCGACAACTGGCCGCCCGCGTCGCTGACCGGGCTGAACCCCGTGATCGACGTCGAGGACGTGTCGATGGTCACGATGACGCTCGACAACGGCGTGCTCGCGTCCTACCAGCAGTGCCACTTCACGCCCGACTACTGGCGCAACTACACGGTGATCGGCACCGCGGGACGCATCGAGAACATCGGCGACAGCGCCGGCGGCGAGGTGCGCCTGTGGGACCGTCGTCACCGCGGATTCGCGGAGGCCGACGAGGTCTTCCCGATCCCGGAGGTCCCCGACGCCGGGCACGACGGCGCCGACGCCCTGCTCATCGCCGAGTTCCTCCGTTTCGTGCGCGACGGCGGGCCGACCGAGACCTCCCCGGTCGCGGCGAGGGAGGCGGTGGCGGCGGGGATCCTCGCGACCGCCTCGCTGCGGGGCGACGGATCCGCGATCGAGGTGCCCCCGCTGAGCGAGGACCTGATCGGCTACTTCGCGCGAGGGCAGGTCGACGCGGACTGAACGCGCTCCGGCCGATGCGGGCGCTCTCCGCGTGGGCGAGGCACGGGGCGGCGGGATAGGCTGACAGCACGATGGGCATCACGCGGCGAACCCTGCTCGTCGGCGCCGGAGCCGGTGCCGTCGCGGTCGTCCTCGCCGCGTGCACGCCCCAGCCGTCGCCCACCACGAGTCCCACGGCGACCCGTCCTCCGCGACCACGGCCGACGCTCGCCCCCGGCGCCGCGCCGGAGCCCGCGGCGTGGGTCCGCAGCGCCTGGTCGACGGATCCCTACGCCCGCGGGGCGATGAGCTACCTGCCGGCGGGGGCGACGCCCCGGCTGCGCGAAGACCTCTCCTCCGCGCTCGCGCAGCGCGTGTTCTTCGCCGGGGAGGCCACCGACCCCGACCGCCCGGGGACCGTGCCCGGCGCGGTCGATTCCGGGCGCCGCGCCGCCGCGGAGGTCGTCGCGGCTTCCTCGAGCGAGGAGCGGATCGCGGTGATCGGCGCGGGTGCCGCGGGCGCCGCGGCCGCGCGGGCCCTCTCCGACGCCGGACGCACGGTCACCGTCTTCGAGGCGAGAGAACGCACCGGCGGCCGGATCCGGTCGATCTCGGGCAAGGACTGGCCGTTCACGGTCCAGCTCGGCGCGTGGCTCTCCCCGACCGAGGACGCCGGCACGCTCGGCGGGACCCTCGCCGCCGAAGGCATCCACCGGATCGGCTTCGACGCGGCGACCGGCTGGTCGAAGGACGGCGCCGCCCCGACCGTGGACGGCGGTCCGCTGAAGGCCGCGCTCGAGCGCGCCGCGAACGCGGCGTCCGACGTCCCCGTCGACGAAGCGCTCACCGCGGCCGGCGCGAACCCCGAGGATCCGGCACTGGCCGCCGCGCTCGCCTGGGTTCAGGCGACCACGGGGGCCGACACCGCGAAGGCATCGAGCTGGTACCCGCCGTCGTTCCTCCCCGATGCGCTCTTCGGTGCGGACGGAGATCTCTCGGTGCTCGTGGACGACGCGCTCGACGGCGTCAAGGTCGCTCTGGCCTCCCCGGTCTCCCGCGTCGCGTACGACGACTCGGGGGTCAGCCTGCGGCTGGGCACGGGGGAGGCGCAGTCCTTCGACCGGGTCGTCGTCACGGCACCGCTCGGTGTGCTGCAACGGCAGGGCATCGAGTTCTCGCCCGCGCTGCCGTTCGCGCAGCGGGGCGCGATCGCGGGTCTCGCCTCGGGCTTCGTGGAGACCGTGTGGGCGCGCTTCGACGAGGCGTTCTGGAAGGCCGACGCCGACATCTGGCACGTCGTCGGAGGGGACGGACCGATCCGCACCTGGCTCAACCTGCGGCCGGTCACCGGTCATCCCGTGCTCGTCGGGCTCGTGGGAGGACCGGATGCGGAGGCCTTCGCCAAGCTCGGCGACGACCAGGCCCTCCTCGGGGTGCGGGAATCGCTGCGGTTCTTCGTCGCGGAGACCCCCTCCCCGTCGCCGACGCCCACGCCGTCACACTGAGCCGGGGGCGGCGCGGGATCCGGGGGTGGCGCCGGATCCGGCGGTGACGTGCAGCCGGCTCAGCGCGACGAGGCCTGCCGCGACGAGGGCGAAGATCGCCAGCGCGGTCGCGCACGCGACGACGGTCTCGCCCGGCCCCGACACCTGACGCGGGTCGAAGAAGTAGTACGGGTACCAGCCGACGATCCTTCCGCGCCAGATGGTGAACACGCCCCAGACGACCGGGTAGGCGAGCACGACCGGCAGGATCCGCCACGGCGCCGCGCGACGGCCGGGTCCGAACACCCAGGCGACGATCGTCCAGGCAGGCAGAACCCAGTGCAACACGACGTCAGACCAGGGCACCCAGATCGGCACCCCGTGCACCCCGGCCTGCCACACGATGAGTCCGAAGGCGAGGCCCGCGGTGATCGTCCAGCTGAGCACCACGGCGCGCGCGGCCGTCAGCCACGGCGGATCCTCCGCGCGGCGCAGCGCGACCATCCCTGCGACGATGGCGAGCGCTGCGAAGGCGATGTTCGACTGGATCGTGAGGTAGGCGAAGAAGTTCTGGCCGGCGATGGTCTGCGAGCCGAGACCCCAGAACAGCCGGTGCACGAGGGCGGCGGCGCACACGGCCGCGGTGAGGAGGCGCGACCAGCCGAAGGCGATCCTCATCCTCACGCGGGCATCGTCCTCCTCCGCCGGCTCCCGGCGGCCACGATTCGGGCGACCGCCCCGCCCGAGTCTACGGAACGCGTCCGGGAGCAGGCTCCGCGCTCGCGGACGAGGACGGACGCGGGCATAGGCTGAGAGCCGTGTCCTCCCCCGTCCCGCTGCGTCTCGGTCTCGTCGTGGCCGGCGGCGTGATCGGCACGGCGGCGCGGATCGGCCTCGGCCTCGCCCTGCCCGCCACGAGCGGATCGGGCTGGGGAGCCGTGCCCTGGTCCACGCTCCTCGCCAACGTCGGGGGCGCGTTCCTCATCGGGGTGCTCGCCGCCCGGCTGCCGGGATCGAGCGCACGGCGGATCTTCCTCGGCACCGGGGTGCTCGGAGGGTTCACCACCTACAGCTCGTTCATGGTCGGCACGATCACGCTGTGGGGAGCAGCCCCGGTGCTCGCGGTCGGCTACGCGATCGGCAGCCTCGTGCTGGGGATCGGCGCGGCGGCTCTGGGACTCGATCTGGCGCGCCCGCGGGGCGCGCGTCGGGGGGAGGGCGGATGAGTCCGATCCTGTTCGTCTGCGCCGCGCTCGCCGGAGGGATCGGCGCGGGCCTGCGCTACCTGGTCGATCTCCTCGTCGCCCGGCTGGTCGGCACCCGCTATCCCTGGGGCGTGCTCGTGATCAACCTCACCGGTTCCTTCGCGCTCGGCCTCGTGACCGGCGGCTTCCCCGCAGCGGTCCTCATCGTGGGGGCGGGGCTCCTCGGCGGGTACACGACCTTCAGCACCGCGATGCTCGATACCGTGGCGCTGCGACGGGACGGGGCGTCCAGGGCGGCGGCCTTCAACGCGGTCGGGATGCTGCTCCTCGGCCTTCTCGCCGCGGGGGCGGGGCTCGCGCTCGGCGCCGCGCTCGCCCGTTGAGCAGAGCAGCGGATGACGGATTCCCCGTCGCTCTCAGGTCGTTCTACACTCGACTCTGTACAGATGTACAGAGGGACGGCCGAGAGGGGACGGCATGGCACAGGCACGACGCCGCAGCGATCCCGCGGCGCGCCGTCGTGCGATCGTGAGCGCCGCCGCCGAGCTCATCACGGAGGTCGGCGTCGACGCCGTCACGCATCGCATGATCGCCGGGCGCGCCGACGTGCCGCTCGGGGCGACGACCCAGTACTTCGACACCCTCGACGACCTGCGGGCCGAGGCCCTCGCCGAGCTCGCTCGGGAGATCGACGCACGCACGGGCGAGGTCAAAGCGGTCCTCGACGCCGAGGGCGTGACGCCCGCCGTGCTCACCCGGCTGCTGGTGGAGGGGCTCGCCGACGCCGGCGCCGTGCACGCCGACCGTGCGGTCGTCACCGCGGCGGTGCACGACCCGCGCGTCCGCGCGCTCGCCCGCCTGTGGTCGGACCGGCTCGTCGAGTTCCTCACCCCCTCGTACGGCGCGACCCGCGCGAGGGCCGCCGCGGCGTTCATCGACGGGCTGCTCTGGGCGACGCTCATCGGCGAGGCCGCACCCTCCCGCGCCACGATCGAGACCGGTCTGACCGGGATCCTCGTGATCGAATCCGCCCACTCCGCCTCCGTGCCATCACCGACCACCCGCCGATCGGGAGACTGAAACCGTGTCGAAGCTCGCCGTCCTGAGCCTGCGCAACCGCGCGCTCATCGCCCTCATCACGATCGTCGCCGCCGTCTTCGGCGGCCTCGCGCTGACCAATCTCAAGCAGGAGCTCATCCCCTCGATCGAGTTCCCGCAGCTCGCCGTCGTCGCGAGCTACCCCGGCGCCTCGCCCGAGGTCGTGGAGCACGACGTCTCGACGCCGATCGAGACCGCGATCCAGGGTGTTCCGGGTCTCGACACCTCCACCGCCACGAGCACGACGAACTCCTCGGTCATCCAGGCGTCGTTCGCGTACGGGACGAATCTCGCCACCGCCGAGCAGAAGATCACGCAGGCGATCGGGCGCATCTCCTCGCAGCTCCCCGACGGGGTGGATCCGCAGGTCATCAGCGCCAGCATCGACGACCTCCCCGTGATCCAGGTGGCCGTGACCGGCTTCGACGACGCCGCGCTCGCCCAGCAGCGCATCACCTCGACGATCATCCCGAAGATCGAGAGGCAGGCGGGCGTCAACGCCGCCTCGCTCGTCGGCGGTCAGGGCAAGCGGGTGACGATCGTGCCGGATCAGACCGCGCTGCTCAAGGCCGGCGCCGCGAGCACGGCGATCAAGGACGCCCTGCAGCAGAACGGGACGCTCTTCCCCGGCGGCACGATCACCGAGGGCGACAAGACCCTCACGGTGCAGACGGGCGACAAGCTCACCAGCGTCGAGCAGATCCAGGCGATCCCGCTCGTCGGCGCGGCGCCGGGCACCACGATCGGATCCGTCGCGAGCGTGAAGCTCGACGGCGATCCCGTCACCTCGATCTCGCGCGTCGACGGCAAGCCCGCTCTGACGATCGCGGTCACCAAGCTCCCGTCCGCCAACACGGTCGACGTGTCGAAGGCCGTCACCGCGCTGCTGCCGCAGCTCAAGAGCGACCTGCCCGGCGCGACGTTCACGACGGTGTTCGACCAGGCGCCGTTCATCCAGCAGTCGATCGACTCGCTCGCGGAGGAGGGTCTGCTCGGACTCGGCTTCGCCGTCCTGATCATCCTCGTCTTCCTGCTGTCCGTGCGCTCCACGCTTGTGACCGCGATCTCGATCCCGACGAGCGTGCTCATCACGTTCATCGGGATCCAGGCGTTCGGCTACTCGCTGAACATCCTCACGCTCGGCGCCCTCACGATCGCGATCGGCCGCGTCGTGGACGACTCGATCGTCGTGATCGAGAACATCAAACGGCACTATGTGGGCGACGCCGACAAGAAGGCGTCGATCCTGCTCGCGGTGCGGGAGGTCGCGACGGCGGTCACCGCGTCGACCATCACGACCGTCGCCGTGTTCCTGCCGATCGCGTTCGTCGGGGACGTCACCGGGGAGCTGTTCCGCCCGTTCGCGCTGACGGTCACCATCGCGATGCTGGCGTCCCTGTTCGTGGCGCTCACCATCGTCCCCGTGCTGGCGTACTGGTTCCTGCGCCCGGGCAAGCCGCTCCACGACGCCGAGGGACGCGTGATCGACCCCGAGCATCCCGGCGCTCCGCCGTCGCGGCTGCAGAAGGCGTACATCCCGATCCTCGGCTGGACGCTCCGGCACTCCTGGATCACGCTCGTCCTCGCCGTCCTCGTGCTCGTCGGCACGGGCGCCGCCGCACCGCTCATGAAGGTGAACTTCCTCGGATCCAGCGGGCAGAACACCTTCAGCATGACCCAGACGCTCGGCTCCTCCCCGAGCCTCGACGCGGAGGACGCCGCCGCGCAGAAGGTCGAGGAGGCGATCAAGGACATCCACGGCATCAAGACCGTGCAGGTCTCGATCGGGTCGAGCGGATCCGCCCTCCGCGACGCGTTCTCGGGCGGAGGCTCCGGCATCACGTACTCGATCACCACCGACCCCGCGGCGGATCAGGACGCGATCCAGGCCGACGTGCGCGCGGCCGTGAAGAAGCTCACCGACGTCGGCGACATCACGATCGCCGCCTCGGAGGGCTTCGGATCCAGCGACATCGAGGTCAAGGTCACCGCCCCGGACGACAAGACGCTGCGCACCGCGTCCGACGCGCTCGTGGCCAAGCTCGAGGGCCGCAAGGGCGTCAGCCAGGTCACGAGCAACCTCGCCGCCTCGCTGCCGTACATCGCGGTGCAGGTGGACCGGGATGCCGCGGCGCAGGCGGGCCTCAGCGAGGTCGCCGTCGGCGGGATCGTGTCGCAGGCCCAGCGGCCGCAGCAGGTCGGCACGGTCGAGATCGACGGTTCCTCGCTGACCGTCTATCTGCAGGCCGCGAACCCGCCGGCCACGATCGACGAGCTCAAGGCGCTGCAGATCCCCTCTCGCACCGGGCTCCTCCGCCTCGACCAGATCGCCACGGTCGCCCAGAGCGAGAGCCCCGCGTCGATCACGACGCAGCGCGGCCAGCGCACCGCCACCGTGTCCGTCACCCCGGAGGGCAACGACCTGGCCACGGCGTCGGCCACCGTGAGCGCGGCGATCAAGGACGCGAAACTGCCGGCCGGCGCGGACGCCTCCCTCGGCGGCGTCGTCACGCAGCAGCAGGACTCGTTCGGCCAGCTCGGCCTGGCGATGCTCGCCGCGATCCTCATCGTCTACATCGTCATGGTCGCGACGTTCAAGTCCCTGCGCCAGCCGATCCTGCTGCTGAGCTCTGTGCCGTTCGCGGCGACCGGCGCGATCCTGCTGCAGATCGCGACAGGCGTCCCGCTCGGCGTCGCCTCGCTCATCGGCGTGCTCATGCTCATCGGCATCGTCGTGACGAATGCCATCGTGCTCGTCGATCTCGTGAACCAGTACCGCGAGAAGGGCATGAGCGCGCACGACGCGACCATCGCCGGTGGATCGCGGCGTCTGCGTCCGATCCTGATGACCGCGCTCGCGACGATCTTCGCGCTCACCCCGATGGCCCTGGGCGTCACCGGACACGGCGGGTTCATATCGCAGCCGCTCGCGATCGTCGTGATCGGCGGCCTGGTGTCCTCGACCGTGCTGACACTGCTCGTGCTGCCGACGCTCTACAACCTCGTCGAGGGGGCGAAGGAGCGCCGCGCAGCCCGGCGGGCGGCGCGCGGGGGAGACACCGGCTCCGCGGACGGCGGTGGCGACGGCCCGGACCCGGCCGGTCCCGGCGGCGGAGGGTCGGGGGAGGAAGCGTCGCCGCACCCTGGTGCGCCCGCTTCGGACGCCGAGGCGGCGCACGCCGCCGGTGCGGACGGCGCCGGCACGGAGCCCGGCGTGCCCGCGGGGTCGCCGGAGCCGTCCACCTCGACGTCTCAGTTGTCGGCGATCGCCGCGGCGTACGCCGGCGGGACGGAAGCCCCTGGCCATCACCCGACCCGCCGGGAGCTGCGGGAGCACGGCGGCGCCTGAGCGCTCGGCGGATCAGCCCGGGACGTGCTCGTGCACGGCCGTGCTGAGCGCCGTGCCGTTGAGGTCGAGGTAGAGCGTGCCCTCGGTGACCGTCATCGTGACCGCGTTCCGGCGTGCGATCAGCGCCACGGCGGCGTCGATGAAGCCCGAGTCGAAACTGTGCAGGCGAAGGTGCTCGGCGCGATGGATGCGCTTGCCCTGCCACGCCGCCATGACCTTCGCGGGGTCGCGGTGCGTGTACACGACCGTGCGTTCCGCGAGGCGGCTGCCGTGGTGCAGACGCTCCGCATCGGGCGCGCCGACCTCGATCCAGGCGACGAGGCGCCCGGTGAGATCGCGGACCACGACGGCGGGCTCCTCGGTCGAGGAGAGTCCTTCGCCGAAGGCGATCCCCTCGGCGAATTCGAGGCCGTACGCGAGGACGCGCGTGAGCATGTACGCGTCGGTCTCGGAGGGGTGCCGCGCCACGCGCAGCGCGTAGTCCTCGTAGACGCCGCGGTCGGTGTCCGCCAGCTGCACGTCGAACGTGTGGATCGTCGCCCCGGTTGCCATCGCAGACAACTCTACGGCCCGTGCGCGGCGGCGCCCGCGGCGGACCTCAGTGTCCGGCGGTGCCCGCGACCTGTCCGAGCAGGTGATCGAGGATCGGATCCAGCACCGCGAGCCCGTCGCGCACGCCGCCGCGCGATCCGGGCAGGTTCATCACCACGCTGCGTCCGGCCACCCCGGCGACGCCGCGGGTGAGCAGGGCCATCGGCGTGGCCGCGAGGCCACGACGGCGCAACTCCTCGATGAGTCCTGGGAGCTCCCGGTCGAGCAGCGCGGAGGTGGCCTCGGGCGTGCGGTCGTCGGGGGAGACGCCCGTCCCTCCGGTCGTCAGGATCAGATCGGGCCCCGTCGCGAGCGCCGCCGCCAGCGCGACGGCGACCTCGGCGTCCGGGGCGACGATCGGCTCCGGCACCGCGAAGCCGCGCTCCGTCAGCCACGTGCGGATCAGCGGACCCGTCTCGTCGGCGTAGACCCCGGCGGAGGCGCGGGTGGAGACGACGAGGACCAGAGCCGAGCGGGTCATGCGATCGACCAGTCGCCGCTCTTGCCGCCCGACTTCGCGAGGACCCGGACGTCGTCGATCACCGCGTGCTTGTCGACCGCCTTGATCATGTCGTAGAGGGTCAGGGCGGCGATGCTCACGGCGGTGAGCGCCTCCATTTCGACGCCCGTGACCCCGGTCGTCACGGCGGTCGCGAGGATCCGCACGGCGTCGTGCTGGGGCTCGAAATCGATCTCGACCTTGCTCAGCGGCAGCGGGTGGCACAGGGGGATGAGGGCCGAGGTCTGCTTGGCGCCCATGATCCCGGCGATGCGTGCCGTTCCCAGCGCCTCGCCCTTGGGGAGCGAGCCGTCGGCGATCTTCGCCACGACCTCGGCGGTGGTGCGCAGCACCGCCTGCGCGGTCGCCTCCCGTCGGGTCACGGCCTTGTCGGTCACGTCGACCATGTGCGCAGTGCCATCCGCCCGCAGATGTGTCAGGTCACTCACTTCCGGCTCCTCTCAGCCGCCCGCGAAGGGCGGAAGGATGTCGACCCTGGCGCCCAGCGGGCGGGCAGGGTCGCGGCTCACGGTCCCGTCGACGAGGAAGGATCCGGAGCGCAGCACGCGCGCCATCGGGTCCCCGTAGCGGCGGATCAGCTCCGCGCGCAGAGCGTCCAGCGTCGCGGGGGCGGGGATCTCCAGGAGCTCCTCGTCGCGGCTCGCGGCGTCGGCGGCGGCCGCGAAGTATCGGACGGTGATCATCGCACCTCTCCCTCCACTGACCTTCATTCTGCGGAATCATGCCTCCGCATGTCGGAAACGTATCCATCCTGCCACGGCAATCCCGCCGTACACTCGATCCTATGATCGCGCTCGTCGAACCGGGGCAGGAGCTGACCCCCGAGCTCATCTCCCGGTACAGCCGCCAGCTGATGCTGCCCGGATTCGGAGAGGCGTCCCAGCGCCGGCTGCGGGCCGCGCGGGTGCTCGTGATCGGCGCGGGCGGGCTCGGCAGCGCCCTCGTCCCCGCGCTCGCCGGGACGGGCGTCGGCACGATCGGCGTCCTCGACGACGACACCGTCGAGCTCTCCAACCTGCCGCGGCAGCTGAGCCACGGCGTCGCCGACCTGGGGCGCGCCAAGACGGACTCGCTCGCCGAGACCGTCTCCGCGACGGATCCCTCCGTCACCGTGGTCACGCACCGGGAACGCGCCACGGCGCAGACGCTGCCCGCGCTGCTCGAGGACTACGACCTGCTCGTGGACGGCAGCGACAACTTCCCGACCCGCTACCTCGCGGACGACACGGCATCCCTGGCGGGGAAACCCCTGGTCTGGGGCTCGATCCTGCGCTTCCAGGGGCAGGTGGGCGTCTCGGTGCCCTCCGTCGGCTTCCGGGATCTCTTCCCCGTGCCGCCGCAGGCGTCCGAGGTGCTGTCCTGCGAGCTCGGCGGGGTCCTGCCGAGCCTGTGCGTCACGGTGGGATCGCTCATGGCGACCGAGGTCGTCAAACTGATCACCGGCATCGGCGATCCCCTGGTCGGACGCGTGCTCTTCTACGACGCGCTCACCGCGCGCACGCAGGAGATCGGGTATGCGCGGGCCGAGGGCACGCCCGCGGTGACCGAGCTCGTGGACTACGAGCTCTTCTGCGCGGGGCCGTCCGCCGGCGACGCCGAGGAGCTGCCGTCCGTCTCCGCCGCCGCGCTGCTCGCGGAGACCCGCGAGGGCGAGGCGCGTCTCCTGGACGTCCGTGAACCGCACGAGGTCGCCGCACGACGGATCCCCGGCGCCGCCGTGCTTCCCCTCGGCGAGCTCGAGGGCGGGGCGCCCGTCCCGCCGGAGCTCCTCGCGGCGACGGCGCCGCTCGTGGTCTACTGCGCGCAGGATCCGCGCTCGCGCCGGGCGGTGCGATTGCTGCGGGAGCGCGGTATCGACGCGGTCTACCTCGCCGGAGGGATCCGCGCGTTCGCGGAGCTCGGCGGCGAGACGATCGGCGCCGAGGCGGATGCGGAGCCGCGGGTCGAACCCGCACGAGGAGGACGAGCATGACCCTGGCCGAGATCAGCGAGGAGCCTCTCGACGAGGCCGCGATCCGCGAGGCGGTGGCCGATGCCGCGCACGGCGCGACCGTGATGTTCGCCGGGGTGGTCCGTGATCACGACGGCGGGCAGGCCGTGCGCGCGCTCGACTACCGCGCGCACCCCGATGCCGAGCGCTTCCTGCGCGAGATCGTGGACCGCGTCGCGGCCGAGACCGGGCTGCGGGTGGCGGCGTCCCACAGGGTGGGCGACCTGCGCATCGGCGACGTCGCGCTGTTCGCTGCCGCGTCGGCCGGGCACCGCAAGGAAGCCTTCGACGCGTGCGAACGGCTCGTGGAGGAGATCAAGCGAGGCGTCCCGATCTGGAAGCGCCAGCACTACGAGACCGGCGTCTCGGAGTGGGTCGGGCTCTAGACATCCGGCGTCCGCGTCCGTGCCCGGCCGCACGCCTGCCGCTCGGCGGGCGCGGACTCAGCCGCCGATGTAGCTCATCTCGACGTGCGGGCGGGCCGCGCGCAGCTCAGGTGTGAGCAGGGAGCGGATCTCCGAGTACCGGTCGTCGCGGATCCCCCAGATGCCCGCGAGCGCGGCGGAGAGCTCCGCGTCGTCCGCGCCGCCACGCAGGAGCGCGCGCAGGTCGTGGCCCTCGCTCGCGAACAGGCAGGTGAACAGGCGTCCCTCGGTCGACAGCCTGGCGCGATTGCAGGTTCCGCAGAAGGCGTTCGTGACCGAGGAGATCACCCCGACCTCGCCGCCGCCGTCGAGGTAGCGCCATCGCCGGGCGGTCTCCCCGGGCACCGAAGCAGAGATCGGTTCGAGCGGATGACGTTCGGCGATCCGTGCGACGACCTCGGCCGAGGGGACCACGTCGTCCATCGTCCAGCCGTTGGTCGCGCCGACGTCCATGTACTCGATGAAGCGCAGCGTGTGCCCCGTCCCCCGGAAGCGCTCCGCCATCGGCAGGATCTCGCCGTCGTTCAGCCCGCGCTTGACGACGGTGTTCAACTTCACCGGGAGGCCCGCGTCCTGCGCCGCGTCGATCCCGTCCAGGACGCGCTGCAGGGGGAAGTTCACGTCGTTCATCCGGCGGAACAGCGTGTCGTCGAGGGAGTCGATCGAGACCGTGACGCGGTCCAGGCCTGCGGCCTTCAGGGCGACCGCCTTGACCGCGAGGGCGGAGCCGTTGGTCGTCAGCGCGATCTCCGGCTTGGTCCCCTCGACGGTGCGCAGCGCTGCGAGCATCGCGACGAGCTCCTCGAGCCCGCGTCGCAGCAGCGGCTCGCCGCCCGTGAGACGCAGCTTGCGCACGCCGTGGCCGAGCGCGGCGCGCGCGATCCGTTCGATCTCCTCGAAGGTGAGCAGTTCATGCCGTTCGAGGAATGCATAGTCGCGACCGAAAACCTCCCGCGGCATGCAGTACACGCAGCGGAAGTTGCAGCGGTCGGTCACGGAGATCCGCAGATCGCGCAGCGGGCGCTCGCGCGCATCGCGCAGACCCGTGGAGGCGAGCCGGACCGCGCGGGTCTTCTCGGATGGCGTGAACGACATCGGCTCCTCCTCTCGAGGGGCAACGGTAGCACCGCCCGGGTGGGGGAAGCCGCGCGGAGCGGTGGTCGCTCAGGCCTCGCGCCGGATCGAGACGTCCTCCGCCGACACCCGGAAGCGCAGGCGCTGACCCGGCCTCAGGCCCAGCGCGACGGCGACGGTCGACGGGCAGTCCGCGGCGATCGCGGGGTGCTCGGCGGTGCGGATCCGGATCCCGGCTGCCGCCGGCTCCAACTCCGCGACCGTTCCCGTCCAGCCCGCGCCCGTCCAGACCGAGCCCGTCCCGGCGGTGGCGCGATCGTCGGCCTCGTCCGCGTCGGCGAGGACCCGGACGGATCCCGGGGCGAAGACGACGGTCGCGCCGGCTCCTGCGCCGATCGGATCCCCGTGACCGGCGAAGTCGATCCCGTCCGCGCGCACGGCGCCCGTTCCGCTCCCGGAGCCGGTCAGCCTGTTCACCCCGACGAGCGCGGCCACGAAGGGCGAGTGGGGGTGGCCCAGCACCTCGGCCGTCGCCGCCTGCTGCACCACGACGCCCTCCTGCAGCACGAGGGTGCGCGAGGCGAGGAGGAGGGCGTCCATCGGATCGTGGGTCACGAGCAGGATCGGGATCCGGGCGTCGTCGCGCTGCGCGGCGATCAGCCTCCGCGCCTGGGTCGCGGTCTGCGCGTCGAGCGCCGCGAACGGCTCGTCGAGCAGCAGCGCCTCGGGGGTCGATGCCAGCGCCCGGGCGATCGCGACCCTCTGCTGCTGCCCGCCGGACAGGCGCGCGGGGCGGCGCTCGGCGAGTTCCAACAGGCCGACCTCCGCGAGCCGGGCGCGCGCTGCCCGCAGTGCGTCCGTGTGCGGGACCGCCTGCGCGCGAGGGCCGAACGCAACGTTCTCCTGCACCGACAGGTGCGGGAACAGCACCGGTCGCTGTCCGAGGAGGGCGAGTCGGCGCTCGGCGGGGGCAAGGCGGATCGGGCGGCCGGCGGAACGATCGCCCGCGGGGCCCGCGCTGTCGTCGAGCACGCGATCGCCGATCGCCACCCGGCCGGTCGAGGGCAGGTTCCCCGCGATCGCGTCGAGCAGCGTGGACTTGCCGGAGCCGTTCGGACCGATCACCGCGAGGATCTCCCCGGGTCGCACCGCGAACGCCGCGGCGACGGCGAAAGCGCCGCGCTCCGTACGCAGGTCGACGGAGAGCGTCATCGCACGGCTCCCGGGCGCCATCCGCGCACGAGCACGAGGGCGGCGATCGCGACCAGGATCAGCATGAGCGACAGCGCGATCGCGGTGTCCTCCTGCACGCCGGCGCCGTTGAACGCCGTGTAGATCGCGAGCGGCATGGTGCGCGTGACGCCCGCCGCGTTGCCGGCGAACAGGGCGGTCGCGCCGAACTCGCCGAGCGCGCGGGCGAAGCACAGCACGGTCCCCGCGACCAGGCCGGGGGCGGCGAGCGGCAGCGTGATGCGCCGGAAGACGGTGAACCGGCTCGCGCCCAGCCCTGCGGCCACCCGTTCGTGCTCGGTGCCGATCGCGCGCAGCGCGCCCTCGATCGAGATCACCAGGAAGGGGAGGGCCACGAAGGCCTGCGCGATCACGACGGCCGTGGTGGTGAACGGGATCCGGATGCCGAGGACGGCGAGCGCACCGCCGAACAGGCCGTTGCGGCCGAGGAGCGAAAGCAGGGCGATCCCGCCGACGAGCGGCGGCAGCACGAGCGGCAGCGTGGTGAGCGTGCGCAGCACGGCGGCGAGACCGCTCGGGCTGCGCGCGATGAGGACGGCCAGAGGCACTCCGAGCACGGCGCAGATCGCGGTCGCGATCGTCGCGGTGATCAGGGAGAGGCCCAGGGCCTGCACGGCCTCGGGCGAGGTGACGGCTGCGGGGACCGTCGCCCAGTCGAGTCGGACGATCAGGGCGACGAACGGCAGCACCAGCAAGAGCACCGCGACACCTGCCGGGATCAGCAGCCATGCCGGAAGGCGCCCGCGGATCCCGGTCCCGGCGATCGTCACGATGCCTCTGCGATACGGCGTTCGATGGTCACTTGGCGCCGAACCCGAAGTCCTTCAGGATCTTCTGCCCGGCGTCCGAGCGCACGAACGTCACGAACGCCTCGGCGGCCTTCGGGTTCGGCGCCCCCTTGAGCACCGTGATCGGGTACGAGTTCACCGCCTTGTCCGCGGTGGGGATCGTGATCCCTGTGATCGCGGACCCGGCCGCCTTCACATCGGTGGTGTAGACGAGGCCGGCGTTCGCGTCTCCGGACTTGACCTTGGTGAGCACCGCCGTCACGTTCTGCTCCTCGCTCACGGGCGTGACGGTCACTCCTGCGTCGTCGAGGAGCGTCTTCGCCGCGTTGCCACAGGGGACGGCCGGGGCGCAGAGGACGACTTTGAGAGCCGGGTCGCTCAGCGACTCCAGCCCCGTGACCTTGTGCGGATTGCCCGGCTCGACCGCGATCTGCAGCGCGTTCGTCGTGAAGACGGGGGCATCCCCGGCCATGCCCGCCTGGGCGACCTTGTCCATGTTCTTGGTGTCCGCGGAGGCGAACACGTCGACCGGCGCGCCGGCGATGATCTGCGTGGCGAGGGTCGAGGATCCGTCGTACGTGATCGGCTTGACCGTCACGCCCGGGTTCTCCGCGGAGAACGCGTCGGAGATCTTCGCGAAGGCGCCGCTGAGCGACGCGGCAGCGTACACCGTCAACTCGCCGGTCGCGCTGCTCGTCGCCGTCGCGGACGGCGTGGACGAGGCCGTGCTCGGCGCGGTCGCCGTGCCGGAACAACCGCTGAGCACCAGGGCGGCGGCAAGCGCCGCGGTCGTGAGTGCGGGGAGGCGGAGTCGGTTCATCGAGAGTCGGTCCTCTCGGCTTCGATGATCATCATGGTGGCTTTGGTGACGGCGACGGCCTTCGATCCGACCTCGAGCGCCAGCTCCTGAGCGGCCTCCGCGGACATCAGGGAGACGATGCGGTGCGGACCGCTCTGCACCTCGACCTGGGCCATGAGCCCCTCGATCCGCACGGCGGTCACGAGTCCGACGAAGCGGTTGCGGGCACTGCGCAGGATCTCGTCCTCGCCGGGATCGGCGGCGATCGCCTGAGCGCGCTCGGCGAGCTCCGTCCCGGGCACGACCTGGTGCCCCGAGTCGTCGCGGGAGAGGGTCAAGATCCCTTCCGCGGCCCAGCGGCGGATGGTGTCGTCGCTGACGCCCAGCAAACTCGCTGCCTCCCGGATCCGAAAATGCGTCATGAGAGAGACCATAGCGCCGTGAATGCGGTTTGCAAACTCGGAATACCGAATGATGGAATATGTGTTCCGAAAAGTCCTCGACACGTCCACGCCATCGTTGTTACAGTCGTCCCAACCCGGCGCCGCACCCTCGGCCCCGGCGCACATCACCAACATCGAGCGGTTCGACGTATATCTCGTGGAACGACCCGACTCCGGGTCCGACCCGATAAGCCGTATCACTGCGCTGAAAGCAAGGAAGCTCTCCGCATGAACAGCACCCCAGCGCCCGCCACCACCTCCGCGGTCGACGCCACGCCGGCCGCCTACCTGGCCCGCGCCGTCGCGCTCGCCACGCAGAACGTCCGTGAAGCCGGCGGCCCGTTCGGCGCCCTCGTCGTCGCCGCCGACGGCCGTGTCTTCGAGGGCGTCAACCGCGTGACCGCCAACCTCGACCCGTCCGCGCACGCCGAGGTGACCGCCATCCGCAACGCCTGCCAGGGGCTGGGGACCTTCGACCTCAGCGGCGCCGTGCTCTACACGAGCTGCGAGCCGTGCCCCATGTGCCTGGCCACCTCGCTCTGGGCGCGCATCGACCGGGTGTACTTCGCCGCGAACCGCGATGACGCCGCCGATGCCGGCTTCGACGACGCCGTGTTCTACCGGTACTTCGAAGGCGGCGCCGAGGATCGCGAGATCATGCCGGTGTCCGACATCGAGCTGCCGGCTGCCGAGCGCGTCGCGCCGTTCACGGAGTGGGCGCACACCGCCACCCGCATCGACTACTGAATCGACGGGCCCGGCCGCCGAGGCCGCGGCCCTCCCGGCGCAGGCGATCCCGCCCGCGCCTCCTCGCGCGCCCGCGACCCCGCGGCGCGTCGTACGAACCGACTCTCGCTGCAAAGGAGCAGACCATGACGTCGACCACACCCGACGACGGATCCGGGGTCCCCGAGGTCTCCGGATCCCCGTTCTCCCGCACCGCCGACACCCTGCCGCCGCTCAAGACCGGCGCGACCACGACCGTGGAGGGGGAGCCGAAGAACGCGCTGGACCGCTTCTTCGAGATCACCCGCCGCGGCTCGACCGTCGGACGCGAGGTGCGCGGCGGCATCGTGACGTTCGTCACGATGGCCTACATCGTCATCCTCAACCCGCTGATCCTCGGCGGCACGAAGGACGTAGCCGCGCACGCCCTCGACGCCGCCCAGATCGGCGCCGCCACCGGCCTGACGGCCGGCGTCATGACGATCCTCTTCGGCGTGATCGCACGGCTCCCGTTCGCACTCGCCGCGGGCCTCGGCATCAACTCCTTCCTGGCGGTCTCCGTCGTCGGGCAGGTGACGTGGCAGGAGGCGATGGGGCTCGTCGTGATCAACGGTGTGCTGATCGTGCTCTTCGGGGCCACGGGCATCCGGACCGCGATCTTCAAGGCCGTGCCGCAGCCGCTCAAGGCCGCGATCACCGTCGGTATCGGCCTGTTCATCGCCTTCATCGGCTTCGTCGACTCCGGCTTCGTGAACCGCACCGCGGGCGGCCCGCCCGTCCAGCTCGGCGAGGGCGGATCCATCACCTCGGTGCCGACGCTCATCTTCCTTCTCGGCGTCGTCGTGATCGGGATCCTCGTCGCCCGCAAGGTGCCGGGAGGGATCCTCATCGGGATCGTCGCGACCACGATCGTCGCCCTCATCGCCCAGGCCGTCCTGCAGCTCGGACCCTCGTTCAAGGATCCGAACGGCTGGCACATGACCATCCCGCAGCTCCCCAGCTCGTGGGTGACGGTGCCCGACTTCGGGCTCGTCGGGCAGTTCGACCTGTTCGGCGCCTTCGGTCGTATCGGCGCGCTCTCGGCGACCATGCTCGTGTTCACCCTGGTGTTCTCGAACTTCTTCGACGCGATGGGGACGATGACGGGTCTCGCCCGCAACGCGGGACTCGCGTACAAGGACGGCACCTTCCCGCGGCTCCGCTCGGCCTTCGTCGTCGAGGGCTTCGGCGCGGTGGCCGGCGGAGTGACCTCGACCTCCTCGAACACCGTCTACGTGGACAGCGCCTCCGGGATCGGCGAGGGAGCGCGCACCGGGCTCGCCTCGCTCGTCGTCGGCGCGCTGTTCCTGCTGTCGATGTTCGTCACCCCGCTGACGCTCGTCGTCCCGATCGAGGTCGGATCGGCCGCGCTGGTGGTCGTCGGAGCGATGATGATGGCCCAGATCCGCGAGATCAAGTTCACGAACTTCGCCGTCGCGCTCCCCGCCTTCCTCACGATCGTGACCATGCCGCTGACGTACTCGATCGCGAACGGCATCGGCGTGGGCTTCATCTCCTGGGCGCTCATCAACGCGCTCTCGGGACGCGCGCGCAAGGTGCACTGGCTCATGTGGATCGTCGCCGCAGGCTTCGCGCTCTACTTCGTCCGCGGTCCGGTGGAGCAGCTGCTCCCGCACTGACCTCCGACTCCGAAGCCCCCGATCCGCGCCTCAGCGGGCCGGGGGCTTCGGCGTCCTCGCCGTCGGCCCGGAGCGGGTCCGGCTCAGGGGGTGAAACCCAGCTCGGGCCAGCCGGCGAGATCCGCGGGCTCGTCGATGTCGTCGCCGCGGCCCAGGTCGTCGCAGTCGACGACGTCCACGAGGTGGCCATGCGCGGCGATCCAGGCGCGCGCCCCGGCATCCCCCTCCGCCATCGCCGCCGCGGCCGCCAGGTGCGCGGTGTCGAACACGATCGGATTGCCCGGGTACCCGCCCCACGCGGCGCGGGTCACCCTGCCGTGGCGGTGCGCGGCGAGGAGCCGGCGGATCACCGCGGCGCCGACGCCGGGCTGATCTACGAGCAGCACGACCACCGCGCGGGGAGGGGCGTCCGAGACGATGAGCGGCACGACCGCCGCCCGCAACGAGGCGGACATCCCCCGGTGCGCCTCGCGCACCTCCACGGCGTGCGCGGCAGGGCACCGCGAGCGCAGCCAGCTGCGCACGGTGCGCGCCGCGGGCCCGACCACGACCGTCACCGAGCACCCGGCCTCCACGGCGGCCCGGGCGGCGCGGGTGGCGAGCACCTCGCCCTTCCACGGCAACAGCGCCTTCGGTCCGCGGCCGAGGCGGACACCGCGGCCGGCGGCGAGCACGATCGCGTGCGGGAGCGGGGGCCTCATAAGGCGCTCTCCCCGGACGTGGGGCGCCTCGCGTCCCGGGCGACGAGCGCCGCATGGATCCGGTCGCGGGTGAACGGCGTCTCGGTCATCCGGATCCCGGTCGCATCCCGGATCGCCGAGGCGAGCGCCGGGGCGACCGGATTGAAGGGGGATTCGCTCATGGACTTGGCGCCGAGCGGCCCGAGCACATCGGAGGTCTGCGCGAACATCACCTCCGAGCGCGGAACGTCGGCGAACGTCGGCACGTGGTACTGGCGGAGGATGTCGGAGACCACGCGGCCGTTCTCGTCGAGGCGCACGATCTCGTGCAGCGCGGCGCCGATCCCCTGCGCGATGCCGCCCTCGACCTGCCCTCGGCACTGTTCGGGGTTGACGACGACGCCGGCGTCGGCCGCATGGATCGAGCGGAGGATCCGCAGCTCACCGGTCGCCTCGTGCACCGCGATCCGGAACGCCTGCACGTTGAAGGCGACCGAGCGCGGCGTGCCGCCCCAGTGCCCCTTCTCCTCGAGGGGCTCACCGCGCCGTGCAGCCTCGGCGGCGAGCTTCGCGAGCGTCAGGGAGACGTCACCGCGGACGACGCCGGTGGCGGTGAGCACGCACTCGGAGACCGGTGCGCGGAGCAGCTCCGCCGCGAGCGCGAGGATCCGGTCCGCGAGCGCAGTCGCGGCGGCGTGCGTCGCGCGCCCCGCGACGACGGTCCCGGTGGAGCCGAAGGCGCCGGTGTCGTGGGGGACGAGGTCGGAGTCCGACTGTCGCAGCCGCACCGCCCGGGCGGTCGTCCCCAGAACGGTCGCCGCGATCTGCTGGTGCACGGTCGAGGTGCCGTTGCCGAACTCTGCCGTCCCGACGTCGAGCCCGAACGCGCCGTCCGCGTCGAGACGGATCGCGACGTGCGAGTGGTGGCCGCGCGGCGGGACGGTCGCGATCATCGCGACCGCGGATCCCTCCCCGATGCGCCACCCCGGCGCGAGGGATCCGCGGTCGCTCTCCCGGTCCCGGGCGAGGGCGTCCCGCGCGAGGGCGACGCCCTCGTCCAGGCCGTAGCTGCCGATCACGAGGTCCGGTTCCTCGTGCGCGGCGATGATCGGATCATCGGGGCCGATCAGGTTCTGCGCACGGAACGCGAGCGGGTCCCAGCCGATGCGCCGGGCCAGCTCGTCGACCGTGGACTCGATCGCGAAGATCATCTGGCTGAGGCCGTAGCCGCGGAACGCCCCGGAGGGGATGGTGTTCGTATAGACGACGTCGGCGTCGATCTTCTTCGCCGCGGCACGATAGACCGCGATCGACTCTCCGACGCCGTGGAACATCACCCCGGGCCCGTGGTTGCCGTACGCCCCGGTGTTCGAGCGGACGTCGACCCCGATCCCGGTGATCCGCCCGTCCTTCGTCGCCCCCATCCGCACCCGGATGCGGAACGGGTGACGCACGCTCGTCGCGGTCAGCACCTCCTTGCGGGAGAACTCCACGCGGACGGGGCGCCCTGTCGCCATGGCCGCGAGCAGGGCGAGGTCCTCGGTGAACACCTCCTGCTTGCCCCCGAAGCCGCCGCCGACCCTCGTCGCGTAGACGCGCAGCCGCGCGGGCTCCAGGCCGAAGACGCGGGCGAGGGTGCGCCGGGCGAGGAACGGCACCTGGGTGCTGCTGCGCACGACCCAGCGCCCGTCGGGATCCTGCCAGGCGATCGAGCCGTGCGTCTCCAGTGCGGTGTGCGAGACGCGGTGCGTGCGGTACTCGCGCTCCTCGACGACGTCGCTCGCGGCGAGGGCGGCCGCCAGGTCGCCGACCTCGGTGTGCAGCTCCACGAGGACGTTGTCCGCGGCACGGTCGACGCCGGCGGGATCCGGGACCGCGCGGCCCTCCGCCTGTGCGCGCAGCCCACCGGGGGAGGAGGCGCCGTGCAGCGCGACTGTGTCGGGATGGTCCGCCCGCTCCGGATCCAGGTTCGCGGGCAGCACCTCGTACTCGACGTCGACGAGGCGGGCGGCCCGCTCGGCGTCGCGCGGGGTCTCGGCGACGACGAGCGCGACGCGCTGCCCGACGAAGCGGACGTACTCGTCGAACACGTGGGTGTCGGCCGGGTCGTCGGCCTCGATCTCGTGCTGCGCGGTCGAGAAGAGCGTGGACGGGGCGTCCGCACGGGTCAGCACGCGGACGACCCCGCTCGCGGCGAGGGCGCGGGCGGCATCGATGCGAACGACCCGCGCATGGGCGTGCGGGCTGCGCACGACCGCGGCGTGCAGCAGAGGGGCGGGAAGCTCCGACGGATCGACGTCCATCGTGTAGCGGACCGTCCCGGTCACGACCCCGGCCGCCGCCGGTGCCCCCGTGGCGCGCCCCACGCCTCCGGCGCGGTCGTCGATGTTCACCGTTCCGCGCACGGCGTCCTCGATCGCCCGGTAGCCGGTGCACCGGCAGATGTTGCCCTTGAGCGTGCGATCGAGGTCGTGCTCCGCCCCCGGGGGCATCGCCGCGACCGTGCACACCATCCCCGCGGTGCAGAACCCGCACTGGAACCCGGCGGCCCGGCGGAACCGCTCCTGCACCGGGTGCGGATCCTCGGGGGTCCCGAGACCCTGCACCGTCACGATCTCGCGCCCGGCCGCGCGTTGGGCGGGGTAGACGCAGCTGTGCACGGCATCCCCGTCGACGATCACCGTGCAGGCGCCGCAGTCGCCCCCGTCGCAGCCCTTCTTCACGCCGTACGATCCCTGGTCGCGCAGCCAGGTGCGCAGGCACTGGCCCGGCTGCGGATCCACCATGACCGTCCGTCCGTCGACCACGGCACTGCGCTTCGGCGGTGTCGTGGTCGCCGCCTCGGGGGCGCAGGTCTCTCGCTCGGTCGGCTCGATGCGCGTGGCGCTCATCGTGTGCTCCTCTCCATGCGCAGATCGCCCGTGGTCCTGCCCCTCGCCGCATCCACGCCGGTGGCGATCCCGGGCAGGAGCTCGGCCAGGATCTCGTCGCCGAGCCGGTGGGTCATCGCCCGTCGCCAGGCCGGACTCCCGTGGATGTCGTCGTACCAGCCGCCCGTGCGCGAGACGGCGCGGTCGATCGCGACGCGCCAGGCGGATCCGTCGGCGCGGACCGTGCGAGTTCCCCCGCGGGCGTGCGGCTCCGACATGACATCCAGGACGACGGGATGGACCGTGGAGGCGGTGACGGTCAGCCGCAGCGCCGTGTCGGATATGCGGCGTCCGATGAGCAGCGCCGCGGAGCGTCCGCGCTCGGTGAGGGAGATCCGCCGGAAGGCGGGGCGCTCCCGCAGCGAGGCCGCGGGGACGTGGAAGCCGCGGATCAGCTCTCCGTCGCCGAGGCGCGTGCGCGCGGGGCCGAGGATGAGCTCCGCGACCGGCGTGCGACGGAGGGATCCGTCCCGTCGCCGCACGAGGGCGACGGCGTCCCATCCGCTCAGCAACGAGATCATGGGTCCGGCGGGAAGGGCGGTGGCCACGTTGCCGCCGACCGTCGACACGTTCCAGATCTTCCAGGAGGCGACGAAGGCGTCGCACGCCGGGGCGATGAGGTCCAGCCCGGGCAAGCTCGATCGCGGCATCCCTCCCGGCTCTGCCTCGACGGCGAGCGCGCGGAGCTCGGCGATGCGGCAGGTCGCGGCGATCTCGAGCGAGACCGTGCCGTCGTCCTCGTGATGCCAGACGAGCGGCGGCCAGCCCGCCCCGGTGATGTCGAGCAGCCGGGTCGGCGCGCCGCGGGTGATGTCCGTGCCGTAGGAGAAGGTCACCGTGCCTCCGGCGAGCCAGGAGTCGCCCGGCCGCCACCGGCGCGGATCGGCGCACAGCAGCACCTCGTCGACGCTCGTCACGTCCATGCCGGTGTCTCCCTCGTGCTCGGGGACGCGGCGCACGCCCGGCGCGTCGGGACGGTGGCGGCCGTCGCGGCGGGGGCGGCGGGGAGGAGGTCGGTGCGAGCGGGCTCGGTGCGGGCCGTCCCCGCCGCGCGACGCCGGGCGTCGTCGTGGACGTCGCCCGTGGTGTCGCGCAGACGGGAGGGGACCGGCCGGGCGGCCGTCGCCGGGGCGGTCGACCCCGCTCGTGCGGAGGACTCGGTGAGGATCAGCTCCGCGAGGATCGACACGGCCACCTCCGCGGGGGTCCGCGCGCCCAGATCCAGCCCGATGGGCGAGTGCAGGCGGCTCAGCTCGTGGTCCGTCAGGCCTCCCGCGCGGAGCTCCTGGATCCGCTTCTCGTGCGTCACGCGCGAGCCCATCGCTCCCACGTAGGCGACCTCTCGGCGCAGGAGCAGATCGAGCACCGGCAGGTCGAAGCGGGGGTCGTGGGTGAGCACGACGACGGCGGTGCGCGCGCCGATGCGACCCGCGGCGAGCTCCTCGGCGAGGTGCTCGGCGGGGTGCATGAGCACGACCTCGTCCGCCCCGGGGTGGCGCTCGCGGGTGGCGAAGACCGGGCGTGCGTCGCAGACCGTGACACGACGCCCCAGGACCGCCGCCGCCTGGGCGAGCGCAGCGGAGAAGTCGTTCGCGCCGTACACGATCAGCCGAGGCGGCGCGATCGTCGACTCCACGAAGAGGCGCCGCACGACGGGGCATCCGGGGACGGAGCGGTCGGCGATCTCGACCACGTGTGCGCCGCCGGCCCGCAGCGCGGCGCCCACCCGATCGGCCGCGTGCGCCGCTGCCGCGCGCACCGCCGCCGGCGGCTCGTCGCCGTCGAACGCGACGCACAGGGCCGTCTCGTCGAGGGGGATGCCGATGCCCTCCGCGGTCAGCAGCGCGCCGGAGGTCGTGTCGTGCAGGGGGAGGTCGCGCACGAGATGCGTGTGGGCGGCGGGAGCCGCGGATCCGATCGTCCGCAGCGGCTGCACGAGCACGCGCACGTCGCCTCCGCACAGGAGACCGACCCCGAGTCCCTCGTCGTCCCCGTAGCCGAAGGAGTGCAGTTCGACGTCGCCCGAGTCCAGACAGGAGAGGGCGGCGCCGACGACCACCCCTTCCACGCAACCGCCCGACACCGACCCGATCGTGCGGCCGTCGTCGCGAACGGCCATCGACGTTCCGGCGGGGCGCGGGACGGATCCGGACACCTCGACGATCGTCGCGATCGCCCAGCGTCCTGGTTCGGCGAAGCACTCGGCGTAGTCGGCGATACGGTCGAGCATGGGGCACCTTCCTCATCCGGATGAGGCGATGCGCCGGGGCTGTGACGGCGTTCACCGGTCACGATCCGCGGCGTGATCGCCAGGGATGCCCGGTAGATGGTTCGCGGTGGTAACCCGCCTAGGCCTGGGAGGAGTCTACGGCGGCCCTCGTGTCGTGGCAAGCAGATTTTCCTCATCACGGATGATAACTTCCATGATGTGGACGTGGCGGAAACGATAGCGTGATCTTTCACGAAGGAGGATCCATGACCACCCCTGACCTGCGCTCCCGCCTGGACGAGATCTTCGCCGCCCGGGACCGCGCGCACATGGCGCCGACGATCGCCGCCTTCCTGGACGTGCTCGCCGAGCACCCGGACGATGCGACGGTGCTCTACGAGGTCGGAGGCTCCTACGACACCGATGGCCAGGAGGAGACCGCCCTCGGCTATTACCGCCGCGCGATGGACGCCGGTCTCGACGGGCGATGGCTGCGACAGTGCTATGTGCAGTACGGCAGCACGCTGCGCAACCTCGGGCGGCTCGACGAGAGCCTTGCGGTCTTCGACGAGGGCCTGCAGCGCTTCCCGGAGTCGGAGTCCCTCGGGATCTTCCGCGCCCTGACGCTGCATGCCGCGGGGAAGCCCAGCGCCGCACTCGGTGCCGTGCTCACCGTGATCGCCGATCGGTTCCCCACCGACGAGGTGCAGCGCTACGAGGCCGCGCTGCGCGGCAACGGCGCCTACCTCGCATCGCTCGACGCCTAGCGCCTGTCTGGCCGTCTACCGCGCCAACGTCCTCATCCCCACCGCCATCGCCTGGACGAAGGTTCTCGGCTCTCGTCGCCGATCAATTGAGTTCGCGCAGCTCCGAGGTCAGCTCCCCGCCGGCGTCTCCGGTGTTGACGGTCCCCTTCGGCTCGAACAGGATCGCGTGCACCTCGTCGCTCGCCTTCGGACAGTGCTCCACGCCACGCGGCACGACATAAACATCGTTCGGGTTGAGGACGACGTCTCGATCACGGAGCTGGATGGTCAGCTGCCCACTCACGACCATGAACAGCTCATCCGTATCAGGATGGGTGTGCCAGACGAACTCGCCCTGCAGCTTGACCACCTTGACGTCGTAATCGTTGATGCTCGTGAGGCGATGAGGCTGCCAATACTCACCGACCACGGAGAGGGCATCGTGCACGTTGCGGACATCGTCTGCCATGGCTCGAGGCTATCTGATCCCCTCATTCGTCAGACGCGCGCTCGCCGGGCGGGAGCGCGTGCGCCGGGCGCGCGCGTCCCGGTCGAGCTCGTCCGTGCGCTTCCGGAAGTCAGGAAGCGGCAGGATCCCGCGCCGCGGCTTCCTCGATGAGCTGCAGGATCCGGGCGGCGACGCTCACGGCGATCGCCGCCGGCTGCTTACCGGAGACCTCGGGAATCCCGATGGGCGTCGTCACGCGGGAGAGGTCGGCGTCGCCCTGCCCCAGCTCCCGCAGTCGCTTGCGGAAGCGGGCCCATTTCGACGCGGATCCGATCAGGCCGATGGAGGCGATGTGCTCCGCGCGCAGCGCCTGATCGACGATCGCCAGGTCTTCGACGTGGTCGTGCGTCATGACGAGCACGTGAGCGCCGGGGGTCAGTTCGCTCAGCGTCGCCTCCGGCACGGGGGCGTGCACGACCCGGACGCGGGCGACCGCGTCGCTGAGCACGCCGATGCGCCCCGGCACGCCGACCCGCTCCTCGGTGAGCATGTCGGCGCGCGAGTCGACCAGCACGAGGTCGAGCTCGTGCCGAGCGAGGATCCGCGCCAGTTCGAGGCCGACGTGACCCAGGCCGAAGACGGCGACGGCCGGGGTGACCCTGATCGGTTCGAGCAGCATCGTGACCTCTCCTCCGCAGCACTGCACGCCGTATTCCGTGACCGCCTTGTCGCTGAGCGTGAGCGCCAGCAGCTCGGGTTCCGCCGATCCATGCGTGAGCATCCGTCGGGCGCGCTCGATCGCGGTCTGCTCGAGGTTCCCCCCGCCGACCGTGCCATGCACGGCATCGGGGGAGACGACCATCTTCGCGCCGCCATTGCGCGGCGCATGCCCGCGCACGGTCGCCAGTGTCACGATCACCGCGGGGATCCGCCGTGCCCGCAGATCCTGCAGCGCGTCCAGCCAGTCCATCGTCAGCCCCGGGCGCGCAGGGTGCATCGGGCGAGGGTGTTTCGTCTCGGTCGCCGGGTGGCGTCCTCGCTCAACGTCCGGGTGGGGGCGCGCATCAGTCGCCCGCGGTGGTGACGAGGGTGCGCTCCGCGCGCGGCGCCGGATCGGCCGACGCCTCCGCCGCCGTCGCGTCCTGCGCGGCGCGCACGGCCCAGAACACCGCCTCGGGCGTCGCCGGCGAGGCGAGGTCGACGGAGTGCCCTCTCGGTCCGAAGGCGCCCACGGCGTCGCGCAGCGCCTCGCGAGCGCTGAAGGCGAGCATGAACGGAGGCTCGCCGACGGCCTTGGAGCCGTACACGGCGCCCTCCTCGCGCGCGTTGCGGAACAGCCGCACGTGGAACTCCTCCGGCATCTCCGAGAAGCTCGGCAGCTTGTACGTCGACGCCGACTGGGTCTGCAACCGCCCGCGATGCGGGCCGTCCGTCTCGTCCCAGCGCAGTTCCTCCAGGGTGAGCCAGCCCACGCCCTGCACGTACGCGCCCTCGATCTGGCCGATGTCGAGCATCGGCGACAGGGAGTCGCCCACGTCGTGGATGATGTCGACGCGGCGCACGCGGTAGGCGCCGGTGAACTCGTCGACCTCGACCTCCGTGGCCGCCGCGCCGTAGGCGAAGTACTTGAACGGCGACCCCTGCATGATCTCCGGGTTCCAGTGCAGACCCTCGGTGCGGTAGTAGCCCGCGGCGAACAGCTGCACGCGCTGGAAGTACGCGGCCTTCACGACCTCCGCGAACGACACCTTCTTGACGGGTGCGCCGAGCGCCGTGACGAAACCTCCCCCGAAGCGCACATCCCGCTCGTCGACGTCGAGCATGCGCCCTGCGACCTTCGCGAGACGATCGCGGATCTGCTCGCACGCGTTCTTCACGGCGCCTCCGTTGAGGTCGGCGCCTGAGGAGGCCGCGGTCGCCGAGGTGTTCGGGACCTTGTCGGTGCGGGTCGGTGCGAGGCGCACGCTGTGCAGCTCCACGCCGAGCGCGGTCGCCGCGACCTGCAGCATCTTCGTGTGCAGGCCCTGGCCCATCTCGGTGCCGCCGTGGTTGACGAGGATCGATCCGTCCTTGTAGACGTGCACCAGGGCACCCGCCTGGTTGAACGCGGCGAAGTTGAACGAGATGCCGAACTTGATCGGCGTCATCGACAGGGCCCGCTTGACGTGCGGGCTGGTCCGGTTGAACGCGGCGATCTCCTCGCGGCGCGACGCCACGGAGGCCTCCTCGGACAGCTGTCCCCAGATCGTCTCCAGGCGGTCCGCGTCCTTCACGGTCTGGCCGTAGGGCGTCGTCTGGCCGGGCTGGTAGAAGTTGCGGCGGCGCAGATCCAGCGGGTCGATCCCGAGCTGCGGTGCGACGCGACCCAGGATGTCCTCGATGAGGAACACGCCCTGCGGGCCGCCGAAGCCGCGGTAGGCGGTGTTGGACTGCTTGTTCGTCTTGACGATCCGCCCGTGGGCGCGCACGTTCGGGATCCAGTACGAGTTGTCGAGATGGCAGAGCGCCCGCCCGAGCACGGGCTCGGACAGGTCGATCGACCAGCCGCCGTCGCAGGTCAGCGTGGCGTCGAGGGCCTGCAGCAGGCCGTCCTCGTCGAAGCCGACCTTCCAGGAGATGTGGAACGGGTGCCGCTTGCCCGTCATCGTGATGTCCTGGGTGCGGTTCAGGCGCAGTCGCACCGGACGTCCGGTGAGCTTGGCGCCGAGCGCGGCGATCGCGGCGAATCCGTGCGGCTGCATCTCCTTGCCGCCGAACCCGCCGCCCATGCGCAGGCACTGCACGGTCACCTCGTGCGCGTGGATCCCGAGGACGTGCGAGACGAGATCCTGGGTCTCCGTGGGGTGCTGGGTGGAGCACTGGATGAAGTACTGGCCCTCGGAGTCACGCACCGCGAACGACGCGTGCGTCTCGAGGTAGAAGTGCTCCTGACCGCCGAACTCGGTGACGCCCTCGAAGACGTGCGCGGATCCCGCGAGTCCCGCGTCGGCGTCGCCGCGCTCGACGGTGCGGGGCGTGCCCTGGAACGATCCGGCGTCGACCGCGTCCTGCACGGTGACGAGGGAGGGCAGCGGCTCGTACTCGACCGTCACGCGCTCGGCGCCGAGTCGCGCGGCCTCCTGCGTCTCGCCGAGCACCCAGACCAGGGCGTGGCCGTAGAACATGGCCTCGCTCGGGAACAGCGGCTCGTCGTTGCGGATGCCCGCATCGTTGAGGCCGGGCACGTCGTCGGCGGTGAGGACGCGCACCACGCCGGGGACGTCGTAGGCGCCCGAGACGTCGATCGTGACCTTGGCATGCGCGTTCGTGGACTGCACAGGCCACGCGGTCAGCACGCCCGCGGTCTGCTCCGCGAGGTCGTCGGTGTACATCGCGGCGCCCGTGACGTGCAGGGCGGCGCTCTCGTGGGCGGCCCGCAGGCCGACGACGGGGTTCTCCGGGCGGTCGGCGAGAGTGCTCATGCCGACACCTCCTTCGATGCGAGAGTGGTCTGGCTGTAGAGCTTGAGCAGTGCGGTGCCGAGCATGTGCGAGCGGTACGCGCTGCTGGCGCGGTGGTCCGACATCGGCGTGCCCTCGCCGCGGAGCACCTCGGAGGCCGCCTTCACCGTGGCGACGTCCCAGGGCTTGCCGACCAGGGCCTCCTCGGTGGCGCGGGCACGCAGCGGGGTCGCGGCGACGCCGCCCAGGCCGATCGTCGCGCCGGTCACGACGCCGCCGGAGATGTCGAGCGCGAACGCGACCGCGACGCTGGAGATGTCGTCGAAACGGCGCTTCGCGATCTTGTGGAAAGCGGTCGTGGTCGCGAGCGACAGCGGGATCCGCACGGCCTTGATGAGCTCGTCGGGGCGCTTGACGGTCTGCCGATAGCCGGTGAAGTACTCGGCCAGGTCGACCTCGCGCTCACCGTCGACCGAGGCGAGGACGACCCGCGCGCGCAAGGCCAGCAGTGCGGGCGGGGTGTCGCCGATCGGGGATCCGGTGCCGAGGTTGCCGCCGAACGTGGCGCGGTTGCGGATCAGCCGGGAGGCGAACTGCGGGAGGAGCTGCGCGAGCAGCGGGATCCGGCCGTCCAGTCTCCTCTCGACCTCGGACAACGGCAGTGCGGCGCCGATCTCGACGACGTCCTCGCCGATCGTCAGGGTGCGCAGCTCCGGCAGCTGCTCGATCGCAACGACAAGCGGGGCGCGACGGCCGCGGATGTTCACCTCGACCCCCCAGTCGGTGGATCCGGCGACGAGCAGCGCGGCCTCCTCGTCGTGCAGGATCCGCAGGGCGTCGGCCAGCGTCGCGGGGCGCACGAACCGAGCGCCGTCGACCGTGGCGTCCGTCGCGACGGTCGACGGAGCGGGACGGTCGAGCCGCTGCCGCAGAGGGTCGTCGGCCTCGGGCGAGCCGAGCGTGTAGGCGGCGTCGCGGATCGGGCGGTAGCCGGTGCAGCGGCAGAGGTTGCCACTCAGGGCATGCAGATCGAAGCCGTTCGGGCCGTGCTCGGGGTCGTGCACGGGGCACGCGACGGATTCGTCGTGCGCATCGGCGTCCGCCGCGGTGCGGTCGGCGCGGTAGTACTCCCCGGCCATGCTGCATGCGAAGCCGGGGGTGCAGTAGCCGCACTGGGATCCGCCGGCCTCTGCGAGCTTCTCCTGCACCGGGTGCAGATCGTCCGGCGAGCCGAGGCCCTCCGCGGTCACGATCTCCTGGCCGTCGAGCGCGTACACCGGCACGAGGCACGCGTTGACCGGAGTCCAGGCGGTGCCGCCGTCCGGGGTCGGCGTCGCGAGAAGCATCGCGCACGCCCCGCACTCGCCTTCGGCGCACCCCTCCTTGCTGCCGGAGAGCCCGCTGTCGCGGAGCCAGTCCAGCGCCGTCGCATGCGCAGGCGTGCCTGCGAGCGGACGGCTGTTCCCGTTCACGGTGACGGCGGTGTCGGCCATTGGTTCTCCTCGCGCCAGGTGGGGCGATGCGTGGAGGCCAGAAGGGTAGTCGGGACCCGGAGCATGAGCCTCGGCGGCATCGCCGTGGTCTGCCCGGTAGATGATCCGTTTCCGAACCCGCCTAGGCGTGCCGACAGCCTAACCCGGGCTGCACGGACGTGGCAAGCAGAATTCTAAGAGACGGATTTCCACATCCGCTGGGCGGAAATCAAAAAGCGGCCTCGTCGCCGCGCGATGTGGTGCTCACGCGGCGGCGGCGGCCGAGATCTCCGCGGCGATCTCGTGCAGGACCGGCACGGCGCGATCCGCGAGCCCCTCGTCCGCTCGCGACATCGGCAGCGAGATCGAGAGCGCCGTGGGCGTCGGCATCCGCGGGACGATCACGGCGTAGCAACGCACCCCGACCTCGTGCTCGCCGTCGTCGATCGCGTGACCGCGCTCGCGCGTGCGCTCGAGCTATGCAAGCAGCTCGTCGAGCGCCGTGATGCTCCGCGGCGTCGAGGCGGGAAGACCCGTGCGGGCGGCGAGCGCACGCACCTGCTGCTCGGGCAGCTCCGCGAGCAAGGCCTTTCCGACCGCGGTCGAGTGCAGCTGCGCCCGTCCGCCCACCTCCGTGAACATGCGCATGGCGTGGGGCGACGGCGCCTGGGAGACGTACACGACCCGGTCGTCGTCGAGCGTCGCAAGGTTGGCGGTCTCTCCGAGGCGGTGCACGAGGTCCTTCAGCTGGGGCATCGCGATCGCGCCGAACTGACGGTTGGCGATCTCGCCGAGCCGCACGAGGCGCGGGCCGAGCGCGTAGCGCCGATCCGACAGCTGTCGCACGGCGCCGCACTCGATGAGCGTCTGCAGCAGCCGGTGCGTCGTCGTCAGCGGGAGCCCGGCCTGCGCCGAGATCTCGCTGATCGTGAGCAGGCCGCCGGCTCCGGCGACGAGCTCGAGCAGCTCGAAGACCCGCGTCACGGACTGCACGGTGGTGGGTGCCTTGGCGGCCATCGCGACCCTTTCGATGCGGAGGAGCACATCCGCATCGTGGAAGCGCGGATGAGGGGCAGGCTATCCCATCCGCCCCGCGGTCACACGGTCAGCGACACGCCCCACTGCGCGCTCCAGCTCTCGCCCGGCCCCAGGCGGCGCAGCCCCCGCCCCGAGTTGAAGGCCTCCGCCGGTGCCGACATCGGTTCGAGCGCCACGACGAGCGGCCGGCCCGGGTACTTGTCGTTCGTGAAGGCCTGCACGTAGTCCAGACCCGGACCCTGCCACAGGGTAGCGGTGCGTCCGTCCGGCGCGGCGAGCGTGCTGCGCACCCGGCCGTCGGCATCCCGACGCAGGGTGGCGAAGCCCGTGTCGAGCGCCAGGTCGCCGAGCCGTCTCGGCATGCGCAGATCGGTGCCGCCCGCGACGGGGGACTCGCCGACCGGGAGCATGCGATCGTCGGTCTCGAAGAACGTCTCGGCGGGGATCCGCAGCCGCAGCTCGCTCGGATCCGCATCCCCGATCGTGAGGTAGGGATGGGCGCCCAGCGCGACCGGGGCCGGAGTGGCCGAACGGTTGGCGATCACGTGCTCGACCTCGATGCCGTCGGCGGTGAGCGTGTATCGGACCGACGTCTCGAGCAGATACGGGTACCCCGTCTGCGGCACGACGTCGGCGCGCAGCAGCACCGAATCCGCCGTCCGCTCCGCGATCTCGTAGGCCGTGAAACGCAGGAGGCCGTGACTCGCGTTGCGCAGCTTCGGCTCGGTGATCGCCAGCGCGCGGGTCTCGTCCCCGTCGATCCAGATGCCGTCGCGGATCCGGTTCGGCCACGGCACCAGCACGACCCCGGAGGCGCCGGGAGCCGGCTGGTCCTCCGGATAGGGGGGACCACGACCGTCCCGCCGACGACGAGATGGCGCAGTGCGGCGCCGACCTGGGAGATCTGCGCGTGGACGCCGTGGGCGTCGAGGACGACCTGTGTGCCGGTGGGAGTGGTCATGCGGCCATCGTAGGACGGTGGCAGGTCGCGCGCGGCCGTGCGTCGTCCGGGATCCGGAGAGGTCAGATCCGGCCGAGAGCGGCGAGGAATCGCTTCGTGTACCCGAGCGCGGGGACGGACGGATCCGAGTTGCACGTGTCGGACAGTGCCGTCGAGGTGCAGGGGACGTCGCGGTCCAGGGACCAGAAGTGGATGCCCGCGAGGCCGTTCTCCCGCGCGAAGGCCGTCATCTCATCGACGTCCTGCAGGGAGAAGCTCTCGTCGGCGATGTCGTTGCGCGAGATCATCGGCGTGAGCTCGATCCGCGCGAGCGGGATGGACGGATAGGTGTGCCGGAGGTTCGCGACTGCCTGGATCGCCGAGGCGCCCATGTTGCAGACCGCGCCGCTCAGCACGCAGGTGCTGCGGGACGCGGGGCCGTAGTCCATGACCATGAGGTTGATCGTGTAGTTGCGCAGGCCCGACGCGAGCACGGCTTTGACGACGGCGTCGCCCGTCGCGTTCACGCCGCCGAAGCTGCCGTCGGACGCGGCGAGCGTGGCGACGGTGAACGAGAAGCGCAGGCCGGGGTAGCGGTCCTGCACGGCCGCCGCGGCGGCGACCTGTGCGCCGATCTCGGAGACGGACTGGCCCCGCTCGATGTCGAAGTCGACCCCCACCAGGTTGTCGCTCGCGTAGCGGTCGATGAAGGTCCGCATGCCCGCAGCGGACGAGCAGGTAAAGCTGCCCGCGGCGCCGCCCGTTCCGATCACGTAGTCGTACCCCGCCTGATCGAGGCGGTGGACGTTGTCGTCGGCGAACGCCTGTGCGGGCACCCCGGCCCAGTTCTCCGCGCCGCACTCGCCGGTTGCGAACGCGAGGGTCACGGCGTCGAGTGCGGGCAGGGTCGAGGCCAGCGTCGTCCCGGATCCGACGAGAGGGACCGGGGATCCGTTGACGGCCGTCGTGCCGAGCACGTAGCCCGTGCTCCAGAACATGGCCTGCGCGATGTCCTTGTAGGGGCTGAAGAGGAACGCGGGTGCGGATCCGGTCGCCGGCGGGGTCGCGGTCGTCGGGGCCGGAGTGGGACTCGGGGCCGGAGTGGGGCTCGGGGTGGCGGGCGGCGCGGTGGGTGCGGGCGTGGATCCGTCGCACGACGTGGCGGCCCAGAGCGACGGCGCGGCGCTCGGCGACCACCAGTTCGGTGTCGACGTGGACACATATCCCTTGCCGTCGAAGAGGACCTTGTCGCCGGTGGTGTAGGCGCGGTCCCCCGCATAGGGCTGCCGGAAGGGCGCACAGGCGACGGACGGGGACGCGCTCGGGCTCGGAACGGACGTCGGCGCGGGAGTCGGAGCAGGGGTCGCCGTGGGGACGGCGCCGTCGCAGGTGGTCTTGGCCCAGTACGAGGGCGCGGCGGTCGGCGACCACCAGTTGGGTGCGAAGGTCGAGACGTAGGCGGTGCCCTGGAAGAGCACCTTGTCGCCCTTCTGGTACGCGGGATCGCCCGAATAGGGCTGGCGGAAGTCGGGGCAGGCGCCTGTCTGTGCGGCGACGGCGACGAGGGGCACGGCGAGCGACGCCGCGGCGATGCCGAGTGCGACGACGAGGGACACGACTCGACGAGAGACGGCGCGCGGCAGGGACATGGACGAACGGTAGCAGCGGCGATGGCGTTCCGATATACCGCGTGCGAAGTTCCTCGGCGGGCGTCGAGGTGCCTCGGTTAGAATGGGGTGTCGGCTTCGGGCAACCGCGACCTGTTTCTCCGGGACGCGGCTGTGTGTGAACGTGTGAGCCCCGTGTGGGCGGCCCAGGGCCGATGGTGCGTCGGCGGGACCCCGCCTGACGCGAACACCATCACAGGAATGGCCCCGGCCGAAGGCCGCCCGGGTATGTCCGCGCCCTCCTCGGGCGACGGGCGCTGTTCTCGTGCGAGAACCAGACAAGGACACCCCGATGCCCAAGAACCACAAGCCCAAGGGCGGTCGCCCCTCGGCGAATTTCGAGCCGCGCTACGCGAAGAAGACCTCGTTCCACGATCGTCATCGCCAGGGACGCCCCGCCCGCGACGGCGACGCGCCGCGCGCCCACGACCGGGACAGGACCGATCGCGACCGGGTCGACCGCGGATACGGGCGCGACGCCCGTCCGGCCAGGGACGACCGCCGCGTGGACTCCCGTCCCGGCAGTCGCTCGCCCGGACACCGCGGGTACCGCGCAGAGTCCGCGGGGGCCGAGCGGGATCCGAAGCGTCGCTGGTCCGCACAGGAGCGCGCGGGTCGTGACGAGGCCCGTCCGATCCGCGGTCGCGCCGAGTCGGGTCGGGTCGACGCCCCGCACCGCCGGGACGACCGGTCGGACCGCCCCCGGTTCGACCGGGACGACCGTGCGCGTCGGGATGACCGTCCGCGATACGGCCGTGACGACCGTGCGCGTCGCGACGACCGTCCGCGGTATGACCGTGACGACCGTGCGCGTCGGGAGGACCGGTCGCACCGCGCCGACCGCCCCCATCGGGACGACCGGCCCCGATTCGATCGCGACGACCGCCCGCGTCGGGACGACCGCCCGCGTCGCGACGACCGCTCCTCCCGCCCGGCCAGGGACGACTGGAGCCGCGGCAGTGACCGGACCCCTCGCCCCGAGCAGACCGAGGACGTCGTCCACGAGCGCCTCGTCGCGCAGACCGTCGAGGCCGAAGCCGTGGCCGACGTCACTTTCGCGGATCTGGGTCTCGGCTCCAACATCGTCGAGGTCCTCGGCAACATGGGCGCGCAGAGCCCCTTCCCGATCCAGGCCGCCTCGATCCCGGCCGTACTCGAGGGCCGCGACGTGCTCGCTCGCGGGCGCACCGGATCCGGAAAGACGATCGCTTTCGGGGCGCCGCTCGTCGAGAGCATCCTGCTCTCGCAGAAGGGCAAGAAGCGCGAGTTCGGGCGGTCGCCGCGCGCGATCATCCTCGCGCCGACGCGCGAGCTGGCGCTGCAGATCGACCGCACCGTGCAGCCGATCGCCCGCAGCGTCGGCCTGTTCACCACCCAGATCTACGGGGGCGTCCCCCAGGCCCGCCAGGTCGGAGCGCTCAAGAAGGGCGTCGACATCGTGATCGGCACCCCGGGGCGCATCGAGGATCTGATCGCGCAGGGCAAGCTCGACCTCTCCGATGTGCGCGTCGCCGTGCTCGACGAGGCGGATCACATGTGCGAGCTCGGTTTCGTCGAGCCCGTCCAGCGGATCCTGCGAGCGACGGGGGAGGGGAGCCAGAAACTGCTGTTCTCCGCCACGCTCGATCGTGAGGTCGCCGCGCTCGTGGACGAGTTCCTCGTCGACCCCGCCGTGTTCGAGGTCGCGGGGGAGACCCAGGACTCCGGCACGATCGAACACCGGGTGCTCGTGATCGAGCACCGCGACAAGGCCGAGATCCTGCGCTCGCTCGTCGATCGCGACGGCCGCACGCTCGTCTTCGCCCGGACTCGCGCGTATGCCGAGATGCTCGCGGAGCAGTTCGAGGATGCCGGTATCCCCGCCGTCTCGCTGCACGGCGATCTGAACCAGGCGAAGCGCACCCGCAATCTGCAGAAGCTGACCTCGGGGCGGGTCAACGTGCTGGTCGCCACCGATGTGGCGGCGCGAGGCATCCACGTCGACGACATCGACCTCGTGGTCCAGGCCGACGCCCCCGACGAGTACAAGACGTATCTGCACCGCGCCGGCCGCACCGGGCGTGCGGGCAACGCCGGTCGCGTCGTCACGCTCATCACGCGTCCGCGCAGCCGCCGCATGTCGGAGCTGCTGGATCGGGCGGAGATCGACGCCCCCTTCGAGCAGGCGCGTCCCGGCGACGACCTCGTCGAGGAGATCGCGGGACGCATGCCGACGGAGGCGGACCTGACGTCCTGACCGGCTCCATCCGGTTCTGCGGAGGGCTCGGAGGCGACGACACGTCGCTCCGGGCCCTCCCGTCGTGGAACCGGCGGTGACCGCGCGGAGGCCGGGCAAGCGCGGGGCGCGGGCAGCCAGCGACGGAAGGACGCGCCTGAGAATCGGGTAAAAAATTATTGTGCATCCGGGTCAAACTCGGAAACCTCCCAGCCGGGGTGATGCAGGATCGTTACCTTGTGCGCGCCACCCGAGGCGCCAGCGCCGCTTCCCGAGCGGTGCCCCGGACTCAAGGATCGTTACTTCTTCATGTCGAAAACCCCGCTTTCCCGTCAGACCCCGCTTTTCCGCTCGGCCCGTAGCAAGACCATCGCCTTCGTCGGAGCCGCCGCCGTTCTCGGCGCGGTCGCCGTAGGAGGCGCCGCCCTCCTTGCCCCCGCGACGGCTGCCGCCGAACCCGCGGCGGCGGCCGAAAGCGCCGTGAACGCCGTCAACGAACGTGCCCAGGTGCGCGCCTCCCTCGACACGGCGACGACCGCGATGGTCGACGCGGCGGCGGTCAACGCCGACGTCAAGGCCTCCGGCCTCGACCTCGGCCAGGGCCGAAAGTTCGTCGACACGACCGGCCTGCGCTCCGCGCACGACGTGCTCGCCTCCCATGCCTCCGACAACGCGGCCCCGCACACGACGCTCGCGGTCGTCGTCGCGTCCTACTCGGAGCGCGTCGAGTCCGAGGTGAGCGAGGTGCGTACCAACCTCGACAACGCGGTCGCCGCGAAGCAGGCCGCGGACGCCGCTGCCGCCAAGGCCGCCGAGGAAGCGGCGGCAGCCGCGCAGGCCGCTGCCGACGCCCAGGCCGCCGCCAACACCCCCGACGGCGCGCGCAACGCCGCCCGGCAGCTGATGTCGAGCCAGTACGGCTGGGGCGACGACCAGTTCCAGTGCCTGGACTCGCTGTGGACCAAGGAATCGGGCTGGGACTACCAGGCGTACAACCCGTCCGGCGCGACCGGCATCCCGCAGGCGTTGCCCGGCGACAAGATGGCCACCATCGCCGACGATTGGGCGACCAACGCGGTCACCCAGATCACCTGGGGCCTCGGCTACATCTCCAGCGTCTACGGCACCCCGTGCTCGGCGTGGGGTCACTCCCAGGCGACCAACTGGTATTGATCCACGATCGCCTCTTCGTGGGTTCGTGGACTCGTGGGCTCGAGACTGAGGCTTCCGTCGCAGAACAGACGCTTCGGAGCAGCGTGCTTCAGAACAGCGTCGGGGTCGGTGCGGGCGCTCGTCGCGCGCCGACCCTCGACGGCGCGATGCGTTCCCCCGCGGGCTGCTCGAACAGCCACAACGGCTGCGTGCCGACCGGTTCCGGTTCGGAGAACGAGCGCCGCCGGGGACGGTCCGCGGAGTGCCGCGCCTCCAATCCGTGCATGCGGATGAGCGGTTTCACCCTGCGCCCGAGCCAGGTGCGATAGTCCTTCGGCGCCTCGGAAGCCCCACCCGGATAGAGAGCGCGATAGGAGCTCAACAGATCCGGGCGATGCTGCGAGAGCCACTGCAGGAACCAGGCCTTGACGCCGGCACGCAGGTGCAGGGCGCCGTAGATGACGTGGTCGGCTCCGGCCTCCCTGATGCGGCGCAGTGCGCGGTCGATCGCGTCCACCGAGTCGGTGAGGTGGGGCAGGATCGGCATGAGGAATACGCCCACGCGGAACCCCGCATCGCTGAGCGCCCGCACGGTGTCGAGGCGGGCCTGCGTGGTGGGTGCGCCGTGTTCGATCGCCTCACGCAGCGTCTCGTCGAACATCGCGATCGACAACTGCACGTCGACGGGGACCTGTGTCGCCGCATCGACGAGCGCCGGGATGTCGCGGCGGATCAGCGTGCCCTTCGTGAGCACCGAGAACGGGGTGCCCGACTCCGCCAACGCCGCGAGGATCCCCGGCATGAGGCGATAGCGCCCCTCGGCCCGCTGGTACGGATCGGTGTTGGTGCCGAGCGCCACGGTCTCGTGCTTCCAGGATCCGCGTCGCAGTTCCTTCTCGAGCGTCTCGACGACGTTGACCTTCACCACGATCTGCGAGTCGAAGTCGCGTCCGGCGTCCAGGTCGAGATACGTGTGCGTGCCCCGGGCAAAGCAGTACACACAGGCATGGCTGCATCCGCGGTAGGGATTGATCGTCCACTGGAACGGCATCCGGGAGCTGCCCGGCACGTGGTTCAGGGCGGACTTCGCGAGCACCTCGTGGAAGGTCATCCCCGCGAACTCCGGCGTCGTCACCGTGCGGAGGAATCCCGTGCGGTTCTCCATGCCGGGGAGCGCTTCGGAGTCGGTCTCGTCGATCCTCTGCCCTTGCCATCTCATGCCCATATTCGAACATAAGGACGATCTTGAGTCAAGAGATAATCGTCGAAAGCTTCGAATGACTCCGACGTCCAGGTTCGCCGGGGAGAATGGAGGCGTGGCAGACCCGAACCAGCCCGCGGAACGTCGTGGCATGGACCCGCGACTGCGGTTCCGTCTGTCGTTGACGATCGGTCTCGCGGTCGCGCTCGCCGGAGCGCTCTGGGCGCTCGCCGACGGGTCGGCGTCGTCTCGATCCGTGGCCGATCCGGTCACGGTGAAGAGCGCGTCGACCATCGCGATGCCGCCCACGGCGAAGAGTCTCCCTGCGGTCTCGCTGCGCACCGTCGCCGTCGCGGATCCCTGCGGCCAGGCGGCGGTGAAGGAGGCCCTGGCGTCCGGCGGGGACGACGCGGTCGTCGCGGCCTTCGGCGGAGGTGCCGCTTTCCGGGCCGCGGTGGCCACGGGCAACGCGCCGTGCATCGACCTCGGGGACCCGGTCCGGGACTGGCTCGTCGTGAACAAGACACGTCCGCTGAACCCGCTCGCCTACGCCCCTGCGTCGCTCTCGGAACCCTCGCTCGTGGTCGACGACACCGCCGGTCCGCTCCGGACCGACGTGGCGCAGGCGCTCGACGCGCTGTCTGCCGGGGCCGACGCGGCCGGCGTGGGCACGATCGCGCTCGGCAGTGGCTACCGCTCCTACGACACCCAGGTGCAGACCTACTCCGGGCAGGTCGCGACCTACGGCCAGGCAAAGGGCGATGCGCTCTCGGCCCGTCCGGGCCACAGCGAGCATCAGACCGGGATGGCGGCCGACGTGATCTCGTGCGGCGGAGGCTGCGGAACGATCGACTCCTTCGGCGGCACGCCCGCCGGGGCCTGGGTCGCCGAGAACGGGTGGCGCTACGGCTTCATCGTCCGCTACGTCGCCGGGCAGACGCCCATCACCGGCTACGACGCCGAGCCGTGGCATCTGCGCTTCATCGGCGTGCCGCTGGCGACCGCGTACCACGACGGCGGCTTCGCGACCCTGGAGCAGTTCTTCGGCCTGCCCGCCGCTCCCGCCTACCCGGGGTGACCTGCGGATCGACGCACACGGGCGGCTGGACACTCCCCACAATCGTGACACCGAGTGTCATCCAGCCCGGAATGCATTCCCACAAACGGGGCCAGGATCCGCGGAATCGCGCATAGGATCGCGAGTGCGAAGACGCACACGATTTCGAAGGAGCGCGCATGGAACGCGACATCTACGACGAGGACCACGAGGCCTTCCGCGACCTCGTCAAGGACTTCATCAAGCGCCACGTCACGAACGAGGCGATCGAGCGCTGGGACGCCGCCGGTGAGATCGACCGGGAGACCATGCTCGCCGCGGGCGAGGCCGGCATCATCGGCCTGTCCGTCCCGGAGGAGTTCGGCGGGGCGGGCATGCTGCAGGACTACCGCTTCCGCTCGATCGTGAACGAGGAGGTCATCGCGGCCGGTGCGGGCTCGCTCGCCGGTGCCTTCGGGATCCAGGACGACCTCGCCGTGCCGTACCTGGTGCACATGGGGACGCAGGAGCAGAAGGAGAAGTGGCTGCCGCGCATGGCCACCGGTGAGATCCTCGGCGCGCTCGCGATGACGGATCCCGGAGCGGGCAGCGATCTGCGCGGCATCAAAACGAATGCCAAGAAGGTCGACGGCGGGTACGTCCTCAACGGCGCGAAGACGTTCATCTCCTCCGGCAAGACCGCGGACATCGTGGTGACGTTCGTGAAGACCGGCGAGGGCAACCGTCCCGACGCGTTCAGCCTGCTGATCGTCGAGAACGGCATGGAGGGCTTCGAGCACGGCAAGAAGCTCAGCAAGATGGGCTTCCACGGCTGGGACACGGCGGAGCTGAGCTTCAGCGACGTCTTCATCCCCGAGGAGAACCTCATCGGCGGCAAGGAGGGGCTCGGCTTCGTCCAGCTCATGATGAACCTGCCGCTCGAGCGCCTCTCGATCGCGGTCGCCGCAGCCGCGGCGGCGCAGGCCGCGCTGGACTGGACCGTGGCGTACACGAAGGAGCGCGAAGCGTTCGGCGAGCGGATCATCGACTTCCAGAACACGCGGTTCCGGGTAGCCGACATGGCGACCGCAGTCGACGCGCTCTGGGCCTACGTGGATCGCGGCCTGAAGGCCTACGCGGCCAGCAAGCTGACGGCGGAGGAGGCCGCACAGCTGAAGTTCTGGGCCACCGAGCGCGAGTGGGAGGTGCTCGACACGGGCGTGCAGCTGCACGGCGGCTACGGCTACATCACCGAGTACCCCATCGCCCGCGCCTTCCTCGACGCCCGCGTGCACCGCATCTACGGCGGCACGAACGAGATCATGCGCGAGCTCGTCGGTCGCAAGATCGCGGGCAAGCGCTGACCCGCTGACGGCTCTCTCTCGGACGCCCTCGGATCCTCGGATCCGGGGGCGTCCGTCGTGCGGCGGCGACGCGCTTGGATAAGTCTTGGTATTCAGTGTTGCTATGTACCGGTACTCAGTGTTACTTTCTACCGGTAGTCAACATCACTGAGTAGAAGGAGGTGATCGCGATGGCGAGCCAGATGACCGAGATGCTCAAGGGCACGCTCGAAGGCATCGTCCTGGCGATCCTGGCCGAGCGATCCGCCTACGGGTACGAGATCACGACGCGGCTGCGGGACGAAGGCTTCACCGACATCGCGGAGGGCACCATCTACGCCGTCCTCGTGCGGATCGAGCAGCGCGGGCTGGTCGATGTGGAGAAGGTGCCCTCCGAGAAGGGGCCGCCGCGCAAGGTGTTCTCGCTCAACCCGCAGGGGCGCGACCAGCTCGACGAGTTCTGGGGGACCTGGAGCTTCCTCGCGGATCGCATCGAGCGGCTCCGCCACACCCACCGCACGACCGGAACGAACCGCACGACCGACACGAACGAAGGAGCCTGACATGGCCGCCAAATGGATCGAAGCCCTCACCGGACCCCTCGAGCAGAAGAAGCAGTACAAGCAGGACAAGGCGCGCATCGAGAAGCTTCCCGCGCCGTACGCGGAGGCCGCGCTCGCCATGCACCGCTACCTCCTCTCCTCGGGTCGGATCACCGACGGCGACACCCTCATCCGCATGTTCACCGATCTGGCGGACCTCTGGGAGCGGGCCGCGATCGATCGCACGCCGATCCGAGACATCGTCGGCGACGATCCCGTCGACTTCGTGGAGAGCTTTGCCGCGGCCTACGCCGGCCGTGAGTGGATCGACAAGGAGCGCGCCCGGTTCACGAGCGCGATCGACGCCGCCGAGAAGGAGCAGCGATCATGACCAGCACCGCTCTCGCGGCCCCGGCGATCCGGGTGCAGGGCATCACGAAGGGTTTCAAGGGTCTTCCGGTGCTCCGCGGGGTCGACTTCGACGTCGAGCGGGGCAGCATCTTCGCTCTGCTCGGCTCGAACGGCGCGGGCAAGACCACGCTGGTGCGGATCCTGTCCACGCTGCTCAAGGCCGACGACGGATCCGCCACCGTCCAAGGCTTCGACGTGGCCACAGCGCCGGACGCCGTGCGCGAGAGGATCAGCCTCACCGGGCAGTTCGCGGCCGTCGACGAGATCCTCACCGGGCGCGAGAACCTCGTGCTCGTCGCGAAGCTGCGTCACCTGCCCGATCCTGGAGCCGCGGCCGACGACCTGCTCGCGCGGTTCTCGCTCACGGACGCCGGGGGGCGCCGCGCCGGTACGTACTCGGGCGGGATGCGCCGTCGCCTCGACATCGCGATGAGCCTCCTCGGCGAGCCCTCGGTGATCTTCCTCGACGAGCCGACCACGGGCCTGGATCCGCAGGCCCGGATCGAGGTGTGGGACACCGTCACGGAACTCGCCAAGGGCGGCACGACCGTGCTGCTCACCACGCAGTACCTCGACGAAGCCGAGCACCTGGCCGACCGCATCGCGATCCTGCACGAGGGCGCGATCATCCAGAACGGCACCCTCGCCGAACTCAAGGCTCTGCTGCCGCAGGCACGGGTCGAGTACGTCGAGAAGCAGCCCACGCTCGAGGAGGTCTTCCTCGCGCTGGTGGGACCGGCGACAACGAACGAGAAGGACGAGGTGGCGAAATGACCCGACACATCCTGAGCGACGCCCGCGCACTGACGGGACGCTCGCTCCGGCACATCCTGCGCAGCCCCGACACGATCATCACCACCGCGGTGACGCCGATCGCGCTCCTGCTGCTGTTCGTGTTCGTGCTCGGCGGGGCGATCCGGACCGGATCCGATCAGTCCTACGTCGCGTACATGCTGCCGGGCATCCTGCTCATCACGGTGGCGTCGGGCATCGCGTACACCGCGTACCGGCTGTTCCTGGATCTGCAGGGCGGGATCTTCGAGCGCTTCCAGTCGATGCCGATCGCGCGGTCCAGCGTGCTGTGGGCCCACGTGCTCACCTCGCTCGTCGCGAACGTGGTGTCGGTGGCGATCGTCACGGGGGTGGCGTTCGCGATGGGTTTCCGCACCGGCGCATCCTTCGGGGCCTGGCTCGCGGTGGCGGGGATCCTCATCCTGTTCACCCTGGCACTCACCTGGCTCGCCGTGATCGCGGGCCTCAGCGCCAAGACCGTGGACGGGGCGAGCGCGTTCAGCTACCCGCTCATCTTCCTCCCGTTCGTCAGCTCCGCGTTCGTGCCGACCACCTCGATGCCGGGTCCGGTGGCCTGGTTCGCCGAGTACCAGCCGGTCACGTCGATCGTCGACACGATCCGGGCGCTCTTCGCCGGGACACCGGTCGGCGCGAGCATCTGGATCGCGCTCGCCTGGCTCGTCGGGATCCTCGTCGTCGCCTACGCGGCCGCGATCGTCGTCTACCGGAAGCGGATCGGCTGAGCTCGGCCTCCACCGGTCCTGCGAGCATCCGAACCGGATCGAACCGCCTTCGACGCCCTGTGCGTGCGGAGGCGGTTCGACGCGGTTCGGGCCGTCACGGCCGCCAGGGGAAGAACGCGACGGCGATCGCCGCCGACGCGAGGAACATCAGGATCGGGAACGCCACGTCGCGCGCACGGAACGGGCTCTCGTGCCTCTCGGTGCGAGTCGGGTAGGCGCCGAACGCCCGCGAGTCCATCGCCAGCGCCACACGCTCGGCGTGCCGGATCGCGCCCGCGAGGAGCGGCACGATGTATCCCCAGCCGCGCGCGATCCGGGCGAACGGTCCGCGGCCTCCGTGCGTGCCGCGGACGCGATGCGCGGCCCTGATCGTCTGCAGTTCGTCGCCGAACCGCGGGACGAACCGGTAGGCCGCCAGCGCCGCGTACCCGATCCGGTAAGGGACGCGCAGCTGCTGGACGCCCGCTCGCACGAGCTCCGGTCCGGTGCTGGTCAGGCCGGGGATCAGGGCCAGGGCGAGGATCGCGGCGAGGCGCAGACCGGTCGCGAGTCCGACCTCGACGGCCCCCGCGTGCAGGGTCCACCCGCCGATCGTGAGCAGCGTCGGTGTTCGGGCGACCTGGGTCGGATCCGTCCACAGCGCCATCGCCGCTGACAGCACCAGCACGCCGACCGGCACCGCGACCATCAGCACGCCCCAGATCCGCCGACTCAGGTGCGCACCGGAGAGGACGATCGCGTACGCGAGCACGAGGAACGCCGCCGGGGTCGCGAGGTCGCGCACGAAGACGAGCAGGGTCATCGCGGGCAGTACGGCACCGAGCTTCGCGAGCGGGTTCAGCCGATGCAGCCAAGCGTGCGGCGGGAGGGTACCCCGCTCGGCGTACGGGTCGGTCGGGCGGTTCTGCGGCCGTGCCGGGACGTCTGGTGGGGCCAGGATCGGAGCAGGGGCGGCAGGGGCGTCCGTGAGCCGGGTGCGCAGGTCCGGGGGGATCACGCGGTACGCCTCCGGCAGCGGGATCAGTCCGTCCCGGACGAGGGTCGCGGTGGGGCCGGCGGCGCGGATTCCGCCGTCCTCCACCAGGATCGCGTGCGTCGAATGCCGGACGACGAGGTCGAGGTCGTGCGTGACCAGGAGGATCGTCGTCCCGGCGGCGCGGAGCTCCCGGAACAGCGCGAGCAGCTCCTCGGTGCGGGCGCGGTCCTGTCCGAACGTGGGCTCGTCGAGGACGAGCAGACGGGGCTCGGTGATCAGCGCCGTGCCGACCGACAGGCGCCGCTTCTCCCCGCCCGAGAGCAGGAACGGATGCACGTCGGCCTTCGCGGCGAGGCCGAACCGGTGGAGCATCGCACCGACCCTCGCCCTGACCTCGGCGTCCGGTGTGCGACGCAGGCGGAGCCCGTGCGCGAGTTCGTCGAACACGGTGTGTGCGATGAACTGGTGCTCCGGGTTCTGGAAGACGAAGCCGATCCGCGCGGCGAGGGTGCGCGGATCGGCGCTGGCCGGATCCAACCCGCCCGCACGCACGCGTCCACGGGGTGGGGGGACGACCCCGGCGAGAGCCTGGACGAGCGTGCTCTTGCCTGCGCCGTTCGGGCCGATCACGGCGGTGATCGAGGCGGTCGGGACGTCGAGGTCGACGCCCCGCAAGACCGGGACGCCGCGGCGGTGCACGTCGAGGTTCCGCGCGGAGACGATCGGATCATGGGTCGGGCCGTCGATCGGACCGACGCTCGCGCGGCTGACCACCGCTGCGCTCGGGGTCTCTCCCGCGGTGATCCCGGCCCGTGCGAGAGCGCTCAGGAGCTCGTCGGGCGTGAGGGGCAGCGGGGCGATCGCGCGAAGGGCGAGTGCGGGGATCCGCTCGTCCAGCCGCAACGCGGCCAGGGCTGCGGTGGGCAGCGCGACGCCCAGTGCCAGGAGCTCGGCCGCGTGCGCGCGCAGGGTCTCCGCGATCGGTCCGTCGAACGCGATCCTCCCCTCGTGGTCGAGCACGATCACGCGTGTCGCGATCTCCTGCGCACCGTCGACGTCGTGCTCCACGAGCACGATCGCTCGGTCGTGTGCGGCGGCGATGTCGGCGAGCGCCGCGTGCACATCGGCGGTGCCCTGCGGATCGAGGTTCGCCGTCGGCTCGTCGAGGACGAGCACCGGTGCACCCGTCGCGAGGGCGGCCGCGATCGCGAGGCGCTGCTTCCCGCCGCCGGACAGCCGGTCCGGATTGTCGTGACGCCGCTCCCAGAGGCCCATGCGCCGCAGTGCCGCCTCCGATCGGGCGAGCACCGCCGGCACGGGCAGCCGCAGGTTCTCCAGCGCGAAGGCCGTGTCGTCGAGCACGGATCCGGTGATGATCTGCGCATCCGGATCCTGGAACACGGTCGAGACGAGGCTGCTCAGCTCGGCGACCGGGGTGGTCGCGGCATCGAGACCCGCCACGCGGACGGATCCGGCCACCTCGGCGTCGAGGGAGTGCGGGATGAGCCCGCCGAGGGCGAGGGCGAGGGTCGACTTTCCCGATCCGGACGGCCCGAGCAGCAGCACGACCTCGCCCGCGTGCACGTCGAACGACACCGATCGAACGGCGGGCTGGGTCGCGCCGGGGTGCGCGATGGTGAGATCGCGCACGCTCAGCAGCGGGGCGGCGGGCACGGCGGATCCTCTCGGCAGGGTGCTTAGGCAAGCCTAACCGGGCTGTTCCGGGGCGGGAGACGAGCCGGACGGATCAGCGCTGCGCGACCCCGGCACGGCGCAGCAGGACGCCGATCCGCAGGCCGATCGCCGTCCAGAGCACCGGACCGAGCACCGCGATCGGCAGGTAGACGATCCGCGCCCAGAGCGGAAGCTTCGCGAGGTCCACGGCGAAGAAGACGACCACAGCGATGACCGCGCCGATGATCACCGCGGAGACGAAGAAGCGCACGGCGCCCCAGGCCCGGTATCGCGTGAGCGCGGCGACGCCCTCCTGGATGAGCCCGAACAACAGCGCCGTACCGAGGAACCGAGGGAACCAGATCGGGTTGAACGCACTGGCGACCAGGGCCGCCAGCACGTGCGTGAGCAGTGCGACGAGCGGTCGTCGCAGCACCTCCTGCGCGATGATCCCGGGCAGCACGTGCGAGCCGAGCACCAGCCCGTAGGCGAACGGCGCCCCCGCGATCACGGGGATCGTCACCCAGCCTGCGGCGGCGCCGAGCAGCCCGGTGGCGACGCCGATCGCGGCGCAGACCAGCAGGATGCGCGTGGGCAGAGGGGAGCGGGTGCGGGGCACGGCCTCAGCGTAGCGGCGCCCGGCAAGCGCCGGGAGCGACGACGGACCGCGGGGGCGGCGGGGTCGCGCCGACGACGCCGGTCAGACGCGCCGGCGGCGAGGCATCAGACGCACGCCAGGGATCGGCGGAGCGGGGATCCGCTCGTCGCCGTGACCCACGACGTGGCCGAAGCGATCGGATCCGGCCTCCCAGTCCTCACGCGCCTGCACGATCTCCTCGTGGCTGCGGGCGGCGAAGTTCCACCACATCACGAGGTCGTCGGTGAACGGCTCGCCGCCGAGCAGGAACAGCAGGGCGCCGGTCTCGGACGACACCGTCACGTCGTCGCGCGCGTCGCCGAGGAACAGCACGTCGTCGGTGGACAGCGCCGCGTCCAGTCCGTCCGCCCCGGCGATCCGGGCATCGCCCTCGACGAGCAGCAGCCCGTGCTCCCATGCCGACTCGAGGGGCAGCCGCGTCCGCGTGCCCCGGTCGAGGCGGATCTCCGCGCCGACGATCGGCGTGTACGCCGTCGCGGGGGAGTCGACCCCGGCGTACGACCCCAACACGACGGTCACATCCGCATCCGGTCCCTCCTCGGCCGGCACGGAGACCCTCGGCAGCGATGCGTGGCTCTCGAAGCCCGCGGATCCGGTCGCTGCGCCGTCGGGAAGCACGACCCAGAGCTGCAGCGCGTCGAGCGGCCCCGCGTCCTCGCCGACCGAGTACTCCGAGTGCGCGATCCCGCGGCCTGCGGTCATCAGGTTCAACTGGCCGCGGTGCAGCACGACGTCGCTGCCGAGCGTGTCCCGATGGCGGATCTCGCCGACCAACGGCCAGGTGACCGTCTGCAGGCCGATGTGCGGGTGCGGTTCGACGCGCATCCGCACGTCGGCGGGGCCGAATCGGTCGAGGAAGCACCACGCGCCGATCGTCGGGACGTCCTTGTTCGGCAGCACGCGCAGAACGTTCATCGCGCGCACGCCGCCCAGCGGCACCTCGCGCGCCGCGAGCACGACCGATCGCGGTCCGAGCGGAGTCATGCGTGCTCGGTGCCGGAGTCCGCGGACCCGCTTGCGGGGGCGTCGGAACCGTCGGAGGCTTCGGGGTCATCGGGGAACTCCACCTGCGCGCCGGGGACGTCGTGCGTGCGCAGATAGCGCGCGATGTAGGGGCAGTACGGCACGATCGTGAGGCCGGTGGCGACCGCGTCGGCGAGGGCGTCCTTCGCGAGGATCCCGGCGAGCCCCTGCCCTTGGAATGTCGGGTCGATCTCGGTGTGCGTGAAGAGGATCCGTCCGGGTCGGCGCTGGAACTCGGCGAAGCCGGCGAGAGCGCCGTCGACGGAGATCTCGTAGCGGGAGGCGGCGTCGTCGAGCGAGACGGAGATCTGCGGCATGGCACCCACCGTACGCGTGCCGGCGGCGACCGGGGCGTTCTGCGCGAGATCGACCGTTGACGGGTGAGAGGTCGTGCCCTAGCGTAATTCGTACGCATCTAGAAGTAATTAGTACGACGCCGCGCATGCCCGAGGCGTCCCGACGTCCGGAGAAGTGCCGCGATGACGACGCCCGCCCTGATTCCCTCCCCTGCACGTCTGGCCGTGCGCGATTCGGCGCCGTTCGTGCTGAGCGCCGCGACGCCGCTCCGCGTGGCGGACCCCGATCTCCGCCGCGCGGCCGCGTCGGCGCTGCGCACGGCGACGGGGCTCGCCCTGGACGACGGCGAGCGGATCGACGAGGCCGACGGGCGCGGGATCGACGCACCGTCGATCGTCATCGAGATCACCGGCGCCGGCGTCTCCCCCGAGGGCTACACGCTCGACGTCGCCGCGGACGGGATCCGGATCGCCGCGCCCTCCGCGGCGGGCGCGTTCGCCGGCATCCAGACCCTCGCCCAACTCGCGGTCGCCGGCCTGGAGATCCCCGCCCTCGCGATCGAGGACGCGCCGCGCTTCGAATACCGCGGCGCGATGCTCGACGTCGCCCGGCACTTCTTCCCCGTCGAGGTCGTCGAACGGCTCGTCGAGCGCCTCGCCGCGCTCAAGATCAACCACCTGCACCTGCACCTCACCGACGACCAGGGGTGGCGCATCGAGGTCCCCGGACGGCCCGCGCTGACCGGGATCGGGGCCGCCACGCAGGTCGGCGGATCCGCGGGCGGCTTCTACTCCGTCGAGGACTACCGCCGGATCGTCCGTCACGCCGAACGGCACTTCGTCACGATCGTCCCGGAGATCGACATGCCCGGCCACACGCACGCCGCGCTCGTGGCGTACCCCGAACTCGCGCCGGAGGGCATCGTGACCGAGCCCTACACGGGCACGGACGTCGGATTCTCCACGCTGGACACCCGCAAGGAGGAGACCTTCGCGTTCGTCGATTCGATCATCGCGTTCCTCGCCGCGGAGACGCCGGGGCCGTTCCTCCACATCGGCGGGGACGAGGCCCGCAGCACCGAGAGGGCAGAGTTCGAGGCGTTCCTGGCGCGGGCCACGCGCCTCGTCGCGGCGCACGGGAAGACTCCGATCGTCTGGCACGAGGCCGGCGCGTGCGCAGACCTCGCGCCAGGGACGATCGGTCAGTACTGGGGCCGCAGCGATGCGCCGGACGAGGACGCGGATCCGATCCGATCGATCGTCGACCAGGGCGGCCGCATGATCGCCTCGCCGGCCGACGCGGTCTACCTCGACATCAAGCCGACCCCTGACCACCCGATCGGTCTGACCTGGTCCGCACCGTCGATCTCGCTCGAACAGGCGTACGCGTGGGAACCGGCTGCCCTCCTCCCCGGCATCCCCGAGGACGCGGTGGCCGGCGTCGAGGCGCCGCTGTGGACCGAGACGGTGGAGACCGAGGCGGACATCGAGGGCATGCTGTTCCCCCGGATGTTCGCGGTCGCAGAACGCGCCTGGGCGGTCGACGCACCGGAGTGGCCGACCTTCGCCCGCCGCGTCGACGCCCTGCGTCCGCTGCTCGACCGGCTCGGCGTGCGTCCCGGCCCCGCGGGTCAGGGCATCGCCGCCCACCCGGTCGACGGGGACCCCGCGACCCCGGCGCCCCTCCCGGCATAGGACGTCCTCCCTGCGCCGCCGCGGGCTCGGGGCCGCTCCCGCCCTCAGCCGCTATCGTCGACTCGGAAGCCGGATCCGTCCGGCATCGCGCGGCCCCGCGCGGGAGGGGAGCAGGATGACCGGTGCCGACCGCCTGGGCGACCCTGGCCGCTCCGCGCTGCGTCGGCTGCGGACGACGCAGCGGATCGTCCCGCAGCAGGCCCGCGAGCAGAACAGGACCCTGCTGCTGCAGACGGTCTTCGCCGAGGGCCCCCTCAGTCGCGCCGAGCTCGCGCGCCGATCCGGGATCTCCGCGGTGAGCGTGTCGGATCTCGCGGGCGAGCTCGTCGAGAGCGGGCTGCTCGTCGAGACCGGCACGCAGCGCCACAGCGGCGCCGGCAAGCCCGCCGTGCTCCTCTCGGTGCGGGAGGACGCGTTCCGGATCGTCGCCCTCCACCTCTCCGACGCCGTGCGCTTCATCGGGGTCGTGACCGATCTGCGCGGAACGGTGCTGCATCGGGCGAGCGTCCCGATCGACGGGCGCGTCGGCGAGGAGGCGATCGAGGCGCTGCTCGGACTCGCGCAGCAGCTCGTCGACGCGGCCGAGGGGCCGGTGCTCGGGATCGGGATCGGCACGCCCGGCATCGTGGTCGACCGCCGGATCGTGCGTCGCGCGGACGTCCGCCGCTGGTTCGACCTCGACCTCGCCGCTCGCGTGACGGAGAGGCTGGGGCTGCCCGCGTACATCGAGAACGACGGCAACGCGGCGGCACTGGGGATGTACACCCACGATCCCGAGGGGCGTGCGTCGCTGCTCGGGATCCTGCTCACGTACGGAGTCGGCGCGGGGCTCATCGTCGGCGGGGCGCTGGTCGAGGGCGACCGGTTCGCGGCGGGGGAGATCGGGCACCTGTCCGTGCAGCCCGACGGTCCGCTGTGCGACTGCGGACGCCGCGGCTGCCTGCAGCGCCTCGTCGACACGGCGCGGGTGCGGGAACGGCTCGCGGCGGTCCCGGAGCAGGAGAGGGACGGCGTGCTCGCGGAGGCCGGAGCGGTCCTGGGCACCGCGATCGCGCCCATGCTCGCCGTCACCGGCGTGGGATCCGTCTTCGTGTCGGGGCCCGACGACGTCGTGACCGGGACCTTCCTCGGCGCGTGCCGCGACGCCGTGCGGGCGCGGGTGCAACCGAGCGGGGAGGACGAGCTCGTGGTCGAGGCGGTGCACGACATCGAGGATCTGGTGCTCGTGGGCGTCTCCGCGCTCGTGCTCGAGGCGCGCCTGGGCCTGGCCTGATGTCTGTCGGGTTCGTTGAGCGAGCCCGGCCGGAGCCCGAGCGAGACGAAACGGTGTGTGCGGGGTGGGGGCGTTTCGTCTTCGTCGCCGGCGGCGTCGTCGCTCAACGACCACCGGGTGGTGCGCTTTGGGGGTCGTTGAGCGAGCGGAGTGAGACGAAACGGGGTTTGCGGGGTGGGGGCGTTTCGTCTTCGTCGCCGGCGGCGTCGTCGCTCAACGACCACCGGGTGGTGCGCTTTGGGGGTCGTTGAGCGAGCGGAGCGAGACGAAACGGGGTCCCGGATTGCGGCGACGTCGCCCGTCGACCTCGGCGGACCCTGACGTCCGTGGCCCTCGTTACGCTGGAGACATGCCCGTGAACGATCCGCAGGACCCGTACGCGGATCTGCCCTGGGCGGATGCGCCGCTCGACGGGGCCTACGCCGACGAACCCTGGGACGCCCCGCCGCCCGAGGAGGGCGAGTGGGCGGGCACCCCCGGCGCCGTGCCCCAGGGCAGCTTTCCCGCTCCGGCCGCGTCGGCCCTCCCGCAGGCCCCCGCGCCCTCCCGCTTCGCGACGCCGATCGACGCGCTGCGCACCGTCTACGGCTATGACGCGTTCCGTGGCGACCAGGCGGCCATCATCGACCAGGTCGTGGCGGGCGGCGACGCGGTCGTGCTCATGCCCACCGGTGGCGGCAAGAGCATCTGCTACCAGATCCCCGCACTCGTCCGCGAAGGCACGGGGCTCGTGGTCAGCCCGCTCATCGCGCTCATGCACGACCAGGTCGACGCCCTGCGCGCCAACGGCGTGCGCGCCGCGTACCTGAACTCCACGCAGACCGCGGCGGACCGGGCCGAGGTCGAGCGCGCCTACCTCCGAGGCGAGCTGGATCTGCTCTACGTCGCGCCGGAACGGCTCTCGAACGCGCAGACCCTCGCGCTCCTGCAGCGCGGGTCGCTCAGCGTGATCGCGATCGACGAGGCCCACTGCGTTTCGCAGTGGGGGCACGACTTCCGGCCGGACTACCTCGCGCTCGGCGGCCTCGCGGAGCGGTTCCCCGGCGTTCCGCGGATCGCTCTCACCGCCACCGCGACGAGCCAGACGCACCGCGAGATCACCGAGCGACTGCACCTCCCGAACGCAGAGCACTTCGTCGCGAGCTTCGACCGCCCCAACATCCAGTACCGCATCGACCCCAAGGTCGACGTCCGCAGCCAGTTGGTGGCCTTCATCCGCAGCCAGCCGGAGGGATCCGCGGGAATCGTCTATGCGCTCAGCCGTTCCTCGGTCGAGCAGACCGCCGAGTATCTGCGGAAGCAGGGATTCGACGCGATTCCCTATCATGCGGGTCTCGATGCGGCCACGCGCGCGGCCCACCAGTCGCGCTTCCTCCGCGAGGACGGCGTCGTGGTCGTCGCCACGATCGCGTTCGGGATGGGGATCGACAAGCCCGACGTGCGCTTCGTCGCGCACGTCGACCTGCCGAAGTCGGTCGAGGGGTACTACCAGGAGACCGGTCGCGCCGGTCGTGACGGCGAGCCCTCCGTGGTGTGGATGGCGTACGGCCTGGGCGACGTGGTGCAGCAGCGCCGGTTCATCCAGCAGGGCGACGGCGACCGGCAGATCAAGCAGCGGCAGAACCAGCACCTCGACGCGATGCTCGCGCTGTGCGAGACGGTCGACTGCCGTCGGCAGAACCTGCTCGGCTACTTCGGGCAGGGTGCGGAACCGTGCGGCAACTGCGACACGTGCCTCACCCCGCCGGAGGGCTGGGACGGACTGATCCCGGCCCAGAAGCTCCTCTCTACGATCGTGCGGTTGCAGCGCGAGCGGCGGCAGTCGTTCGGCGCAGGGCACCTCGTCGACATCCTCCGGGGTGCGTCGACGGAGAAGATCCGCAAGTTCCGCCACGACGAGCTCGCGACCTACGGGATCGGATCCGACCTCACGGATGCGCAATGGCGTTCGGTCGTGCGGCAGCTGCTCGCCCAGGGCCTCATGCAGGCGCAGGGGGAGTACGGGACGCTCGCGGTGAACGAGGCGAGCGCCGGGGTGCTCTCCGGGACCACTCCGGTGAGGCTGCGCCACGACGTGGTCACCCGAGCCGGCGCATCGGGCTCGGGCCGCTCCGCGAAGCGCGCAGCCGCGGAGGCGCTGGACGAGGGCGATCGCGGACTCTTCGAGGCCCTCCGCGCCTGGCGCGCGCAGACCGCGCGCGAGCAGGGTGTGCCGGCGTACGTCGTGTTCGGTGACGCGACACTGCGTGCGCTCGCCGAGCACCGGCCGTCCCGGGCGGAGGATCTCGTCGGCATCAGCGGCATCGGCGAGAAGAAGCGCGAGGCCTACGGCGAGGCCGTGCTCGAGGTCATCGCAGCCGAGCACTGAGCGCGTCGTCCGCCGCGCGCGTGGCGTGCCACGATTCCGGGCGGTGCTCGGCCGGACGAGGGCGCTCCTGTGGGGACGCCACAATCGGCGGGAGCACCGTCGCCGCAGCGTCTTGGGTCGATCCCACAGTCGACTTCGTCGTGCGTTGTGCGAGACCTACCATCGAAGTGCCCCGATGACCTCACGAGAGGATCCCCATGGTCGACGCCGCCGTCCGGACGAACTCCGCGAAAACCCCGCACACCGACACCCCCTCGGCGCCGCGCATCGACGTCGACGCGGTGGGCGATCTGCTGCTCGGCACCTGGGCCGACACCCGCCGCGAGGCCCGCGAGATGATCAAGGACCCGGCGTTCTGGCGCGACGATGCGCTCGGCAAGGACGAGCACCGCGAGCGCGTGCTGAGCCAGATGCACCTGCTCGTCCAGAACAAGGCCGTGCACCGCGCCTTCCCCAAGCGCCTCGGCGGCGAGGAGAACAACGGCGGCAACATCGCCGGGTTCGAGGAGCTCGTCGCGGCCGACCCCAGCCTGCAGATCAAGTCGGGCGTGCAGTGGGGGCTGTTCGGCTCCGCCGTGCTGCAGCTCGGCACCACGGAGCACCACGACCGGTGGCTGCCGGGCATCATGAGCCTGGAGATCCCCGGGGCCTTCGCGATGACCGAGATCGGGCACGGATCCGACGTCGCCGCGATCGGCACCACCGCGACGTACGACCCCGAGGCCGAGGAATTCGTGATCAACACGCCGTTCCGTGCGGCGACGAAGGAGTACCTCGGCAACGCCGCTCTGCACGGCGTCGCCGCGACCGTGTTCGCGCAGCTCATCACGAACGGCGTGAACCACGGCGTGCACTGCTTCTACGTGCCGCTGCGTGGCGAGGACGGCGTGGACCTGCCCGGCATCGGCCGGGAGGACGACGGGCTCAAGGGCGGCCTGAACGGCATCGACAACGGCCGGCTCAGCTTCGACCACGTGCGCATCCCCCGCACGAACCTGCTCAACCGCTACGGCGACGTCGCGGCGGACGGAACCTACTCGAGCGAGATCGACAGCCCCGGCCGCCGCTTCTTCACGATGCTCGGCACGCTCGTCCAGGGGCGCGTCTCCCTCGACGGCGCCGCCTCCTGGGCGTCCGCACTGGGGCTCTACATCGCGATCACCTACGCGTCGCAGCGTCGGCAGTTCGCCGGTGCCGACGGATCCGAGACCACCCTGCTCGACTACGGCAAGCACCAGCGGCGCCTGCTCCCGCGGCTCGCGACGACATACGCGCAGCTGTTCGCGCATGACGAGTTCCTGAAGAAGTTCGACGGCGTCTTCTCCGGCGCGACCGACACCCCGCAGGATCGCGAGGACCTGGAGACGCTCGCCGCCGCTCTCAAGCCGCTGTCGACCTGGCACGCGCTGGACACGTTGCAGGAGTGCCGCGAGGCGTGCGGCGGATCCGGCTTCATGTTCGAGAACCGCTTCGTGGGCCTCCGGGCCGACCTCGACGTCTACGTGACCTTCGAGGGCGACAACAACGTGCTGCTGCAGCTCGTCGGCAAGCGGCTGCTGACCGACTACGCGCGGCAGTTCACGGGCAAGGACGCCGCGGCGCTCGCGAAGTACGCCGTCGGGCAGACCGCGGAGCGGGTGTTCCACGGAGCAGGGCTGCGCCAGTTCGGCCAGGCGGTCGCGGATCTCGGATCCACCGCGCGCTCGGTCGAGAACGGACTGCGCGCCGAGCAGCAGCAGGAGCTGCTCACCGACCGGGTGCAGCAGATGGTCGCCGACATCGCCGGGCGTCTGCGCGCCGGCGGCAAGGACAAGGAGCTCGGCGCCCGCCTCTTCAACGAGAACCAGGCAGAGCTCATCGAGGCGGCTCGCGCGCACGGGGAGCTGCTGCAGTGGGAGGCGTTCACGGAGGCGCTGAACCGGGTGACCGACGACGAGAGCCGCACGGTGCTCACCTGGCTCCGCGACCTCTTCGGATTGCAGCTCATCGAGAAGCACCTCGCCTGGTACCTCATCAACGGGCGGCTGTCCGCGCAGCGCGCGGCATCCGTCTCGCGCTACATCGACCGGCTTTGCGCGCGGCTGCGCCCGCACGCAATCGACCTCGTGGACGCGTTCGGCTATGAGCCGGAGCACGTACGTGCGCCGATCGCCTCCGGCGCGGAGCGGATCCGTCAGGACGAGGCCCGTGCCTACTACGACGAGCTCCGCGCGTCCGGCCAGGCGCCGGTGGACGAGAAGGCCCTGAAGAAGGCCCGACAGCTCTAGCCGGACGAGCGCCGCCGATGCGCCGTTCTGCCCGGACGGCACGCGCATCGGGCGGGCGATGTCGGTGCGCTCGCCTAGCCTGGTCCTCATGACCATTCCTTCCTCCGTCGACGACCGCGTGCGCTGCGCCTGGGCGGGTGAGGATCCGGAGTACCGCCGCTATCACGACGAGGAGTGGGGCAGGCCTCTGCACGGCGACCGTGCGCTGTTCGAGAAGATGGCGCTCGAGGGATTCCAGGCCGGCCTCAGCTGGATCACGATCCTGCGCAAGCGCCCGCGCTTCCGCGCGGTCTTCTCGGGGTTCGAGCCCGCCGCCGTCGCGTCGTTCGGGGAGGACGACGTGGATCGCCTCCTCGCCGATCCGGGGATCGTGCGCAATCGCGCGAAGATCGAGGCGACCATCGGCAACGCCCGTATCGTGCAGGGGATGGCACCCGGCGAACTGGACGCGCTCATGTGGTCGTTCGCGCCGACGGACCGCTCGCCCCGGCCACGGAGCATGGCGGACGTGCCCGCCGTCACCGCTGAATCCCAGGCCCTGAGCAAGGCCCTGCGTGCGCGAGGGTTCCGCTTCGTCGGCCCCACGACGATGTACGCCCTCATGCAGTCCGCGGGCATGGTCGACGACCACCTCGAGGGGTGCTGGCGCGCGGAATGAGCCGCCGCGGCGGTCCGCCAACCGGCGGTCCGCGGCTCAGTCCACCGGCTCGCCCTCCGGCTTGCGGAACGCCTGACGCATGTGGTCGCTTGTGAGGAAGTCGGCGATGCCGATCATGATCAGGCTGAACACGATCTGCTCGGTCACCATCCAGGCGGGGTAGAGCCCGGGGATCGCGGCCATCACGAGCGTGATGACGGGGAAGATCTGCGCGAACAGCCGCAGCCGCTGGTAGGCCCAGCGCCAGCCGAGGGCCGCTCGCCAGGCGAAGTAGAACAGCGTCGCCGTCATGGCGAGCACGATGAGCGCGCGCATCCACACGGCGAACGGCACGGCGGCGATCGAGCGCGCCTGCAACGCGAGCACGACCGCGACGACGACGGCGGCGACGCCGATCACGAGCTCCAGAGCGAGCAGCCAGAACGTCCAGCGGAAGGCGCGCAGGGTGCGTGGGTGATCGCGGTCCGCCTCCGCGATCTTCTCGTGCGCGTGACGACCTCCGGCGATCCGATCGAGGCGCAGCAGGAAGGGCTCGACGCGACGCAGTACGGGGTCGAGGAACATGCCTCGAGCCTATGCGGCGCAGACCGAGCGGGGTGCCGCCGTCTCCGGAAATCGATCGAAGGGTGGAGCGCAACCACCCGACGACCTGCGGATGGCCGCCGCGATGGGCAGATCTGCCCATCGCGACTCCCAGGCGGTCCGCTTACACTCTTACAGTCCCCTGGATGTCTGCCATGGGACGCCTGGGTGCGGTGTGCAGGGGGGATTGCTCGTGGTGAGGTCGTTCGCGTGGTTGAGGATGCGTCCGAAGACCCTCGCGTCCGCCGCCGGCGTCACCGCCGCCGCGATCGCGATCACGGGGATGGCCTTCGCGTACGAGGGCAACCCGACCGCCGAGGTCGACCTCCACGACGGCGGCGTCTGGCTCACGAAGACGTCGAGCCTGCTCGTCGGGCACTTCAACAACGAGTCCCGCGTGCTGGACGGCGGGCTCCGTGCCGCGAGTGAGAACTACGACGTGCTGCAGGCCGGCGGGACGGTGCTCGTCGACGACCAGGGATCCTCCACGCTCGCGGCGGTGGATCCGGCGCGGGTGGCGCTCGGCGACGCGGTCACCGTCCCCGGCGGCGCCAAGACCGCGCTCGGGGGGACGACGCTCGCGATCCTCGACCGCAAGGACGGCAAGCTCTGGGTCACCACGGCCTCGGCGCTCAGCGCGTTCAAGCCCACGGTCAAGCCGATCGCCACGCTCGGCGCGAACGCCGACGTCACGGTGGGGCGCGATGGCACCGCGTATGCCGTCTCGGCCAAGGATCGCACCGTGGTGACCGTCCGCGTGAACGACCAGGGGGACGCCGACAAGCCTTCGACGCAGGGACTCGACCTCGGGGAGGGGGCCACGCCGACCATCAGCGTCGTCGGATCGACGCCGGTCGTCCTCGACGCGGAGTCGAAGTCGGTTTTCGTGGCCGGGCATCGCACACCGCTCACGGGCGGCGGCATCGGCGATGCGGACGCCGCCGTGCTCCAGCAGCCCTCGGACGACAACGCGGTCGCGCTGATCGCGACGGCGGACGCGCTCGTGTCGGTGCCCGTGGACGGTTCGGCCCCGTCCGCTCAGAAGACGGACGGCCCGGGATCCCCCGCGGCCCCGGTCTTCGTCGCCGGCTGCGCGTACGCGGCGTGGGGCGGCTCGGCCGCCTTCCTGCGCGACTGCACCGGTTCCGCGAACGACCTGAAGACGTCGATCGACGGTGCGGAGAGCAGCACCACCCTCGTCTTCCGGGTGAACCGGGACGTCGTCGTGCTCAACGACACCGCGAGCGGCGCCGCGTGGCTCGCGACCGACAATCTGCAGCGCGTGGACAACTGGCAGGACATCGTGCCGCCGGAGGGCGACACGGAGAAGCAGGACGAGACTACCGACGACCAGGTGCAGACGACCCTGCCCAAGCGCACGCCCGAGAACACGCCGCCGGTCGCGCACGACGACCACTTCGGCGTCCGTCCGGGCCGCACCACCAATCTGCCGGTCCTCGACAACGACACCGACGCCGACGGGGACGTCCTCGTGGCGTCGCTGAGCCAGGCGCAGCCCTCGATCGGAGACGTCCAGCCGATCAACAACGGGGGAGCGATGCAGATCGCGGTCGACGACAAGGGCGCCGGATCCGCCGCGTTCCAGTACCAGGCCGACGACGGGCGCGGGGGCAAGGCCACCGCCACGGCCACGGTCGACGTGCACGACTGGAGCGTGAACGCGCCTCCGAAGCAGCAGCGGACGCCCCTGCTCACGGTCGAGACAGGCGGCACGGTCAAATACAACGCGCTTCCGGACTGGGTGGATCCGGACGGGGACGACATCTACCTCAAAGAGGTGATCGCCGCCTCCGGCGATCAGGTGGACTTCACGCCGGACGGCCAGATCGCCTATCACGCCGTGGCGAGCGCCCCCGGCCGCAAGGAGATCGCGATCACGGTCGCGGACGCGCAGGGAGAGCTGGGCAGGGGAACGCTCCGGCTCGACGTCCGCCCGGCCGGGACGACGCAGCCCGTGACGAACGCCGACCACGCGCAGACGCGCGTCGGCGAGCAGGTGACGGTCTCCCCGCTGCTGAACGACTCGACGTCCGGTCGGGAGCCGCTGCGACTGGCGAGGGTCGACGAGGTTCCGGGGGCGACGATCACGCCCGACTTCGCGGAGGGGACGTTCACGTTCCAGGCGAACATGCCCGGCACGTACTACGCGCAGTACCTGGCCAGTTCCGGACCGAACGGCGTTCCGGGTCTCGTCCGCATCGACGTGCTCGACAAGAACGCGGAGGAGGCTCCGCCGATCGCGGTGCGCGACGTCGCCCTCCTGCCGACGGGCGGCGACGTGCTCACGGCGGTCCTCAACAACGACTCCGACCCTTCGGGCGGGATCCTCGTGGTGCAGTCCGTCACGGTGCCCCCGCACAGCGGCATCGCCGTCTCGGTGCTGAACCACGAGACGCTGCGGATCACGGATCAGGGCAGCCTCGACAAGGAGGTCCGGATCGGCTACCGGATCTCGAACGGCTCCAAGACCGCGGACGGGGACGTCATCGTCATCCCGATCCCCGCACCCGCCAAGCTCGACCCTCCCGTGGCCAACCAGGACACGGCCGTCGTCCGGGCGGGAGACGTCGTGACGATCCCCGTGCTCGACAACGACAAGCACGCGCCGGGGACGACGCTGCACGTCTCCCCGAAGCTCGTCGAGCCGCTCGTGGATCCGAAGGACGGTGAGGCGTTCGTCTCCCAGGACGCGGTGCGGTTCCGCGCCGGAACGACGCCGCGCACGGTGTACGCGACCTATGAGGCCGTCGACTCGAACGGGCAGAAGGCGGCGGGGTACATCACGATCCAGATCCTCCCCGTCGACGAGAAGACCAACACGGCGCCGCGGCCGAAGGATCTGACGGTGCGCGCGCTGAGCGGCACGAGCGTGCGCATCGCCGTCCCCCTGGACGGACTGGATCAGGAGGGCGACTCGGTCGAGCTCGTCGGTCTGGACTCGGCACCGCAGAAGGGCCAGGTCACCGAGATCGGCTCGACCTTCCTCACCTATCAGGCCTTCGACACGGCCAGCGGAGTCGACGCGTTCACCTACAAGGTGCGCGACCGACTCGGCAAGGAGGCGACCGCGACGATCCGGGTCGGCGTCGCGCCGAGCGCGAAGATCAACCAGGCGCCCTACGCGGTCAAGGACTCGATCACCATGCGTCCCGGCCGCACGGTCGCGGTCCCGGTGATGCAGAACGACTCCGACCCCGACGGCGACACGATCGGCCTCGTCAAGAACGCGCTCGAGGTCCCGCCCGGCGTCGACGGCCTGAGTGCGAAGGTCAGCGGGGACCGTGTCCTTATCACCGCCCCCAACCGCGCCCTGCAGACCTCGGTGCAGTACACGATCGCGGACGACAAGGGGGCGACCGCGACCGCGCCCGTGCAGATCACGGTGGCCGAGGACGTGCCGCTCGTCCCACCGATCGCCCGCGACGACTGGGTCAAGGCCTCGGACGTCAAGGGCGAGTCCCTGCAGGTCGACGTCCCGGTGCTCGACAACGACGAGGATCCGGACGGCACGGTCGACGACCTGCAGCTCACGGCGGACGACACGGCGAAGATCACGGCGGATCGCAAGGTCCGGGTGACCGTGGGCGAGCAGCGTCAGCTCGTGCGCTACACCGTCACCGACCAGGACAAGCAGAGCGCGTCGGCGTTCATCTTCGTCCCGGCGCTGCGCGAGCTCGCCCCCACGCTCCTCTCGACCAAGCCGGTCGAGGTGAAGAGCGGCGAGACCAAGGAGCTCCCGCTGTCGCGGTACGTCGCCGTCGCCGGCGGCGGCCAGGTGCGGATCACCGAGGCCGCGAAGATCAGCGCGGTGAACAGCAACGGCGCCTCGCTCCTCAAGGACGAGCACACGCTCGTCTACACCTCGAAGCAGGGCTATTTCGGCGACGACGCGCTCACGTTCGAGGTCACGGACGGCACAGGACCCGACGATCCGAAGGGACGCACGGCGACGCTGAGCATCCCGATCACGGTCCTCCCTCCCGACAACCAGCCGCCCGTGTTCACGAACGCCCAGGTCTCGGTCGCGCCGGGGGAGCCCGCGCAGACCGTCGACCTCAAGGCGCTCACGAAGGATCCGGACCCGGGCGACGACAAGAAGCTGTCGTTCAAGATCACCGGCGCGCCGCAGAACGGCCTGCGCGCCGAACTCGACGGCTCGACGCTCAAGGTCAGCGCAGACTCGTCCACGCCCAAGGGCAGCGGCAGTACCGTCAAGCTCACCGTGACGGATGGGAAGACTGCTCCCGTCGAGGGGACCGTCTCGCTGACCGTCGCGGCCTCCACGCGTCCGCTCGCGGTCGCGAACCCGGACACCGTGCCCCAGGCGGACCAGGGCAAGTCGGTCACGATCCCCGTGCTCGACAACGACGTCAACCCGTTCCCGGACAAGCCGCTGAAGATCCGCTCGGTCGACGTGCAGACCGGCGATGCCCGGGCGGCGGTGCAGGGCGACAAGGTCGTGATCACGCCCGGCGGGTCCTTCATCGGTCAGGTGACCGCCGCCTACCGGATCCAGGACGCGACGAAGGATGCGGACCGCGAGGTCGAGGGGCGCATCGTCGTGACCGTGCAGGGCGTGCCGGATGCTCCGGGTGCGCCGCAGGTCACGAGCGTGCAGGATCGCACGGTGGTGCTGAACTGGAGCCCTCCGTCGAACAACGGCGCCGAGATCACCGGGTACACGGTCCGCGCGACGAGCGGGGGCGCCTACTCGAAGCAGTGCTCGTCGACCACCTGCACGCTGGACGGTCTGACGAACAACGTCGAGTACACCTTCGCGGTGACGGCGACGAACCGCGTCGGCGAGGGCAAGCCGTCCCCGACGTCCGCGGTCGCGCGGCCGGACGCGCGTCCGGACACGCCCAACCCTCCGACCCTCGTCTTCGGGGACAAGTCGCTGAAGGTGAGCTGGGTCACGCCGACCACGCCGGGTTCCCCCGTCACCTCGTACAACCTCGAGATCTCCCCGGCGCCGCCCAGCGGCGTCGCGCAGAAGACCGGGGTCAGCGGTAACTCCCTCACCTGGGAGGGCCTGGAGAACGGCGCGAGCTACCAGGTGCGGGTGCAGGCCGTGAACCGGGCACCCGAGCCGTCGAGCTGGAGCGCGTGGTCGGCGCGGGAGATCCCCGCAGGGCCCCCGCTCGCCCCCGGCACGCCGACGGCGCAGAGCGCGCCGACGGTGGGATCCCAGTCGCAGATGGCGGTGACGTGGGGCGCCGCGAACCCGAACGGCGACGCGGTCTCGAGCTACGACCTGCAGGTGATGCGCGGCGGAAGCGTCGTCAAGACGGTCACCGGGATCGCGGGGACGAGCCAGAACGTCACCGTGGACAACTCCACCGACGGGTACACGTTCCAGGTCCGCGGCTACAACAAGGCCGGCGCGGGAGCGTGGTCGGGGGCGTCGAGCCCGCAGCGCGCGTTCGGCAAGCCGGGTGCGGTGACGATCACGAACAGCCGCGAGGAGAACAACAACATCTGGGTCGACTACTCGATCGCGGGCACGAACGGGGCCAGCGGCTCCGAGGTGCGCTACGAGTACTCGAACGGCGGCGGGTGGTCCCGCGACTGGGACGGTCACAACATCCCCGCACGGAACAACCAGACCTACACCGTGTCCGTGCGCGCCTACTCGGTGGTCGGCGGGCAGGAATCGCAGCCGGGGGACCCGGGATCGAAGGGAAACCTGCGCCCGTACGGGCCGATCGGCCAACCGAGCGTGAAGGCGTCCAACAACGGCCAGAGCGTGACCGTGTCGTGGACCGCGCCGAGTCCGAACGGACGTTCGGTCACGATGAAGATCAACGTCGACGGCAACGGTTGGGAGACCGTGGGGGCGAGCGGGTCGCGCGTCGTCGGTAACGGGTACGACCAGACCCACACGATCCAGGGCCAGGCCTTCACCGACGCGAACCAGCAGTCGGGCGTCGCCTCGGACTCGGCGAAGACCGACAGCCCGCCCCAGCCCCGCGTCTGGGTGACGCAGGGCGGCGCGACGGCGAGCTGCGTCAACGGATGCCGATTCTTCGTCGTGAACTTCCAGAATCTCGACATCGGCAGCCACCGTGTCACCTGTGCGTCGGACGCGCGGCCGGACGGGTTCAGCACCGGCAACTCGGTGAACTTCAACGGTAACGGCTCCGTGCAGATCAACTGCTGGCAGGGCCGAGACGGCGTCAACGTCTGGATCGACATCCAGGGCTGGGGCGGGTCCGTGGACACCGAGAAGAACTTCTGGCCGAGACCCTAGCCGTGGCATCCGTCACGGCCCACCCGCAGGACACCCCCGCCGACATCAGAGGAACAGCACCGCGATGACCATGACCCCCGAACAGGCCGCCTGGTTCCAGGGCACCTTCACCCGTCTCGTCGACAACGTCGACCAGGCGCTGCAGGGCAAGCGCGACGTGGTCGCGCTCGTGCTGGCCTCGATGCTCGCCGAAGGGCACGTCCTGCTCGAAGACGCCCCGGGCACGGGCAAGACGAGCCTCGCGAAGGCGCTCGCGGCCACCGTGCAGGGCACGAGCACCCGGATCCAGTTCACCCCCGACCTGCTGCCGTCCGACGTGACGGGCGTGACGATCTACGACCAGAACACGCACTCGTTCGAGTTCCACCGCGGGCCGGTGTTCGCCTCGATCGTGCTCGCGGACGAGATCAACCGCGCCTCGCCCAAGACGCAGTCGGCGCTGCTGGAGGTCATGGAGGAATCCCGGGTGACCGTCGACGGCGTCGCGCACGAGGCGGGGAGGCCGTTCCTCGTCATCGCGACGCAGAACCCGATCGAGCAGGCCGGCACGTACAAGCTGCCCGAGGCGCAGCTCGACCGCTTCCTCATCAAGACGTCGATCGGCTATCCGGATCTCGACGTCACCTCCGCGATCCTCGCGGGCGCGGCACAGCGCAACCCGTCGGCGGCGCTGTCCCCGGTGATCACGACGAGCGCGGTCGCCGACATGGCCGATCTCGCCGCGAGCGCGCATGTCGAGCCCGCGGTGCTGCGCTACATCGCCGAGCTCGTCGAGGCGACCCGCGAGGACGGCGCGATCCGGCTGGGCGTCTCCGTCCGCGGGGCGCTCGCGATGGTGCGCATCGCGAAGGTGTGGGCCGCCGCGCACGGGCGTCATTACGTGCTGCCGGACGACGTCAAGGCGCTCGTGCGCCCGGTGTGGCAGCACCGACTGTTGCTCGACCCGGAGGCGGAGTTCTCCGGCACGACGGCCGAGACGGTCATCGACCGCGTGCTCGACCGGGTCGCCGCACCGCAGGCGCGCACCGCCGCCTGACCCCGGACACCGCCGCCCACGCACACCGACGGAGAACGACGCACCCATGACGACGACCGCTGAGGACCGGATCACCGGATCCCCGCAGGAGGCGGGCTGGCGCGACGTCGCCGGGCTCGTGCTCGCGCGGGTCGGCGCACGCCTGCGCCTCGTCGGCGCCGCGGTGCGCCCGCTCGCGTGGGTGCTCGCCGGGATCGCGCTGCTCGCCCTGCTGATCGCGCTGCCCCTGGGGTGGCGGGAGCTCGCCGTGATCGCGATCGTGCTGGCCGTGACGCTCGCCGTCTGCGCGCTGTTCCTCGTGGGGCGGACCGCCTACGACGTGCGGCTCGACCTCGCTCGCACGCGCGTGGTGGTCGGCGAGCGCGCCGTCGGCGCCCTCGTGCTCGCGAACCGCGGCACCAGGGCGATCCTGCCCTCGCGCGTGGTGCTGCCCGTGGGATCCGGACGCGGGGAGTTCGCGATCAAGCGACTGGCCGCCGGGGAGGAGGCCGAGGAGCTCTTCGCGATCCCCACGCACCGACGCGGCGTCGTCTCTGTCGGGCCGGTGAGCGTCGTCCGCGGAGACCCCCTGGGCCTGTTCGAGAGGGCGCATCGCCGCGACGAGCCGGTGGACCTCTTCGTGCATCCGCGGACGATCCTCTTCGACGGCCAGTCGCTGGGGTTCCTCCGCGATCTGGACGGGCTGCCCGCCGCGGACCTGTCCCGCGACGACGTCTCGTTCCACGCGCTCAACGAGTACCAGCCGGGGGACGACCTGCGCCGTGTGCACTGGCGCTCCTCCGCGCGGACGGGCGTGCTCATGGTCCGCCAGTACGAGGAGACGCGTCGTTCGCACTTCGTCATCGGGCTCAGCCGTTCCCTCGGCGACTACGCGGATCCGGACGAGTTCGAGCTCGCGGTCTCGCTCGCGGGATCGGTCGGGCTGCGCGCCATCCGCGATTCGCAGCGCGTCGAGCTGCGGGTGCAGGGCAGAGAGCTCGCAGCCGGCACCGGGAAGCAGCTGCTCGACTCGCTCTCGGGCGTCGAGGGCAGCCGTGCCAAGGAGGGTGGGCTCGCCGCCCTCGCGGGCACGGTCGCCGCGCACATGGCGCTGTCGAGCGTCGTCGTGCTCGTGTGCGGTCGCGGCACGGGCGCCGAGGAGCTGCGCTCCGCGTGCGCGCGGCTGCCCTTCGGCTCGCGCGTGCTCGCGATCGTCGCCGATCTGGGCGCCGCACCGTCCCTGCGTCGGATCGGCGACGCCGACGTCGTCACGGTCGGGGCGCTGGAGCAGCTGCCCCTCGCGCTGGGGAAGGTGCTCGCATGACGGCCGACACGTCGCGGACGACGGCCGGCCCGCGCACGCGCCGGCGCGGCTCGGCCGCACCGCTGCCCCTGCGGCGGACCGTCGTCGACCTCGTCGCCGTCGCCGTGCTTATCGCGGTCGGCGCCGTCGGCTGGTGGCCCACGTTCGCCGGCGGATCCTTCCTGCCCGCCGCGCTCGGCGGACTCGTGCTGGGGCTCGCCATCGCGCTCGGCTGTGCATGGCGACGCTGGGGGATCCTCCCGATCGCCGGATCGACCGTGGCGGTGTACTTCCTCTTCGGCGGCGCGCTCGCCCTCCCGCAGACGACGCTCTTCGGCGTCGTGCCGACGGGGACGACGCTCGGCGCGCTCGCCGCGGGGGCCGTCACGAGCTGGAAGGCCCTGCTCACCACGGTCGCGCCCGTCTCGGTCGCCGACGGACACGCTCTGGTGCCCTTCCTCGCCGCGCTCGTCGCGACCGTCACGGCGGCGTCGCTCGCGCTGCGTCTGCGCACGGCGGGCTGGGCGGTGATCCCCGCCGCGGCGCACCTGCTGCTCGTCATCGCGATGGGCGTGCCGGATCCCGCCGCCCCGCTCGCACAGGGCGTGGTGTTCGCGCTCACCGTCGTCGCCTGGCTGGCCCTGCGCGGGGTGGGCGGATCGGCCGACGCCGCTGTCGCCCTCACCGACGGCGAGGGGAACCGCCGATCCTCGCTCGCGCGGCGCCGGCTCGTCGCGGGCGCGGCGGTCCTCGCCGTCGCGGGGCTCGCCGGGACCGGGCTGGCGGGCGCGACGACGCTCGCCGAGCCGCGTCACGTCTTCCGCGACGTGGTGCTGCCGCCGTTCGACGTGCACCAGTACGCGAGCCCGCTGCAGTCGTACCGGGGATACGTGAAGGACCACCGCAAGGACACCCTCTTCGCCGTGAAGGGCCTGCCCGAGGGGGCCAGGGTCCGCATCGGCACGATGGACACCTACAACGGCGTCGTGTACGACGTCTCGGACAGGGGCGTGGGGTCGTCGGGCGCGTTCAGCCCGATCCGCGACAACATGTCCGCCGACGCGACGGGGACGTCCGCCACGCTCACCTTCACGATGGAGTCCTACAGCGGGGTGTGGGTGCCCGACGCCGGAGAGGTCGGGGCGATCGCCTTCCACGGCTCCGACGCGGAGACCCTTCGCCGCGGCACCTACTACAACGAGTCGACGAGCACCGCCGTGGCCACCTCGAAGCTCCGCAAGGGCGATACGTACACGGTCGAGACGACGATCCCGAAGACGTGGACGGACAAGCAGCTCGACGGGCTGGACTTCGGATCCGTCGCGATCCCGAAACAGGCGGACGCTCCGCAGAAGCTGGCGGATCTGGCCTCCCAGACGGTCGCCGACGCGAAGACCCCGATCGCGAAGGTGCGTGCGCTGACGAAGAAGTTCTCCGAGGAGGGATTCTTCAGCCACGGGCTGCAGGGCGAGGCGCTGTCGCGCGCCGGGCACACCGAGGAGCGGATCTCCACCCTCATCGCCGGCGAGCAGATGATCGGCGACGACGAGCAGTACGCGGTCGCGATGGCGCTCGCCGCGCGGTCCCTCGGCATCCCGACCCGCGTCGTCATGGGTTTCTACCCCGACAAGGGTGCGGCGAAGAGTGGATCGTTCGCCGCCAACGGGGACAACCTGCACGCGTGGGTCGAGGTCAACTTCGAGAAGGCCGGCTGGGTCGCGTTCGATCCGACCCCGCCGAAGGATCAGGTCCCGCAGAATCAGATCACGAAGCCGAAGGTCGTCCCCAAGCCGCAGGTGCTCCAGCCGCCGCCTCCGCCGCAGGAGCCCGCGGAGCTGCCCCCGACGGTGCCGGACCAGCGCGGGAACCAGGACGGCCCGAACAACCTGCTCGGGATCCTGGGGGCGATCCTCGCGATCGCCGGATCCCTCCTCGTCGTTCTCGCGATCCTCGCCGCCCCGTTCATCCTGATCGGTGCATGGAAGGCGGCGAGGCGCCGCCGCCGTCGTGCCTCGACGCTGGCCGCGGACCGGATCAGCGGCGGATGGGACGAGCTCACGGATCGCGCCGTCGACTACGGGGCACGGCTCCCGGTGCGGGCGACCAGGGCGGAGGAAGCGCGTTCGGTCTCGGCCGCCCTCACGGTCCCCGCCGTCACGGCGCTCGCCGACGACGCGGACGCGAAGGTCTTCGGGCCGGACGAGCCCACGGCCGAGGAGGTCGACGCGTTCTGGCGCGAGGTCGACGCCATCGTGGCCGGCCTGGGCACACGCGCTCGGTGGCACCGGCGGATGCTCGCGCGGCTCAGCCTGCGCTCGCTGCTCGGCGGGTCACGGGCATCCGAGGGGGTGCATCGCCTGCGCGAGGCGGCCGCGGAGCGGATCCGCCGCACGAGGGGCGGTGGCGCGAACTCGTCCGCACCTGGCACGATCGAGAGCACCGCACCGGGATCGGACGACGCCCGTGCGCCCCGGCCCGGATCCGAGAGCGAGACGCCATGACGAACGCCCCGAGCGTCACGGACGCGACGACAGCGCCCATCGCCCCGATCTCGCGCCGAGCGATCGCGTACGTCATCGACGCGGCGATCGCGTCGGCGCTGAGCATCGTCGGGATCGTCGTGTCCGTCGTCGTGAGCGGCACGGGCGGCCGCGATCTGTCGGCGGCGCTCGTCGCCCTCGTCGTGGGCCTCGGCATCACCGCGCTCGTGCTGGTCGCGTGGTTGCTCGTCTACAGCTTCCTGCAGGGCGCGGCGGGATCGATCGGCATGCGCGCGATGGGGCTGCGTCTCGTGCGCGAGGAGGGGAACGCGCCGCTCGGCTTCGGCCGCGCGCTGCTGCGCAACGTCGTCTTCGGGCTCGCCGCGACGATCGTGGTCGGCTACTTCTCCCCGCTCTTCGACGGTTCGGGCCGCTTCCAGGGCTGGCACGACCGCGCCTCGGGCGCACTCATGCGCGATGTCCGGAGCCCGGCCCCGCCCGCCGCACCGGCCGCGGTCGCGCCGCACGCCACGTCGGGGACGTCGTCGTTCCCCGCACAGGCCGCGGCTGGGCCGGCCACGTCCGCGCCCGTCCTCTCCGGCGTATCGTCCGCCTTCTCGCCGCCCCCGTCCGCTGCACCGACGGGTCACACCCTGCCGCACGCGCCCGGGGCCGAGGCGCGCTCGGCGGTCGAGTCGCCCGAGGCAACGGTGCTCTCGGCGCGCACGCCCGAGCCGAACCGCTCCACGACGGTCGACGGATCCGCCGACGAGGCGATGATCACGACCGTCCCCGGCGTGAGCCCCGCGGTCGCCGCTCCGGCGCCGACCATCGTGTCGGGACCGGAGAGCGCGGCGCCGTCCGCCCCTCCGGCACCGGCTCCCGCCCCCGTGCCGGTCACCCCCGTGCCGGTCACCCCTGTGGCAGCGCCGGTGATCGCGCAGACAGCCGAGGACGACGACCTCGAGGAGACGCGGATCTCGATCCCCGGCCACCGCCTCCAGTTCGTCTGGGACGACGGCGCCCGCGCGACGGTCTCCGGTCGCACGCTCTTCGGCCGCAATCCCGCGGCGGAGGCCGGCGCCGCGGTGGTCGTCGTGCGCGACGAGACGCTCTCGCTCTCCAAGACGCACTTCGAGGCGGCGGCGGAGTCCGCGGGCGGCTGGGTGATGGATCGCCACTCGACGAACGGCATGACGATCGTGCGCGACGGGGTGCGGATCGCATGTCCTCCGGGGGAACGCGTGCGGATCCGTCTTGGCGACGCCATCGAGATCGGCGACCGGATCGTGACCGTGGGAGGGTACGCGTGATCCCCCCGATCGTGCCGCGCGTCGGCGCCGCGACCCACACGGGGCTGCGCCGCTCGCTCAACGAGGACGCCTATCTCGCGCAGGCTCCGCTGTTCCTCGTCGCGGACGGCATGGGAGGGCATCGCGCCGGGGATCTCGCGAGCGGGACCGTGATCGACGGGTTCGCCGCTCTCGCCGGGCGCGCCACCCTGACCGTGGACGACGTCGCCTTCACCCTCGCGCGGGCCCGTGCGGCGGTCGAGGCGCTCGGCGGCACCGCGCTTGACGAGGGGACGGCGGCACGGGCGGGGACGACGCTCAGCGGCGTCGCGGTCGCCGCGGTCGACGGTGTGGGCTACTGGCTCGCGGTGAACATCGGGGACTCGCGCACCTACCGGCTGTCCGGCGGAGTCCTCGAGCAGGTCTCGGTCGACCACTCCGTCGTCCAGGAGCTCATCGACGCGGGCGAGCTCTCCCGTGCAGACGCGTCGCGCGATCGGCGTCGCAACGTCATCACGCGGGCGATCGGTGCCGGCAGCACCGGCGAAGCCGACTACTGGATGATCCCGGCGCGGATCGGGGACAGGATCCTCGTCTGCTCCGATGGTCTCAGCAGCGAGATCGGCGACGACGAGATCCGCACCGTGCTGACGGTGCACGAGGATCCGCAGGTCGCCGCCGACCGCCTCATCGAGCACGCGCTCGAATGCGGAGGGCGGGACAACGTGACGGCGATCGTCGTCGACGCGCTGCATGTGAGCAGCCGTCCCGGGGGATCGGGAGGCGGCGAGGTCGACGACGACATCGACTCCGACACGCGGCCGCGTGCGGAGGCCATGGGAGGGATGCGGTGATGGAAACGGTCTACCGCGCAGGGAGCTGGTACGCCCTGATCGGACCGCGAGCGGTGCTGATGCTGCCGCCGGATGCGGACCCCGCGCTGCGTGCGCAGCTGTGGGAGGGGATCCGGGACGACGCGATCTCGTTCTCCGACGTCGTCGACGCGTTCACGGCCGCGGGCGGCGGGACGTTCTCCGCGATCCCGCCGTTCGCCGCCGTCGTCCGCGAGGGTCAGGACGCGCGGATCGCCGTGCGCGGCCCCGTCCGCGCGCGCATCTTCACCGCCGAGGGCGTGCAGGAGGCCCGCGGCGCGGAGGTCACCACCTGGAGCGAGCGCTTCGTGGCGGGGATGACCGGCGCGGAGCTCATGGCGGAGGAGGTCGGCGCGGAGTCCTTCCCGATCGTCGCCGGCGTCGTCCGTGCCGCCGCGGTGGTCGCAGGGAAGGCCCCCGCCGCCGTCGCGGATGACGTGCCGACCGACGCCGTCCCGACCGACGCCGTGGATGTTGTCCCGACGGACGCCGTCCCGACCGACGCCGGATCCGGGCAGGAGCCCGCGAGCGCGGAGCCCGCCCCGACGACGGCGCACGTCGCCCCCGAGCCGGAAGCGAAGCAGGAACCGGAACCGGAACCGATCGGAGTCTCGGAGGATCCGGCAGCATCGGAGGACCCGGCCGCCTCGGAGGACCCGGGATTCTCGGAGCATCCGACCGTCTCGGAGGCGGTCGCCGTCGCGTCCGGGACCGGGTCTGCCGACGAAGACGTCGTCGATGTGGACGACACGGTGCTCAGCGTGCCGGCGCCGGTCGAGACGATCCTGCCCCCCTCCGACACTCTCGCCGCGCCGCTCGGCGGGCACACGCTCGACCTCCGCCCGCCCGCGCCGGTCGACGGTGATCACGACGGCGCAACCGTCTCCGTCGCCCAGGCCAGGGCGCTGCGCGACGCCGCGGAGCGCGCGCAGACCCCGCAGGAGCGGCAGTCCGTCGCGTCGGAGCCGGTGTCCGTGGTCCCCGGCATCACGGATCCGGGATCCTCCGCCTCTCGCGTCGCCGCGCCGGCCGGGGCGGAGCCCGCCCGAACGCCGCGCATCCGGCTCTCCACCGGTCAGGTCGTGCTGCTGGATCGCACCGTGGTCATCGGCCGGCGCCCGCGGGCCACCCGATCCACGGGTGCGACCCTGCCCCACCTCGTCGCCGTCGACAGCCCCGAGCAGGACATCTCGCGCAGCCACCTCGAGATCCGTCCCGAAGCCGACGCCGTGGTCGTGCTCGACCTGCACACGACCAACGGTTCCACGCTCCTCCGTCCGGGCGCCGACCCCGTGCGCCTGCACCCCGGCGAGCAGACGATCGTCGTGGACGGCGACGTGATCGACCTCGGCGACGGCGTCACCGTCGCGTTCGAGGAGCTGCCGTGAGCCGGCCGCCGTCCCCGCCTCCCCAGCTCGACGGCTTCGACTACGTCGAGCCCCTGGGCACCGGAGGCTTCGCCGACGTCTTCCTGTACGAGCAGCAGCAGCCTCGCCGTCAGGTGGCGGTCAAGGTGCTGCTCGCCGATCGGCTCGCCTCGGGCGCCGCGCAGGAGTTCGCCGACGAGGCGAACGTCATGGCGATGCTGTCGACGCACCCCGCCATCGTCACGATCTACCAGACGGGCGTCGCCGCCGACGGCCGTCCGTACCTCGTCATGGAGTACTGCCCGCGGCCCAACCTGCAGCAGCGCGCGCGGACGGAGCCGTTCAGCGTCGCCGAGACGCTGCGGGTGGGCGTGCAGGTGGCGGGAGCCGTGGAGACCGCGCACCGGGCGGGAGTGCTCCACCGCGACATCAAGCCCGCGAACATCCTCGTCACGGCATACAACAGGCCCGCGCTCACCGATTTCGGCATCGCGTCGACCACCGGGGCCGTCGACGAGGCGGCGGGGATGTCGATCCCGTGGTCGCCGCCGGAGTCCTTCGCCGATCCGCCGCGCGGCGGCGTCCGCTCCGACGTGTACGCGCTCACCGCGACCGTCTACACGCTGCTCACCGGGCGGAGCCCCTTCGAGAAGCCGGGTCAGCGCAACAGCGGGGCCGACCTCATCTCCCGCATCGAGACCGAGCCGCTTCCCCCCGTGGGCCGGGCCGACGTCCCCGACAGCCTCATGCGCCTGCTCGCCCGCGGCATGGCGAAGAACCCGGACGATCGATTCGGGAGTGCCGTGGCCTTCGCCCGCGCGCTGCAGAAGGTGCAGATCGAGCTCAGCCACTCGGTCACCCCGATCGACATCGTCGACGATCATCCGCTCGACCCGGATCCCGAGGACGACGCCGACGGACGGACCCGCGTCCGCGAGGTCGTCCAGATCGATCCGGGGCACACCGCCACACGGCCGTCGGCGACGACGAGCCCCGTGCTTCCGGCCTCGCCGCCCACCGCGCCGGGGCCGCGCTTCGATGCACCGGCGCGGACCGCCGACGACGACGAGACCGTCATCCGCGCGCCACAGGTGATCCCGCCCACCGCGCAGGCGCCCGTGGCCCCGCACCCGGCGTCCGTCGTCCCCGGTTCCGCGCCAGGGGCCTCGCAGAGCGACCCGACCGTGCGCCGCGCGCCGCGGACGGTCGATCCCGTCGCGGCCGTTCCGACGGCCACGCCGTCCTCCGCGCCCCCCGTCGAGCCCCCGTCCGCGCACACCGGGTCGCCGCGCTCCCGGCGGGGCCTCGTCTGGACCCTCGCCGCCATGGCAGCCGTGATCCTGCTCGTCGGCGGATCGGTGCTGGCGGTCAATCTGCTCAACGCGGGTGCCCCGTCGGCGAAGCCCACGACCGCGGCGACCGCGGAGCCGCAGGATCCGCTCGCCGACCTGGCCCCGCCGCCGAAGGACCTGGTCGCGACGCCGACCGGATCGGGGCAGGTGCACGTCACGTGGACCAACCCGAGCCCGCAGGACGGCGATTCGTTCCTGGTCACGGTCGTGCGGCTGGACGGCGACGGCGCGCCCGTCAAGGCGGACGCCCCCGAGATCACGATCCCGGCCGAGTCCGGCGGCAAGACGTGCGTCGAGGTCGTGCTCCGCCGCGAGAACGGATCGGCGTCGTCGCCCGTGCGGGGGTGCACGCCGTGACCGTCGACGTGGGGACCACGCAGGACCCGGCGCGCGCTCAGGTCACGGTCGAGTTCGCGGGCGAGTACTTCCCCATCGCCCCCGGAGGGCGGTTCGTCGTGGGGCGCGAAGGCGACCTCGCCATCGACGACAACCTCTTCCTGCATCGGCACTTCCTGGAGATCGCCGAGTTCGCGGGGCTGTGGTGGCTGGCCAACATCGGCGGCCGGCTGCAGGCGACGGTGACCGACGCCACGGGAGGGGTGCAGGCCTGGCTCGCCCCCGGCGCGCGCCTCCCGCTCGTGTTCGCGACGACGAGCGTGGTCTTCTCGGCCGGCCCGACCACGTACGAGTTCACGATCCACGCGGCGGAGCCGACGTTCCGGGAGACCCGGCGGGAGCACGAGGCCGACGGTGACTCGACGATCGGCGAGGTGCCGCTCACGCTGAGCCAGAAGCAGCTGCTCGTCGCGCTCGCGGAGCCGCTGCTGCGTCGCGACGGCACGGGGATGAGCGCGCTGCCCTCCAGCGCGGATGCGGCCGCCCGCCTGGGCTGGACGGTGACGCGGTTCAACCGCAAGCTCGACAACGTGTGCGACAAGTTCGACCGCATCGGCGTCCCCGGCATGCGCGGCGGAGCGCGGGGATCCGCGACGAACCGTCGCGCTCGGCTCGTGGAGCACGTCATCGCCTCCCGGCTCGTCGGCAAGGACGATCTCGTGCTCCTCGACGTCACGACCGCGAGCCCGGCGGATCCGGAGTGAGCGAGGTTGGGGCGATGGGGAGTTGTCCCCATCGACCGTCGCCACGGGAGTTGTTAGCTTGTGGTGAGGTCGCGACAGCGATGGTTTTCAGGCACCACAGGACTCGGAGGGCATGACATGGCGGGGGACAGCGTTCTCTACCCGATCGACGATCTGCGCACCACGAGCGCGCAGCTCACCGCGATCGTCGAGGAGTTCGAGGCGGCTTCCGCCCGGCGCGACGACCTGGAGAGCGCCGTCGGCCGCCCCGATGGCGACAACCGGTTGAAGTCGCGGGTGCACGATTTCGAGGGCAGCTGGAACGACAGCCGCGACAAGCTGCTCTCCAAGCTCAAAGACATCGCGGAGCGGGTCAAGGGCACGGTCGACGAGGTGACCAAGACCGACAACGACATGGCCAACTCGATGCACCAGTCGGGCCAGGGGGCCGCTCCCGCGCACGGCCGCGCGGTCGCGAACTGAGGAGCAGGGGATGAAGACGCACAAGGGGCATGAGGTCGAGGTCATCGACGGCGACGCGACCGCGATCCACGATCGCGGCGCGACCATCTCGTCGCTCGCGACGCAGATGACCACCGCCGCACAGACCCTGCAGGACATCAAGAGCGGCAAGCTCGTCGGCAAGGGCTACGCGATGGACAAGATCAAGGACGTCGTGGGCGACGTCCACGGCGATCTGGACGAAGCGGGCCGGCGGTACAAGCCGGCGGGCAAGACGCTCACCGACTACGCGGGCGTCCTCGCCACGGTCCAGGCGCAGATGAAGACCATCGTGGCCGACTGCGAGAAGAGCCACCAGGCCCTAGCGACGGCGCAGAGCGACGCCCAGCAGGCCAGCCATGCGCTCTCGGTGCACGAGCACGCGGTCGCCGACCACCCGCCGACACCCGATCAGGCCGCGTCGTCCAAGACCACGGGCGACAACCTCGCGCACGCGGCCAGCTCGGCGGCGTCCACGCTCAGCGCGGCCGGATCCGAGCACGATCACAACCTCGGTCGCTTCGACACCGCGTACGACACTTGGCACGAGGCCTACGAGGACGCCGTCAGCGGGCTGGGCGACGCGAACAAGATCGGCGAGGACAGCACCTGGGAGAACATCGCCGGCGTGCTCGCGGTGATCTCGGAGTGGGTCTCCTGGATCGGGCTGGCGATCGCCGTGCTCGGCCTCATCATCGGCGGCCCGTTCTTCGCGATCGCGGCGCTCGTCGTCGGCGTCATCGCGCTCGCGCTCACCATCGCGCTCATGTTCGACGGCCGCAAGGGCTGGGGTGATCTCGCCTGGGCGATCGTCGGCGTCCTCCCGATCGGCAAGCTGGGCAAGATCTTCTCCGCGGGCAAGGGGAACATGCTCAGCAAATTCGGGTCGGAGTTCGTCGGGCAGTTCCGCAACCCGGTGCAGCAGCTCCGAGGCTTGAAGAGCTTTGCGGACTCGGGAATCGAATACGGATCCCGTGGATTCAAGCAGTACTACGAGAGTGTGCGCGGCCTGAACCGGTTCGGACAGAACCCTCTGACCGGCCTTGCCGAGGGAATGACGGAACGGTTGTTGTTCGGGCCCGGTCGATCCTTCTCTGTCGCGTTCCATGAGAGCGTCGAGTCGGCAGGACCTTTCTTCCAGAAGACACTCCGCGAGTCTTTGCCGGCAGGTCTGCGGAGTATCGCCGATGCTCCCTCGTTCTCGACGTTCGAGGCGATGTGGAACACCTACAAATGGACGGATAGGGGGGTCTCGCTCGCGCAGGACGGCAAACCGTCCGGGGCGCTCTCGCCCGCGGGCCTCGTCAACGGCTTGTTCCGATGACCGAGCGTGTGGAGCGTCCCTGGGAGCTCACCTACGACGCGGCGCAGTTCATATCCCTTCCTCGGACGGCCTCCCCGGCCGCTTCCGCCGACTGGATAGAGGCATGCCTCGAGCGATTCGGAGTGGAGAAGGGCGTCACATCCCCCGAAGCTCGAAGAATCGAAGCGATCGCGCAGATGATGCTGGTCAACTCCCGGCCGGGACCCGCTCAGTTCTGGTTCGCGCCGCCAGGCGTGCACAGCGATCTGCTCGTGAACGTCGCGGTGGAGTCGTCGGCGCAACGTCCGTCCACGGAGGAGCTCTTCGCCGACGCCATCTCGTCGACCAGCATCGATGTGACGCCGCTACGCACGGCGACGCACGGCGCGGGATACCTCATCCGGTGGGGAGCACTGATCGATCCGGAGGACAGCGGAGGAACCCTCGTGGAACAGTGGTCGGTTGTCCTCAACGATGGGACGTGGACGGTGCTGGTGGATGTGCTCGGGACGAGCCTCCCAGCCTTCCTGTTGTTCGAGGAGCAGCTGCCGGGTCTGATTGTCGGGGTGCGCGTTCCCGGGACGCTCACCGCATGACGACCCTGCGGGAGGTGGTCGCCTACGAGGAGGAGCTCCTTGCGGGCTCCGCCCCGCTGCGGCGGGTGCATGCGGAGGCGGTGGCTCGGGGCCGCGCCGGTGTCAGGGCGCTGCATGAAGCCGATGGGGTCGCTGATCCTCAGCTGGAGTCACGACTGGAGCGGTTGTACGCGGAGGTTCTCGACGATTACGCCGCGGGCGCGGCCGGGCTGCTCTCCTCGGAAGACACGGACCGTTGGCGGGCGTTCGTCGAGCGACTGCCGGCGAACGGGCCGATGACGTTGTTGCGCGAGCATGGCGTGCCGGGCGCGGCGCGGTTGTTCGACTCGATGGACCTTGCGCGGGAAGGGCCGGAATCGAAGGGCGGCCTGGATACGGCGCTTTCGGCGGCGGCCAAGAGATGCGTCTGCGGGTATGCCACGACGAGGGTCGTGCCACGACAGCTCTGTAACGCGTGCGCGCGAGCGGTAGGTGCTGCGTGGGTGGCGGAGGAGCGGTCGCTCCTCCAGCGTGCTCCTGGGCTCGGGGCAGAGGTGTCCGAGGTCCTGGACGAGGTGACGTCGGACCTTGCCGCCGCGAGGTCGAAGGGCACCGATGACTCCTTCAGCACGGAGGAGGCGGCGCTGTTCCGAGCGCGGCGGGCGCTCGCGCGCGCACATCGTCGCCATCGGAAGGATTCGTCGATCCTCGATCTGACTCGCTGGGAGGAACTTGCCGCGCTCGCGCGGCGGGCGTCACTGCCGGCGATGCGGGCGGAGGCGCGTCGAGGACGACGGCGTCTTGGTACTGCCCAGCTCGCGCAGCTCGCCCTGTATGGGAACCGCGATGTCGATGCTCGGAGGACGCGGTGAGTCCCGTCGGGCGTGGCGATGTCGGTGAGCGGCTGCCGTGAGTGTGTTGCCGTGGTTCGATGCGGCGGTGGGGTTTGAGCGTGAGGTGTTGGCGCGGGATGGTGCGGTGCGGTCGGTGTTCGAGGAGTTTCGGGTGTCGGGTGTGGGGCGTGTGAGGGCGGCGGGTGCGGTGCGGGTGGGGTCGCCGTGGCGGGGGATTACGTCGTCGTCGGGGATGCGGTCGGCGGTGGTGGAGTCGGAGGTGTTCGCGTTGTGGGGGGAGTATGCGGCGCGTGTGGCGGGGGTGGTCGCTGCGGCGGATGCGGCGCGGTGGTCGGCGTTGGTGGGCGAGGGTGCGGTGCGGTCGGGGCGTGGGCTTTTGGTGGATGAGGTGTGGGTGAGCGCGGTGGGGGCGTTGTCGTTGCGGGAGGCGTGGGGGTTTCGGCCGGTGGTTCCGAATCGGGCGTTCATTGATTGTGGGTGCGGGTTTGCGGAGTCGGGTGTGGTGGGGAGGGGTTTGTGTGTGGAGTGCGGTGAGGTGATCGTGCGGCGGTGGGCGGCGGAGGAGGTGCGTCTGCTGGCGGGGGTCCCGGATTATGGGGTGCGGGTGGAGGAGATCCTGGTCGATACCGAGGCCCGCCAGGACAAACAGATCGGACGTCGAAGCGAGACTCCCGCAAGCGATCTCAAGGATGTGCGCTCACGGGGCGGTCGTCGGTTGGGCAGGTTGTCCGGGCCGGCTCGGCGTCGTGGCGGCTCGGAGGGGAGGGGTCTCCCCTCCGAGCGTTGGCGCGGCCTTGGGCAACTCGGCGCAAAAGCAATGCAGACCTCGGTCCGTGCAGAGTCTGTGCGGGCTCCGAAGCGGGGTCTAGGTGCGGCCGGTCTCGCCGCCCTGGCGTTGAAGAGCGATCGTGACGTCCTCGGCTAGCCTCTGCCGGTCCACGCCCGCGCATCCGTCGCGAAGCTGTCCGTGAGGGTGCCGCGTCGGCCGCGATGAACTATCGTGCGAGAAGACGACAAGGGACGCGCACGCCGCGAGGCGGGCCGGGGGAGGACCGACATGGGGACGATGAACGATCTCGGGGTGGAGCTGCGGTTCGGCATCCCCGCGTTCCGGTTCGTGCTTCCGCCCGGGTGGGTGCAGCACGTGCCGACCAACGCCGCGCAGGACGAGGACGTCAAGAAGGCGAGCGCGATCTTCCGGCAGGCGAACCGGCCGGATCTCGACGCGGAGTTCCGCGCGCTCATGGCGCAGACCACGCAGGCGATGGCCCGCACCAAGGTCTTCGCGATCTACCGCCAGGAGCAGGTGGAGATGGACGAGCTGCTGCCGATGTCGATCACCGCCTCTGCGCTCAGCGCGCCGGACGGGGAGAACCTCGACGGCTGGGTGTCCGAGGCCTTCCGGACCAAGGGCGCGCAGTTCCTCGACGACGACTCCGCGCACATCGTGCGCTGGCGCTCCGAGCCGCAGCGACCGGCCGGGGCGCGCCGCATCGAGGGTGTCGGCGGGCGGACGCTCACCTACGTGATCCCGGCGCCTGGCACCCAGCGGCGCAAGGCGCTCGTCTTCACGACGACGATCGTGATCCCCGACGGCGACGTGGTGCCGGAGGAGGTCGTCGATGCCCTGGAGCTGCTCAGCGACGGCATGATCTCGACGTTCACCTGGGAGAACGAGCTCGAGGAGCCCGTGCTGCCCGCCCCGACAGGGGAATCCGAACCCGAGGGCTGAGCTGTCGGTGTGGGGGTGATGGGGAGTTGTCCCCATCGACGGGGGTGGTGGGGGTTTCGTAGGGTGTTGTTGTCGGGCCGGTGGGGTCCGGTCCAGTTGATTTAGCGGAGGTGTGGACGATGGCCGATTTCGGTGCGTCTTATGCGGAGATGGAGCAGGTGGCGTCGTCGCTGTCGCAGGCTCGGGATGACATTCAGGGGCAGTTGGACACGTTGAAGGGTCAGGTGGACAACCTTCTGGGTGAGGACTTCAAGACGCAGCATGCGTCGGGGAAGTTCGGTGAGGGGTATGGGGAGCTGACGACGGGGTTGAAGCAGGCGGTGGATGGCATCAATGACATGTCGGAGTCGCTGTTGGGGATGATGCGGGCGATCCAGGATCTGGACACCCAGCTCGCCGGCAACTGAGC
>NZ_CAMFHZ010000016.1 GCF_945952435.1 uncultured Microbacterium sp.
GCCTGCTTTGCAAGCAGGATGTCAGGAGTTCGAATCTCCTAGGCTCCACAGTTTTCGCCGTCGGCGCTCCCGTCATCGGGGTCGGCCCTGGCCTCTTCGCGGATCGCCGTCCTCGCCAGAAGGGCGAGGACCAGAGCGGCCGCGGTCGACGCGGCGGCGACCCAGATCGGAGCGGTCGCGAGGGAGACGGCGGACAGCGCCGCGGCGCCGATCACCGGTCCCGCCGCGGCACCGAGGTTCAGCGCCGCGGTGGCGTAGGCCCCTGCCATCGTGGGCGCACCGGAGGCCGCGTAGAGGACGCGCGTGATCAGCGTGCTACCGACCCCGAACGCCAACACGCCCTGCGTGGAGGCGAGGGCGAGGAGCGCCGCGGGGTGCTGCCAGCGGCCCGGAGTTCGCGAGTCGCCCGTGCGGACGCGGGCGAAGAGGAGCTATGCGCTCAACGGCTTCCGGGGCTGACGGTGTGACCGAAAGCCCCCGACGCGTCTGACTCGGGACTCGACATGCGTCGATCCTACTCGGCGCCCCTTCGCCGCGACGGCCGCGCGAGCCCCGCCTCGGGATCTTGGCATACTGGCCGGATGAGGACTTTCGCGCGGTGGCTGCTCGCAGCCGGGATGACGTTCGCCGGAGTGTCGCACCTGTTCTGGGCGCGCAAGGAGTTCCAGGCCCAGGTGCCCGACGCCCTCACCGAGGCGCTGCCGATCGACAAGGACGCCGTCGTGGTGGCCTCGGGGGCGGTCGAGATCATGTTCGGTGCGGCGCTCGTCGCCCTGCCACGGGATCGCGCGCGGATCGGCGCCCTGCTCGCCGCGTTCTTCGTCGCCGTGTTCCCGGGGAACATCGCGCAGGCGGTGGACCGCCGACCCGCTTTCGGCCTCGACAGCGATCGACGTCGATGGGTGCGGCTCGCCTTCCAACCGCTGCTCGTGGCCTGGGCGATCTGGTGCACGAGAGACGGGCGCCGGAGCTCGTCGAAGGGCTGATCCCGGCGGTGTTCTGCGCCGCCGCCGGAACCCTCAGACGAGCGCCTCGGCCAGGGCGTGCCCTGCGCCGTCCCGCTCCTCCGCTGCCGTCGTCACCCGGTCTCCCGCGGTGACCCGCTCCCAGGATCCGGCGAGCACGTCGACCGCCCGGACGAGCTCTCGCGGCTCGGCCGTGAACGGGATCCGCAGGTGCCGCTCCTGCCCGCCCTCGACCGCGAACCGCGGACCGGGGCTCAGGTGCAGTCCGTGCTGAGCCGCGTCGATGACGAGCGCCGAGCTGAGCGGAGCGCCCAACCCCACCCACAGAGCCACCCCTCCGCGCACGGTCGGCACCGACCACGACGGGAGCCGCGCCGCGAGGGCGTCCCCGAGCGCATCGCGCCCCGCACCCAGCAGCGCGGCACGCTGCGGCAGGATCTCGTCGAGCCGGGTCACGACCCGGGTCGCGACCGCCTGATCCAGGTCCGGGGTGCCGAGGTCGAAGGAGGCACGCGCGGCACGCAGGCGGCGGATCGTCTCCTCCGATGCACGGATCCACCCGATCCGCAGCCCGCCCCACACCGACTTGCCGAGGGATCCGACGCGCAGCGCCGCCGTGTCGAGCCCGGCCGGGATCGGCGGGAGCGGATCGTCGATCGCGAGCTCGGCGGTGGTGTCGTCGACGATGAGCGCGCTCCCCGCATCGTGGGCCGCCCGGGCGAACACGGCGCGTTCGGCCGCGGTCATCGTGCGCCCCGTGGGGTTCTGGAACTCGGGCATGAGATAGGCGAGGACCGGTCGGGTGCGGGCGAAGGCCTGCGTCGCGCGGTCGAGATCCCACCCGTCCTCGACGGTCACGGGCACGCCCACCAGCCGGGCGTCGGCGCGGCGGAACGTCTCGGCGGCGTGCGGATAGGTCGGGGTCTCGATCAGCACGCGATCGCCCCGGCGGAGCAGCGTTCCGGCGATGAGGTTGAGGGCGTGCTGCGCCCCGTTCGAGACCATGATCTGCGCGGGCGACGTCGGCAGGCCGCGCCGCGTGTACCGCTCGGCGATCGCGGTGCGGAGCTCGAGGTGGCCGAGGATGTCGTACCCCGAGCGCGAGACGAGCGCCGTCGCGGATCCGGCGACCTCCGCGATGACGCCGGGAAGACCGGGCCAGGCCGGCGGACTCGCCTGCTGCAGGTCGATGCCCTCCCGATCGAACCAGCGTGCGGCGGCGGTGCGGCCGAGCGGGCGGGTGACGCTGCCGGAGCCCTGTCGGCTCGCGATGTGCCCCGTGGCGCGCAGGCTGCGGTAGGCGGCCGCGACCGTCGTGCGGCTCACCGCGAGAGCGGTCGCGAGCTCGCGCTCGGCGGGCAGGGCGGTCTCCGGCGCGATCCGGTTGTCGAGACAGAGCAGCCGGATCGCGTCGGCGAGGGCGTCGTACGCCGGTTCCGTCGTGCGCCACAGTCCCAGGAGATCGACCAGCGCGCGGGCGGAGAGGCGGGAGTCCATGAGGCCACGCTACCCCGATTGGACTGCTTCAACCAGTCCACATCGGGAGCATCATGGATCCATGACACGACGGGTGCTGCAACTGCTGATCGGACTGCCGCTGTACGGATTCGGCTGCGCGCTCACCATCGAGGCCGGTTTCGGCGTCGATCCGTGGACCGTCTTCGCGCAGGGGCTCTCGCTGCGGACCGGCATCGGCGTCGGCTGGGTGACGAACATCGTCGGTCTCCTCGTGCTGCTGCTCTGGATCCCGCTCCGGCAGAGGCCGGGGATCGGCACGGTTGCGAACGTGCTGCTCGTCGGCACGGCGATCCAGGGCACCCTCGCCGTGATCCCTCCCGTGTCCGATCTTCTTCCGCGGATCCTCGTTTTCGTGGCGGGAGTCGTCTCGGTGGCGGTCGCGAGCGGACTCTACATCGGCGCGAGGTTCGGCTCCGGCCCGCGTGACGGCCTGATGACCGGTCTGAACACCCGCTTCGGATGGCCGATCTGGGCATCGCGGCTCACGGTCGAGGTCACCGTGCTCGTGATCGGATGGCTGCTCGGCGGCACGGTGGGCATCGGCACGGTCGTCTTCGCGGCGTCGATCGGCCCGCTCGTGCACATCGCGCTCCCCCTTCTCGACACCGCCCGTCCCACCCGGCGCGCGCCGCAGGCCGCTGCTCAGGTCGAACCGGCATGATGGAGGCATGGCGGCGATTCGGGGATCACGGCCGTTCGCGATAGCCGCCGCCGTGCTGGCCGCCGCGTTCGTGGCCAGCTACTTCCTCTTCGTGCGCACGTACGCGGGGCAGATCGTCGACGAGCGGGCGTTCGCCGGCGCCGCGGACCAGCACGACCTCGTCTATCGGCTCACCGGAGCCGTTCTCGGCAGCGTTCCCGCGATCGGGATCGGGGGCGGAGTGATCCTCACGCTCCTCATCGGGGGCATCACCCGCCGGTTCCGGCATGTGATCGTGGCGTTCGGGGTCGGTGCCGTCGCGCTCGGTCTCGCAGAGCTCGCGAAGCACGTCTTCCTCACACGGGCGGAGACCGGCGCGACAGACCTGCTCATCAACTCATTCCCTTCAGGGCATGCGACGGTGGCGGCGGCAGCGGCGTTCGCGGTGTTCCTCGTCTGCCCTCCCCGGTGGCGACCTCTCGCCGCGGTTCTCGGGGCCCTGTTCGCCGTCACCACGGGAGTTCTGCTCGTCATCGATCAATGGCATCGGCCGAGCGACGTCGTCGCCGCCTTCATGCTCGTCGCGGCATGCGGCTGTCTCGGGGGGATCGCCCTGATCGCGTGGGGTGTCGGTGCCCCGCGTCGAGCACCGCGACGATTGACGATCTGCTGGTGGATCGCGGGGATCGCGGGCGTCGTCTCGCTCGTCGCCTTCGTCGTGATCTACGTCACGGTCGAGGAGCACGGAAGTCACCTGCAGATCGCGTATGCGGGGGGCGGTGCGGCGATCCTCGCCGCCGGAAGCGGGCTTGCGGCGGCCGGGAACGGACTGTTCCGCAGAATCGACTGAATGGTCTCCGCGTCTCCGATCACGGGACCGGGAATGGCGCAGAACCGGAATATCGGTAAGCGTTCGATGTCGTTCGCCACCTCACGGGTGAATGACAGGAAAACGATTCCTGAACTAGGAAATCCCGCTTTCCCTCTGCGGGCGGCCGAGCCTTTCTCGCCGGATCGCGCACGCCACAGATTCATCCACATGTGGATGAATCTGTTAATAGATTTCGACCCGGAGGGAAATGTCATCCGGTCGCGTCGGTCGTGCGCATGCCGATCACGGCATCCCGATGCGACCGCGACGAGGGATTGCGCAGAACGCTCACGCCGGGTCCATACTCGTCGTCATGCCTTCCTCCCTCTCCCTCGACGGGCTGCGTTTCGCCATGGTGTCCTCGACCGCGAGCGAGGTGGACCCGCAGGCGCCCACGACCTTCCACTACCACCAGGACGGTCGGCTGATCTGGGGCGAGTACACCGGCGACACGGTGACCGAGGGGCGCTTCGTCGGCGAGGTCGTGGAGGCGGAGGTGCGGGTCTCGTTCGCGCACGCGCTCGTGAGCGACGGATCCGTCGTGCGCGGTGATGCCGTGAGCCGCGCGGAGCACGAGGACGATGGAACGCTGCGCCTCGTCGAGGACTTCGCCGTCGACGGCGTCGATCACGTGAGCGTCTGCCGGCAGGTCTGAGCAGGCCGGGGCGGGATCCGGCCGCGGCGGTCAGACGCGGGTGCCTCGGCCGAGGTCCGTCCGCGTGAAGCGCATCAGGCCGCTGTCGACGCCGATCGGATCGCGTCGGGGGATGTCGCCGGGCAGCACGAAAGGCCGCCGGAACACTTCGCCCATGACGATGGCCGTCTCGACCTTGGTTACCTCCGCGCGTGCGGCGATCGTGCCGATCACGAGCGACTGCATCGCCTCCATGTCGACGCTGCGCACGATGAGCATGACGTCGTGCTCGCCCGTCATCACGATGGCCGACTCGATGTCGGGCATCTCCCCGATCGCCTGCAGGAACGACGTCCACTGCTGCGGTTGGATCGTGCAGAACACGAGCGCGCTCACGCCCAGTCCGAGCCGTGCGGTGTCCACCGTCGCCGTGTAGCCGGTGATGATCCCCGCCCGGGTCAGCGATTCGACTCGGGAGTAGGCGCTCGCGCGGGAGATGCCCACCTCCTGCGCGAGCGCGGCGATCGAGATCCGTCCGTTGTGACGCAGGGCGCGGAGGATGTCGTACGCGATTTCGTCGATCACGGGCGCGGTTCGTCCAGGGGAGGAAGGGGGAACGTCACTCATGCTGGACATATTGCCGTAGTGACGGAAGCGTGACAATGGATTGCTCGAATCGAGGGTGATCTCTCGGATATAGTGCCGGAAAACCCGATCCGGTCGTCTGACCTGTCCATCTCAACGAGGAGGAACGCCCGTGGCCCGTTCTCATCGCCACGCCGCCGCTGCGCTCATCGCCGTGGCCGCCATCGCGCTCGCCGGCTGCTCCGGCGGCAACTCGGCGAACAGCTCCAACGGCTCGTCGTCCGCCGGGGGCACCCTCGTCGTCGACACCGCGTTCTCGCTTGAGACCGGCGACCCGGGGCGCAACTACGTGCCCACGGGCAACATGGTGCTGCACGCGGTCTACGACACGTTGCTCACCTTCCAGGGGTCCGACTCGAGCACCCCGAAGCCCGATCTCGCCACGATGAAGCAGAACTCCGATGCGACCGAGTTCACCTTCACGCTGCAGGACGGTCGCACGTTCTCTGACGGCACCCCGGTCACCGCGGACGACGTCGTCTTCTCCCTCGATCGCGTCGCCGGCATCGCCGACTCCAAGGCCAACTTCCTGATGGCCGGGATCACGGTCGCCAAGGTCGACGACAAGACGGTGAAGCTCACGACCAAGACCCCGTCCCTGCAGCTGCCGGCGATCGTGACCAACCCGTCGCTCGCGATCCTCAACTCCAAGGAGGTCGCCAAGCACGGCGGCAAGACCGACACCTCGGACGCCGCGAAGAGCTGGCTCGACGCGAACTCCGCGGGCTCGGGGCCCTACAAGCTGCAGACGCTCGACCTCACCCAGCAGGTGGTGCTCGTCAAGAACGACAAGTACGACGGCGAGGACAAGGCCGGCTACGACAAGATCGTCGTGCGCAACATCTCGCAGTCCTCCACGCAGCTCACCAACCTCAAGGGCGGCGACTCGAACGTGGCGGTCGACCTCTCGGGCGATCAGGTGAAGAACCTCGGATCCGGCTTCACGGTCGACTCGGCGCCGTCCGCCGAGACGCTCTTCCTGCTCGTCAACCAGGACAAGAACGTGGGCGGCGTCACGGCGAACCCGAAGTTCGCCGAGGCCGTGCGGTACGCGCTGGACTACGACAAGCTGCTCGAGCTCGCCGGATCCGGATCCGAGCAGGCCACCGGCGTCATCCCGCCGATGTTCCCCGGTGCCAACAAGGCCGGCGTGACGCAGGATCTGGATAAGGCCAAGGCCGCCCTCGCCGCCTCCGGCTACACCGGCCAGGAGATCAAGCTGCAGTTCCCGAACGACAACCCGGTGGGCGGCGTGGAGTTCACGCCGGTCGCCGAGCGCGTGCAGGAGCAGCTGAAGGCCGTCGGGATCACGGTCACGCTCGCGCCCGCGCCCTTCGCCACGGAGGTGCAGCCCTACGTCAAGGGGCAGGAGGCGTTCTCGCTCTGGTACTGGGGCCCGGACTACGCCGACTCCTCCTCGTTCCTCCCGTTCGGACCGGGCGAGAAGGTCGGCCTGCGCGCCGGCTGGACCGCCGAGGCGGATCCGACCATTGCCGGGCTCGTCGGCACCGCGAAGAACGCGACCAGCGTCGACGCGCGCAACACGGCCTTCAGCGACTACGCGAAGGCGATGCAGGAGTCCGGCCCGTTCGTGCCGCTCATCGTGCCGGGCATCAACCTCGCCAGCTCCGACAAGGTGGCCGGCCTCGAGTACAACGTGACCTGGACCCTCGACCTGCGCACGTTGCACGCGAAGTAAGACCCGGGGCCGGATCCCGTACCCCCCACGGGATCCGGTCCCGATCCATCCGTCCGTCCGCCACCCGATCCGAGAGCGTCGACGTGTCCGAGACCCGAGCCATCGCCACCCGCAGGGCGCGGCAATCGCAGCACACGCTGTTGCGGTTCCTCGCCCGACGGGCGCTGACGAGCGTGATCCTGCTGTTCGGGATCGTGCTGGTCACCTTCTCCCTGACCGTGATCGTGCCCGGCGATCCGGTGCGTGCGGCGCTCGGCGAGGGCGCGTCGTCGAACCCCGCGACCGTGGCCGCGTTCCGCGAGAAGTTCGGACTCGACCAGCCGGTCTGGATCCGGTTCTTCCGCTACGTCGGCAACCTGCTGCACGGCGACCTCGGCACGTCGATGACGACGGGACGCCCGGTGGCGGACGACCTCGCCAAGGCGATCCCCGCGACCGGCGAGATCGCCTTCTACGCCATCATCGTCAGCCTCGCCGTCGCGATCGTCCTGGGCACGCTCGCCGCCTATCGCCGCGGCAAGGCCACCGACCAGGTGGTCCGTGTGGTGACGCTCGTCGGCCTCAGCATCCCCACGTTCTGGATGGCGATCCTCACCTACCAGCTCTTCTTCATGCAGCTGCACTGGGTGAGCGGATCCGGCAGGATCTCCCCCACGATCACCCCGCCGCCGCGCATCACCGGCTTCTACACGATCGACTATCTCCTCAACGGGGACTCGGTCGGGTTCTTCGACGCGACGAGCCACCTCGCGCTCCCGGTGCTCGTGCTGAGCCTGTTCACGATCGCGACACTGACCCGGTTCGTGCGTACCTCGGTGCTCGAAGTCCTCGACATGGACTACGCGCGTGCCGCCAGGGCGAAGGGCCTGAGCGGACGCCGGGTCGTCGTCGGATACGTGCTGCGGGGCGCCGCGCTGCCGATCCTGACCCTCGTCGGCATCGCCTTCGGCAGCCTGCTCTCGGGCACGGTGCTCGTCGAGGCGGTGTTCGCCTGGCCGGGCCTGGGCACCTACGCCTACAACGCGTCGAAGAACCTCGACCTTCTCGCCGTCACCGGCGTGGGTCTCGTCGTCGGCGTGATCTACCTCGTCATCAACCTCGTCGTCGACGTGCTCTACGGCGTCCTGGACCCGCGAGTGAGGCTGTCGTGAACCTCGTCGTCCCCGAGAAGTACGCGCCGAGGCGCCGCAAGCCCTGGCTGCCGCGCGCCTGGCGCACGCCGTTGGCGCTGATCGGCACGATCATCGCCCTCCTCTGGATCCTGGTCGCGATCCTGGCGCCGTGGATCGCACCGCACGACCCCCTCGCCCAGAATCTCCCGCGTCTCGCCGCCCCCAGCGGCGACGCGATCATGGGCACCGACGTCAACGGTCGGGACGTGTTCTCCCGCCTGCTGGTCGGCGCGCAGACGACGATCCCGCTCGCCCTCATGCTCGTCGTCTGCGCGATGGTCGTCGGCACGATCGTCGGGTCCGTCGCGGGCTACCTCGGCGGATGGGTGGACGAGGTGCTCATGCGCATCACCGACATGGTGATGGCGTTCCCCACGGTCATCCTCGCGATGGTCATCGCCGCCTCGCTCGGCCCCTCGATCATGAACGCGGTCATCGCGGGCATCATCGTCGCGTGGCCGCCCTACGCGCGCATCACCCGCTCCCTCGTGCTCGGTCTGCGCACCCAGAACTACGTGGTCGCCGGGCGGCTTCTCGGATCCTCCCCGCTGCGCTCCCTCGTGCGCGACGTGCTGCCGAACATCGCGGGACCCGTGCTCGTGCTCGCCTCGCTCGACATCGGCACCGCCATCCTGCTGCTGTCCGGGCTCTCCTTCCTCGGGCTCGGCGCGCAGCCCCCGACACCCGAGTGGGGCACGATGATCGCCGCGGCCATGCATGACACGTCGGCGTGGTGGCTGGGCCTGTTCCCCGGCCTCGCGATCCTCAGCATCGTGATGGCCTTCAACTTCATCGGAGACTCGCTGCGCGACGCGCTCGACCCGCTCGCCGCCCGGGAGCGCGAGGCCGAGTCGCCCACCGCGGTCTCTGCGGCGGCCGCGGAGGTGGCACCGTGAGCGCGCTCGTCATCCGCGACCTGCACGTCGAGCTCGGACAGGGCAAAAGGAACCGCACCGAGGTCGTGAAGGGCATCGACCTCGACCTCGTGCCCGGTCGAATCCAGGGGCTCGCCGGCGAGTCCGGATCGGGCAAGAGCATGACGGCGATGGCCGTCCTCGGCCTGCTGCCCGCCGGCGGGACGACCTCCGGATCGATCGTGCTCGGCGGCGACACCGAGCTCGTCGGCCTGACCGGAGCGGCGTACCGCGCGGTCCGGGGGAGGCGGATCGGCATGGTGTTCCAGGATCCCTCCGCCAGCCTGCATCCGCAGATCACGATCGGCTCCCAGCTCGCGGACGGCATGCGCGCGCACCTCCGACTCAGCCGAACCGAGGCGCGCCGCCGCGCGGCCGAACTGCTCGCGCTCGTCCGCGTGCCGAACCCCGAGGAAGCGCTGCAGAAGTACCCGCACCAGTTCTCGGGAGGTCAGCGACAGCGGATCGCGATCGCGATCGCCCTGGCCTGCGACCCCGAGGTCCTGCTCGCGGACGAGCCCACCACCGCCCTCGACGTGACCGTGCAAGCCGGGATCCTGCATCTGCTCCGTGACCTCGCCGTCCAACGCGATCTGGCGGTCCTGCTCGTCACGCACGACCTCGGCGTGATGAGCGCCGTCGCCGACGACGTCGCGGTGATGCGCGGCGGACGCATCGTCGAATCCGGTCCCCGCCGGCAGATCTTCCAGGATCCGCAGCACCCGTACACCCGGGAGCTGCTCGACGCGATGCCCGATGCGCAGGACTCCCTCGTCGACGGTGCGCCGGAGCGCGGATCCGAGGCTGTCGCGCCCGCCGACGAATCCGAGGAGACGCGATGACCGATCAGAAGCCGGTGCTGCACGTCGACGGCCTCGTCGTCGAATACGGAGGCCGAGCGTCCTTCCGGGCGGTGGACGGCGTCTCCTTCGACATCGGCGCCGGCGAGGTGCTGGCCCTCGTCGGCGAGAGCGGTTGCGGCAAGTCCTCCACCGCGCGGGCGGTGATCGGCATGGAGAAGCCGGCCTCCGGCACGGTGCTGTATCGCGATCGGCCCGTGCAGCCGCTCGGGCTGCGCACCAGGCCGAAGGAGCTCACCGCGATCCAGATGGTGTTCCAGGATCCGAACTCCTCGCTGAACCCCCGGCTCCGTGTGGCCGCGCAGATCGCGGAGGGATCCCGGGCCGCCCGTGCCCGCGGCCTCGGCACCGAGGCGCCCTCGCACTGGCTCGAGGCGGTCGGGCTCTCCGCGGCGCTGCAGAACCGCTACCCGTACCAGCTGTCGGGCGGTCAGCGTCAACGCGTGGCGATCGCTCGCGCGCTCGCCGCCAAGCCCGATCTGATCGTGGCCGATGAGCCGATCTCCGCCCTCGACGCGTCGGCGCAGGCGTCGGTCGCGGCCATGATGCGCGAGCTCTGCGTCGCGTCGGGGGCGGCCATGCTCTTCATCTCGCACGACCTCTCGGTCGTGCGGCTCATGGCCGATCGCGTGGCGGTGATGTACCGGGGACGGATCGTGGAGTCCGGACCCACACCGGCGGTGTGGTCGGATCCCGTGCACCCGTACACCGAGGCGTTGCTCGCCGCCATCCCCCATCCGGACGGCGAGGGCGTGCTGCCCGCGGCCCCCGCGTCGGAGGCGCCGTCCTCCTGGAGCGCAGACATCCCGGAGGCTCTCGACCGGGCACGGTGAGCCCGGTCGAGAGCCTCCCGTCCGGCGCGCGGATCAGTCCCCGGCGCGGGCGAGCACGTGCGGGGCGAGGTTGAGCCGGTCGGATCCGTCGGCGGTCACGACGACGATGTCCTCGATGCGCGCGCCCCATTCGCCGGGGAAGTAGATGCCGGGCTCGATGCTGAAAGCCATGCCCTCCCGCAGCAACAGGGCATTGCCCGGCGCGATGTAGGGCTCCTCGTGGGTGGACACCCCGATGCCGTGTCCGGTGCGGTGCAGGAACGCTGCGCCGAGCCCCGCGGCGTCGAGGACCTCGCGCGCGGCGGCGTCGACCTCCTCGGCGGTGATGCCGGGGCGGACGGCGTCGACGGCCGCCTGCTGGGCCGCCACGAGCACGGCGATGCGGCGCGCGGTCTCGGGATCCGGCTCGCCCACCGCGTAGGTCCTTGTGCTGTCGGAGTTGTACCCGCTCGGCACGGCACCGCCGATGTCGACGACGACGATGTCGCCGTCCGCGATCACCCGATCCGAGACCTCATGGTGCGGATCGGCTCCGTTCGGGCCGGATGCGACGATCACGAACTCGACCGTGCGATGACCTTCCTCGACGATGGCCGCGGAGATGTCGGCGGCGACCTCGCGCTCCGTGCGTCCCGCGCGAAGGAGGCCCGGCACGCGGCGGTGGACGGCGTCGATCGCCTCACCCGCGCGGCGCAGCTCGGCGATCTCGGCGGCGTCCTTGACCATCCGCCCCTCCCGGAGCACTTCCGTCGCGAGGACGGGCACGCCCAGTCGATCGGAGAGTGGGATGACGTGCAGGGCGGGCAGGGCGTCCGACACACCGAAGCGGGCGGGGGCGAACCCGAGTGCGCTCTCGACCAGCGCGTACGGATCCTCGCCGTCGATCCAGTCCGCGAGCGGAAGCCCGAGGGATCCGACCGCAGTGTCGCGCACCTTCGCGAGCTCCATGCGTGGCACGACCACGGTCGGCTCGCCCGCGGCGGGGATCACGAGGGCGGTCAGACGTTCGATCGTGTCGCCCTCGACCCCGGCGAGGTAGACGAGGTCCGGGCCGGGCCCGACCACGATCCCGTCGAGACCCGCCTCGGCGACCAGCGCACGGGCGCGGGCGAGGCGGGCGGCGTACACGGAGGCGTCGAAGAAGGGAGTGCTCACCCCTCCACGCTACGTTTCACGCATCCGCAGGGCCAGGTTTCGCCGGGCGGCCGTCGCGAACTCAGGATGGATGGGGCGCAACGGCGGATTTCCCCGCGGATCTGTCTGCCGCACGCGATCCATCCTGAGAACGGACCAGACGCTTCGCGCGCTCGCGCGCCTTCACGACACGCCGGGTCACCCCAGCGCGATGCCCGACTCCTCGAGGCGCGCGCGGACGCGCTCCACGTCGTGCTCGCCGGGCAGTTCGCCGAGCACCCTCATCATCAGCACCTGCGCGTCGACGAGGGAGACGTCGGGATCCGCTCCGGTCTGGGCGGCCAGGGCATCGCAGACCTCCTGCACCTCGTCGTCGGTGAGACGACGGCGCAGCAGAGCCAGGATCGGCACGCGATCCTGAGCGGGGATGCCGTCGGGGTATCCGGCCCCCAACCAGCGCAGCGCCTGCGCGATCGGGTTGTGGCCGGTCGCGTCCACGAAGCCGGCCGACGCAGCGGCCTCCCCCGCGGAAGGGTCACCGGTGACAGGCGTCTCGGCCGCGTCCGCGACGGCCTCGCGAGCGGCGACGATCCGCTGTGCTTTGGTGCTCAGCGGCACGCCGCGGTCCGCGAGGTGCGCGGCGACGCGACGGACCTCGTCCTCCCCCGGGTTCGCGGCGGTGATCTGGGTGATGGCGGCGCGGATCTGCGACACCCGCACAGGATCCGTCTCCTGCCGGGCGAGAGCGGCGACGACGTCGGCGAGCTCCTCGGCGGTGAGGGTGCGTCGCAGCAGGGCCAGCAGAGGCGTGTAGTCCTTGGGCGGAACGCCCTCCGGATAGCCGGCGCGCAACCACTCGAGCACGCGGCTGAGCACCCCGCCGTTCACCGGCCGGCTCCGAAGAGGGAGATGCCGAAGTAGTGGGAGATGCTCAGCCGGGTGATGAACAGGACGCCGGCGAGCACCGCGGCGATGACCACCGCGAACAGGATCCAGCCCGCGACCGCGAGCAGGGGGCGGCGTGTTCCCGGAGCCTCCCCGCCTACCTCGCCCGTGCCGGCGGACTGCAGCCGCAGACCGATCGCGAACAGCGCCGGAAGGCCCGCGCCGAACAGCAGGCCCACCAGGAGCACCCGGCCGGCGGCTGCGGCCATCTGTGCGAAATCGAAGCTCATGTCTCGTCCTCCCGATCAGGCGGCGGCGTTCTGGGGGACGACGGATCCGTCCCACTCGGCGTTGACGTTGCGATGGTCGACCCGCTGTCGGCGGCTGCGGAGGTAGAGCAGGGTCGCGGCGGCGAGGAGGAGGACGAACACCGTGATCGCCCCGGCGAGACCGCCGATCCCGTGGGCGAGGAAGAAGCAGAGCGCACCCACGACCCCCGCGGCCGGCATCGTGATGAGCCACGCGATGACCATCCGGCCCGCGATCCCCCACCGCACCTGCGCGCCGGGGCGGCCCACGCCCGATCCGAGGATCGAGCCCGTCGCGACGTGCGTCGTCGACAGCGCCATGCCCATCGACGACGACGTGAGGATGATGGCCGCGGAGGACGCCTCCGCGGCCAGGCCCTGCGGCGACTCGATCTCGACGAGCCCCTTGCCGAGCGTGCGGATGATCCGCCAGCCGCCGAGATAGGTGCCGAGGGCGATCGCGGCGCCGCACACGACGATGATCCAGATCGGCAGCCCGTCCTTCAGGATCTCGTCGCCGGTGAGGGAGCCGTGCGCGATGAGGGCGAGGGCGATCACGCCCATGGTCTTCTGCGCGTCGCCCGTGCCGTGCGCGAGGGACACGAGCGACGCGGTGCCGATCTGCCCCCACCGGAAGCCGGCCTCGCGGTGCCGGGGATGCACGCCTCTCGTGAGCCGGTACACGAACCAGGTGCCGACGGCCGCGACGAGTCCCGCGATGACCGGGGAGAGGACCGCGGGGACGATGATCTTGCCGAGCACGCCCGCCCAGTTCACGGTCGCGGCGCCGGCGATGCCCGCACCGATGAGTCCGCCGAACAGGGCGTGGGAGGAGCTGGAGGGAAGGCCGAGCAGCCACGTGGTCAGGTTCCACAGGATGCCGCCGACGAGGCCGGAGAAGATGATGATCATCGCCGCCTCCGGCGACAGACCGGGCACGAGATCGCCGTGGGGTCCTTGGATCGTGAGCACGTCCTTGGTGATGGTGGCCGCGACCTCGACGGAGAGGAACGCCCCGACGAGGTTCAGGACGGCGGACAGGGCCACGGCGACCTTCGGCTTCAGCGCGCCCGTCGCGATCGAGGTCGCCATCGCGTTGCCGGTGTCATGGAACCCGTTCGTGAAGTCGAACCCGATCGCGGTCACCACCACGAGGACGAGGATCAGCACTTCGGCGCTCATGATCGCCAGCATCCCGCTCGCGGGGCCGCGCGGCATCCGTCTTCCCGCACTCGACCGCGAGAGTTCACCCGGCGTTAAGACGGCGATCGGGCCGGATCCCACCGTGCGCATAGGCGTCGGGCGTAGCGTCGTCGCGGCCCGCCGCGGGCGGTGCCGTATCCGTGCCGGACGACGAGGGGAGATCGCGTGCCTCCCATCCCCGTCTTCCTCGGCACCTGGAGCGTGGATCCGGCCGCGCTCGTCGTGCTCGTCGTCGCCGCAGGGCTCTACCTCGGCGGTGTCGCCGTGCTGCGTCGGCGCGGGCATCGCTGGCCGCTGCGGCTGACGCTGATGTACCTGCTCCTGGGTCTCGGCTCCTATGCCGTGGTGTCCTTCGGCTTCCTCGGCACGTGGAGTGCCGCGCTGCGCTGGGCGTTCTCGACGCGGATCGCGCTGCTGCTGTTCGTCGTGCCGGTGCTGGTCACCCTCGGACGGCCGGTGTCGCTGGCCCGCGCCGTGCTCTCGGCGGCCCCGCGCGCCCGGGTGAACGGCTTCCTGCGCTCCTGGATCGCGAAGTTCTTCGGCAACGCGATCATGGCGCCGGTGTTCACCTGCCTCGTCTTCTCGGTCTTCTTCACGCCGCTGTCTGCGGTGCTGCGGTCCTCGCCCGTCGCCGAGGGGGCGATCTCGGCGCTCGTCCCGGTGCTCGGCCTGCTCATGGTGCTGCCGATGGCCGCGCACACGGTGGCGCGGACGAGCCTGTTCATCGTGGCCGAGTTCCTGTTCGCCTTCGTGGAGCTCGTGCTCGATGCGATCCCGGGCGTGCTGCTGCGGCTGGGGACGGTGGTGTTCGACCACGCCGGCGCCTGGCCGGGGGTGCTGCCGCTGTGGTTCCCGAATCCGCTGCGTGATCAGCAGCTCTCCGGCGACTTCCTCTGGTTCATCGCCGAGATCGTCGACGTGCCGATCCTCGTGATCCTGATGATGCGATGGATCCGCTCCGACCGACGCGAATCCCGCAGCATGGACGAGCTCAGCGACGAGGAGATGGCCGAGCTCACCGCCGCGCATCTGCGCGGGGAGTGACGGGCCGGGCCGCGCGCGGCTCAGGCGGCGGGCGCGGCGGTGCGGATCCTGTCCGCCAGGAAGGCGAGGTCGTCGTCCTCGAGTGCGGTCACCGCGTACGAGACCGGCCAGACGCGCCCATCGTCGAGCCGTGCCGGCCCTTCGAACTCGAACGTGGCGTAGCGGACCTTGAACTTGGCCTTCGGCTTGAAGAAGCAGACGACCTTGCCCGCCGCGTTCGCCCACGCCGGCATGCCGTAGTAGGTGCGCGGGACGAGCTGGGGCGCGTTCTCGGCGACGAGGCGCATCAGCGCCTCCGCCAGCGGGCCGTCCTCCGCGTCCATCTCCGCGATCTTCGCCCGCACGTCCGCCTCCCCGGCCGCTCGCGCCTCCTCCGGGGAGATCTTCTTCCGGGCCGCACGGGTCCGGCTCTCGGTCGCAGCCTCCTTGACGGCGGCGCGTTCGGCCGCGGTCAGCACGGGTGCGGTGCTCTCGGACATCGTTTCCTCCTGTCGTCGTCCGGTGATCCCGGTTCGGATCCAGCGTAGGAACGACGCCGCAGGAGCGCTTCTTCAGAACTGATCGATCGCGGGCGGGCCCGTGCCGCCTGCGCGGGAGGGGGGTGCGACATCGCCGCCGGCGCTGATTAGTGTGGTGCGCATGGATCTGCGTGTCGCCGCCTACGCCGTCATCCACGATGACGAGGGGCGCATCCTCCTCGCGCGATGGACCGAGGGCCGACGCGTCTCCTGGACCCTCCCCGGCGGCGGCCTCGAAGACGGAGAGGATCCCGAGGCCGCAGCGCGCCGGGAAGTGCACGAGGAGACCGGCTACAAGGTCGCGGTCGGGCAGCTGCTCGGGATCCACTCCCGCGTCATCCCCGCCCGCCGCCGCGTGACGCCGGACGCCGCGGAGCCTCTGCACACCCTCCGCATCGTCTACCGCGCAAGGGTGACGGGTGGGCGGCTCCGGTTCGAGAAGCACGGATCGACCGACATGGCGGGCTGGTTCCGCCTGGACGAGATCGGGGCCCTGCAACGGGTCCGACTCGTGGACATCGCGCTCGAGATGGCCGGGATCGCCGGCTGAGACGGCGCGACGGGATCCGCCTCGGCTCCCCCGGTCCGGCTACTCGGGTTCGGAGATGTCGGCGACGGTCGCGTCGTAGGCGTCGATGAGCGCATCGGCGTCCACGAACAGGCTGTAACCGTGGGCGCCGGCACCCATCGCGATGCGCTCGCCGCGGATCGTCTCGTCGGCGAAGACGGGCCAGGCCGTCGTGCTGCCCACCGGGACGATCGTGCCGCGCTCGTAGCCGGTGGCCTCGAGGGCGACGGCGGGATCGGGAAGCTTCAACCGGTTCACGCCGACGACCGCGCGCAGCTTCGGCCAGGAGATCTTTCGCCCGCCCGGCACGAGGGCGAAGAGGAAGGTGTCATCGGAGCGCTTGACGACGAGCGTCTTGACGATCCCGCTCGGTGGCAGGCCGAGGAGTTCCGCGGCCTCGTGCAGGCTCCCCGCCGCGGGTCGTCGCACGATCTCGATGTCGAGACCGCGCTCCTGCGCCGCCGAACGGACGCGCGCATGAGGATCCGCTGCCGCCTCGTCTGCGGAGGCCGGCAGCGGATCCGAGGACGCGCGGTGGTCGTTCACGCCTCGGGGGCGCTGAGCGGGTCGTCCGCGACCCAGAGCTCGTCGTCGGCGCGCAGCGTCTGCCACGCGGCGACGAGGACGCCGATCGCGGCGCCGACGCCGAGGATCACGGCGATGACGGTCCCGATTCCGGGGCCCTTCTTCTTCTCCGGCACGAGGGACGCGACCGCGCGGGGCACGCCTCCGCGCTTGGCGTTCGCGATGTCCCACGCGCTGAGGGCGGAACCGATCACGCCCCCGACAGCCGGCACGACCCGGTGGTCGACGACGTCGCGGGAGATCTTCACGCCGCGATCCACGGCGGGGCGCACCCGATGCTCGTAGACGTCCTGCACCGCGGGGAGGACCTGCTCCCGGCGGAAGTTGTCGAGCTGACGACCGGCCTCGCGGGCGACATGGGCGGCATCGCCGACCAGGACCTGCTGGGCGCTCCACAGCTTGTTGGCTTCGTCCTGCAGACGACGGAGTTCCTTCTTGCGCTTACGGCTCAGGCCCACAATGCCCTCCCAATCGAAACGGGGTTCGGATCCCCCATCTTGCCAGAGACCCGCCTGAATGGCCTGTGTACAGGGAGGATCTTGCGCAACCTCTGCGACAATGGGTATATGCCTCACGCCACTCACGTCGCCACGCTGCACACCAACCACGGAGACATCGTCGTCAACCTGTTCGGCGACCACGCCCCGCGGACCGTGAAGAACTTCGTCGGACTCTCCGACGGCACCGGCTCTTGGACCGACCCTGCCACCGGCCAGCCGGGCGAGGGTCCGCTCTACAAGGACGTCATCTTCCACCGGATCATCCCCAACTTCATGATCCAGGGCGGCGACCCGCTCGGTCAGGGCGTCGGCGGCCCCGGCTACACGTTCAACGACGAGATCCACGGCGAGCTGAACTTCAACGAGCCCTACGTGCTCGCGATGGCCAACGCCGGTCTGCGTCGCAACGCGATCACCGGTCAGGCCGAGGGCACCAACGGCTCGCAGTTCTTCATCACGACCGACCCGACCCCGTGGCTGCAGGGCAAGCACACGATCTTCGGCGTGGTCGCGGACGACGCGTCCAAGGCCGTCGTGGACGAGATCGCCGCCGTGCGCACGGGTGCCGGCGACCGTCCGGTCGACGACGTCGTTCTCCAGTCCGTCGACATCGTCGCGAACTGATCGCGCCTTCCGCGGTGGGCTCCGGAGCGGGACGATGACGACTTCGGAGTTCCACGCGAATCCCGACAACTTCTGCTACCGCCATCCCGGGCGGCAGAGCTTCGTGCTGTGCCAGCGATGCATGCGCACGATCTGTCCCGAGTGCCAGACGCAGGCCCCCGTGGGCGTGATCTGCCCGGAGTGCATGCAGGAGCAGCGTCGCAATCAGACGCCCGCCCAGCGCAGGGCGAACCGTCGGTGGGGAGCACGATCGATGACGGCCGTCGGGGGCCGTCCGATCGTGACCTTCTGGCTCATCGGGATCACCTCGGTCGTGAGCCTGCTGGCCATGCTGCCGGGAATCGGGCCGGTGATCGAGAGCAGTCTGCTGTTCGCCGGCGGATATCTCTACCCTGCTCTCTCCAACGTGCCGTTCGAGCCGTGGCGGATGCTCACCGCGCTGCTCGTGCACGGAGGATTCATCCACCTCGGCCTCAACATGCTCGCGCTGTGGATGGCGGGTCAGAGCCTGGAACCGCTGATCGGGCGCGCGAAGTTCCTCACGCTCTACCTCGTGAGCGGCCTCGGTGGTTCCGTCGCGATGGCTCTCATCGCCCCGGGCTCTTCGACGGTCGGCGCCTCGGGAGCGATCTTCGGACTGTTCGTCGCCCTGCTGGTGATCGGGCGCCATCTCGGCGCGAACATCGTGGGCATCCTCGTCGTGCTGGTGATCAACTTCGTCTACGGGCTCCTCGTGCCGGGAGTCGCCTGGCAGGCCCACCTCGGCGGAGCGGTGGCGGGAGCGCTCGTCTCGCTCGCCTTCGTTACCGCGAGCCGTCGCGCCAACGCCCGCTTCTGGTGGATCGGGCTGGTCGCGGCGATCGTCCTGGTGCTGCTCGTCGTCGTGGCGGTCGTCCCGCCGCTGCTCGTCACCGCCGGCCGGTGACCGGCCGGGGCGCCGCGCGCGTCCCCCGGAATGCGATGAATGACACCCGTGTAATTCTCCCCAGCTGGGGACAGATCTGTGGATAACTCGGCATCCCGGTGTGCATATCCGAGTGTGACTGGGGATAACTGGGGATAACTGCACCGCTTCGTTCCCCTCCCCACAGCGCTGTTCCCTCCCCTGAATCACGCCAATGCGGGGAGGGAAAGACGACACGGGGAGGGAAAGTCGTGACCTCGTCGGGGATCAGCGACCGTCGATCAGGGCGAGCAGGCTCTGGGCTGCGGCGGCGATGGAGGCGTGGTCGTGCTGCGCGGCTCGCTCCTCCACGGCGACGACGCCCGCGCGGTCGACGCGTGCGAAGTCGCCGTAGGGGAACGAGTACGCCCTCTTGGTCCGGGGATCCGCCGCCGGGTCGACCCCGAGATGCCATTCCGCATAGGCCGGCCAGCCGTGCGCCTCGATGAACGCGTTCTCCTGGGCCGTATCCGGCTGCTCGGCCGACCATTCGCCGTGATCGTTGCGGGTGACGTGGCCGTCTCGGATGAGGGCGGTCGCGTGGTCGAGGGCCTTCTGATTGAGTACGGTCGCCATGACGTCACGCTAAGCCCTTCCCGGGCCGGCGGCAACGCCCCGAGAACGAGGATTCGCGCCGGCAGGACGAGGAACGCCCCCGTCGGGAGCGACGAGGGCGTTCGACCCGCGGAGTGCGGGACGTCAGCGCCAGCGAGTGGTCATCAGGAAGCCGATCAGGGCGATGCCCAGTCCGATCAGCAGGTTCCACGACTGCAGACCAGGGATCGGGTACTGCATGCCGGTGATGTAGAACACGAGGATCCAGACGAGGCCCAGCAGCATGAAGCCGATCATGACCGGCTTGAACCAGACGGCGTTCGGGGCGGCGCCGGCGTCGGGCTTCTCGACGACGTCTTCTTCGGGCTTGCGGGATCGTGCCATGCGCATAGTCTACCGATCAGGTTCCTGCGCATCGAGATCGATAAGATCGCGGGATGACCGACGCCGTGGCCGCCCCCGCGCGTCGTCGTGGGCGGCGCCGCGCCCCGCGACGACGGGCGACGTTCGGCAGCGTCCTGGGAGAACTGCTGCTCACCGCCGGCGTCGTCGTGCTGCTGTACGTGGCCTGGCAGATGTGGATCGGCGACGTCATCCTGAGCGCCGCCGCGAACGACCGTGGCCAGGCGATCAGCCGGGAGTGGGCGAAGGAGCCGGCGCCGTCGTTGCCCGCGATCGCGCCGGGAACGGGAACCGCGACGGTGCCCGCGTGGTACGAACCCCCGGTGATGACGCCCCCGCAGAACGGCGTCCCGTGGGGCGCGCAGATGCACGTGCCGCGGTGGGGATCCGACTACAACGTCCAGATCGCCGGAGGCGTGACCCGCCCCGATACGCTCGACCACGGCTGGATCGGCGTGTACCCCAACTCCGGGATGCCCGGCCAGGTGGGCAACTTCACCATGGCCGCGCACCGCACCACCTGGGGCAAGCCGTTCAACCAGCTCGACAAGCTCCACGTCGGCGACGCGATCGTGATCGAGACGCCGCAAGGGTGGTACACCTATCGCTTCCGCACCCTGGAGTACGTCACCCCGCAGAGCGTGGACGTGCTCTTCTCGGTGCCGCAGGAGCCCGGCGTCGCCGACGGCGGGCGGTACATCACGCTCACGGCCTGCTCGCCGCTGTACTCCCTCGCCGAGCGCATCGTCGCGTACGGGGTGTTCGACTCGTTCCAGCCGCGCGCGCTCGGCGCCCCGGCTTCGTTGAAGGCGGTGGGCTGATGTACGCGGCGCTATGGCGGATCCTTCCCGGCCCGTGGTGGGTGCGGCTGCTCATCGTGCTCGTCGTGATCTCGGCGATCCTGTACGGGCTGTTCTTCTACGTGTTCCCGTGGGTGAGCCCGCTCATCTCGCCCGGCGACGTGAGCATCGAGCCCTCGCCGACCGCGAGCTGATCCCGGTCGCGCCGCTCTACTTGCCCGTGCAGTAGATGAGGTCGACGGTGGACTGCACCGGGACGTCACCGGGTGCGACGGACATCGCCGCCACGGTCTTGGGGTCCGTCGCCTTGCAGTCGGGCTTCGCCACGGGGTTGGCGGTCAGGCCGAGCTGCTGCAACGCCTGGGTCGCCGAATCCAGCGTCCACCCCGTGAGGTCGTTCACTGTCACGACACCGCTCGCGACGACCAGGTCGACGCTGGTGCCGGACTGCACCTCGGTTCCGGCGGCGATGCTCGTCGACAGGACCACGTCGTGCGCGGTCTGCGGATCGTTCGTCTGGCTCACCGATCCCAGTTGCAGGCCGGCCTTGCTGAGCGCGTCCTTCGCCGCCGCCTGACTGAGCCCGACGAGCGTCGGCACGGTGCTCTTCGCCGCACCGGACGAGACGTAGACCGTCACGGACTGGCCCTTGTCGAGCTGCGATCCCGCGCTCGGATCCGTGCTGATCACGGTCCCTGCGGCGATCTTCGCGTCGGACTGGTCGATGCGGATCGGTCTCAGATCCAGTCCGTTCAGCTTGGCGGCCGCGGCGTCGTAGGTCTCCCCGGTCAGGTGCGGGATCGTGCGCCCGGCGCTCGGCAGGTCGCTGGGGCGCATCGCGAGGACCCAGATGAGCACGGATGCGATCAGCACGGCGAGCAGGGCCACGCCCGCCCAGATCCACGCGACAGGGGGTCCCGACTGCGTGCGGGTCATCGTCGTGTCGCTGGAGAGCTGTCGCAGCGTGCGCGCGGTCTCCTGCGCGTGACGCGGATTGGGTCCGTAGAGCTCGCTCGTGATCGCGCCCAGCTGCTTCTTCGTGGGCACGTCGCCGGTGACCGCGTCGTCCAGATCGGTGCGGAACGAGAGCGCGTCCGGGTAGCGCTGGTAGGGATCTTTCGCCATCGCCCGCAGGACGACGGGGTCGAGGGCGCGGATCCGGCCGAGCTCCTTGGGATCGTGCTCCTCGTCGACCTCGCTCGGCGCCAACGGCGTCTCGCTGACGTGCTGGTAGGCGACCGCGACCGGCGAATCGCCGCGGAACGGCTGACGGCCGGTCAGCATCTCGTACAGCACGACGCCGGTCGAGTACACGTCGGTCCGCGCGTCGACCTGCTCCCCCTTCGCCTGCTCGGGCGAGAAGTAGGCGGCCGTGCCCAGGATCTGCGTGGTCTCGGCCACCGTGGACGAGGAGTCGGAGACCGCGCGGGCGATCCCGAAGTCCATGACCTTGACCGCGCCGGTCGGGGTGATCATGACGTTGCCCGGCTTGATGTCCCGGTGGACGACGCCCGCGCGGTGCGAGTACTCGAGCGCTTCGAGGATGCCGTCCGCGTAGCGCACCGCATCGATGGTGGGCACCGGGCCGCGGGCGATGACGTCCTTCAGCAGCTCGCCGTGGACGAGCTCCATCACGATGAACGGCACCGGCTCCGTCGCGGTGCCTCCGGCCTCGGCGGAGGAGTCCTCACCCGCGTCGAAAACCCGCACGATCGACGGGTGCGACATCCGGGAGGCGGCCTGCGCCTCCATCCGGAAGCGCGTACGGAACCCGGTGTCGCGCGCGAGCTCCCGGTCGAGGATCTTGATCGCGACCTCGCGCCCCAGCGTCAGGTCGTATCCGCGATGCACGTGGGCCATCCCGCCGCGACCGATGAGGTCGTCGACGCGATAGCGTCCGGCCATGATGCGTGTGGTCGTCGTCACGGAAGGCCCCCCTTCTGTCTCGGCGCGGTTGTCGCGGTGTCTCTCGGGCGGTCGGTCAGGGTGTCGGTGTCGGCGTGGGGATGACGCTCCCCTGCTGGATCGTCTGCGACATCTGCGGCGAGGCACCGGTCTGCCGCTTGCTGTCGCCGCAGAGGGCGGTGTAGACCGCGGTGACCTGGGATCCGGGCTGGTTCGCGATCGAGATCTCGGAGCTGAGCGTTCCGGCGTCGAAGGTCTTCGAGGACCCGGCGCCGACGAACGTGGCGTTCGTCAGGGTCACGGTGTATCCCGCGACGTTGCCGGTGCCGCTCGGGCACACGTATCCGGCCCAGCTCAGCTGTGCGTTCTTGCCGGCCACGGCGTTGCCCTGGAGGGTCGGCGGGGAGTCGGGGGCGCCGACGGGGACGAGGTCGCCGTACGTGGTGAGGCTCACCGAGGCGCCCTTCTGCACGTTGCCGCCGCTCGGGTTCGTGCTGTAGACGAGCCCGACCTGGTTCTCATCGGGCGCATGATCGCCCGTCGAGCAGGAGCCGTCGAGCCCGTTCTGCCGGAGGATCGCCACCGCGTCGTCGCAGTTCTTCCCGATGAGCCCGAGCGTCCCGATGGCGACGCCCGACTGCGTCGGGGTGGGCGTCGGCTTCGGCGTGTTCGACGGCGTGGCGCTGGGGCTCGACGTGGTCGGAGCCGGAGCGGGCTTCTGGTTCGACAGCAGCCCCCACACGGTGGCGCCGAGCACGAGCGCGAGCAGCGCGATGAGGGCGATGAGCGGCCAGGTCCAGGCGCTGCGCTTCTTCTTCGTCGCCGGCGTCGGCTCGTCCTCGGTGGGGATCTGCGCGGTCGTCGGCATGATCGTCGTCGCGCCCTGGGTCGCACCGAGCAGCTGGGTGGCGGCGTCGTCGGCGGCCGCGGCTCCCGCGACCCCCGACACGATCGCGGGCACGGCGATCGCAGCCGAGTTGAGGTCCCCGCGACGCAGCGCCTGCGCGGCACGAGCCACCGTGGCGGCCGAGGACGGCCGGTCGGCGGGCTTCTTGGCGATCATCGCCATGACGAGGTTCTGCACCGGGATCGGGACGGTCGCGGGCAGCGGGGGCGGAGTGTCGTTGATCTGCGCCATCGCGATCGCGACCTGCGACTCGCCCGTGAACGGACGGCGGCCGGCCAGGCACTCGTAGGCGACGATGCCGAGCGAGTAGATGTCGGTGGCCGGCGAGGCGGCGTGACCCGAGGCCTGCTCCGGCGACAGGTACTGCACGGTGCCCATGACCTGACCGGTCGCGGTGAGCGGCACCTGGTCGGCGATGCGGGCGATGCCGAAGTCGGTGATCTTGACCCTGCCGTCGGGCGTGATCAGGAGGTTCCCCGGCTTGATGTCACGGTGCACGAGACCCGCCGCATGGGCGGCCTGCAGCGCGGACGCGGTCTGCGCCACGATGTCGAGGGTCTTGTCCGCGCTCAGCGAGCCTTCGCGTTCCAGGATCGTGGACAGCGCCTCGCCGGGGACGAGTTCCATGACGAGGTAGGCGGATCCGTTCTCCTCGCCGTAGTCGAAGACGCTCGCGATGCCCTCGTGGTTGACGAGGGCGGCGTGCCGGGCCTCGGCGCGGAAGCGCTCGAGGAAGCCCGGATCCCCCATGTACTCGTCCTTGAGGATCTTGATCGCGACGGTCCGTCCGATGACGTGGTCCGTCGCCTCCCACACCTCGCCCATGCCACCGATCGCGATCCGAGACTGCAGCTCGTAGCGACCGCCGAAATGCACACCTTGCGTCGGCCTCATCTGTTCAGCACCGCCTCCATGACCTTCTTGGCAATCGGCGACGCGATCGCGTCGCCCGAACCTGATTGACCCTGTCCCCCGCCGTTCTCGACGACCACCGCCACGGCGATCTCCGGGTTGCTGGCAGGGGCGAAACCGGTGAACCAGAGCGTGTACGGGTTGGTGTCCCCGTTCTCCGCTGTGCCCGTCTTACCGGCCACGTCGACACCGTCTATTCTTGCACCCTGCGCAGCGCCGCTCGAGACGGACGCCTGCATGGCGGCGGTCAGAGCCTTGGCCTGATCCTGGGTCATCGCCTGCCCGAACGAGGTGTCGTCGAACTTCTTCTGCACCGACAGGTCGTCGCCGAGGATCTGGTCCACCATGCGCGGGTTCATCACGTCCCCGCCGTTCGCGATGCCGGCCGAGACCATCGCCATCTGCAGGGGCGTCGCGATGACCTGGCCCTGTCCGAAGCCGGTGAGCGCGGTCTGCGCGGCGTCGAGCCCGGTCGGGTACCGGGACGCGGTGGAGTCCAGCGGTGTCGAGAAGCTCTTGTTGAAGCCGAACTTCTCCGCCGCGGCATGGATCGCGTCGTCGCCGAGCTGCGCGGCGAGCTCGGCCATCGGGATGTTGCAGCTGAGTCGGATCGCGTCGGCGAGGGTCACGGTGGGGCCGTCCCCGCAGGTGCCGCCCCAGGCGTTGTGCACCGCGGTCGAGGTGCCGGGCAGCGTGTAGGCGGCGGGGTTGGGGAACGTCGATTGCATGGTGAACGTGCCGGAGTCGAGGGCCGCGGCCGCGACCACGAGCTTGAACGTCGATCCGGGCGGGTTCAGGTTGCCGCCGATGCCGCGGTTGTAGAGCGGGTTGGACGCATCGCTCCGCAGGGCGTCGTACGCGGCGTTGGCCTTGTCGGCGTCGTGCACCGCGAGACTGTTCGTGTCGTACCCGGGTGTCGAGACGAGCGCGAGGATGCGTCCCGTCTTCGGCTCGATGGCCACGACGGCGCCCTGGTACCCCTTCAGGGCGTCGTAGGCGGCCTTCTGCGCGGCGGGGTCGAGGCTCAGCACCACGTTCGCGCCGCGTTGCGGCTGCCCAGAGATGATCCGCTCGATCGAGGAGAGGAACTGGGAGCCGCCCGTGCCGCTGAGCTCGCTGTTCATGGCCTTCTCGATCCCGGTGGCGCTGCCCAGGGCCGGGTTGTAGAAGCCGGTGACCGCGGACCAGAGCTGCGGGTCCGCGTAGGCGCGCTGGAAGGAGTACATGTCCTTCGACGGCACGGAGGAGGCGATCGGCACGCCGCCCGCGATGATCGAGCCGCGCTGGATCTCGTAGCTGTCCAGGCGCGTGCGGGTGTTCGCGTCGTTCTGCGCAAGCGCGTCGGCCTGGACGACCTGGATCCAGCTCACCGAGCCGAACAGGGCGAGGAACATCGCGAGCACGAGGATGCTGATCCGCCGGAGCTCTTTCGTCATCCGATCACCACCCTGGGCTGACGGCGCACGCCGTCCGAGATCCGCAGGAGCAGTCCGACGATGAGCCAGTTGGCGACCAACGAGGAACCTCCGGCCGCGAGGAACGGCGTGGTCAGGCCGGTGAGCGGGATGACCCTGGTCACGCCGCCGACCATGATGAAGACCTGAAGTCCGAGCGTGAACGACACGCCCACCGCGAGCAGCTTGCCGAAGTCGTCCTGCCCGGCGACGCCGATCCGCAGTCCGCGGCTGACGAACACCATGTAGAGGCAGAGGATCGCGAACAGGCCGATGAGGCCGATCTCCTCGCCGAGGCTCGAGATGATGAAGTCGCTCTCGGCGACGGGGGTCACCTGCGGGCGGCCCTGTCCGAGCCCCGTGCCGAGCAGGCCGCCGTGGGCGAGGCCGAAGATGCCCTGCACGAGCTGGTAGCTGCCGCCCTTGGACGCGATCAGATCCGGATCGAAGGCGTTCAGCCACGCGTCGAAGCGTCCCTGCACGTACGTGAGGAACTGCGACACGATCGCGACGCCGGCGGCGACGCCGAGGACGCCGATGAGCACCCAGCTCGTCTTGCCCGTCGCGACGTAGAGCATCACGATGAACATCCCGAAGATGAGCATTCCGGTGCCGAGGTCGTGCTGCGCGACGATGATGCCGAGCGAGATGAGCCAGACGACGATGACCGGTCCGAGCTCGCGCATCCGGGGCCAGGTGATCCCGAGGAACCTCTTGCCTACGGACGACAGGCTCTCCCTCGTGCGCACGAGGTAGCCGGCGAAGAAGATCGCCAGGAAGATCTTCGCGAGCTCGCCCGGCTGGAAGCCCAGTCCGCCGATCGAGATCCACACATCGGCGTTCGCGTCGGCCTTGAGTCCCGGCACGAAGGGCAGCACGAGAAGGATCAGTCCGGTCAGCCCGGACAGGTACGTGTAGCGGTAGAGCACGCGGTAGTTGCGCAGGAAGACGACGAGCGCGATCGCGCCGATGACCGAGATCGCCATCCACATGAGCTGCTTGCTCGAGAAGGCGTCCCAGCCCACGTTGTGCTCGGCGATGTCGATCCGGTAGATCTCGGCGATCCCGACGCCGGTGAGCAGCGTCGCGATCGGCAGGACGAACGGATCCGCATCGCTCGCGACGAAGCGCAGCACGATGTGCAGGGCGAAGACGAGCACGGCCAGGCCGCCCCCGATGAGCAGGATCATCGGGTCGATCGTGCGCAGCGCGCCGAGCTGGACGAGGGTCAGCGCGGCGCCGGAGACGAGCACGGCGAACAGCAGGAGCCAGAACTCGCGGTTGCGCTGCGTCTGCGGGCCGCGGATCTTCCGCAGGGCCCGCAGCACGCTGGTGTCGGCGCTCACGTCGGCGGTGGCGGTCATGGCGTCTTCTCCGTCGGCAGGGAGGCGCGAAGGCGCTCGACGATGCCCTGCGCGTCCTTCAGGGAATCGGCGGTCGTGCGGTTCTGGACGACCGACTGGTAGAAGGCGGGCAGCTCGGTGACGGGGATGTCGGTGTCCTGATAGACGTGCGACATCGAGATCGGACCGACGTCCTGCGGGATGCCCTGGAAGATCGCGACCGTGTCGTTGGCGCGGTCGATGCCCACGAAATATCGGGTCTGCGTCCACGCGTACGCGCCGAACAGGGCGGCGGCCATGAGCGCGATCACGACGATGAAGCCCGTGATCCAGCCGATGCGGCGGCGCACCGCACGGCGGTGGTCTTCCTCGATGAGCTCTTCGAGGTAGTCGGCCGCCGGCTCGAAGTGCGTGGGCTCGTTCGCGGCCTGACGCACCGGGTGCAGCCAGCTGGGTCGCGCGGGGCGGGCGGCGGGGACGACCACGCCCTGCGGGTTGGCGGCGGCGCCGACGATCGTCGCCGTGCCGCTCATCAGCGGGTGCTGTCCCCCGACGTCGACGATGACGATCGTGACGTTGTCGGGGGCGCCGCCGTCGAGGGCGAACTTGAGCAGCCCGTCGGCCGTGCGTCCTGGGGCCATGCCCAGGCGCAGCGCCTTGAGCATGTGCGTCTCGTCGACCACGCCGCTCAGGCCGTCCGAGCAGAGCAGCCAGCGATCGCCCGGCTGGGTGGGCATCACGAACATGTCGAGTTCGGGATCCGCGTCCATGTCGCTGAGCACGCGCATGAGCACCGAGCGACGCGGATGGTACCGGGCCTCCTCGGGGGTGATCCTGCCCGAGTCGACGAGGCGCTGCACGAACGTGTGGTCGTTCGTGATCTGGGTGAGCGTCTCGTCCCGGTAGAGGTAGATCCGCGAATCGCCGATGTGGCCGATCACCGCGTAGTCGTCGACCATGATGATCGCGTCGAGCGTGGTGCCCAGTCCCGCGAGCTCCGGACGGTCCTTGACTGCGCGGATCATGTCGCCCGCCGCCGTGGTCGCCGCCGCCTGCAGGGAGGCCTGCGCGTCCATCGTGGAGGCGTAGCCGTGGTCGAGGTTCTCCAGGCGGTGGACCGCGATGCTGGAGGCGACGTCGCCGCCCGCGTGACCGCCCATGCCGTCCGCGACCACGAACAGGTTCGCCCCGGCGTAGCCGGAGTCCTGGTTGTTGGAGCGGACCTTCCCGGTGTGGGAGATCGCGGCGCTCGAGCCCTCGAAGACCATGTCGCCGGTTACGCCCGCAGCTCGAACGTCGTGGCGCCGACCTTGATCGGCACTCCGATCGAGACCGCGACGGGCGCGCCCACGCGCTCGCCGCCCAGGAACGTGCCGTTCGTCGAGTCGAGGTCCTGGATCATCCACGCATCGCCCCACAGCAGCAGGCGGGCGTGGTGGCTGGACGTGTAGTCGTCGCGGATCACGAGACCGGACTCGCTGGAGCGGCCGATCGACAGCGGCTCGGTTCCCAGCGGCACTTCGAGCCCCGCCTTGGGGCCGGAGGTGATGACGAGCGTGGAGACGGTCGAGGTGGTCGCGGGTCCTCCCGGCTTGGCCTTGGGGGCGGGCTTCGCCTTCGCGGCGGCCGGCGTCGCTGCCGCGGGAGCGGGGACCGCGGCGCCCTGGGCCTCGGGAAGCTTGCGCACCCGCACGCCGAAGAGGTCGGCGCGCAGCGAGTAGACCACGGCGAACACGAAGAACCACATCAGCACGAGGAAGCCGATGCGGAGCAGGAGAAGAGTGAGGGAGCTGGGATCGGTCACGGGGAGACTCCGAACGCCCGCGTGACGTCGTCGCCCCGCCCGCCCGGACGTCCCGGCGCGGAGACCGGGACGATCTGGAAGCTGAGGTCGGTGCGCCCGATCGTGATGACCATGCCGCTGTCGAGCTGCGCCTCGCGGACGCGGGTGCCGTTCAGCTTGGTGCCGTTGGTCGATCCCAGATCCCGCAGCATCGCGTGGTCGCCGTCCCAGAGGATCTCGGCGTGCTTGCGGCTGGATCCGGCGTCGCCGATCGTGATGTCGGCGTCGCTGCCGCGGCCGATCACGGTGCGTGCCTTCGTCAACGGGTGGCGGGTGCCGCCGGTCGTGACGACGGCCTGCCAGGTCATCCGCGATCCGGAGCCGGAGGAGGCGGAGTCGACCCGCAGGGTGCCGGTCGCGAGACGGTCGTCGGCCTCGAGGGCGATGGTGACGGGGCCCGCGAAGCTGTAGCCCTGGGCGCGGGCGTGGTCCTTGACCAGGCCGTGCAGCTCGTCGACGAGCGTGGAGCCGAGGCCGTGCATGGCGGTCGCGTCCTCGCCGCTCAGGTGCACCACGAACGTGCTGGGCACGATGATGCGATCGCGGCTCACCACGGCCGCCTTCGTGTCGATCTCCCGACGCAGGGCGGACGCGATCTCCACGGGCTGGATCCCGCTGCGGAAGGTCTTCGCGAACGCGCTGTTCACAGCGCGCTCGAGACCCTTCTCAAAGCTGTCTAGTAGTCCCACTGGGCTCCCATGGCTCACCGATCGGTAGGCCCATCGTAGCCACCCGCCCTGAATGAACCCCCGGATGACGCGGTATTCCCCGCTGTGACGGGCGGGGACTGGTTCGAACGCCCCGTCGCTCCGTGTTATTCTCGGGAGGTTGGTTCGCGAGAACCGACATGCGCGAGTGGCGGAATAGGTAGACGCGCTGGCTTCAGGTGCCAGTGCCGGCAACGGCGTGGGGGTTCAAGTCCCCCCTCGCGCACCACAGGACGAAGGCCTCCGACTCGGGATGACACATCCCCGGGCGGAGGCCTTCGTCGTCGGGTCGTGCGGTCGTCGGCAGTCATCGGAGTGCGCTGAGCGGTCACGGAGTCCGGAACTGCCGTGCGTAGTCTTCCTTGAGCACGGAGAGGTGCAGCCACGCCTCGGTGCGGGCGACGCCCGGAAGCGCGCGCAATCGCTCCCTGCCCTCGTAGAGCGCGCCCGGAGAGGGTTCGACGAAGGTCATGACGGCGTCGAAGCGCCCCACGGTCCGCGCCGCGAAGTCCACCCCGGGCCAGGTGCGCACGACGGAGAGGACCCGGTCGTCGTCGCCCGTCAGGTTCACGCCCACGCCCATCGACTGGCGGCGCTGCGCCGGCCCCCGCGCCTCGACCGCGCCGATCTGGATGACGTGCGCCTCCCGCAGCCGTTGCACGCGGGTCGCGACGGCGCTCGGCGACAGGCGCACCGTCTCCCCCAGCGCACGGAAGCTGATCCGGCCGTCCTCCTGCAGGTTCTCGATGAGCGCGACGTCGATGGTGTCGAGCGCCACCTCCCCGCGATAGCTCGACACGAACGGGCCCTTGACGACCGAGGTGTAGACGAGGGTGCTCGCGTCGAGCACGCCGGGCAGTCCGCGGATGCGCTCGATGACCGCGTGCAGTTCGTCCATGCTGCCCAGTCGCACCTCTGTCACGAGGTCGAACAGCCCTCCGACCGCCGACAGGAAGACCGTCTCCGGCAGGGCGCGCAGCGCCATCGCCGTCGGGGCCGCGGGGCCCGTCGTGCGGATCGAGACGTGTGCGATGACGTGCTGTCCGAGGAAGAACGGATCCACCGCCCCGATGATCCGGATCGTGCGATCCTCGAGCAGCACGCGGAGCCTGGCCGCCACCGCGGCGCGGGGCTGCGCGAGGCGGGTGGCCAGCGATCGGATGCTCGCCCGGCCGTCCTCGCGGAGAGCGCGGATCAGCTCCGCATCGAAATCCGTCGCCGTCACGGTGATTCCCCACTTTCCGCGTTTGGATTCCGTCGTCAACAAAAAGAGTGTCAGTTTCACCCTAGACCGGTGAAACGTCGCCAATCTGCCGCTGAGCCCGGACAATACTCCAGTTCTGACCGCGATCCCCCGAGCTAACGGCCTTGCGACGGCTCGGACGCCGACCTAGCATCCTTCGCATCCCTGACACCGCAAAGGAGCGGCCATGACCTCCCCGCACAGCAAGGCCCGGCGCGCCGGAATCGCCGCCTTCGTCGGCACGACGATCGAGTGGTACGACTTCTACGTCTACGCGACCGCCGCCGCCCTCGTCTTCGGTCCGCTCTTCTTCCCGAGCAAGGACCCGCTGGCCGAGACCTCGGCGGCGTTCGCGACGTTCGCGGTCGCCTTCCTCGTGCGACCGATCGGAGGCATCCTCTTCGGGCACATCGGCGACAAGCTCGGCCGTCGCGTCTCCCTCGTCATCACGCTGCTGCTCATGGGTGCCTCGACCGTGCTGGTCGGCTGCCTCCCGACCTACGAGAGCGTCGGGATCCTCGCACCGATCCTCCTGATCCTCCTGCGCGCCGTGCAGGGCCTCGCCGTCGGCGGCGAGTGGGGCGGGGCGGTTCTCATGAGCGTCGAGCACGCCCCGGAGAAGTCCAAGACGTTCTACGGCGGGTTCACGCAGTTGGGGAACCCCGCCGGCGCGCTGCTGGCATCCGGGATCTTCGCGATCATGTCGCGCGGAGGCGAGGGCTTCATCCGCGACGGCGGCTGGCGCATCCCGTTCCTGCTCTCGATCGTCCTCATCGCGGTCGGGCTCTGGGTGCGCTACCGGGTCGAGGAGTCCCCGGTGTTCGAGAAGAAGATCGAGGGTCGCACGCAGTCGATGCCGCTCGCCTTCGCCCTGCGCGCCAACTGGCGTCCGATCCTGCTCGGCATCGGAATCCTCCCGGTCTCGACGGGCGGCTACTACCTCGCGACCACGTTCGCCACCGCCTACGCCACCGGCGCGCCCATCTCGATCAGCGAGCAGGTGATCCTCGACGCGATGACGATCGCCTCCTTCGTGGAGTTCGTCGTGACCCTCCCCGTCGCGTGGCTCGGCGACAAGTGGGGCCGGAAGAACGTCATGTACATCGGCCTGATCACGTCGGTGCTCACGTTCGCGCCCTTCCTGCTGATCATGCCGGGCCGCGTCGAGCCGCTCATCTTCCTCCTCGCCTCCCTCGTGCGCATCGCGATGAGCGCGACCTATGCGCCGATCGCCGCGATCCTCGCGCAGATGTTCCGCCCGCAGGCGCGATACACCTCCATCGCGCTCTCCTACGGCGTCGGGGCGGCCGTCTGGGCCGGGTTCTCTCCCTGGTTCGCGACCCAGCTCATCGCCTGGACTGGCAGCGTGTGGTCGGTGATCGCGATGTTCGTCGGGATGGCGGTGCTCGCGGGGATCTGCACCAGGCTCGCGCCGCAGCACTCCGATGAGGCGCCCGTCACCGCCTCCTTCACCGCCCGCACCGACACGACCGCGAACAGGATGCCATGAGAAAGCTCGTCCCCTTCGACCAGTCCCCGCAGAGCGTGCCGCGCCTCGTGACGGCGCAGGCCATCCACCTGATCGATCCCGCCGCGACCACGGCGACCGCGCTGCTCAGCCACCGTGGTCGGATCCTCGCGACGGGGACCCCGGCCGAGTGCGAGGCCGCGGCGGCCGCCGCCGGTCTGGTGCCCGAGCGCGTGGACCTCGGCGACGCGACGATCGTGCCCGGATTCGTCGACGCGCATGCGCATCCGCTCATGTACGGCCAGATGATGACGTGGGTCGACTGCGGCCCGGAGAAGGCGGCGAGCATCCCGGAGATCGTCGCCCTCCTGACCGCGGCGGCGAAGGCCCTTCCGCCCGGACGGCCCGTGCGCGGCTACGGGTACGAGCACCGCAATCTCGCCGAGCGGCGCCACCCGACGCGGTTCGAGCTCGACGAGGTCGCGACCGATCGCGAGGTGTATCTCATGAACGCCTCCGGTCACGGCGGCGTGGTGAACAGCTACACGCTCGCGCGCAGCGGGATCGATCGCGACAGCCCCAACCCGCCCGGCGGGGAGTTCTTCCGCGACGCGGACGGCGAGCTCACCGGCGAGCTGTCGGATGCGGCCTGCAACATCCTCACCGGGATCCACGGGGTGAAGGTCGGCCATCACGGCCCGAACTTCCATCTCGCGGACGAGCCGGAGGAGCACCTGCGCCAGCTCGATGTCGCGACCGGGCGCTTCCTCGCGGGCGGGGTGACCACGATCGGAGACGCGCAGGTCAGCCGACGCGAGTTCGACATGTACCTGCGTCTGGCGGAGGCGGGCGGGCTGTCCCTGCGGGTGTCGATGTACCTGCTGTCGCATCTGCTCGACGAGGCGCTGGAGATGGGGCTGGTCGGCCAGTTCGGCAACGCCCACCTCAGCTTCGCCGGGATCAAGTTCTACGCCGACGGCACGCTCGGCGGGTGGACCGCGTACTTCCCCGACGGGTACGTAGGCGACCCCTGCCGCACCGGGCAGCTCTACCACGAGCCGGCGGAGTACGCCGGGCTGATCCGCCGGGCGCACCTCGCCGGGCTGCAGACCGCGACGCACGCGCAGTCGCCCACGGCGATCGAGATGGTCGTCTCCGCGATCGAGGACGCGCTCGCCGAGGCGCCCGACGCGGACGCGCGGCACCGGATCGAGCACTGCGGACTGCCGACCCCCGAGCAGATCGGACGCATGGCGGCCGCCGGCATCCGGCCGGTGAACCAGCCGCAGCACTACTACAACTGGGGCGAGGGGGTCGAGGAGGCGATCGGCACCCCGGGCGAGCGGTTCAACCCGCTCGGCGAGTTCGAGCGCGCCGGCGTCCCCATCACCATCTCCTCCGACGCGCCCGTCGCAGATCCGATCCCGCTCGAGGCCATCCAGGCGGCGGTGACCAGGGTCACGCGACGCGGGCACCGGCTGGGTCCGGACGACCTGCGGATCTCCGCGCTCGCAGCCCTGCGCGCGCACACCCTCGAGGGCGCGATCTCGCTCGGACGCGAGGACGATCTGGGCAGCCTGGAGGTCGGCAAGTTCGCGGACTTCGTCGTGCTCGACGAGGATCCCCTCGTGGCGGATCCCGAACGGATCGGCTCGATCCGCGTCCGGGAGACCTGGATCGACGGCGAACCGCGCCACCGCGCGGCCTGAGAGGAGCGAGGGATGAGGAGCCACGGATGAGCAGCGACACCGACCCCTGGGCCGACACGGCCGGAAGGGCGATCCTGGAGACGATCCGCGGGTACGGCGTGGACGCCGTGTTCGGGATTCCCGGCACGCACAACCTGGAGTTCTATCGTCCCCTCGCCGACCTCGGCTTCCGGGTCGTGACCAATCGCCACGAGCAGGGATCCGGATACGGCGCGGACGGATGGGCCCAGCAGACCGGCCTCCCCGGCGTCGTGATCACCACGTCTGGCCCCGGCCTGCAGAACGCGATGAGCGCGGTCGGCACCGCGTTCTGCGAGTCCCGGCCGATGATCGTCCTCTCGCCCGGCGTCGCCCGCGGGGCGGAGTTCGCCGACGTCGGCACCCTGCACGAGACGAAGGACGCCTCGGCGATGGTCGGCGCGATCGCGGAGTGGTCGCGTCGCGTCTCCTCCGCGGGCGAGGCGGTCGCCGCCGTGCACGACGCCTTCGCCCTCTTCCGCACGGGTCGCCCTCGTCCCGTGCACATCGAGGTCCCCCTCGACGTGCTGGAGTCGCCGGCCGACGTGCCCGCGTCCGAGCGCCTGCCGCGCCCCGCACCCCCGGCCGAAGGAGGATCGGACGCGGCGATCGCGGAGGCGGTGGCACTGCTCGCCGCCGCCCGCCGCCCTCTGGTGATCGCCGGAGGGGGCGCCACGCGGGCAGGCGCGACGCTCACCGCGCTCGCCGAACGTCTCGGCGCGCCCGTCCTGACGACGCTCAACGGCAAGGGCGCGGTCGACGAGGCCCACCCGCTCTCGCTCGGCGCGAACCTCCGCCTCGGTGCGGCGCGCGCGGCGGCGGAGGAGGCCGACGTGCTGCTCGTCGTGGGCTCGAAGCTCGGGGAGGCCGAGCTGTGGGCGCCGCGAATGGAGCCTGCGGGAGCGGTCGTGCGCATCGACATCGCTCCCTCGCAGGTGGACAAGAACCTGACGCCGACGGTCGGGATCCTCGGCGACGCGCGCGCGGTGCTCGAGCGGATCCTCGACGCGCTCCCCGCGGTCGCCCCCCGCAGCCCCGAGCTGGGCGACGTGCGCACCGCGATCCTGCGAGAGATCCGCGAGACCGCGCCGGCGACGGTCGCGCTCGCCGAGGAGATCGCCGCCGCGCTCCCGGACGACGCGATCGTGGCGGGCGACTCCTCCCAGATCGTCTACCTGGCCCTTGCGAACGTGCTGCGCCGGAGCGGTCCGCACGCACTGCTCTACACGCCCACCTACGCGACGCTCGGGTACGGCCTCCCCGCCGCCATCGGTGCCCGCGTCGCCCGGCCGGATCGACCCGTGGTCGCCGTGGTCGGCGATGGCGCGCTGATGTTCGCGGTCAACGAGATCGTCACCGCCGTCGAGCAGCGGCTGGATCTCACGATCGTGTGCGTCGACAACGGCGGGTACGCGGAGATCCGCCAGAACGAGGTGGATCGCGGCATGGTGCCGATCGGCGTCGACCTGGTCCAGCCGGATTGGCCGCTGCTCGCCCGCGCGTTCGGGGCCGAAGGGGTCCAGGTCGCTCCCGGGGCGGATCCCGGTCCGGCGATCCGCGCCGCGATCGCGTCCGGCGGCGTCCGCCTCGTCCACATCCACCAGACCACTCCGCCCTCCCCGGCGGGCGGCATCTCCGCGCAGGAGACGCCGCAGGAACGACAGAAGGACCACCCATGAGCACTCCCCTCGGACCCGTCGACGCCTCGGTGAACCCGCGCTACGCCGGCTTCGCGACGTTCGCCCGTCTCCCCCGGCTGGAGGAGGTCGAGCACGCGGACATCGCGGTGGTGGGCGCGCCGTTCGATTCGGGGGTGAGCTACCGCCCCGGCACGCGCTTCGGGCCGTCGCACGTGCGCGAGTCGTCGCGCCTGCTGCGTCCGTACAACCCGGCGCAGGATTTCGCGCCCTTCGCCCGCGCGCAGGTCGTGGACGCGGGCGACATCGCGCTGAACCCCTTCGACATCGCGGAGGCGGTGGAGGAGACCGATCGCGCGGTGAGCGCCCTCGCCGAGCGGGCGCCGCGGATCGTCACGATCGGCGGCGACCACACTCTCGCGCTCCCGCTGCTGCGCTCGGTCGCACGCCGGCACGGACCCGTGGCGGTCCTGCACTTCGACGCGCACCTCGACACCTGGGACACCTACTTCGGTGCGCCGATCACGCACGGCACGCCGTTCCGCCGAGCGAGCGAGGAGGGGCTGATCGATCTGACCGCGAGCTGCCACGTCGGCACGCGCGGTCCGCTGTACGACAAGAAGGATCTGGAGGACGACGCGCGCCTGGGCTTCTCCATCGTGTCGAGCGAGTCGATCGAGGAGCACGGCGTCGAGGCGGCGATCGCCCGGATCCTCGACCGGATCGGCGATGCGCCGCTCTACGTGTCGATCGACATCGACGTGCTGGATCCCGCGCACGCCCCCGGGACGGGAACGCCCGAGGCAGGGGGGCTCACGAGCCGCGAACTGCTGCGGATCCTGCGCAGTCTGCGCGACACGAACATCGTCGGGGCCGACGTCGTGGAGGTGTCTCCGGCTTACGACCACGCGCAGATGACCGGGATCGCGGCGAGCCACGTGGTCTACGAACTCATCACGCTCCTGGCGATCCAGCACGACCGCACGCGCTGATCCGCGTCGACCAAGCCCACCGGCCCCCGGGATGCCGGTGGGCTTCGTCGTGCTGCGGCGCCGGGACGGCGGGATCGACATCCGTGCGTGCATGAAAGCTTGCAAGGGTGTAACATTGCAGGGTTGCAAAGTTTTGTGCCGGCGCCGGCATCCGCGTTGATCGACGACGTCCGCGGGGAGGCCCCCGACGCGTTCCGCCTCCTCTGGGAAGGACCTCTATGGCCACCGCCACCGGCGCCGTCCGCACGGTCGAGAGACCGGCCGACGCCTCGTCGCAGCCGATCATGACCCACAAGCAGATCATGCTGGTCATCTACGGCCTCATGTCCGGCATGTTCCTGTCCTCGCTCGCGCAGACGGTGTTCGGCACCGCCATCCGCACGATCGGCGACGACCTGCACGGCCTCGACCAGCAGGCCTGGGTCACCACGGCGTTCCTCATCACGTCGACGATCGCCGTGCCGATCTACGGCAAGCTCAGCGACATCTTCGGGCGCCGCCCGCTGTTCATCCTCGGCATCGTCGTCTTCATCCTGGGCTCCACGCTCTCCGCGTTCTCCACGTCGATGCTCATGCTCGCCGCCTTCCGCGCGGTCCAGGGCATCGGGGCCGGTGCGCTCATGGCGCTGCCGCTCGCGATCATGGGCGACATCCTCGCGCCGCGGGAGCGGGCCAAGTACCAGGGCTACTTCTTCGCGGTCTTCGGCATCGCGACCGTGATCGGACCGCTCGTTGGCGGCCTCTTCGCCGGCGCGAAGGAGATCCTCTGGATCGACGGCTGGCGCTGGTGCTTCCTCATCAACATCCCGCTGGGACTGTTCGCCCTCTTCATGGTCATCACGTTCCTGCACCTGCCGAAGGTGCACAAGCACCACGGCCCGCGCATCGACTGGTGGGGCGCCGCGGCGGTCATCGTCGGCCTCGTCCCGCTCCTCCTCGTCGCCGAGCAGGGGCGCACCTGGGGCTGGACCTCGGCGGCCTCGATCGTCTGCTACGTCGTGGGCGTCGTCGGCATCGTCGGCTTCATCGTGATCGAAGCGCTCATGAAGGACGACGCGATCATCCCGCTCAAGCTCTTCCGCTCGAACACCTTCTCGATGGCGACGCTGATCGGCGTGCTGGTCGGGTTCGCGATGTTCGGCGCGATGATGACGATCCCGCTCTACATGCAGATCGTGAAGGGGCTGAACCCCACCGAGTCGGGGCTGTCGATGCTCCCGCTCATCATCGGGCTCATGATCGCCTCGCTCGCGTCGGGCCAGATCACCGCGCGCACCGGCAAGTACCGCATCTTCCCCGTGCTCGGCACGCTGTTCACGGCCGTCGGCTTCTTCGCGCTCACCTTCATCCGGTACGAGACCCCGCTCTGGGAGATCTTCATCGGCATGTTCGTGCTGGGGCTGGGCCTGGGTCAGCTCATGCAGCCGCTCACGCTGGCGAGCCAGAACTCGGTCGCGGCCCACGAGATGGGCGTCGCCTCGAGCGCGGCGACCTTCTTCCGTCAGATCGGCGGAACGCTGGGCACCGCGATCATGCTCTCGCTGCTGTTCTCCCTGCTGCCGACGAACATCGTCCACGCCACCGAGGACAAGGCGACGCTGACGGCGGCGCTCGACACGGCGCTGGATCCCGCTGAGGCCGGCAAGTCCGAGAACGCGGCGATCATGAAGCAGCTCTGGAACCCGATCGTTTCGCCGATCGAGAAGACCGTCCAGGACAATCTCGACAAGGGCCTCGCCGAGGGCGACGCGCAGGCCAAGGCCGCGGCGGCCCAGGCCGTGCAGGAGAAGGTCTCCGCCGGAGTGCAGCGGGCCGTGGCCGCGGGGCAGATCCCCGCGCAGGCCGCCGACGCCGTGATCGCGCAGAAGGTCGCGGAGGCCCTGCCGGCCGCCGAGGCCGGTGCGCATGCGGCCGTGCTGAAGGCGGTCGCCGAGAAGGCGCACGCGACCGTGCAGGGCGACGGCGTCTCGGTGAACTGGTCCGACAAGGCCGAACGCGAGTACTGGGTCGACACGCTCGTCCCGACGCTGCAGGACCAGCTGAAGAAGAAGGACTCGGCGGCGTCCGGTTCCTCGTCGAGCTCGATCAGCGACACATCCTTCCTCACCGGAGCGGACCCGCGTCTGTCGAAGCCGTTCATGGTCGGCTTCATCGACTCGATCGTGCTGCTCTACTGGGTCGGCTTCGGCGTGATCCTGCTGGCGTTCGTGCTGACCTGGTTCTTCAAGGTGCCGCCGCTGCGGCGCGTTTCGGCGCTGCAGGAGCAGGCCGATGCGGCAGGACGCACCGAGACAGGGACCATCCGCACGCACACGGCGTGAGCGGAGCCGGGGCGGTCCACGCGCCGCCCCGGCTCTCCGGCGAGGAGAGTGAGATGACCAGCATCGAGAACGTGCACCCCGAGACGTGCGGACGCCGGGAGCGCAAGAAGCAGCAGACTCGGCAGGCGCTGCACGAGGCCGCGCTCGAGCTGGTCGAGGCACAGGGCCTCGACCACACGACCGTCGAGCAGATCTGCCAGGCCGTCGACGTGTCGCCGCGCACGTTCTTCAACTACTTCCCGTCGAAGGCCGCGGCCGCGCTCGATCTTCCCGACACCGCTATGCCGCCCGAGGGTGCGGAGGCGTTCCGCCGTGCGGAGGGCGATCTCGTGCCGGCCCTGTGCGAGCTCATCGGCTCCTCGATGGACGACGCCCGTCAGCGCAAGCGCATGAAGGAGCTGGTCCTGCGCCGGCCCGAGCTCATGCCCGCCTTCGCCCAGTGGATGGGCGGCATCCGCGAGCAGTACGTCTCGCTCGTGCGCGAGCGCGCGAGCGAGGAGGATGCGGTCGCCGCGGTGGCGCTCACCATGGCCGCGCTGAGCCTCATCGTGCACGACGGATCCGCCGCCGGGGAGCGCCCCGGGGCTGCGCGGCTGCTCGAAGGGGTGGAGATGCTCGTGCGTTCGCGCGCGAGCCAGCTGACACCCGCCGCCGAGTCCGCGGCCTGAGGGCGACGCGCCGCAGGGACCGATTGCGGGACGACGTCCGCTCCCCAGCAACCTCATAGCGAAGCTGCACTGGCGCAAGGTTGCGCATCGTGTAAAGTTGCAGGGCTGCAACATTCTTGCCGCCAACGTCGGCGCCGGGGAGCCGACGGGGTGTCGACGACCGGCGTGACGTCCGGATCCACCCGAAGGGCCTTCATGTCCACCGCAACCACCGCTCCAGGGGTGACGCGCGCCGAGCGCAAGAGCGCCGCCCCGATCATGACGCACCGGCAGATCCTGTTCGTCATCTACGGCCTCATGGCCGGCATGTTCCTGTCGTCGCTCGACCAGACCATCGTCGGCACTGCGATCCGCACGATCGGCGACGACCTGCACGGCCTCGACCAGCAGGCCTGGGTCACCACGGCGTACCTCATCACGTCGACGATCTCCGTCCCGATCTACGGCAAGCTCTCCGACATCTTTGGCCGGCGCCCGCTGTTCATCTTCGGCATCACCGTGTTCATCCTGGGTTCCGTGCTGTCGACGTTCTCGACGTCGATGCTGATGCTCGCGGGCTTCCGCGCCTTCCAGGGCATCGGAGCCGGCGCGCTCATGTCGTTGCCGCTCGCGATCATGGCCGACATCCTCGCGCCGCGCGAACGCGCCAAGTACCAGGGCTACTTCTTCGCCGTCTTCGGCGTCTCCTCGCTCATCGGACCGCTCGTCGGCGGGATCTTCGCCGGCGCCCACCAGATCCTCTGGATCGACGGGTGGCGCTGGGTGTTCCTCATCAACCTGCCGATCGGCCTCATCGCCCTCGCCATGGTGATCGCGTTCCTGCACCTGCCGAAGGTGGGCAAGCACGAGAACCCGCGGATCGACTGGTGGGGTGCGACCGCTGTGATCGTGGCCCTCGTCCCGCTGCTGCTCGTCGCGGAGCAGGGCCGTGAGTGGGGCTGGGCGTCGCCCGGCGCGATCGCCTGCTACGTGGTCGGAGGCCTCGGCGCCGTCGCGTTCGTGCTCATCGAGATCGCGATGAAGAACGACGCGATCATCCCGATCCGCCTGTTCCGCTCGAACGCGTTCTCCTGGGCGACGATCATCGGCGTGCTCGTCGGCTTCGGCATGTTCGGCGCGATGATGACGATCCCGCTCTACATGCAGATCGTCGCAGGCCTCACCCCGACCGAGTCGGGCTTCGCGATGCTGCCGATGGTGGTCGGACTCATGGCCTCCTCGATGGCCGCGGGGCAGATCACGGCCCGGACGGGCAAGTACGGCTTCTTCCCGCGCACGGGCACGCTGACCACGGCGCTCGGCTTCCTGCTGCTCACCTTCGTCTCCTCGACCACCGGCGTCTGGTACATGATGATCGGCATGTTCGTGGTCGGCCTGGGGCTCGGCCAACTCATGCAGTCGCTCACGATGGCCAGCCAGAACGCGGTCAACGCGCCGGACATGGGCGTCGCCACGAGCGCAGCGACCTTCTTCCGCCAGATCGGCGGAACCCTGGGCACGGCGATCATGCTGTCGATCCTGTTCACGCTGCTGCCGCTCAACGTCACGCACAGCATGGCCGACAAGCCGACGCTGACCGCCGCCCTGGATGCCGCGCTCGACCCCGCCGTCGCGGGGAAGGCGAACAACCAGGCCGTCATGAAGCAGCTCTGGAACCCGATCGTCGGACCGATCCAGGACAACATCCAGGCGGGTCTCGACAAGGGCACCGCGCAGGCGAAGGCCGCGGCCGACAAGGCCGTGACCGATGCCGTCACCGCGGGCGTGGACCAGGCCGTCGCGGCCGGGCAGCTTCCCGCCGCCGCCGCACCGACCGTGATCCAGCAGAAGGTCGCGGAGGCCACCCCGGCCGCCGAAGCCAAGGCGCTGCAGGCCGTGGCAGACAAGGCGAACGCGTCCGTATCGGACGGCAGGGTCGTCGTCGACTGGTCGAACGACGCGCAGCGCAGCCACTGGGTCGGCGAGGTCGTGCCGGAGATCACGAAGAAGCTGAACTCGGGCACGTCCCAGGCGTCGAGCGGCACGAAGAGCTCGACCAACGACACCTCTTTCCTGAACGGGGCGGACGCCGCGCTGACGAAGCCGTTCATGGTCGGCTTCACCCAGGCGATCGACGTGATCTACTGGGTCGGCTTCGGCGTGCTGCTGCTCGCCTTCCTGCTGAGCTGGTTCTTCAAGGCGCCACCGCTGCGTCGCGTCTCGGCTCTGCAGGAGCAGGCCGACGCGGCCGGTGTCACCGAGACCGGCACGATCAGGACGCAGAAGGCCTGAGCGACGGGCCGGGGCGGATCGGATCCGTCCCGGCCCTCCGCGAGGAGGAACCATGAGCAAGGACGACAACGGCGAGGGCCGCAGAGAGCGCAAGAAGCTGCAGACCCGGCAGGCGCTGCACGCGGCCGCGCTGCGCCTGGTCGAGGAGCAGGGACTCGACAGGACCACGATCGAGCAGATCTGCCAGACGGTCGACGTCTCGCCGCGCACCTTCTTCAACTACTTCCCGTCCAAGGCCGCCGCCGCCCTGAACCTGCCCGAATCGGGCGTCGCCGACGAGGTCATCGAACGTTTCCTCGCGGCAGAGGGCGAGCTGGTCCCGGCGCTGTGCGATCTCGTCGGTGCATCGATGGACGGGCGGATGGACCGGGCGCGGATCAAAGAGCTGCTGCTGCGGCGACCGGAGCTGCTCCCGGCGTTCTCGCAGTGGATGGGATCCGTGCGCGAGCAGTTCATCGAACTCGCCGGGCGGCGCACGGACGATCGGGACGCCGCGGTGAGCGCGGTCTCGCTCGTGCTGGCGGCGCTGAACGTGCTCGTGCACACGCAGGAGACCCCCGAACAGCCGGCGCCCGAGCGTCTGCTCGGAGCGGTGGACGGGCTCGTCGCGGTGCGGACGGCACCGATGACCGCGTCCCCCACAGCCTCGGTGGCCGCCGCGTCGCGATGACCGTTCTGTCGTGCCGGGCGGAACTCGCCCGGCACGACAGCGAAACCCTGGACAAGCGCAGGCTCGCTCGCCTAAGGTTGTACTGCGCACCTGAAGACAGCCGCGTCGCGATCGTCCCCAGCGAACGCGTGAAGGTTTCCCCAGACCGGCGGCTCGTGCGTTTTCGGCCCCCTCGGCGCATCCAATCCCCAAAATGGATCCTCCGGGGGGGCCCTTCTTCATCCCCCGCCTTGCGGCTTGGTTCGATGATAGCCCGGATATCGGAATTTGTCCCCCATTTGGGGGACAAATTTCTTCGAGATGGGGTATGCTGATCCCAGACGCACCCTCCGGTCGTCCTTGGGCCCCCATCGCTCCCCCCGCGGTGGGGGCCCGCTCATGTCCGGGCTCCTGCCTGTCTTCTGCCTGTCTTCCGCGGGTGCGCCGACTGATCCGACGCCTCAGATCGTCGTGCAACGTTTGTGTCACTGTGTCTCATGGGGTGTTGCGCGCGCCGTGCTCTCGGCTAGCGTTGGCAGCGTCGACGCATCTGCGCCGACGTAAGCCCAAGCAAGAAGGCAGTACATGACTCAGGGCACGGTTAAGTGGTTCAACTCGGAGAAGGGCTTCGGCTTCATCTCCCCCGACGACGGTGGAGCTGACGTGTTCGCGCACTACTCCGCCATTGCATCCTCCGGCTACCGCTCTCTCGACGAGAACCAGCGCGTCGAGTTCGATGTGGCGCAGGGCCCGAAGGGCCTGCAGGCCGAGAACATCCGTCCGCTCTGAGCGACACGGACTTCGACTCCCCGGGGCTTCGGCCTCGGGGAGTTTCTTCGTCTCCGGGGCGGATCGCGCGCCGGGGTCGGGATCCGGGGGTCAGGATCCGGGGGTCAGGACCCGGGGAGCAGGATCCGTTGCAGTTCCGCGGCGGTGCCGACCTCGGCGACCGCGCCGCGCGCCTCGCTGGGCTCGCTGAAGCCCCAGTCCACGAAGATCACAGGGATCCCGTACTGGGCGGCTCCGTCGACGTCGTGGTGGCGATCGCCGACGAGCACCGGGCGGGAGACGTCGACCCCGGCCTCCGTGAGCCGCACGAGAGCCCGTCCGATCACCGCCGCCTTACTGTCGTGCTGTCCCGGGACGTCCGGGCGGGCGCCGGCGACCACGACGAAGTCGTCCCTGAGCCCGTAGTGCTCCAGGATCGCGAGCACCTGGTTCTCCGGCTTCGAACTCGCGGTGGCCTGCGGCACCCCCGCGTCCGAGACCGCGCGCAGCACCTCCGGGATGCCGTCGTAGATCCGCACGCTCGCGGCATAGCCGTCGCGAGCGGCGAGATCCCGGTACATCGTCACCGCCCGTTCCGCGTCCTCGGGGCTCATGCCGCCGCGTTCGCGGAAGGATTCGTACATCGGCGGTCCGATCCAGAACGACAGCTCGTCCGCGGTCGGGGCGGGCCGGCCGAACGCGTCGAAGACCTCGACGAGCCGGGGCAGGATCCCTGCGGACGCGTCGGCGATCGTGCCGTCGACGTCCCAGAGGACGCAGGAGTACGGAGAGGGCATGTGTTCCAGCCTATGGGCGGAGCGGGTCGAGCCCTGCGGTCGGCCGGCACCCGACCCCGGGTTCAGAACAGGCGCGGTGCGCCCGACTCGATGCCCTTCATGTCCTCGTAGTCGAGAACGAGGCAGCGGATCCCCCGGTCCTCGGCGAGCACGCGCGCCTGCGGTTTGATCTCCTGCGCCGCGAACACGCCCTGCACGGGCGCGAGGTGCGGGTCGCGCCCGAGCAGCTCGAGGTAGCGGGTGAGCTGTTCGACGCCGTCGATGTCGCCGCGGCGCTTGACCTCCACCGCGATCGCGGCGCCCGCGCCGTCGCGCACCATGAGGTCGACCGGGCCGATCGCGGTCGGATACTCGCGGCGCACGAGGGTCGCACCCTCGGCGATCCGATCGACCTGCTCGGCCAGCAGCCGCTGCAGATCCGCTTCGACGCCGTCCTTCTGCAGCCCGGGATCGACGCCGAGCTCGTGCGCGGAGTCGTGCAGGATCTCGTAGATCTGCACGCGGAGCGCATCGCCCGTCTTCTGATGCGTGACGCGCCAGACGGCGGTGACGCCGGCCGACGCCTCCTCCTCCCCCGGCTCCTCGGACTCGAGGCGGCACGGCGGGCTCATCCAGTTCAGCGGCTTGTAGCTGCCGCCGTCCGAGTGCACGAGCAGGCTGCCGTCGCCCTTGTGCACGAGCAGGCGCGTGGCCAGGGGCAGGTGGGCGTTGAGGCGGCCGGTGTAGTCCACGGCGCAACGGGCGATGACGAGACGCACCAGAAGAGCCTAGCCCGCGCCGACGCGTCGGTTCCGACGCCCGGTGCGGGCGTGCCTCAGGCCGCAGACACCTTCTCGTCGGCCCGGAGCGGACGAGCGGCGCCGGAGAAGAGGCCCGAGAACGCGGCGAGCACCACGAGGATGAACAGCGTGTTCAGCAGGCCGATGTGGTTGCTGATGAATCCCAGGATCGGCGGGCCGCCGAGGAAGGCGATGTAGCCGATCGTCGCCGCGGCGCTGACCCGTGCGGCGGCTTTGGCGGGGTCGTCGGCCGCGGCGGACATGCCCAGCGGGAATCCGAGCGAGGCGCCGATCCCCCACAGGGCCGCGCCCACGAAGACGAGGGGCACGCTCGGCGCGAGGATGAACAGCAGGATCCCGCCCGCCGCCGCGACCGCGAGCACGCGCAGCACGATGACCCGTCCGAAGCGGTCCACGAGAGGGCCGCCGAAGAGCCGCACGACCGTCATCGCGACGGAGAACACGGCGAGTCCTGCCGCACCCAGCGCGGGTTCCGCGCCGTGGCCCTCGACCACGCCGAGCGCGAGCCAGTCGTTCGCCCCTCCCTCGGCGAACGACATGCCGAGCATGACCACGCCGAGCGCGTAGGTGCGGGGCTCCCGCCAGGCCTCCAGGGCCGCGTGCAGGCGGGCGCGGAAGGGCGGCTTCTCCCCCGCGTCCTCTGGATCCAGCGCCTCGGCTCGGTTCGGCACGTTCGCGACGCCGACGACCGCGATCACCGCGATGAGCAGGGCGATGACACCGGCGTGCAGCGCCACGCTCACGCCGAGCGCCGCGGCTCCGGCGCCCAGGCCCGCACCGATGACGGTGCCGAAGCTGAAGAAGGCGTGGAACACGGGAAGGATCGTGGTGCCCTGATGCTGCTCGACCGCGGTCGCCTCGACGTTCATCATGACGTCGACGCTGCCGTTCCCGAATCCGAACAGCACGAGGCCGACGAGGACGAGGGGCAGCGAGTGCAGGACGTCGGCGCCGAGGCCGATCAGCAGCACACCGAGGGCCACGAGCAGCAGCGTCCTCAGCATCCCCTTGCGGGCGCCCGTGCGGGCGAGGACCGCGGGGCTCGTCGAGATGCCGACGATCGAGGCGATGCCCATCCCGAGCAGGATCACGCCGATCTGCGCCTTGTCGATCCCCAGGGACTCCTTGATCGCGGGGACGCGGGAGGCCCAGGTCGCGATCGACAGGCCGCTGGCGAGGAAGATCGCGAAGATCGCCGCGCGCCAGCGCACGACCGTCGGTCGGTCGAGCTCGGTGTCCATACGTCAACGCTAGCGGAGCGATCCGTCACAGTCGAATCGATTCGATCCGCGAGATCCCGGCGATGTTATTGTCAAGACATGACCTCGGACACCGACGCCACCCGCCCGCGGCGGCGTGCCACCATCGCGGATGTGGCACGCGCGGCGGGGGTGTCGCCGTCGACGGCCTCCGTGGTCTTCAGCGGCAAGGCGCCGGTCGCGGAGGCGACGAAGGAGCGCGTGCTCGGCGCCGCGGCCGAACTCGGGTACACCGGCCCGGATCCGCGCGCCGCATCGCTGCGACGGGGGAGGAGCGGGATCGTCGCCGTCGCCTTCGAGGAGCATCTCCGCGCCGCGTTCCTCGATCCCGTGAAGACCGCGATGATGGACGGCCTCACCGATGCGCTCGCCGCGCTCGGTGCGGGAGTCCTGCTGCTGCGGGACGATCCGCATGCGGCGCCCGACGCTCCGACCCTGGCGAGCGCGCCCATCGACGCCGCCGTGCTGATCGGGTGCAGTCCGCGGATGCGCGGGAGCCTCGAGGACGTGCGCGCGCGCCGTCTCCCGGTCGTCGTGATCGAGGGCGATGCGGGTCAGGACGCGCTGCGGATCGAGCTCGACAACCGCGAAGCCGCGGGGCAGCTCGCCCGGCACGTCCACGGACTCGGGCACGAGCACGTCGCTGTGGTGACGCTGCCGTTCGACTCCCTGCGCGAGCGCGGCGATGCGGACGAGGCGCGCATCGCGACCATCACCACGCCGGTCACGCAGATCCGTCTGGAGGCGGTGAGAGCGGTCTTCCCCGACGCCCGGGTGGTGTCGGCGGGGGGAAGCTCGATCGACGAGGGGCTGATCGCCGGACGGCTGCTTCTCGCCGAGGGCGAGAGCCGGCCCACGGCGGTCCTCGCCCAGAGCGACCTCCTCGCGGCGGGCGTGATCCGCGCCGCGGAGGAGGCCGGTCTGCGCGTGCCGGAGGACGTCAGTGTCGCGGGATTCGACGGGATCTCGGTGGACGGTCTCGGGGCCCATGTGCTGACGACCGCCGTGCAGCCCGCGGTCGAGAAGGGACGCGCTGCGGGGGAGGCCGTAGCACGCCTGTTGGCGGGGGAGCCTGCGGCCTCGATCCGCCTCACCTGCACGTTCCGGGAGGGCACGACCACCGGACCGGGTCCCGCGCACCGGTAAACTGGTCGCGAACCCGCCCGCCTGAGTCGCTGAGACCGACGAGCCAGAGGAGACCAGAATGCTGATGCTCCTCGCTGTGTTTGCCCTCGGTGCGCTGCTGCTTCCCGCGCTCGTGCACTGGATCGGTGCGCGGGCCTTCGCGGTCGCGGCCCTCGTGCCCACCGCCGCCTTCGTGCACGCCGCGCTGCTGACCCCCCAGGTGCTCGAATCCGCCGAGGATCCACGGGTCACCCCGCAGGAGTCCATCGACTGGATCCCGCAGCTCGGTCTCTCGCTCTCGTTCCGGATGGACGAGCTCAGCTGGCTGCTCGCGCTGATCGTGAGCGGCGTGGGCGCGCTCGTCCTGTTCTACTGCCGCTGGTACTTCCGCGATTCCGAGTCGGGGCTCGGGCAGTTCGCGGCCGTGCTGCTCGCTTTCGCGGGCGCGATGTACGGGCTGGTGACCACGGACGACCTCGTGCTGCTCGTGATGTTCTGGGAGGTCACGAGCATCCTGTCCTACCTGCTCATCGGGCACTATCACCGTCGCGGCGCGAGCCGACGGTCGGCGCTGCAGGCGCTGCTCGTCACCACGCTCGGCGGGCTTGCGATGTTCGTCGGGGTGGTGTTCCTCGCCGTGGATGCCGGCACGTCCCGCATCTCGCGGATCCTGGAGCTCGCGCCCACGGGCCCCCTCGTCGACGTCGCGGTGGTTCTGCTGCTCGTCGGGGCGCTGAGCAAGTCCGCGATCTTCCCCTTCCACTTCTGGCTGCCGGGGGCGATGGCCGCGCCGACGCCGGTCAGCGCCTACCTGCACGCGGCGGCGATGGTGAAGGCCGGGATCTACCTCGTGGCGCGCTTCTCGCCGATCTTCGCGCTGAGCGGTCCGTGGCGCCCGATCACCATCGCGCTCGGCGTGTTCACGATGCTGCTCGGCGGCGTGCAGGCGTTGCGCGAGACCGACCTCAAGCGCATCCTCGCCTTCGGCACGGTGAGTCAGCTCGGATTCTTCACGCTCGTGCTCGGCTACGGCACGAGCGACGCCATCCTCGCGGGTCTCGCGCTCGTGATCAGCCACGCGATGTTCAAGTCGGCGCTGTTCCTCATCGTGGGTGTCATCGACCGTCAGCTCGCCACCCGCGATCTCCGGGAGATCTCGGGGCTCGGACGACAGGCGCCGCTGCTCGCGACCGCCGCTTTCCTCTCGATCGGCTCGATGATGGGCATCCCGCCGACGATCGGTTTCGTCGCGAAGGAGGCCACCCTCGCGGCGTTCTACGACGAGACGCTCCGCGGATCCCCGTGGGCGCTCGTCGCTCTCGTCGGCGTGATCCTCGGATCCATTCTCACTGCGGCATATGGTGCGCGCTTCCTCTGGGGGGCGTTCTGGCGGAAGCGCGACGCCTCGGGCTCCTTCATGCCGGAGACGGAATGGCCTCGACCGCCCTTCGGCTTCCTCCTGTCCCCGGTCGTGCTCTCAGCGGGAACGATCGTGGTCGGCGCGATCGCGCCCCTCGTCGACGCGATGCTCTACGGCTATGCGGACGACGCCAAGACGCCCGGATACGACGGCGACCAGCTCAGTCCGGGGCATCTCCTGCTCTGGCACGGGTTCGCGCCCGCCCTCTTCCTCTCGCTGGGCGCCGTGGCGCTCGGGCTGCTGCTGTTCTGGCTGCTGCAGCGAACGCGATGGGATCGCCGCCCGCGCCTGCTGCGGTTCACCGCGCAGGACGCGTACTACCTGGTGATGCGCAGCGTCGACCGGCTCTCGGTGGTCACGACGGGGCTCACCCAGCGAGGGTCGCTGCCCGTGTACGTCGGCACGATCTTCGTCGTCGTGATCGCCGGCGAGGCCACCGCCCTCCTCGCCGGCGGCTTCTCCGGCGCCCATCTCAGCGGCTGGCACACCCCGATACAGCTCGTCGTCGCCCCGATCATGATCGCGGCGGGCATCCTGGCGATCCGCGCACAGAAGCGCTACACCGGCGTCGTGCTCGTCTCCGTCACGGGGCTGGGCATGGTGATCCTGTTCGGCACCAGCGGCGCACCGGACCTGGCCCTCACGCAGATCCTCGTCGAGACGGTCACCCTCGTGACGTTCGCCCTGGTCCTGCGTCGCCTGCCCTCCCGGATGGGCGAGCACAACGCCTCGGTGGGGCGCGTACCGCGGGCGATCCTGGGCGTCGCCGCGGGGGCGATGATGGCCCTCGTCGCGATCGTCGCCACGGGCTCCCGCGTCGACGCGCCCATCTCGGAGGCCTTCCCGACCCTCGCCTACGAGCTCGGGCACGGGAAGAACGTCGTCAACGTCGCCCTCGTCGACCTCCGCGGCTGGGACACGATGGGGGAACTGTCGGTTCTCGTCCTCGCCGCGACCGGCGTCGCCTCCCTGGTGTTCGTCACGCACCGCGCCGACCGGCTCTCGGCGACGCGCGCCCTGCCCGAGGGGCCGCGGCGGAGCCGACGCGGCCCGCTCGTCGAGACGACCGAGGGCGTGCGCGTGCAGACCGCGGGGGACACGGCTCCCCGCGCCTGGCTCGTCGGCGGCGGCAACGTCAAGCCGGAGAACCGATCGCTCCTGCTCGAGGTGATCGTCCGGATCCTCTTCCACACCATCATCGTGGTCTCGATCTACCTGCTCTTCGCCGGGCACAACTCGCCCGGAGGAGGCTTCGCGGGCGGCCTCGTCGCCGGCATGGCGCTCGTCATGCGCTACATCGCCGGGGGACGGTGGGAGCTCGGTGCCGCCGCGCCGGCCGACGCGGGACGATTGCTCGGCGCCGGCCTGATCCTGGCCGTCGGATCGGCTGTGGTCCCGCTGCTGTTCGGCCTCGCCCCGCTGGAGAGCACCGTCTGGGAGGCCGAGATCCCCGTGATCGGCCACATCGAGTTCGTCAGCTCGACCATCTTCGACATCGGGGTCTACCTCGTCGTCATCGGGCTCGTGCTCGACGTGCTGCGCAGCCTCGGCGCGGAGGTCGACCGCCAGACGCAGGAGCTGCGCGCGCGGGGGGTGGACATCTGATGGACGTGTCCCTCGTGCTCATCGTCGTGATGGCGGTGCTCTTCGGCTGCGGCGTGTACGCGATGCTCGAACGCAGCCTCACCCGGGTGCTGATCGGATTCCTCCTCCTCGGCAACGCCGTCAACCTGCTCCTGCTCATCGTGATGGGCCGGCCCGGCAAGGCGCCGTTCTACGGCACCGACGAAGGCATGAGCGATCCGCTGCCGCAGGCGCTCACCCTCACGGCGATCGTCATCACCTTCGCCGTCTCCGCCTTCCTCCTGGCCCTCATCTACCGCTCCTGGCAGCTGGGCCGCGCCGACACGGTCGAGGACGACGAGGCCGACATCGCGCTGCGCGGGCGCACCGAGGTCGAAGAGGACCTCATGGACGACGAGTCCGATACCGAGGACGACGACGCGACGACCGACTTCGTCGGTCTCGACACCGCGCCGATCCGGGTGCTGCACGCGAAGGACGCCGAAGGAATGCTCGACGACGCCCCCATGGACCGACCCGATCGACGCCCGGCCGGGAACGAGGGGGAGGAGGCCCGATGAACGCGCTCGTGCCCCTGCTCGTCGCGCTCCCGCTGCTCGGCGCGGCCGTGACCCTCGTGTTCGGACGCAACACCCGGGTCCAGGTGATCGTCACGGTCGTGACTCTCGCGCTCGTCTCGATCATCGCGGCGACGCTGCTCGTCGTCGTCGACCGCACCCATCCGATCGCCGTCATGGTCGGCGGCTGGCCCGCGCCGTTCGGGATCGTCCTCTACGTCGACCGGCTCGCGGCGCTCCTCGTGCTCGTCTCGAGCGTCGTCCTCGTCGCGGTCCTGCTGTTCTCCATCGGCCAGGGTGCCGCCGACGGTGGAGACGACACCCCCATCTCGATCTTCAACCCGTCCTACCTGATCCTCGCGGCGGGGATCTTCAACGCGTTCATCGCGGGGGACCTCTTCAACCTCTACGTCGGTTTCGAGATCCTGCTCGTCGCCTCCTACGTGCTCATCACGCTGGGCAGCACCGAGTCGCGGATCCGCACCGGGGCGGTCTACATCGTCGTCTCGCTCGTCTCCTCGGTGCTGTTCCTCGTCGCGATCGCGCTCATCTACGCGGCGCTCGGCACCGTGAACATGGCGCAGATCGCCGAGCGGATGAACGAGATCCCGCAGAGCACCCAGCTCGTGCTGCATCTCATGCTCGTCGTCGCGTTCGGCATCAAGGCGGCGGTGTTCCCGATGTCGTTCTGGCTCCCCGACTCGTATCCGACCGCGCCGGCGCCCGTCACGGCGGTCTTCGCGGGTTTGCTGACCAAGGTCGGCGTCTATGCGCTGATCCGCACCGAGACGCAGATCTTCGCCTCGAACGACATCAACACGCTGCTCATGATCGTCGCGCTCGCGACGATGGTGATCGGGATCCTCGGCGCCGTCGCCCAGGCCGAGCTGAAGAGGATCCTGTCGTTCACGCTCGTCAGCCACGTCGGCTACATGGTGTTCGGACTGGCGATCGCGACGCCGGCCGCGATCGGCGCGACCGTCTACTACATCGTCCACCACATCATCGTGCAGACCACTCTGTTCCTCGCCGTCGGTCTCGTCGAGCGCAGGGCCGGCAGCACGTCGATCCTCCGGGTGCGCGGGCTCATGCGCGCGGCGCCGCTCATCGCGATCCTGTACTTCGTCCCGGCGATCAACCTGGGCGGACTGCCCCCGTTCTCCGGGTTCATCGGCAAGTTCGCGCTCTTCCAGGCCGGGGCCGAGGTCGCCACCCCGCTCATCTGGGTGCTCATCGTCGGCGGCGTGCTCACCTCGCTGCTCACGCTCTACGCGCTCATGCGCGCCTGGAACCTCGCCTTCTGGCGGGAGAAGGAGGACGCCCCGGAGGAGCTCGAGAACGAGCGCATCGCGCACCTCGGCAGCGCTCCGGCTGCGGACGAGCAGCAGGAACGTCGTCGGATCCCCTCGATCATGACCTTCGCGACCGGGGGCATGGTCGCCGTGACCCTCGCCCTCACGGTGTTCGCCGGGCCGATCTTCGGGCTCTGCGAGCGGATCGGATCCCACCTCCTGCAGCCGGTGCACCTGGCCATGCTGGACGTCGACGAGGTCTCCTCATGAGCCCGCACGCCAAGCGCAGCCTCTGGCACGAGATCCGCGTGCAGCTGCCCTTCCTGCTGTGGCTCGTCGTGCTGTGGATGCTGCTCTGGGGACAGTTCACCTGGCTGGCGGCCCTGACGGGGATCGCCGTGGCCGTGTTCGTGACCCGGGTCTTCCGGCTGCCCACGATCGAGCTCTCCGGCCGGATCAACCTGTGGTGGACCGCGGTGCTCGTGGTGCAGTTCTTCGCCGCCGTCGTGCACGGATCGCTCAGCGTCGCAGCGCAGGTGCTCGATCCCCGCCGCCAGCCGGGCGCGGCGATCATCGCCGTGCATCTGCGGTACGCCGACGACCTGGTCATGACGCACGTGGCCGTCACGGCGTCGCTCATCCCCGGATCGCTCATCGTCGAGGCGGATCGCGACACGCGCACGCTCTACCTGCACGTGATCGGCGTGCGCTCGCTCGCCGACGTCGACCGGCAGCGCGAGGGCGTGCTGCGGTGGGAGCGGAGGATCGTCCGGGCGCTCGGCTCGCCGGAGCAGGTGCGGGAGCTGCGTGCGGACGATCGCAGGGCGGCGGAGCGACGCGCACAGGGTCGCGCGGCCGGATCCGTGGTCGCGGACGCGGGAACGGGGTCGATCCGGCTTCCGGAGGCGGGTCGCCCGGGGGCGGCCCGCCCGGGGTCTGGCCGTCCCGGGTCTGACCGTCCGGGGTCTGGCCATTCGGGGTCGGGGGAGGAGCGCCGATGAATCCGCTGCTGCTGATCGTCCTGATCGTGTTCGGGATCGCGGCGATCCTCACCGTGATCCGGATCGCGATCGGCCCGTCGATCCTCGACCGTGCCGTCGCGAGCGACGTCCTGCTCACCGAGGTGATGTGCGTGCTCGGCGCGGACATGGCGATCAACCACCACCTCCGCACGCTGCCCGTGCTGATCGTGGTGGCCGCGGTCGGCGTCTTCGGGTCGATCGCGGTGGCGCGGTACGTCGCACGAAGGGACAACACGCCCTCATGAACGTCTTCGATCTGCGCATCCCGGATCCCGTCGTCGACGTGGCCGTCTGGGTGCTCGTCCTGCTCGGTGCGCTGCTCTGCCTCACCGCCGCGATCGGCCTGCTGCGCTTCCGCGACGTGCCGACCCGGCTGCACGCGGCGACCAAGCCGCAGGTGCTCGGTCTACTGCTCATCTGCCTCGCGATCGCGCTCTCGCAGCGGTCGGTGGTCGGTGTCGTCGTGGGTCTGCTCCTGGTCGCTCCTGTCGTGCTCATGCAGTTCGCGACCGCGCCGCTGTCCGCCCATATGGTCGGCCGTCAGGCGTACCGCAACGGCACCATCGACGAACGCTCCCTCGTCGTGGACGAGTACGCCGACTCGAAGCGCACCCACCCCGGCGCAGGGTGAGTCCTGGCACCAGGGGCTGAAGCTCGGGGCTCGCACTCATCGGTGGGGCGCGGGCATCGGTTGCGAGGGTGCCCGTGCCGGGCCCTGTTCTCCACCGCCTCCCGCTAGGCTCGACGCGGCGGAGGGGAAGTCATGGATGCACAACCGGGCTGGTACGACGCCGGCGTCTCCGGCCGGCAACGCTGGTGGGACGGACAGCGCTGGACCGAGCACGAACGCTCCGCCGTCGGATCGTCCCCCGGCTGGTACGCCGTTCCCGGCGGCAGCGACCTGCGCTGGTGGGAGGGACGGTACTGGACCGAGTTCCGGATCCGCGGCGGTCGGTTCGGCGTCGAGGGTGCGAGCGTCGAACAGCCGGCCGTGCCGTGGGTGCTCGGGCCGTTGTTCCTCGCCGTCGGCGGTCTGCAGCTCGCGATGTCGAGCTCGCTCGGATCCGTCTCGACGGGGACCGGGGTCCTCTTCCTCGCGCTCGGCGTGATCTGGCTGGCCATCGGGGCGCGCACCGCGGCGCTGCGCCGCGCCGCTCCTCCCGCCGGAGTGGCGTTCGCCGGCCCTCTCGTCCGACCGCTTCCCGGCGAGCAGGAGGGGGCGGGCGCGGGCTGGTATCCGGTGTCGTCGCGGGGTGCGCGCTGGTGGACCGGTCTGCGCTGGACCGAGTACGTGCACACCCGATCCGGGATCCGCCCGACGTTCCTGGCCCGGCGGGCGCTGCGGATCCTGTGGATCGGGGCGGCGGTGTTCTTCACTCTCGGCGTCGTCGGCACGCTGACCGGGATCCTGCTGCTCGCGTTCGGCAGGAGTGAGGGGATCGCCTTCTTCGGCATCAGCGTGCTGGCCATCGGGCTCGTCTTCGTGCTCGTCGGCGTGTTCCTGCTCGTCTCGGCACGGCTTCAGTCGCGCCTTCTGCTCTTCCCGAAGAAGCCGCCCACACCCCCGGCCTCCTGAGCGGGGTCAGCCGCCGGAACGGATGCGCCGAAGAAGTCGCCGGTCCGATCAGCCGCCTTGGCACCGCACCCGCGATCCGCATCCGTCCACGCCTCCGGGGGATCCGCGAAGCGCTGACCGGCGGCTCAGCCGATGAGGCTCGGCTGCAGGTCGCGCAGCGTACGCGTGTGCGTCATGCGCGTGACCCCGATCATCGCGACGAGGAGGGCACCGACGAGCCACGCGGCGAGGATGCCGATGTCGGCGAGCGCCCTCGACCACTGCCCGCCGTACATGAGCTGTCGCATCGCATCGACGACATAGCCCATGGGCAGCACGTGGTGCAGCGCGGCGAGGGGTCCCGGCAGCGTCTGCCAGGGGAACGTGCCCCCGGCCGTGACGAGCTGCAGCACCATGAGCACGAGACCCATGAACTGCCCGACCGAGCCGAGCCAGACGTTGAGCGCGAGGATGATGGCCGCGTAGGTCGCGGAGGCCATCACCATGATCCCGAGCGCGCCCCATCCGTTCTGGAACGTGAAGCCCAGCGCCCAGGCGAGCACGCCGAGCAGACCGACCATCTGCAGGGCGCCGAAGCCCGCAGGCGTGAGCCACCCGGCCAACGTGATCCGGATCGGGGAGTGCAGCGCGGTCACCGCGCGGCGCGAGATCGGCTTGATGATGAGGAACAGCGCGTAGATGCCGATCCAGGCGGCCAGTGCCGCGAAGAAGGGTGCGAGTCCCTGGCCGTAGTCCTTCGCCGCGGCGACCTTGTCGCTCGACACCTGGACGGGGTCCGCGATCGTCTTCGCCTGCTGGTCGCGGAGCTCGGGCGTGGACGACGGGATCTGAGCCACCCCGGCCGCGAGACCGTCGCGGAGCGTGGTGATGCCTCCCGCGAGCGTGCCGAGGCCGTCGTGCAGGCTCTTCGCCCCGTCGCGGGCGCTGGCCGCGCCCGCACTCAGGGTCGCCGCCCCGGAGGCCGCCGTCTTCGCACCGTCGGCGAGCTGCTGGGACTTGTCGGCGAGCGTGGCACTGCCGGACGCGACCTGGGCCGCACCGTCGGCGAGCTGGTCGATCTTGCCGACGGCGCCCTGCACGGTGTCGTTGCCGTTGCGCAGCTTCGCTCCGAGCGGGTCGAGCTTGGCGAGCACCTGGTCGATCTGCGCCGGGGAGAGGCCCTGGTCTGCGAGGACCTTCGCGATGTCGTCGCGCACCTGCGGGAGGCTGTCGGTGGCCTGCTGCACGAGGGATCCGGCCTCGTCCGCGTACTGCGCGACCTGCCGGTTTCCGTCGCTCACCTGCTGGGCGCCGCTCGCGAGGGTTCCCGCGCCGTCGGCGAGCTGTTGGGACCCGTCGGCGATCTGCTGCGTGCCGCCGGCGAGCTGCGACGCCCCGTCCGCGAGCTGCGCGGTGCCGTCGGCGAGCCTGCCGCTGCCGTCGACCGCGCTGTTCGCGCCCGCGAGCAACTGGTTCGCGCCGTCGGTCGCCTCCGTGAGCTTGCCCCGGATGTCGCTGAGACCGGTGAGCAGGCGGTTCGCGGCCTCGGTGCCCACCATCTCGGCGACCGAGCGGCGGATCTTCTCGACCGCGGTCGATCCGATCGTCGAGGCCAGGTAGTTGTTGGCGTCGTTGGTCTCCAGCTCGATCCGCGCCTGGTGCGGCTCGGTTCCGGAGGCGGAGGTCAACGCCTGGGAGAAGTCCTTCGGGATCGTCACGGTGAAGTCCACGTCGCCGTTCTTCAGCGCCGTGCGGGCCTTGTCCGAGTCGAGCAGGTTCCAGTCGAACGCCCGCCCTTGCACCAGGTTGTCGGCGACCTTGGTGCCGTAGTTCGTCGTGCTGCCGTCGGTCGTCACCCCCTGGTCGTCGACGACGAGGGCGACGGGGACGTCGCTGAACTTGCCGTAGGGATCCTGGTTCGCCCAGAGGTAGAGTCCGCCGTAGAGGATCGGCACGGCCATGAGTGCGATCAGGGCGACCACGGCCATCGGGCTCGCGGTCAGGCGCCGGAACTCGGCGGCGATCATCGCGGGGATCTTCATCGCTGTGCTCCGTTCTCGTGGCTGTCGGGGTCTTCCGTGTTCTCCGGCTGCACCGGGTCGCCGTCCGGAGCGGGGGACGTGTCGTCTCGTTCCGGCGGTGCCGGGGGGCGTCCGAGGTCCCTGGTGGTTGTAGTGTCCTCGGCGGACGGGGCTTGTTCGGCGCCCGGGGCTTGGTCGACGTCTGCCGGGGCATCTTCGACGTCTGCCGGAGACGGGGGGTCCGCCGGGGCTTCTTCGACGTCCGCCGGGGCCGGGACATCCACCGGGACCGGGGCGTCCGCCGGGGCCGGGGCGTCGAGGAGTTCGACGGTGACGTCCGCGAGGGGGCGCACCGGGAGGGTCGCGTTCGAGGGGTAGTCGGTGCGCAGGCTCTCGGGCAGCTGCTCGATGACGGCAGCCGCGGATCCGCCCACGATCACGAGCACGGCGAAGCCGCGCTCGGCGAACTCCGTCGCGATCCGCCACCAGCCCTCGGGGCGCCCGCCGTGCCGGTCCGGGGAGACGAGCACGAAGCCCTCGACGTCGTCGCGCAGCACCGCGAGCTCCGCCATGACCCGCACCCGCACCGACGGTTTGATGGTGCCGATGGGGCGCCCGGCCAGATCGCCGTATCCGAGGTCGTCCAACCACCGTCGTGCGTGGATCGGCGAGGCGGGCAGGCCGGCGAACATGAGCTCTTCGCCGACGACCCCGGCCAGAGTGACGCCCGGGTGGGGATCGCTCACCTCGGGGGCGTCGACCAGGGCCGTACGGCGACGCAGCTCCCTGGGGTTGCGCGCGCCGTCGATCGTCACGTATCCCGTATCGGGCCGCATCCGTCCGGTGGCGATGAGTCCGAGCACGGTGGGGCGCATCTCGGTCTCCGCCAGCACGAAGCGCGCATGACCCGTCTCGATCTCCAGGGAGGTCGTCGGGAGCACCTGCCCGTGCTTGCCCTTGCTGACCTCGTGCAGTGCGATCCTCATGCGCGGTCCTCCTCGGCGGGAATCGAGGCCAGCGTATCTGCCGGCATCAGCGCGACGAGCTCCGGGTGGGAGACCAGCAGGGCGTCGACCTCGCGCCAGCCGAGACCCGCGATCCCGAGCACGGCGCGCACCGCGACGCCCGCGGCGACGGGGGAGGAGGCGTCGGTGCGGGTGACGACCATGCGCGCGCTCTCCTCGATGAGTCGGCTGAGCGTCGCGACGGACATGTCGCCGCGCAGCTCGCCGGACTCCTGTCCGCGGCGGACGATGCGGGCGAGCACCCGGCGCAGCGGTGCCAGTGCGGCGGCGGTCTCCTCGACATGGGCTTCGTCGAGGGCGATCGCGGCGGCCACCTGCACCAGCGCCGCCTCGTGCCAGAGGCGCGCCGTGAGGCGGGTGAGTGCGACGCGGCTGTCCTTGTCGACAATCCCCTCCGCGATCGCGTTGAACCGCTGGGCGCCGCTTGCGATGAGCTCGCGGACGAGGGCTGCACGGTCGTCGAAGTGCCCGTAGAGGGCACGACGGCTGAGGCCCGCGGCGCGGGCGATCTGATCGACGGAGGCGTGCGGGTCGGTCGCGAGCGCGCGCGATGCGGCGACGAGGATCCCGGCGCGGTTCGCACTCGCGTCGCGCCGCTGCCGTCGGACGGGGGAAGGAACGGTCACGGATCCAGTGTACGCCGATTGTGCACATTGGTGTGCAAGTTATGCGTCGGTCCCGGAACGCCGCCGCGCCGTGTCTCGTAGAGTCGTCGGATGGCCCTGTCCCCTTCCGCGCGACGCCCCCTGACCCCTCCGGCGTCGGGGAACCTCTGGTGACCGTGCTCGCGCGCGCCCTGTCCGATCTGCTCTCCGCTGGGGCGCGGGAGGGGTTGTTCACGGCGGGCGCCGCCGGCATTCGCATTCGCGGAGAACGTGCGCTCGCCGTCGTCGGTCGTCACGGGCTCGACGACCCGACGCCCACGACGACGAGCAGCCTCTTCGATCTCGCCTCGATGTCGAAGGCCTATACGTCCGCGGCGATCCTGCGTCTCGTGGACGATGGGCTGATCGATCCGGAGGCACCGGTCGCCGAGATCCTTCCCGTGGGATCCGGTCCCGACCATGCGCGCATCACGCTGCGACACCTCCTCACCCACGCGGCCGGCTTCCCCGCCAAGCAGCTGCTCTGGAAGGACAGGAGCCTCGGCGCCGAGGAGCTGCGGGACCGGGTCAGGAGGACGCGGCTGGAGAGCGCCCCCGGGGCGCTGTTCCGCTATTCGTGCGTCGGGTTCATCGCGGCCGGGGCGGTCGCCGAGACCCTTACCGGTCGGCCGCTGCCCGAGCTCGTGCGCACTCTCGTGACCGAACCCCTCGGACTCACGCGCACGGGATACGGTCCGGTCGATTCCGGAGAGGCGGTCGCGACGGAGGACGAGACGTATGCCGGGCGCGGCATGGTCCAGGGATCGGTGCACGACGAACTCGCCTGGGCGCTGGGCGGTCGCGTCGGCAACGCGGGGATCTTCGCCCCCATCGACGAGGCGCTCGCGTTCGCCGAGAGCTTTCTCGACGATCGGCTTCTGGGTGCGCGAGGCTGGCGGCTCGCGACGACGCCGGCGCCCTCCCCGAACGTCCCGGGTCCTTTCGCGCACTCGTTCGGACTGCGGATCTCGGATCCGGGGTTCCTCGGCGACGTCTCGGCGATCGGCCACACGGGCTTCACCGGCACGATGTTCTGGGTGCAACCGGAGCATCAGGTCGCCGTCACGCTCCTCACGAACCGCGTCCATCCGCGCCGTGCGGGCGTCGACCTCGGACCGTTCCGGAGACGGTTCTCCGAGGCGGTGGCGAGGCTCGCGGACGCCGTCGCCTGAGCGCCGCATCGCCCGGGGGCACTCAGGCGTCGAGGAGCCGGAACGCCTCGACGACGGCGCCCGCGCCGGAGGCGCTGAGCGCCTGGGAGACCGCGGACTGACTGATGCCCTCGGCGCGTGCGAGGTCACGCTGCGCGCGGTCGAGGCAGCGGCCGTAGGCGAGGCGTCGGGTCCGGCCGTTCATCCCTGTGACGAGCCGGTCACGGGTGGACGAGCGCGATGTTGGCCTGCCGGGCCGTCGTGTACGCGGTGGCGGGCGCCCCCCGTGCGCGGCCACCCAGGTGCGAGCCCCGGGGGGAGGGTCGATCAGCGGGTATCCGGATCCCCGTTCGGCTCAGTCGGTGCCGCTGTCGAACGCGGCGCCCTCGCTCGCGACGTCCACGGCGTCGGCGAGACGCTCCTGGACGGCGGTCGGCTCCTCGACGGAGCCCGCGATCTCGTTCGCCTCCCCGGCCGTCACACGACCGACGAGCTCCCCCGTCGCGCCGCCGACGAGACCCAGGCCTGCGTACTGCTCCAGGCGGGCGCGCGAGTCGGCGATGTCGAGGTTGCGCATCGTGAGCTGACCGATCCGGTCGACGGGTCCGAAGGCGGCGTCGCCGACGCGCTCCATCGACAGCTTCTCGGGCCCGTAGGAGAGGTTGGGGGAGACGGTGTCGAGGATCGTCCAGTCGTCGCCGCGGCGCAGGCGGATGGTGACCGTCCCCGAGATCGTGGAACCGACCCAGCGCTGGATTGACTCGCGCAGCATGAGCGACTGGGGCTCGAGCCAGCGGCCTTCGTACATGAGGCGGCCCAGGCGGCGTCCCTGCTCGTGGTAGGTGGCGAGGGTGTCCTCGTTGAGGATGCCGTTGACCAGGCGCTCGTAGGCGATGAACAGCAGGGCCATCGCCGGGGCCTCGTAGATGCCGCGCGACTTCGCCTCGATGATGCGGTTCTCGATCTGGTCGCTCATGCCCAGCCCGTGGCGTCCGCCGATCGCGTTCGCCTCCATGACGAGGGCTACCGGATCCGTGTACTCGACGCCGTTGATCGCGACCGGGCGGCCGGCCTCGAACGTGACCGTGACATCCTCGGTGTCGATCGCGACGGAGGGGTCCCAGAACTTCACGCCCATGATCGGGTCGACGGTCTCGAGCGAGACGTCGAGGTGCTCGAGGGTCTTCGCCTCGTGCGTGGCGCCCCAGATGTTGGCGTCGGTCGAGTAGGCCTTCTCGGCGGAGTCGCGGTACGGGAAGCCGTGTGCGACGAGCCACTCGCTCATCTCCTGGCGCCCGCCGAGCTCGGTGACGAAGTCGGCGTCGAGCCACGGCTTGTAGATGCGCAGCCGGGGGTTGGCCAGGAGGCCGTAGCGGTAGAACCGCTCGATGTCGTTGCCCTTGTAGGTGGAGCCGTCGCCCCAGATGTCGACGCCGTCCTCCTTCATGGCGCGCACGAGGAGGGTGCCGGTGACGGCGCGCCCCAGTGGGGTGGTGTTGAAGTAGGTCTTCCCGCCGGAGCGGATGTGGAACGCGCCGCAGCTGAGGGCGACGAAGCCCTCCTCGACCAGGGCCGTCTTGCAGTCGATCAGGCGGGAGGCCTCCGCGCCGTACTCCAGCGCACGCCCGGGGATGGACGCGATGTCGTCCTCGTCGTACTGCCCGAGGTCGCCCGTGTAGGTGAAGGGCACCGCGCCCTTGTCGCGCATCCAGGCGACGGCGACGGAGGTGTCGAGACCCCCGGAGAAGGCGATGCCGACGCGCTCGCCGACGGGGAGGGACTGGAGGACCTTGGACATGCCTCGATTCTAGTTGTCGGCACGGGGCGACCCGATTCCGGTGACGACTGCCTCGAGCGGCCGGGCGTCGAGCCCCCGGGCGCACGGGAGACCTATCCAAATGGCGGAGGGGAGGCCACCAAAGTCTCGACGAGTCGGGACGAATGGACGACGCGGCGGCCGTCGCCCGCTCCCTACGCTGCAGACACAGCCCATCAGTGGGCTCGGAAACGAAAGGAGGATCGCATGTCTGTGATCGAAGCGACAACGGCACTGCAGTACGGCATCGCCGGAGCGATGGAGGCGGGAGAGGAGCGGATCCGACGGCTGCTGTCCGTGCGCCGCGACAGCTTCGTCTGGATCATCGTCATCGCGATCGCCGTCGTCATCGCGCTGGGGCTCATGGCGGCGTGGTTCATCTACTGCCGCAACCAGGGCGGCTGGCCGGCGCTCGACATGCCGTCGTGGTCGTCGGGCGGCACCTGGAAGGTCTATTGCGCCGCATAGGCGTGGGACGGGGGGGGGAGCGACGATGTCGGAGACTGTGCTGAGTGCGCGCGCACTCACCAAGCGCTACGGCCCGCGCACGGTCCTCGACGACGTGTCGATCGAGGTGCGTCCGGGGTGCGTGCACGGCCTCCTCGGCCCGAACGGTTCCGGCAAGACCACCGCGTTGCACATCGTGACCGGTCTGATCCGCCCCGACCGGGGCGATGTCCATGTCCTGGGCGTCGACGTCCAGGACAAGGCCAGTCGGAGAGGGGTCGGGTTCGCACCCGATGACCTGCCCCTCCCCGGTTCGCTCACCGGCTGGGAGCTCCTCCGCTTCCACGATGCGCTCCGCGGAAGGAACGACGCCGGTCGCGCGGGCGAGCTCGCCGAGATGCTGGGAATCTCGGACGATCTCGACGGATCGGTCGCGGAGTACTCCCACGGGATGCAGCGCAAGCTGCAGCTCGTGGCGGCGGTCATGCACGAGCCGGGTCTGCTCGTGCTCGACGAGCCGTTCCGCGGTCTCGATCCGGACGCCGCCCGGGGCGTGCGGCGCCTGCTGCTCGCCTATGCGCGCGGAGGGCGCGGTGTGCTCGTCGCGACCCACGACATGCTGCGGGCGGAGCGGGACTGCGACGAGGTGACCGTGCTCGACCACGGCTCCGTCGTGGCGTCTGGGGCGCCCGCCCGGCTCATCGCAGACGTCGGCTCCTCTGCGACGCTCGAAGACGTGTTCCTGCAGGTGACGGGACGCATCGACGACGCGGACGCGCGCGCCGACCGCCTCGTGGGGATCTTCCGCCGGCCCCTCGCGGCGGAGGACCCCGCGAGCGCGGGGGAACCCGTCCGTACCACCCGAATCGAAAGGGGCGGCCCATGACCGCTGGACTCAGGATCCTCCTGCACTGCTTCGCGGGGCTCGCGCTCGGGGTCTGCGTCGTGTTCCTCGCCGTAGCCGCCGCGCTGGTGACGTCCTTCAATACGGACGGCGACGTGGTGATCCCCGGCGTGATCCGGATCTGGCGCGCGACGGAGAACGGCGCGACGGCGTTGAACTTCGTGCCGTACCCGCTCGGGATGGGCGTCGCGGCACTGGGGGTGGCCGGGGTGTACGTCCTGATCGCAGTGCTGGCGGGAGGGCGCGCCCGTCGCGCGGCGGCGTCGCGCTCGGAGGCCCCGGGATGAGAGCGGTCGCGCGGATCGCTCTCACACTGTGGATCCGGGACGTCGCGCGGGTCCTCGGCACGCGGACGAGGATCGTCGCGCTCGGGGCGATCGTGTCCTTCGTGCTGCTGCTGTTGTTCGGTGTGGGGCTGGCACTGGTGGCGGGGGCGCAGTTGCGGGCGGAGATCTCCTCGGAGCTGCGCCTCTCCCTCGTGCGCACGTCGTTCGCCGCCGCGGGCATGACGGCGGGGCTCATCGCCGTCGTGCTGTGCCTCTCCGCGCCGCCGCGCACGGCGCTGCAGAACCTGCTCGACCTGCTCCCGGTCAGCCGCGCGCGAGCGCGCCTGGGTCAACTCGCTCCGGTGATGGGTGCAGGCTTCGTCTACAGCGCGGCCCTGACGAGCACCGCGGTGGTCGTCATCCTGAAGACCGCTCCGGGGCGGGGTGACGTCCTGCGCGGACTCACCTGCTACGTCCTCCTGCTGGTCTGCTTCCTCTGGGCCGCGATCGCCGCGTTCACGGCGCTCCACGCCGCGGCGATCGCCCTGCTGCGCGTGCCCGGTCCGTACGCGTCGGCCTTCGCCGGGGTGCTCTCCCTCGCCGGGGTGCTCGCCCTGACCACTCGGGACATCCTCGCCGTACGGCCCACGGCGTCCGACGCCGCCGGGCTGTGGGAGATCCTGCCTCCGCGGGTGTTCGCCCGCGCGGCCGCCGTTCCGCAAGTGTGGTCCTGTGCGGCGTCGGCGTTCTGGGTCGTCGCCGCGCTCGCCCTGCTGTGGCTGGTCTCGCGGCACCACGTCCCCGGTGCACCGAGAGCGGCGATCCGTCTGCTCACGGGGACCCGACCTCCGCGGCGGACGGCCTGGTGGGGACAGTTCTGGGCCGAGATCCTCATCGGCGCACGCACGCCCGCGTTCGTGGTCACGGTGCTCCTGCTCCCGGCCGGCATCGCCGCGGTGTGGGTGCTGGCCCACGCCGTGCCGGGCGCGGCGCTCATCGTGCCGACGCTCGCCGGCTCGCTCCCCGTGCTTCCCTTCCTGCTGGCCCTGCACGCGGTGGGACGAACGATCCGCTCGCGGTGGGTGACACGACTGGCCGCGGGCGAACACGCACCGCTGTTGTGGCCGCAGGCGCTCGCCGCGGCCATCCTCGGGGCCGCGCTCGGTGCGCCGGCGCTCGTCGCGGTGACCATCGGCGGGCTCGTCCCGTCGGCACAGGTGCCCGACATCGCCGTCCGCTGCCTTCTGGGGCTCACCGCCGCGCTCCTCTGCGGGGCGATCGTGCCGTATAGCGAGGAGCAGCCCCTCTCGGCGACCGCGGCGGGCCTCCTGCTCGCGCTCGTCTACATGTCGACGACGCTGGTCGCAGGGTGGATTGCGGCGGTGACCGCACCCGGCACGGACCGGGCACTCCTTCTCGCGGCGGTCACGGTGTTCTCCGGTCTCTACGTCCTGGTGGCCTCTCGCCAGCGGTTTGTGGAACCCGTCCGTGTATGAGATCCGCCGCGTCGTGCGGGCGGGGGTGCGCGAGACGGCGGACGTCTTGGAGTGCCCGGAACTGGGGCTGCGGGTCGGGCGCGAGAGGCCGGAGGCGGTCGAGAACGGTCTCTGCAGCGAGGTGCTCATGCTGAGGCTCGGGCGGAGATCCTGGTCGCTGCCGCCGTGGTTCACCACGGGCGCGCGATCCCTTCCCCACGGCATCGGCCGGGCCTCCCTTGCCTGCCTGTGCCACTTCGGGTCGGGCATGGCGCTCCTGCTCGTCGTGTGCGGCGCGGTCGTGGCGGCCGGATCGGGACTGGGATCGCTCGCCCTCGTCGCGCTCGGAACGATCGGCCTCCTCCTGCTGAGCTCGATCCTCGTGCACGAGCTCGGTCTTGTCCTGCTGTACCGGATCCTGATGGGGCGCGAAGCACCCGCCGTGATGATCGTGCGCGGGGCGACCTGCCGGGTGCTGCGACTGGCGGGTCGCCCGGCTGCGGACGTCGGCGTCGTCGTCGCCGGATCCGCCGCGCCGCTCTTTGTGGCTCTGCTGTGCTGGCCGTTCTACCCCGCTGCCCCGTCTGCGGTGCTGCTCGGCACCCTCGTTGCGATCGGTCATGTCGTGGGGCTCGCGGCGCCGTTCGGCGACGGCGCGACGCTGCGGGAGATCGCGCGCGGCCGCTGAGTCCGCGGAGTTATCCACAGGTTGCCGTCTATCGCGAAGGGTACAGAGAGCTGTACTGTAGGCTGGGTCAGGGGTTCATTTATGGACGCGATCTGGGAACATCCGTCGACGGTCTTCGTCGTCTCTGCGGACGCACTGATGGCATCGGCGCTGTCGACCGTGCTTTCCGGCGAGTTCGGCCCATCCGTCGAACAGGCGCCGACGATCGCGGCGGCGGCGGCGCGCTGCGCAGAACAGGCGGACCGGGACGAGGGCCGGTCTGTGATCGTCGTCGATCTCGCACAAACGGAGGCGCCCGATCCCGCCCTGCGCGCCGAGCTGGTCGCGGCGAACACGCGGGCGCGCGTGATCGTCGTCGCGCCCGTCGGGCCTTTCGACGGCATCCGCGCGCTGCTGGAGCTGGGGGTGCACGGCATCGTCGGACGGGACGCGGATCCGGAGGAACTGGTGCGCGCCGTGGCGGAGGCGGCAGCGGACAACGTCTTCGTCTCGCGACGCATGCTTCGCCGGCTCGTGGACCATGTCGTCCGCTGCACTCGGCGGGAGGCCGACACGCGCCGGTGGGAACCGCTGGCCTCCCGCGAGAGCGAGATCGTGGAGCTGCTCACGCGAGGGATGACGAATCGCGAGATCGCTCGGGAACTCCACCTCTCGGAGGCGACGGTGAAGGCCCATCTCGGCCGGGTCATGACCAAATGGCAGGTGCGTGATCGGCTTCAGGTCGTGCTGCACGCCCTCGACCGCAACCCGTAGCCGGAAGGCGCGTCCTGTCGCGGAGAACGGGACGGCTCCGTCCATACGGGTCGCGGCTTCCGCGATCCGACCCCGGGGCTCAGCGCCCGCGGGCGCGAGAGACGGCAAGCACCCCGGCGCCGATCGCGAGGATCGCGACGGCGATGCCGAGGATGTAGCCGGCGACGCCCGCATAGCCGCCGAGAAGGGCGTGGTCGAAGTTCGCCGGGTTGAGGAACGGATAGGGGTACCAGCCCCGCTCGCCCGTCGCGGGGGAGATCACCAAGGGTGCGCGGAGGAGCGTGTAGACCGCCCAGACCACCGGGAAGGCGGCGATGATTCCCAGCACGCCCCAGCCCAGACGTCGCCGCCGCGGGGCGAGCAGCACGTCCGCGACGAGCAGCAGCGGCCCGACGACGTGCAGCACCTCGTTCGACCACGGGACGGTGGACCCCTGCGGCAGCGGGATCCCCCGCAGCAGCAGGTTGTAGACCACGCCGGTGACGATCATGTACGTCGCCGTGCAGGCGAACAGGACGGCAAGGCCCCGCGGCTCCCGCGCGTCTGTCGCGCGTCCGGGATCGGCCGCGGCCCGTGCGATCCGCAGGCCCCAGACCCCTCCCAGGATCAGTGCGATCACCGCGAGCACGTTCGACTCGATCGTGAAGAAGCTGAAGAAGTTGGCCAGCACGGTCGGCACATGCGAGCCGTACGGGGTGGAGGAGGCGAGGGCGATGCCGAGCGTCACGCTCAGCTGCGCGACGATCGCGGCCACGATGAGCACGGCGCCGACGAGCCGCACGATCGACCACGGCACGATCCCCACCCGGTCAGCACGCCTTTGCATGCCTCGAAGATAGTGGGGATCAGGACGAGATCACGGGAACTTCGCGAGTGCTGTGCGGAAGTCGTCCGCCTTCGCCGCACTGAGCATGTACCGGCCGACGACCGCGAGCTGCAGACCTTCGAGCGGTTCGCCGGTGCGCTGGGCGGTGTGCTCCCGCGAAGCCCGGTACTGTCCCGTCGTGTCGTTCGCGAGATCCGTGATGTCGGCGTAGAACCACCCCGGATCGGGGCGATCGTCGCTGAACCACTCCCAGCTCACCTGTTCCTGCGGCGTCGCGCCCCCGTACATCTTCGGGATGACGCTCGGATCGACGCCGCTCGCCGGGTCGTTGAACGCGATCATGCCCCGCCACCCGTGCTCGCCGATCACCTCTTCGACCGTGCGCATGACCTCGAGCTTGTGCGCATAGCCGGAGACGGGCTGCGTCGTGGCCCACACGGGCGAGCTGTAGCGCACGAGCATCGACTCCCCGCCGTAGCCGTTGCGCTCCGGCCGCTCCTGCGCATCCGACGTCTTCACCCAGGTCAGACCGTACTGCGCCGTGAGGCGGGCGCGCACGTCCCCCATCGTCTCGTCCGCGAGCGTCTGCAGCTCCTCGAGGGACTGCTGGTCGAGGAAGATCTGGGGATCCTTGTCCTTGATCCCCGGATACGACTCCCAGAGCTTCTGCTTCGCCGTCTTGTGCCCCGCATAGGACCCGGTCGCCGCGGTGCGCACGGCGCTCACGGCCCCGAGCGTGCCCCCGTTGAGGACGAGCGCGACGGTGAGGGCCGCCGCACCGAGCCGGCGCCCCGGACGGGTGACGAGCGCGGCGACCACGAGGCCCAGCACGACGAGCTGGAGGACGAGCATGGTCGTGCTGAAGAACGCGTCGGTCGCGCCCATCGCCGCCAGCACGACGCCGACCAGAGCGAACAGGATCGCGGCGGCGAGGGCGATCCATCCCAGGGAGGATCGCGGGCGCCGGCTCGCCGAACGCGGCGGCGGGTCCTCCGCGGAAGAACCCGTCCGGTCTCGACCGTCGCCGCCGGCGCTTCCGTTCACCGCGCCGACGGCGGGGGAGACGGAGGGAGCGAGAAGGCGCCGGGCGCCGCGGTAGCCGCCCGGCGGGGGAACCGGAGGAGCGCCCGCGGAGTCGCTGACATACCGCGGCGGATCGCTGGGCTCTACCATGGCTTGTCCGCTCCTCCGCCGCCGTTCCCGTCCCCGTTCTGGTTCTGCTGGCGCTCCTGCTCGCCCTGCTTCAGCTTCTTCTGCAGGTCGTCGAGCTTCTGCGGGTCGGGACTCGAGGGAGGGTTCTGCTGCGTCGGCTGCTGCGGGTCCTGTTGCGGGTTCCGCTGCTGGTCCTGCTGCTCCTCCTGCTTCTGCTTCAGGCGGTCCTGCTGGTCCTCGTTCGCCTGCGCCATGTCGCGCTGCGGATCGGGCGATTGCTCCTGGGCCTGCGCGCTGTCGCAGTCCTTCGGCCGATCCGCGGTCACTTCGAGCGCCTCGGCGTAGAACGCGACCGCCGTCGTGTGATCCTGCACGTCGGCCGCCGCGTCCCCCTCGCGTTCGAGGGTCAGCGCCAGGTTGAACCGCACCGCGCACTGCTCCAGGCCGTGCGCGAGCGCGAGCGACGCACGGAACTTCTTCTCGCCCGCGGCCAGCTTCCCCGCCTCGGTAAGACCCACGCCCTGGTCGTAGGGCGCCTTGTATGGCTCGAACCAGTTCGCGGGATCCAGACCCTGGGCCGCGGCGACGGATCCGCTCAGGTCCCCGGCGAGGTACGCGGTGATCGACTGATGCGCGAACGCGTAGAGGCTGACGACCTTGCCGAAGAAGAGGGCGGCGGCGAGGAGGAGCGGAATCGACGCCACGCCGATCCAGCGCCGCGCGAGACGCCGTCGACGGTTGGCGGCGAGCAGCGCGTGCGCGGCCTGCGCATCGCTCGGCTCCAAATCCGCGACGGCCGGATCCGGGGTGAGGACGGTCATGCGGCGCCTCCCTTCTCCCGCACGGCGAGGCCGCGCATGCGCACGATGAGCGCGGCGGCCCGGCCGAGCTCGATGCAGAGGAGCGCGACGATCGCGAGGGCGACGAAACCGCTCAGGTCGGTCGGCTGGCTGAGCGGATCGTTCTCGCGGTAGGCCGCGGTCGAGCTCGGGGCGGGAGGGAAGACGACCTTCCGCTCGGCAGCCGTGAGCGGCGCGCTGCGGTGCGTGTACCGGACTCCGAGCTGCTCGGCGATCGCCCGGAGGTTCTTCTCGTCGAGGCGGCTCAGCGCGTCCTCTCCCTGATAGCGGATGTAGCCGCCTTCTCCGTCGAGCGAGCCCGTGGTCTCGCGCATCCGCCCGCCCTGGGTCGTCCCGTAGCCGAGCACGCCGCCGCCGGAGACGAACTTCCTGGCGTCGGAGAACGACTCCGGATCCGTCGACACCGTCTGCTCGCCGTCGCCGAGGTAGAACACGAGCCGTGCCCTGTCCGGCGACGCCTTCTGCGCGTTCTGCAGGGTCTGCGCGAGGAGCGTGTGCGCGATCCCGATCGAGCTCCCCTTCGACTGGCGGGTCACCTCCGGCTGCAGCACGTCGACGGCGGAGACGAGCGCGGCGCTGTCGGTCGTGAGCGGAAGACGCAGCACCGGGTTCGCGTCGAACGTGATGAGCGCGAAGCGGGCGCCGGGGTAGGCGGCGACGAGGTCGCGCACATCGGCGCGGACCTCGTCGAGACGCGGCCGTCCTCCCGGCCCGTCCTCGGCGACCATGCTGGCCGTCGTGTCCACGGCGAGCACGATGTCGGTCGCGGAGGCGAGCGTGCGCACCTGCCCGTGCGGGATGCCGGGGCGCAGCAGCAGCACTCCGCAGGCGAGGACGAGCGCGACCCGCAGGATCCAGATCGTCACGCCGCCGCCGGCGTCCTCGCGACGCAGCGCGCGCACGAGCATCCATACGGCGGCCCCCAGCACCGGGAGCACGAGCAGGATCGCCAGGAGCAGCGGGATCACGGATTGGAGGATCACAGGCGCACCCTCCACAGCAGCAGCACGAATCCGAGCGCGACCACGAGCAAGGCGGCGATCCACGGCTGGGGCACGTCGGTCCAGATGACCGCGGCCTGCCCCTTCAGCTGGGACGCCTCCTGCTTCTGCACCTCCGCGACGATGTCGCCCACGGTCGTGGTCTGGCGCAGCGCGTACGCCTTGCCGCCCGTGGTGGCCGCCGCGGCGGCGAGGGTCTGGCTGTTCGGCTCGTCGATGCCCTCGACCGGGTTGATCGTGTAGAGGCGGATCTTCTTCGCCGCCGCGTAGTCCGCCGCCTCCGGGAGACTGACCAGCGGGGATCCGTTGAGCTCGTTGTCGGTGGCGAGGATGATCGAGCGCGCGCGTTGCTGATCCGTGTGGTCGAAGCGCAGGACGCAGGAGGCGAGCCCGTCGCCGATGAGGGAGGCGCCCACCCCGTTCATCGTGCCGACCCACTGTTCCGGGATCTCGGTCGAGTAGTCGAAGCCCTTGATCAGACTCCGCAGGCGCTCCTGCACGAACCGGTAGTCGTCGGTGAGCGGGAACACCTGCACGGCCGAGCTGTTGAAGATCGTCAACCCGATCCGTTCGCCCTTGAACCCGTCGGCGAGACGGTCGAAGATCGTCGCGATCTCCTTATCCACCTCGGTCATGGATCCGGAGACGTCGAGGCAGAGCATGATGTCCCGGTTGGTGGTGACGGGCTGGACCGTCTTCTGCGCGATGGGGCGGGCGGCGACCACCCCGCCGAGGACGACGGCGAGCACGCCCAGCGCCACGACGCCGGCGAGGGCCGCCTGGCGACGGCGCACGGCGCGGCGGAACGACCCAAGCGCACGGATCCGCTCCGCGCGGGCGATCGGTGCACCGGGCGCGTCCCTGCGTGCCCTGTGCGCACGCAGGCCGAGCAGCACGCCGGTCGCGAGCGCGGCGAGCAGCGCGCCGAGCACGACGTACAGGACCCAGGGGGCGGCTAGTACCACGTCGTCACCACCTGTCGGGCGGCGGCGATGCCGACGGCGGGGTCCAGCGGCGTGCCACGGCGGAACACGCTCGGATAGTAGGTGCGGCCGATCGCCTCGATGAGCGCGGGGCGCACGCCGAGGCGGACGAGGTCGTCGAGGGCGAGGACGGGCGCCTCGACGCCGCTGTACTCGTTCACGAAGGAGCGCACGGTGCGACTGAGGTCGAGATGGGTGCGGCGGGCGTCGCGGTGTCCGGAACGGTAGTCGTCCTCGATGCCGGCGATCTGCGCGAGGTACTCCTCGCGCAGCACCGCGGCCACGTCGACGAACGTCGGCGCGGAGGGGTGTCCCGCGGCAGCGAGCGACCGTCGCGGGCGGGTGAGGGCCACGACGAGCCACGCGGCGGCCGCGACGAGCAGGAGCACGCCGATCGCCAGCAGGATCCACTGCGCCCCGTACTGCGCCGGCGGGTAGAGCTCATCGGCGCCGGACATGCGACCTCGCGTCCAGCATCGCCAGGAGCGCGGCGACCGCGGCATCCTGGGCGTCGAGTTCGACGCGCGTGATCTCGAGGCGGCGCAGCAGGGCGTCGGTGTGCGCGGCGTCCGCGGCGTCGGCCGCGTGCAGCTCGGCGGCGAGTTCGGCGTCGCCCTGGAGGAACTCCGGGATCGCCCAGTGCGAGACGACGTCGCGTCGCGCGCGGTTCCCCGGTCGAGGAGCCGGCTCCGGCGGACGCGCGCCCGCCGTCGGGTCGGCGACGGGAGCGCTCGGCGCCGTCCGGCGCGTCCTTCCGCTCCCGGGGGAACGGCGCGCGGGGCGCGTTTCGAGCACCGGCTCTGCGTCGCGCAGCGCGATCCAGAGCACGTCGTGCTGCACCCGCAGCCGGCGCAGCAGACGCTCGGTCTCCGGGCCGATCGGGGTGTCGTCGGTGATGACGACCACGATCATGCGCCGCGCGATCGTGCGCGCGATGTACGACAGCAGCGCGTCCCGGTCGCTCGGGGCGGAGGCGGCGTCGACCGCCCGGTCGATCGTGCGCAGGGCGTGCTCGAGCGCGGCCTCGCTGCGGCCGATCTCGCGCCGGCGCACGCCGTCGGCATCCCCGTCCACCAGGCAGAAGTCGTCGCCGTGGCGCAGGGCGAGCAATCCGAGCACTCCGACCGCGAGGATCGCGAGCTCCTTCTTGGGCCTTTCGTCGTGCGCGAGCGCGGTCATCGACAGGCCCGTGTCGACGGCGAACAGCACGGTGTGCATGCGGGTCGCGAGGGAGCGCCGGACCACGGGGGATCCGAGCCGCGCGGTCGCCTTCCAGTCGATGTCGCGGATCCGGTCGCCGTACTCGTACGCGCGCAGATCGTCGAAGTCGAGGCTGTGCCCGCGCAGCAGCGACGCGTACGCGCCGTCGAGCGCGTGCGTCGAGGTGCGCGTCGAGTCGATGAAGAGCTTCCCCTTCACCGGCGTCAGCAGGCTGGCCATGACTGTCCTGTGTCCGTCCGGGCGTCAGGGGGTCGGGACGGCGCCGAAGACCGCGTCGATCACGTCTTCGCTGCGCACGTCCTCCGCCTCGGCCTCGAACGTGAGCAGCACGCGGTGGCGCAGCACGAGATGGCGGAGGTTGCGCACGTCCTCCGGGATCACGTACGACCGGCCCGACAGCAGTGCGAGCGCCCGCGCGGCCTGCAGGAAGGCGATCGAGCCGCGAGGGCTCGCGCCGTACTTGATGTAGCCGCCCAGGGTCTCGCCGATGTAGGGCACCGGATTGCGGGTGACGTAGACGAGCTGCACGATGTAGGTGCGGACCGCCGGATCCACGTAGACCCGGGAGGCGATGTCCTGCAGCTCCTCGACGTCGGCGAGCGAGACCGTCGTGGAGGCATGGCGATCCGGATCCAGCGCGCCGGAGTCGATGCGCGCGAGCACCTCCAGCTCGTCGGCCGGGCTCGGGTACTCGACGATCTCCTTCAGTAGGAAGCGGTCCATCTGCGCCTCGGGCAGCTCGTAGGTGCCCTCCTGCTCGATCGGGTTCTGCGTCGCGATCACGAGGAACGGCCGCGGCACCTTGTGCACCTCGCCGCCGATCGTGGTCTGCCGCTCCTGCATCGCCTCGAGCATGGCCGACTGCGTCTTCGCGCTCGAGCGGTTGATCTCGTCGAGCAGCACGAAGTTCGCGTGCACGGGGCCGAGCACGGTGCGGAAGGATCCGTTCGCCGCGTCGTAGATCTGCGTGCCGGTGATGTCGCTCGGCAGCAGGTCGGGGGTGCACTGGATCCGCTTGAAGTCGGCCTTGACGGTGTCGGCCAGTGTGCTCGCCGCGGTGGTCTTGGCGAGCCCTGGCACCGATTCGAGGAGGATGTGGCCCCCGGCCATGAGCGCGAGCAGGAGACTCGTGCGCAGCCGCTCCTGGCCGACCATCCGCGCCGAGTAGGCCTGGGACACGGTGCCGAGGATCCGCTGTGCGCGCGCCATCTCGGCCTCGGTCGGGCCGGGCTTCGCGCCGCTCGGCGCCGAGGCGCGCGCACCGTCGGCCACGGGGTCGCTCTCACCCGACGACGGGCGCTCCGCGCGCACCGACGGCGCGGGAGGGATCGGTGCGGCAGGGGGGATCGTGGGCGCCGGTGCGACGGAACCCGGGCGGTATGCGGGCGGAGCCGGGGGGAGGGGAGGGGTTGCGTCGTTCGGCTGGCTCACGTCTTCCTGCTTCCCGGCCGCCGTCCACGGCCTCTGCCAGCGTAACCGCAGGGCGGTGCCGGTTCGATGGGCAGGAGTGCCCATCGAACCGCGCGTCAGGGGTCAGGCTGCGTGGGAGGTGAGCGCGATCGTCGTCGCGAGCAGGCCCGTCGCGATCAGGACGGCGACGATGGCCGCCCAGACCAGCAGCACCAGGGCGGACAGGATCACCCCGGCGATCGCCATGCCCCGGCCGGCCGGCTCCCTGCGCAGGCCGACGATGCCGAGGATCAGCCCGACGATCGGCACGAGGAAGGTGAAGCCGAACAGGATCGAGGAGAGGCCGAGGACGAGGGAGGCGATGCTCAACCCCTGCGGGCCCCGAGGCGCGACCGGTGCGGGCATCGCGTAGCCCGGCGGGATGTAGCCGGCCGGCGGCGTGCCGGGATAGGGCTGCGGCGAAGCGCCCTGGGGCGGAACGCCCGTCGGGTGATCCTGTGGAGTGGTCATCGTCGTCCCCTTGGCGGTCGATGGGCGGAGGAAACCGTTCTGAACTCGTTCCTAGCGCAATCGCGAACTCCCGTCATGTTTCGGCGGTGGGCGCGTCTCTTCCGTGGACGCGCGTACTCAGCCGGGAGCGCGTCCGGCGGCGTGGTCCGGTCTTCCTTTGGTCAGGTAACTGTCATCCGGACAGCGGACCACGCCACCTCCTTCCGCCCCCCGCCCGCAGCCTGCCCGCAACGCCGGGGAACCGCCCGACAGGGCCGGGGGACCCCTCCGATAGGATGGTCCCGCCCGATCGGGCCAGCTCATCGGCCGGTGCAAACCCGGCGAAAGCGAGGCGGCGGCTGCGGCCGCACCCAAGGGGGATACCCATGCCAGGAATCGTGATCGTCGGCGTCCAGTGGGGCGACGAGGGCAAGGGCAAGGCCACCGACCTGCTCGGCGAGCGCACCGACTGGGTGGTCAAGTTCAACGGCGGCAACAACGCCGGCCACACCGTCGTGGTGGGCGACGAGAAGTACGCCCTGCACCTGCTGCCCTCCGGGATCCTCTCCCCCGGCGTCACCCCGGTGATCGGCAACGGCGTCGTGATCGACCTCGAGGTGCTCTTCCACGAGCTGGAGGCGCTGAGCGCCCGCGGCATCGACGTGTCGCGTCTGAAGGTCAGCGCCAACGCGCACATCATCACCCCGTACCACCGCACGCTCGACAAGGTCACCGAGCGCTTCCTCGGCAAGCGCAACATCGGCACCACGGGGAGGGGGATCGGCCCGGCGTACGCCGACAAGATCAACCGCGTGGGGATCCGGGTGCAGGATCTGTTCGACGAGAACATCCTGCGCCAGAAGGTCGAGGGCGCCCTCGACCAGAAGAACCACCTGCTCGTCAAGGTCTTCAACCGCCGCGCCGTGACCGTCGACGAGATCGTCGAGGAGCTGCTCTCCTACGCCGAGCGACTGCGCCCGATGGTCGCCGACACGGGGCACCTCATCGCCGAGGCGCTCGACCGCGGCGAGGTCGTCGTCTTCGAGGGCGGCCAGGCCACGATGCTCGACATCGACCACGGCACCTACCCGTTCGTGACCTCGTCGACCGCGACGGCGGCGGGCGCCGCGTCCGGATCCGGCGTCGGGCCGGGATCCCTCGACCGCATCGTGGGCATCGTCAAGGCGTACACGACGCGCGTGGGATCCGGCCCCTTCCCGACGGAGCTGTTCGACGAGCAGGGCGAATGGCTGCGCAAGCAGGGCTTCGAGTTCGGCACGACGACCGGCCGTCCGCGTCGGGTCGGATGGTACGACGCCCCGATCACGCGCTACGCCACGCGCGTGAACGGCATCACCGACCTCGTGCTCACCAAGCTCGACATCCTCGACGGCCTCGAGCAGATCCCGGTCTGCGTCGCGTACGACGTGGACGGCGTGCGCTTCGACGAGGTGCCGGTGAACCAGAGCGACTTCCACCATGCGAAGCCGATCCTCGAGTACTTCCCCGGCTGGAGCGAGGACATCTCCTCCGCGCGCACCTTCGAGGATCTTCCGCAGAACGCGCAGGACTACGTGCTCGCGCTGGAGCGGATGAGCGGCACGCGCATCTCGGTCATCGGCGTCGGCCCGGAGCGCGACCAGGTCATCGTCCGGCACGACCTCGTCGACTGACGTGACCCGGTTCTGGGTCGGGGGCTACGGGCCGGATGGGGACGGGTCGGCCGACGGCATCGGTCTGCTGGCCGGCGACGAGGGCCGCGCGCCCACGACGCTCGCCTATCGGGGAGCCGTGGTCCCCGCGCCGTCCCCCTCCTGGCTCGCGGCGCACCCGACGCTCGACGTCGTGTACGCGGCGCTCGAAGGATCGGGCGAGGTCGCCGCGTTCGCCCGGTCGGGGGAGAGCGCGCTGACGACGCTGGGGTCTCCGCGCGCCGCAGGGGCAGCGGTCTGCCATCTCGCCGTGTCCCCGGACGGACGCTTCCTCGTCGCCAGCAGCTACGGCGACGGACGCGTGCAGCGCATCGCTCTGGGCGCGGACGGCGCGCTCGCGCCGGGGACGCCCGACAGGGCCGCGGAGCTGCGCGCGGCGCTGTTCGGCGACGCCGGCGACGCCCGGACCTCGGACGGCGCGGAGGCGTCGGATCCCTACGCCGCGGATCCGAATCGGCTGGACCCGAACGGCGATCCGCGCGCCTCCCACGCGCATGCCGCCGCGTTTCTGCCGGACGGGCGGATCGCGACGACCGACCTCGGCTACGACCTGGTGCGGATCTGGCGGCCGGCGGCGGCCGGCCTGACGCTCGACCACGAGGTGGTGCTGCCGCGCGGATCCGGCCCCCGGCACCTGGTGATGCACCCGAGCGGGCATCTGCACGTCGTCACCGAGTACTCCTGCGAGGTGTTCACCCTCGCCGCCGACAGGGAGGGCCGGTGGGGGCTGATCGCCGGCACCCCGGTCTCGGCGATCGCGACACCCGGGCACGACTATCCCGCCGAGCTGAGCCGATCGCGGGACGGGGAGACGCTGTACGCCGGGATCCGCGGCAGCGACACGGTCGCGGCGCTGCGCGTGCGGGGGTCCGGGGAGAGGGTCGAGCCGCTCGCGATCGCCGACACGGGCGTCGTCTGGCCGCGGCACCACCTCGTGCACGAGGGGCAGCTGCTCGTGGCGGGGCAGCGTTCCGACGAGATCTCGGTGCTCGACCTCGACGAGCGGACGGGGATCCCCGGTCGCGTCCGCCATCGCGCCCCGGCCCCGTCGCCCACGCACCTGCTGGCCGTGCGGTGACATCCGTCCCGGTCTGAACGCACGGGAGGGGGGCCGCGCCCCCTACTCTGATCTCGGGACCGTCGATCGGCGGTTCGAGAGCGTCGCAGCGGCGTCGACACGGGGAGGCGGGCGGCATGGTGGACGAGAGCGGATCCGGAGACGTCGGCGGCGTGCCGGGGCAGGCGATCGGGGAAGCGGATTTACGCCGTGCCTCTCCCCTGGACGGCGGGCACCGTCTCGACGACCGCGTCTCCTCGGACACGACCGGTCCCCGCACGCGCCTACCCCGGCCCCGGCCCCGGCGCCGCGCGGCGCGCTCGCTGGTCGCGATCGGTGCGGTCCTGCTGCTGGCCGCGATTGCGGGCACGCTGCAGCTCACCGCGAACCTCGGCTACGACCGCGCCCGGGCCGCGCTCGCTTCCGCGACGGAAGGCCAAGGAGGCGACGGCCTGGGTGCAGAGAGCGATCCCGGTCGGCGAGGACGCCGTGGCCGCCGCCGATGTCGCGCTCGGCATGAAGGATGCGCAGCTCTTGAGCGACTCGTCCCGCGCGGCGTTGAGCACGGCGCGGGATCAGACGGAGGATGCCGCGCGGACGGCCACGCGGCTCGTCTCGCGGCCGCTCCCGGAACTCGGGCGCAAGCCGGTCTGGTTCTGGGAGCTGTACGGCGTCTCCTCCCGGCTGGAGAAGGACCTCCCGGTCGTGAAGAAGACGACTCAGAGCGTCGAGGCATCGTCCGCCGCGTTGCGCCGGGCGACCGAGGCGGTCGACGCCGCAGGCACGGCGGCGGCCACGGCGGCGGGCGCCCTCGCTGCGGATCTGGAGTCGACGAACCGTCCCGCTCCGAACTCGGCGGTCCTGGAATTGCGCTCCGTCGCCGAGAGCCTCGCCGCGACCTCGCACTTCGACGGAGATACCGCCCAGTCCCTGCGGACGTACGAGACCGCCGTGCAGACCCTGCGCAGCGGTCACGCGGCCACGCTCGCGGCGGAGGCCGGGCCGTTGCAGGGGGCGCGGGCGGAGATCGAGGACTTCGCCCGGGGGCTCGCGCCCGGGGTCCTGCTCGACTTCGAATGGGCGGACCTGGTCAACGACCTCGGCGGCGCCAACGGCTACCTCTCCGGGGAGACGGTGTGGCCGGTCGATGACGGGAAGTACTCGACGATCCGCCTGTCCAACTCCGTCGCCGAGGACTGGCCGGGGGATTCCAGCAAGGCCCTCGTCGCCCACGAGGTGGGGCATGCGATCACCGTGAAGTGCCGTGGCATGTACGACACGACCGACAGCAAGACCGTCGAGGCGTGGGCCACGGCCTGGGCGATCAGCATGGGCTTCACCGACGAGGGCAACGGCACGCAGGCCTACGGCGCCCCGCCGGAGTCGCTCATCGCACAGGCCGCCGGCTGCCGCTGACGGCGTCGCTCTCTCCGTTGGCTTCGAGTTCTGCGACGATCTGTTCCCTGAGTCCCCTGACGCCCTCCGCTCCGTCGGCGCTGAGCGGTTCTAGCGAGGACGGCAACTTGCGACGCAAGACGATGCCGTAGGCGGTATTCAGGCAACTTCGGAGAGGATTCGGCACAGTTTTGGAATTGCGGAGTCAATTGAGTAGCACCGCGTCAACGCCCCGGTCAGTGTCGCCCATCATCGGATGGGTGGCACTGACCATTGGCGTGCTCATCCCGCTTATCGTCTCGCTCTTCGCGGTTCTCAAGCTCAGAGACCTCCGATGCACTGACGGGTTCGCATACACGTTCGCGCCGTTACTGGTTACCTGCGGCGAGCGCCAGCAGGCGGTCCTCGTGGTCGGCTGGGCGCTCACAACCGCTACTCTCGCGGGCTTGATCGTTGCGGCGATCGCAGCGATCACGGGGCTCATATCCTCACGGTCGGGCGGGTGGGCCCTTGCCTCGGCCGTTGCTGGCGTCGTAGTCGTAACCCTCCTCGTCCTCGCCAGCAATCCAGACGCCACCTGGGGTACCAACTCCTGGATCTTCTTCAGCGCAGCCGGTTCGGCCATCGTGGTCGGGGTAGCCGCAATAGGCAGCCGAATCGCGCGCACAACCGAGAACAAGAACAGGTCATCCGGGTAGGCCCTCACCACTCCAAGACCACGACACTCCGGCCGCGACGGGCGATCCGGCCACGGTGTGTGTCCATCTGCCGTCGCGACAACAACACTCGGCGCGTGGCGCAGCGCCTTGGTGGCGGCGATTCCGATCTTTATGTCAGCGCGGAATCTGTTCGGGTGGAGTGGATCGACTGCACGTCAACCCCTCTGACCGTGCCCGGCTCCCCAATCATCGCTCCCTCCCTGGGCTTTCTCGGCCGCGAGTCCGACGCCGGACGGAGCCGGAGGGCGCGACTTCTGCGAGTCTGGGAGAAGGCGTCGTCCTCGGGAGGGCGCGGACAGGAGGACGAGATGACCGACGAATACGACCTGATCGTGCTGGGCGCCGGGCCTGTGGGCGAGAACGTCGCCGACCGGGCGGTGCAGGGCGGCCTGACCGCGGTCGTCGTGGAGAGCGAGCTCGTCGGCGGGGAGTGCTCGTACTGGGCGTGCACGCCGTCCAAGGCGCTGCTGCGCTCGCCGCAGGTGCTCCGCGCCGCGCGGCACGTCGGCGGCGCCGCCGAGGCGGTCACCGGGGATCTCGACGTCACCGCCGTGCTCGCCCGCCGCGACGGGTTCACCAGCCACTGGAGCGATGACGGCCAGGTGTCCTGGCTGCACGACGCCGGCATCGACCTCGTCCGCGGCCACGGCAGGCTCACCGGCGAGAGGCAGGTCACGGTCACGGACGCCGACGGATCCGAGAGGGTGCTCACCGCCCGGCATGCGGTGGCGCTGTGCACCGGATCCGATGCCGCGATCCCGCCGATCCCCGGCCTCGCCGAGGCCCGACCCTGGACCAGCCGCGAGGCGACGAGCGCCGAGGAGATCCCCGACTCCCTCGTGGTGATCGGCGGCGGAGTGGTCGCGGTCGAGATGGCGACCGCCTACGCCTCGCTCGGTTCACGCGTCACGGTGCTCGCCCGCAGCGGTCTGCTCGGTTCGGTCGAGCCCTTCGCCGGTGAGCTCGTCGCCGAGGGGCTGCGCGACCTCGGGGTCGACGTGCGCACCGGCGCGAAGACGCTCTCCGTCAGCCGGGACGAGGACGGCGTCACCGTCTCGACCGACGGGGGCGATGTGACCGCCGCGGAAGTCCTCGTCGCGACAGGGCGCATCCCGCGCAGCGCGGACGTGGGCCTGGAGGTCGTCGGAGGCACGCCGGGGGAGTGGATCCGCGTCGACGACACCCTGCGCGTTCCCGGCTCGGACTGGCTCTACGCGGTCGGAGACGTGAACGGACGGGTGCTGCTGACCCATCAGGGCAAGTACCAGGCGCGCGCCGCGGGCGATGCGATCGCGGCCCGCGCGGCCGGCGAGGAAGTGCTCGACGCGCCCTGGGGGCGGCACGCGGCGACGGCCGACGCCGCCGCGGTCCCCCAGGTCGTGTTCTCCGAGCCGGAGGTGGCCGCGGCCGGCCTCACCGAGGAGGCCGCCCGCGCCGCAGGGCATGCGGTCCGGGCGGTCGACGTCGAGTTCTCCGCGGTCGCGGGGGCATCGCTGCACGCGGACGGGTACCGGGGCAAGGCCCGCATGGTGGTCGACGAGGAGCGTCAGGTGCTGCTCGGCGTCACGTTCGCGGGGCCCGACGTCGCCGAGCTCATCCACGCCGCGACCGTCGCGATCGCAGGCGAGGTGCCGCTGTCCCGCCTCTGGCACGCGGTGCCCTCGTACCCGACGATGAGCGAGGTGTGGCTGCGGCTGCTGGAGGCCTACGGGCGGGATTCGGCGTGAGCCGCGCGGCCGGATCCTCGGCGGATCGGCCTATCACGGGATTACCCCGTGCGTCCACGCTGTTCCCGATGTCCGAGGCATCGCCTACTGTCGAAGGACATCGCGTCGCCGGCGGCGGCGAGAGGCACAGATCGCATCGATCTCCCGAGGAGGGACGAGCATGCAGGCAGTATTCGAAGGGCGCGTCATCGCGAACGCCGATGATGCGGACGTGGTGATCATCGAGGGCAACCGGTACTTCCCGCCGACGTCCATCACCGAGGGCGTGCTGCAGGAGAGCCCCACGCCCTACACCTGCCCGTGGAAGGGCGAGTGCCAGTACTACTCGGCGCGCATCGACGAGCAGACCTACAAGGACCTGGCCTGGGCGTACCCGCATCCGTATCCGACCGCGATCGAGCGCGTCGGCATCGACTTCTCGGGGTACGTCGCCTTCGACCCGAAGGTCGAGGTGCGCGCCGGCGAGGTGCCGCAGGAGGGGTCCCTCGCCTGAGGGCCGCTGTCGATGATCGAGTTCCGATCCGTCTCGAAGACGTTCCCCGACGGCACGCGCGCCGTCGACGACTTCAGCCTCGTCGTCCCCGCACGAGAGACGACCGTGCTGGTCGGCTCGTCCGGATCCGGCAAGACCACGCTGCTTCGCATGATCAACCGCATGGTCGACCCCAGCGAGGGCGCGGTCGAGATCGACGGGGAGAACGTCCGCGATCGCGACCCCGTCGTACTGCGCCGCAGCATCGGCTACGTCATGCAGAACTCCGGGCTCATGCCGCATTTCACCGTGCTCGACAACGTGGCCACGGTGCTGCGCCTCGACCGGGTGCCCCGCAAGGAGGCCCAGGAGAGGGCGCGTGAGCTGCTCGACACGGTCGGCCTCGACCAGCGCCTCGCTGACCGCTATCCGAGCCAGCTCTCCGGAGGGCAGCAGCAGCGCGTGGGCGTCGCCCGCGGGCTCGCGGCGGATCCGAACATCCTCCTCATGGACGAGCCGTTCGGCGCGGTCGATCCGATCGTGCGCACCGAGTTGCAGCAGGAGCTGCTGCGTTTGCAGCGAGAGCTCGACAAGACCGTCGTCTTCGTGACGCACGACATCGATGAGGCCTTCCTCCTCGGCGACAGGGTCGTGATCCTCGACAAGGCGGCGCGGATCGTGCAGCAGGGCACGCCGGAGGAGATCCTCACCGCCCCGGCGGACGAGTTCGTCGCGGCGTTCATCGGTGCGGACAGGGGGCGCAGGGCGCTGCACCTCAAGCGGACGCCGGAGGGCACCGTGGTGGTCGACGCGGATGGCCGGGCGCAGGGCACCCTGGTGCAGTCGCCCGCCGACGCCGTCGCGATGGACGCAGGGACCGCGGGCTGACATGACCTGGATCATCGACAACCTCGGGCTCATCCTCGAACTCGCCGTCACCCATCTGCGGCAGAGCACGATCGCGCTCGTGCTCGGGGTGGTCGTCTCGATCCCCTTCGGCTGGGTCGCCTGGCGCTACCGGCTGGTGCGCGGTCCGGTGATCGTGCTCACCGGATTGCTCTACACGATCCCCTCGCTCGCCTTGCTCATGCTCATGCCGGCGCTGTTCGGATACTCCGCCATCAGCGAGACGAACCTCATCGCCGCGCTCACGATCTACAACATCGCGATCCTCGTCCGTGCCGTCGCCGACGGTCTTGACTCGGTCGATGCGGACGTGCGCAGGGCGGCGACGGCGATGGGGTACGGCGCCGGGCGCCGGTTCTGGACGGTCGAGCTGCCGCTCGCCGGGCCGGTGATCCTCGCGGGGATCCGGGTCGCGGCGGTCTCCACGATCGCCCTCGCCACGGTCGGGATCCTGATCGGCGTGACCAACCTCGGCTACCTCTTCACGAACGGCCTGGACCGCAGGCTCATCGAGGAGGTGCTCGCCGGCGTGATCGCCGTCGTGATCCTGGCGATCGTCGTCGATCTGATCCTCATCCTCGTGGGTCGGCTGCTCATGCCCTGGCAGCGGGCGGGCAGCTCGCGGCGCGTGCGCCGCCCGGTCGTCGTGCAGGGAGCAGCCGCATGAACGTCTTCGGCGATGCGATCGCCTGGATCCTGGATCCGGCGCAGTGGACGGGCACTTACGCGCTCCCGGTGCTGCTCGGTCAGCACCTGCTCTACACCGTCGTGTCGGTGCTCATCGCCGTCGTGATCGCCGTCCCGACGGGCTGGGTCATCGGCCATACGGGGCGCGGGCGCGAGATCGCCGTCGCCGTCTCCGGGGCTGCACGTGCCATCCCCTCGTTCGGGCTGCTCATTCTGCTCGTGCTGCTGTTCGGGGTGCTCCGCGTGCCGGAGGCGGCCGTCGTCACGTTCGTGCTGCTCGCGATCCCGTCTTTGCTCGCCGGGGCCTACACGGGGATCGAGGCGATCGACCGTCGCGTCATCGACGCCGCGAAGGCGGTGGGCATGACGCCGTGGCAGGTGTTCTGGAAGGTCGAGTTCCCCCTCGGCCTGCCGCTGCTCGTGGGAGGACTGCGTGCGGCGACGCTGCAGGTCATCGCGACCGTCACGATCGCCGGCTGGGTGAACCTCGGCGGCTTCGGCTATCCGATCATCCAGGGCATTCAACTCAACCGCTTCGACCAGGTGCTCGCGGGAGCCCTGCTCGTCGCGATCCTCGCCCTCATCGCCGATCTGCTGTTCGCGCTCGCGCAGCACGCCGCGGTTCCCGACGGACTGCGGGATCGCACGCGCTCCGAGGACGCGCCCCGTGCCAGGGCGCCGCGCGCCGCGCACGCTTGAACCCATCCCCATCACATCTGCATCACCTGCATCACAGACCACGCCAAGAGAGGAACATCATGTTCACCGCTCGTATCACCCGCATCGCCGTGGCGGCCAGCGCCGCGGTCGCCGTCGCGCTGACCCTCAGCGCGTGCGGTTCCAGCAACCCGCTCGACAAGCCCAGCGAGACGAGCGGATCCGGTTCGTCCGACACGATCGTCATCGGCTCGCAGGCGTACTACTCGAACGAGATCATCGCCGAGATCTACGCGCAGGCCCTCGAGAAGGACGGGCAGAAGGTCGAGCGGAAGTTCAACATCGGCCAGCGCGACGCCTACATGCCCGAGGTGAAGTCGGGCGCGATCAGCCTCTTCCCCGAGTACACGGGCAACCTGCTGGAGTACCTCGGCGGCAAGGCCGAGACGAACAGCCCCGACGACGTCTACGCCGCGCTGAAGAAGGCGCTGCCCGACGGGCTCGTCGCGCTCGATTACGCGAAGGCCGCAGACCAGGACACCTACACGGTGACCAAGGCGAACGCCGACAAGTACTCGCTCTCGTCGATCGCGGATCTGTCCAAGGTGCCGGCACCGGTCACGGTCGGCGGCGCTCCCGAGTTCGAGAAGCGTCCCTACGGCCCGGCCGCGGCGAAGACCGACTACGGGGTCGACCTGACCTTCTCGGCCACCGGTCAGACCACGCTCGAGGCTCTGCTGGCCGGTACCGTCCAGGTCGCCGACATCTACTCGGCCGACCCGGCGTTCGAGAAGGGCGACATCGTGGCGCTCAAGGATCCGAAGAACCTGATCCTCTCGTCGAACGTCGTCCCGATCGCGTCCAAGAGCGTGTCCGACAAGATCTCGAAGGCCATCAACGCCGTCAGCGCCAAGCTCACGACGGAGGAGCTCGTCAAGCTCAACGTGCAGAGCACGGTCGATAAGAAGCAGCCGGCGGACATCGCGAAGGCGTGGCTGAAGGACCAGGGCCTGAGCTGACCTCAGTCCGCGTTCGCGCCGAAGCCCTCGAGCATCCCCCGCATCACCCCCCGCGGGCTTCGGCGCCCCCTGCGCTCTCCCTTCCTCGGCCGATATGTCGGCCTAGCTGCAGAATGTCGGCCCGGAACGCGTGTCCGGGCCGACATTCCTGTGTCCGGCCGACATATCGGCATTGGTCGGGGTCGGGGCCGGGGCCAGGGCCGGGGGCGGTGGGGGGCGTATCGGCCGGGCCCGAGGCGGTGGTGCGGCGTGGACCGACACGGCGTGGAGCGACACGGGGGACCGATATGTCGGCGCGATTTCGGAATGTCGGAGCCGACCGCGGATCTGGGCCGACATTCTTGCGTTCACCCGACATATCGGTACCCCGGGGAGTGGGACCGCGGAGAGCGGGAACCGGGGAGATCGGCAACTGGGGAGAGCGGGAACCGCGGAGCGCGGCAATCGAGGAGAGTCAGCCGAGGTGGCGGGCGAAGAAGCGGGCTGCGTCCTCGCCCGCGTGCTCCGGAACTCCCGTGTGGCCGCCCAGGTTGGCCTGGAGTGTCTTCTCGGCGGATCCGAATGCATCGAACACGTCGAGCGCGCGCTGCCGGTCATTGCCGTCGTCGTCCCACTGCAGCAGAACGTGCACCGGGATCGTCACGCGCCGCGCCTCGTCGAGCAGGCGCAGTGGCACATAGCTGCCGGCGAAGAGTCCGGCGGCGACGATCCGGGGCTCGGTCGCGACAAGGCGGATCGCGATGGCCAGCACACCGCCCGAGAAGGCGACGGGACCGCCGATCTCGGGAAGGGCCAACAGCTCGTCCAGCGCCGCCCGCCATTCGGGAACGGCGCGATCCACGAGAGGGAGGATGAGGCGGTCGATGACCTCCTCGCTCGGCCGCTCACCCCTGCCGAGCGCCCGCCGCAGCGCGGACCTGGCCTCGTCGAGCTCCGGGAGCGCATCGCGGTCGCCGTTTCCCGGCATCTCGATCGCGGCCGACGCGTAGCCGAGAGCGGCGGCCGACCGGGCACGCGCCTCCAGACGTGGTCGCATGCGTTCGAGGCCAGGGCCGCTCGGGTGCCCGAGGAGGATCAGGGCGGCGGGGGAATCGGCGGACGCGGATCCGGGCGTCCAGAGGACTCCGTGGATCCGGTCGCCATCGTGGCCCGGATCGAGGAGGAAGTCGCGCTCGACGATGCCGTCGTCGCGCAGATTCTCGGAGAGGATCTCCATAGTCGTGCCTTTCGGGAGTGCATCGGAACGGCGCTCCCGGGCGGTCTATCGCCCGACCGTGACCTCGAGGAGGAGCACCCACGTCGTTTCGTTCACGGGGACCACCTCCTCTGCATCGGCCGGCACGGCATGGGTGAGACTAGCACGGCGCCGTCCGCGCGAGGGTCGAGGCATCGCGGGGTGGGGGTGGCGCGTTTCGTCTCGGGCGCCTGCGGCGTCCTCGCTCAACGTCCGGGTTGGGGTGGCGTGTTTCGTTTCGGGTGCCTGGGGTGTGTTCGCTCAACGTCCGAGGTGGGGGTGGTGCGTTTCGTCTCCGGTGCCTGGGGCGTCCTCGCTCAACGTCCGGGGTGGGGGTGGTGCGTTTCGTCTCGGGCGCCGGCGGTGTGCTCGCTCAACAGCCGGGATGGATCAGT
>NZ_CAMFHZ010000017.1 GCF_945952435.1 uncultured Microbacterium sp.
CCACCCTCCCGGGCAAGCCAGATCAGATGTCACCTATCCGTGCAGCAGTCCCCTCAGAATGCGAGTTCAAAACGTGGATCACGAGTTCATGCGGATTCTTCTCGATATCGCGTCTACGAGTGCCGCGGCGGAGTCAGCAGCAGTGGATTCCACGTTTCCATGAACCAGGAACATCTGGATCAGGTTGTCACGGACGCGCTGCTCGCCCGTATCAGCCAGCCCCACTTCACCACGCCAGTGATACTCAGAGACGAGGCACACCGAGACGAGCGAGATGCCCTCAGACTCGAAGTCAAGGCGCTTCGCATCGCACTCAGCGCCGCCCGCGAAGACGGGGAGCACGCCTCTGACGCTCTACCCGAGCACGGTCCGAATAGCCGAGACACCCCCGAAGTGCGAGCGATCCGACGTCGCATCGATGATCTTCAGATGCGCGACCCACTAATCGCGCAGCTCCGCCTGGCTGGCCAATTCGCCAACCTCACCTGGAGGTGGCTAACGATCGTTCAACGACGTCACGTCGTCGAGAGCCTGGTCGTTCCCCGGGTAAATCCGGTTGAACCGGCCGAACGCGGCCGTCAAGGGGTCAACGAGCACCGAATCGAGCTTGTGTGGCGGTAGCGTCCAGGCGCAGTATTAGAAGGTGGGTGAATCAAATATTTAGAAGGTGGGTTGTGAGTATTTAGAAGGTGGGTCTGAAATACCCCCTTATCTGGGATATTTCAGCCGAACGTCTCGGGATCTGGACAAGGGCGCAGTTCCCTAACTACGTCCGCTGACCGCCGTGAGGTGGCTGAGTCCACTGGCCTTCATCGCGGCGTCGAGCTCGTCGCTCACCGCACGCACCTCCCCGACCGCGAGCCCGGGGAGCAGTTCGGAGCCGGGTTCGGGAAGTCGTCGTGCGCGCGCCAGGAACGCCGCGCGCACATCTCCGGCGATCGTCTCCACCGGCCCGCCGCGGGACAGGTGCTGAACCTCGCCCGAGGCGAACAGGACGAGAGCAGACCGCTCACCGGGCCCGGCCGGCGCGCTGCGCGCGGTGAACCGCAGCACCGTGCCAGGGCCGAGCTTCGTCGCCCGCCGATCGACCGGGATCCCGATGCGCACCGGCACCGGCAGCGCGGAGGGAACGGCGCCGGGACCGAGGCGCCGGGCGTCGGCGTCGGCCCAGAGGCGCCCGTCCGCGCCCGTCGTCGGCAGCGACCGCACGGAGACGACCGCCGTGACGACATGCCCCGCGAGGCGTGCCGCCTGGTCGCGCGCCGGCTGCGCGATCGCCGCCGACACGCAGATGCCGGTCGCGACCCCGGCGCAGAGGAGCAGCAGCGGAACCACGGCGACGATCGTCCTGCCGCTGCGATGTCGGCGCCCGTGCCGGACGACGGGAAGCAGCAGAGCCACCAGAGCGCAGGCCGCACCGAGCGGGGTGCTCAGCTGCGGCGCGAACGTGGTCAGCAACGCGACACCCCACGCGGTCGCTGCGACCGGCAGCATCCGCAGATCCCGCAGCCGCGGACGCACGGCTGCGCCCTCCGATGCTCCTCCGCGCGTCGGCACGGTCAGACCCGCACCCTGTCTCGGAGGGAGGCGAGCAACTTGTCGCCGATACCCGGGACGCCGAGCAGGTCGTCGACGCTCGTGAAGCGACCGTTCGTCGTGCGCCAGTCGACGATCCTCTGCGCCAGCGCGGGGCCGATGCGGGGGAGTTCGTCGAGCGCAGCGACATCCGCGGTGTTGAGATCGATCGGGCCTTCGCCCGCTGCACTGCCGCCGGCGCCGGACGCCCCGCTCGCGGCGCCCGGTGGCGCGGCGCCCTCGGCCGGGACGACGATCTGCTCGCCGTCGACGATGGGGCGCGCGAGATTCACGCCGCCCATGTCCGCGGCCTCCGTCGTCCCTCCGGCATCGGCGAGCGCATCCGCGACCCTGGCGCCCGGGGCGAGCACGTACAGCCCCGGGCGCGCGACCTCGCCGAGGACGTGCACGTATACCGAACCCTCGGCGAATCCCGTCGAGCTCGCGGACGGACGGGGGCTGGTCGGAATGATCTCGGGATCGGAGGACGCCTGGGTGAGCAAGCCGACGCCCACCGTGACCGAGACCGCGACGAGCGCGAGGACGACCGCGGCGCCGAGACCGAGGCGGATGCGGCGCGGCCCGCGCGCGACGCCGGTCGGCACCGGGGCCGGGTCCCGCGTACCCGTCGGCACCGGGTTCGACGTGTCTGTGTCCGCGCTCACACGCCGACGCTAAGCGCGCGAAGGCAGCGCGAGGAGCGAGGAGACGCACCCGGTGGGAAGCCTCGGGCGGCCGTGTCCTGGGGAGGATGAGCCGCGCCCGCCACTCCCCCCGGGTGGCCGGGCCCCTCAGCCCTTGACGGCGAAGTTGACGATCTTCGGTGCGCGCACGATCACGCGCACGATCTCCTTGCCCTCGAGAGCGCGCTGCACCTTCTCATCGGCACGGGCGAGGGCCTCGAGCTCCGCGTCGCCGATCTTCGCGGGAACCTCGAGCGTCGCGCGCACCTTGCCGTTCACCTGCACGGCGCACGTCGCGGAGTCCTCCACGAGCAGCGTCGGGTCCGCCTGCCGCCACGACACGAGACCCACGGAGGGCTCGTGCCCGAGGACCTCCCACATCTCCTCCGCGGTATGCGGCGCGACGAGGTCGAGCATCACGGCCAGGGTCTCCGTCGCCTCGCGGACGGCAGGATCCGTCGCCCCGGAACCGGAGTCGATCGTCTTGCGGATCGCATTGACGAGCTCCATGAGCCGCGCGACCAGCACGTTGAACTTCGTCTGCTCGACGAGCGACGGCGCCTCGGCCAGCAGCTTGTGCGTGGCGCGCCGCAGCGTCGCGTCTCCCCCGTCGAAGACGACATCGACCGGGCTGTCCACGTCGTGCGCGACCCGCAGCGCGCGGGCCAGGAACTTCTGCGCCCCCGTCGTCGAGACGTCCTTCCAGTCCTTGTCGTCCTCCACAGGACCGGCGAAGGCCAGGGCGACACGCAGGGCGTCGGCGCCGTAGGCGTCCAGCTCCTCCTGGAACAGCACGAGGTTGCCCTTGCTCTTGGACATCTTCGCGCCGTCCAGGATCACCATCCCCTGGTTGATCAGGGAGGAGAACGGCTCGGTGAAGTCGATCAGACCCATGTCGAAGAGGACCTTGGTGATGAAACGCGCATAGAGCAGGTGCAGGATCGCGTGCTCGACGCCGCCGACGTAGGAGTCGATCGGGGCCCAGCGTCGCGCCTGCGCCGGATCGAAGGCGACGGTGTCGCTGTGCGGCGACAGGAAGCGCAGGTAGTACCAGGAGCTGTCCACGAAGGTGTCCATGGTGTCGGGGTCGCGCAGCGCGGGCTCCCCCGTGGTCGGGTCGACCGTGCGCACCCAGGACTCCGCGGCGCCGAGGGGGCTGGATCCCCTCGGCGACAGGTCCAGACCCTCGACGCTCGGCAGCCGCACAGGAAGCTGCGTCTCGGCGACGGGCACGATCTCCCCGTCCTGCGTGTGCAGCATCGGGATCGGGGTGCCCCAGAAGCGCTGACGCGAGATCAGCCAGTCGCGCAGACGGTAGTTCTTGGCCGCGCGCCCGCGACCCGCGGCCTCGAGCTGCTCGATCGCGCGGGTGATCGCATTGCGCTTGGAGAGCCCGTTGAACTCCCCCGAGTTGATCATCCGTCCGTCGCCCGTGAGGGCGATCCCGGTGCGCGCAGGGTGCTGGTCGTCGAGCGACCCCGCGGGCTCGGTCGGGACACCGTCCTCGTCGAGCTCGATCACGGGCATGGCACCGGTGATCGGCGCCGTCGTGTCCACCACGACCCGCACCGGCAGGTCGAAGGCGCGCGCGAAGTCCAGGTCGCGCTGATCATGAGCCGGCACGGCCATGACCGCACCGTGTCCGTAGTCGGCGAGCACGTAGTCCGCGGCCCAGATCGGCAGGCGCTCCCCGTTCACCGGGTTGATCGCGAAGCGATCGAGGAACACCCCCGTCTTGGGACGGTCGGCGGACTGGCGGTCGATCTCGCTCGTCTTCTGCACCTGGGTCAGGTAGTCCTGGAAACGCCGGCGCACATCCTCCGACGCGCCCGCGGCCAGCTCCGAAGCCAGATCCGAATCGGGCGCGACGACCATGAACGTCGCTCCGTGCAGGGTGTCGGGGCGCGTCGAGAACACCGTGACGACGTCGTCTCGTCCTTCGATCTCGAAGTCGACATCGGCGCCGATCGAACGACCGATCCAGTTCCGCTGCATCTGCAGCACCTTGTGCGGCCAGCGGCCCTCGAGCTGGTTGAGGTCGTCCAGGAGGCGATCGGCGTAGTCCGTGATCTTGAAGTACCACTGCGTGAGGTTCTTCTTGACGACCTCCGCGCCGCAGCGCTCGCAACGGCCGTCGACGACCTGCTCGTTCGCGAGCACCGTCTGGTCGTTGGGGCACCAGTTGACCGGGCTCTTCTTGCGATAGGCCAGACCGCGCTCGTACAGCTTGAGGAACAGCCACTGGTTCCAGTGGTAGTACTCCGGATCCGAGGTGTGCAGCACGCGGCTCCAGTCGAAGGAGACGCCGTACGCCTCGAACCCGGCCTTCTGCTGTGCGATGTTCTGATAGGTCCACTCGCGCGGATCCGCGCCGCGGCGGATCGCCGCGTTCTCGGCGGGCAGGCCGAAGCTGTCCCACCCGATCGGGTTCAGGACGTTGTGCCCGCGATGCCGCCAGAAACGGGCGACGATGTCGCTGTAGAGGTAGTTCTCCGCATGGCCCATGTGCAGGTCGCCCGAGGGGTAGGGGAACATCGCGAGGACGTACTTGCGGGGACGCACGTCCTCGTCGCCGCCCGCACGGAAGGTCTCGTGCTCGGCCCAGTAGCGCTGCCACTTCTCCTCGAGCCGGTGAATCTGGTTTCGCTGGAGCTCGTGCACCGTCAGCGACTCGTCGTCGTGCGACGCGGGACCGGGGTGGGACGGGTTCTCGGACAACGGAAGACCACTCTCCTGCAGCATAGGAATGTCCCCCGAGCAGGGGAACTTCCAGATTATCCCAGCCGGAGGAGGGCACAGGTCCGGCAGGGACCGATCCGACGCCGGGAGGGCGCACCGATCCGGTGCCGGCGTGGGAGACTAGAACGGCTATGCCCTCATCCCGCCGCCGCCCGGAACGGATCCACTGGTTCGCCCGCCTGGAGCACCGTTTCCATGCGTGGCGGGAGAAGCGCGCCCGCCGGCGGGGACGGACGGCCACGGTGCTGCCGTTCCCCGGGTACGGCGGCCCGGGCTGGATCCGGGTCGTGGGCCGCGTGCTCATCCTGCCGAAGGCCGGCCGCAAGGGGCGCGACGCGAGCGCCCGCGGGTGGCGCAGCTTCCTCGGCATCCCCGTGAGCTTCTCCACCGTCACCATCCGCATCGGCGAGAAGACGCACGAGGTGACAGCGGATCGCGGCGGCGTGATCGACTGCCGGATCGAGGTGGGGCTTCCCGCGGGCTGGCAGGAGATCGCGATCTCCGTGGAAAGCCAGGAGCCCGTTGCCGCGAAGGTCTTCGTCGTCGCGGACGACGTCCGGTTCGGGATCGTGTCCGATGTCGACGACACCGTGATGGTGACGGCGCTGCCCCGTCCCCTGGTCGCCGCGTGGAACTCCTTCGTCGTCGACGAGCACGCGCGGACGCCGGTCCCCGGCATGGCCGTGCTGTTGGAGCGCCTCGTGCGCGCGAACCCCGGCGCGCCGATGATCTACCTCTCCACCGGCGCGTGGAACGTCGCCCCCACTCTGAACCGCTTCCTCTCCCGTCACCTCTTCCCCCAGGGGTCGATGCTGCTGACGGACTGGGGCCCGACGCACGACCGCTGGTTCCGCAGCGGGCGGGAGCACAAGCTCACGAACCTGCGTCGTCTGGCGGTCGAGTTCCCGCAGGTGAGGTGGCTGCTCATCGGCGACGACGGCCAGCACGACGAGGCGATCTACACCCAGTTCCTCGGCGAGCACCCCGACGCGGTCGCCGCTGTCGCCATCCGCCGTCTGCTGCCCGCCGAGGCCGTCCTCGCCGGACGTCGCGCGGGCAACCGTTCCGAGAACGACACCGAGACGGACGTGACGGTGCCGTGGGTGAGCGCCGAGGACGGCGCGGGCATCCTCGACACGCTCATCGCCGCCGGCGTCGTGCACTGAGGCGATGGACGCCTCGACGATTCCGGCCCGTCCGCTCCCGGAGGCCGTGGCGGCGGAGGCCAGACAGCGACTGGATCGAGCGACCTGGTCGATGCGTGCCGATGCCCACGCCGACCGGGCGGACGCGTTGACCTCCGCGCATCGCGCACGGCGGTCCCGGGGCGAGAAGCACCCCGTCCACGACTTCCTCTTCACCTACTACGGGTACGCGCCCGCGCAGCTGCGACGCTGGCATCCGGGCGCCGGGGTGCTCCTCGCGGACGCCGGGGAGCGCGCGGCCTGGCGCTGGTACTCCCCCGGCGTCGCGGCGGGGTCCGCGATGCCCGACGCGCAGGTGTTCGCAACCGAGAAACCGCAGCTCGCGCAACTGATCCGCACGATGCTGTCCCGCACGGCCTCCCGGCCGGGGCAGTTCGGCTGCTTCGGACTGCACGAGTGGGCGATGGTCTACCGTACCCCCGAACACCGTCATGACGTGCCGCTGCGGCTCGGTCAGGCGGGGACGGATGCGGTCGTCGACGCGGGTGAGCTGCGCTGCACGCACATCGACGCGTTCCGCTTCTTCACGCCGGAGTCGGTCCCGCGCAACCGCCTCGCCCCCACCCGGGAGACGCAGCCGCAGCTCGAACAGCCCGGGTGCCTGCACGCCGGCATGGACGTGTACAAGTGGGCCGTGAAGCTGGGGCCTCTCGTGCCCGGCGAACTGCTGCTGGACGCCTTCGAGCTCGCCGGCGAGATCCGCGTGCTCGACATGCAGGCGGCCCCCTACGACCTGTCCGCCTGGGAGGTCGAACCCGTCCGCATCGAGACCGCGGAGGGCAAGGCCGAGTACGTGCGTCGGCAGCGCGCCTTCGCGGACCGCGCCAACGCCCTGCGCGGCCGGATCCTCGACGCCTGGCTCGGGGCGCCCGTCCCCTGACCTCCCCGGTGCGGGCCACCCGCGCGCACGCTCTACGATTTCAGTGATGTCCCCTTCCGAACCGGTGAGCCCCGACGTGGCGCTCGGAGAGCTCGGAGCCCTGCTGCTCGACTCCGGCGTATCCGTCACCGACGTCAGAGGCACCCTCGAACGGGTCCGCGATGCGGCGGCGCCGCGGCAGGATCTGGCGTTCGCCGTGCTGCCCGAGCACGTCCTCGTGAGCCGTCCCGGCGTTCCCGGCGCCACCACGGTCGCCTCCGGCGACGGATCCGACCTCACCTTCCGTCAGAGCGCGCACGCCTCACGTTTGGCGCGCCGTCTGGAAGCGGGACAGGTCGAGCTGGACCTCGTGCCCTCGCACGTCGCGCACATCCGCGGCATCCCCCGTCGCCGACCCGTCCTGCAGCGCACGCTCGGTGGCGCGCTGCTCGCCTCGGGCCTGGCCGTGCTGTTCCGCTGCCCCTGGTGGGCGGTGCTGCTCGCGCTCGTCGTGGGCGCGCTCGTCTCGGCGATCGTGATCGCGACGGATCGGGTGCGTGCCGCCGCGGCCGTCGTCCCGTTCCTCGCCGCGCTCGTCTCCACGCTGACCGTCGGGGTGGTCGCCGACCGCCTGGACCTCGGCGCGGTGCCGTTGTTCGCGGTCTGCGCCCCGGTCGCCCTGCTCGTGCCGGGCGCACTCATCACGAACGCGCTGCTCGAGCTCACGGCGGCCGACATCGTCACGGGCGCCTCCCGTCTCATGTACGGGCTCATCATGCTCGGCTTCATGGCGGCCGGGATCTTCACCGGCGCCGCGGTCACGGGGCTGCGGGTCGATCCGCGCTCGGCGGCCCTGGTCGGTGAGACGTCGCTGGTCACCGGGCACGGCGGCTGGGAGGCGGTGCCCCCGCTCTGGCTGAGCCCGTTCGGGGTCGTCGTCCTCGCGATCGGGATCGGCCTGAGCTTCGGCTCCGGGTTCCGGCTGACCGTCGGCACGATCGTGGTGATGCTGTGCACCTATGGTGCGCTGATGGTCCTGAGCCCGTTCCTGGGGAGCACGGTCGCGACCGGGGTCACGGCAGGGCTGCTGTTCCTCGCCGCCAGGGTGCTGGAGCGCGTGACGCTCGCGGTGCCCGCGACGGTCTCGTTCCAGCCGGCCTTCCTGCTGCTCGTCCCCGGAACGGTCGGTCTCGTGGCGCTCGCCTCGTTCGACGCTCAGGCGCTCGCCGCCGCCCCCATGGTCTTCCTCAGCCTCTGCATCGGCACGAAGGTGGGCGCATTGGTCGCGGACGCGCTGCGCATCACCCGCCCGATCCCGGCCGTGACCGGATCGATCCGCGTCATCCGCTGACCATCCGCTTCGACGCTCGATGCTTGCGCGGGGAACGCTTCCCCCGCCAGGATGAGTCATCCGTTCCCTCCCCCGAAGGTCGCCCGTATGCCCGGTCTCAGCCGACGGCTCTTCCTCGCGCATGCGGCGGCGCTGGCCGCCGCCTCCCGATTGCCGCTGGACGCACTCGGGCCGCGGCTCGCGGCGCCCGGCCCGTCCGGCATCTCCTCCGCGGCGGGGACGGCGAGTGCCCCTCAGGAGGCGCCGAGCACGCTGCTGCAGACGATCCTGCGGGGCCCCGTCGTCCAGGGCAGCTATCGGCGGCTCTCGGCGGGGCCCGGAGAGCCGCACATCCCCCGCTTCGACGTGCTGCGCCGAGTCGCGGACGACGCACGGAAGACGTCTCGGCGCTCGCTGCTCTATCTCGGACACCTCTCCGACCTGCACGTGATCGACGCGCAGTCCCCGGGCCGCATCGAGCCGATGATCGCGCAGGACCACGCCGCCTGGGGATCCGCGTTCCATCCGCAGGATCCACTCAGCCCGCACACCGTGGCCGCCATGGTGCGCGCGTTCTCCGACGCCCGCTACAGCGCGGTGACCGGGGCTCCGATGGGCGCGGCCGTCGTCACGGGCGACAGCGCCGACATGCACTCCCACCTCGAGCTGCGCTGGTACATCGATCTCATGGACGGGCTGGCCGTCGATCCCGCGACGGCCGGTTCGACCTACCGCGGCGTGCAGGCGTGGCCGGAGGCGACCTGGGCGTACCGGCCCGGCGACCCCCGCGGAGGCGCGTTCGGCGACTACGGGTTCCCTCGCCTCCCGACGCTCCTCGCCGATGCGATCGCCTCGAAGGTGCCGTCTCCCGGGCTTCCCGCGCCCTGGTACGCGGTGTACGGCAACCACGACACCCTGCTCCTGGGCACTTTCGGGCTGACGCCCCAGTTGCGGGCGCTCGCCACCGGAGGGCAGAAGGCGTACACGCTCGAGGCGACGGCGGGCACCGCGCTCGGCGGATACGCCTCGTCGACCGGACTGTTGCAGCAGATGATCGACGGCCTCGGCCTCGCGCTCGGCAAGCCGGGGTTCCGCACGGTGCCGCCCAATCCGGAGCGGTTCCTCTTCGAGCAGCGCGCGTTCATGGCCGAGCACTTCCGTACGGAGAAGAACCCGGGGCCGGTCGGCCACGGTTTCACCCAGCACAACCTCGACACCGGGGAGACCTGGTGGAAGGCCGATCTCAGCCCGCGCGTGCGCGCCCTGGGCCTCGACACGTGCAACGCGGTCGCCGGACCCGACGGCGCCGTGCCCGACGTGCAGTTGCGCTGGCTGGAGGAGGAGCTCGCACGCGCCGAGCGCGAGAACGTCCTCGTCCTGGTGATGAGCCACCACAACAGCCTGACTTTGGAGAACCGCGCCCAGCGCCCCGGCGACACGAGCGTGCTGCATGGCGCGGATGCGCTCATCGACGTGATGTTGCGCCATCCGGTCGCCGTCGGCTGGCTCAACGGCCACACCCATCTCAATCAGGTCCTTGCGCACACTTCGGCCACGGGCGGGTTCTGGGAGATCACCACCGCCTCCTGCATCGACTTCCCGCAGCAGCAGCAGGTGATCGAGATCGTCGACAACCGCGACGGCACGCTCTCCCTGTTCGCGACGGTGCTCGACCACGCGTCGGACGCGAGGCCCGGATCCGGCGGCTCCTCCGCCGACCTGGCGTCCCGCGCCCGCGAGTTCTCGTTCAACGACTGGGCCGAGTCGCCGACGATGCGCCGCGGCTCCCCGCTGGACCGCAACGTCGAGCTGCTGCTTCCCGCCCCCTTCGATCTGTCCACGATCTCGGACGCGGCGCTCGAGGCACAGCGCATGACGGAGCAGACCCGCATGCTCGCCTACGAGCAGAGGCTCCGCTCATGAGGCGCGGGACACCGCGCCCGTTCCGCGCCCGCGCCGCCGTGGTGTTGGTGCTGGCGGGTCTGTGCCTGACCGGCTGCTCGCAGGCGCAGGCGCTCGCGCCGGTCGGCGGCGACCGACTCGCGGCGGTGCGCTTCGGTACGCTCGACGCACTCGTGGAGGCGGAGGTGGAGGTGCTCTCGGCGCCGACCTGCGTGCAGAAGTCGGACGACACCGTCTCCTGCACGGGCACCGCGAGCGACGGGCGCGAGATCAGCGCGATCTCGCGCGGTACCTCGCCCGACATCGAGGTCGTCGTCGGCGGGAAGACGGTGTACTCCGGATCCCTGACGGACCTCCTCGATCGCGCGGCGGGAGAATCCGGATGATCGCGTCCCGCTCCCGGGGCCGGCTGCTGCGGACGGCCCTCGCCGTGGTCGTCGTCGCGGCGATCCAGGCGGTCCTGGTCGCCCTGATCCCCTCTCCGGCCGCCCCGGCGCCCCTGATCGCAGGAGCCATCGCGTCCTTCGCGGCCTGCGTGCTGGGCCTGGCCGTCGCCGTGCGCGAGGCGGGATCCGGCGCTGCTGTGCCGGCGGTCGGGCTCGGCCGCGCCGTGCTGTTCTCGCTGCTCGCGACGGCCGCCGTCAGCGCGGCCGCGATCGTCTCGGCCTTCGCCGGCGCGGCGGTCGTCGTCCTCGCCCTCGGCCTCGTGCCGCTGCTGACCTCGGGAGCCCGCGCCACGGCGCTGGCCTGGCGACGACGACCGGTCCGCGGAGCGCTGCGCGTGCTGACCACCCTCCTCGCGATCGGGCTCGCCGCCACGGTGTCGCTGCTCCTCGGGCTCTTCGTCACCGGCTGGCCGGCGAGCGCCCTATCGTGGCTGTGGTTCGGGACCACGGCGGCCGCTCTCGTGCTGTGGTGGGCGGCATCGGCGCATCCGCGCTCCGTGCGGCCCGCGACCTGAACCTCCGCTTCCTCGCCCCGCCCTACGCCGTCGCGTCGAGCGCCGGGGCCAGCGTCCTCAGGTACCGCTGCACGCCGCGCGCAGCCGTGCGCCCGGCCCGGTTGGCTCCAATCGTGCTGGCGGACGGACCGTAACCGACGAGTTGGATCCGCGGATCCTTCACCGCGGTCGTGCCGCGTCCGTCGTGATCGAGCTGGATCCCGCCCAGCGCACTGCGCAGGTGCAGCGGCGCGAGGTGGCCGATCGCCGGCCGGAAGCCGGTCGCCCACAGGATCGCGTCGACCCGCTCGAACGAACCGTCGGCCCAGCGCACGCCGTCGGGCTCGATGCGCTGGAACATCGGTCGTCGCGCGTCGTACACGCCCAGCCGGGCCGCCTCCTGCTCCTGCGGACGCAGCATGAGCCCGGTGACGCTCACCACGCTCTGCGGTGCGAGCCCCCGCGCCACGCGCTGCTCGACCAGGGCGACCGCGGCCGCGCCCGCCTCCGGGGTGAAGTCGCCGGTGCGCCAGACCGGCAGCCGACGGGTCGCCCACAGCACGTCGGCGATCGGGGCGAGTGCTCCGAGGAACTGCACGGCCGAGGCTCCACCCCCGACGACCAGCACGCGCTTGCCGCGGAAGTGCTCGGGTCCGGGGTAGTCGACGGTGTGGAACTGCTCACCGAGGAAGGTCTCCATCCCCGGGTAGTGCGGGAGGAACGGCTGCGTCCAGGTGCCGGTCGCGTTCACCAGCGTGCGCGCCCGCCACGTGCCCTCGGCCGCGTGCACGACGAGGATCCCGTCCTCGTCCGTCACGCGGTCCACGCGCACGGGACGCCGTACAGGAAGCTCGTGCTCGCGCTCGTAGGCGGCGAACGTGGCGGGAACCACGGTGTTCGCCCGTGCGGCGGTGCGCGGGGGCGGCACGGATCCCGGCAGTTCGGCGACGCCGTGCACGTCCTGCATCGTGAGGGCATCCCAGCGGTGCTGCCAGGCCCCGCCCGGGGCGTCGTCGGCGTCGAGCACCAGATGCGGAATGCCCAGGCGGCGCAGATGGTACGAACTCGAGAGTCCGGCCTGGCCGGCGCCGATCACGATGCTGTCGAGGATGTCCACGCCGGGTGCAACGCCGCCGGCCGGGGCGCTGTTCCCCGCAGCCGCCGGAGCCCGGCGACGTCGCGCACCGCGTCGTCCGCCTCAGGAGCGGCGTCAGACGGACGCGGGCAGTCCGACCTTCAGCCTCGCCCAGGAGCGGCCCTGCGTGTCCTTGAGGATGTCGTACTCCACGTCGACGTGCGGCTCGATCGCGCTGTACTTGTCGTTCGGCGCGCCGATGACCAACTGGAACCCGAGGCCGCGCCACGCGCCGATCGCCCGCTTGGTGAAGTGGGCGTCGGCCTTGATGAGGGCCTCGTCCATGAACACCGGGGCGTAGCGCGGACGCTCCGCTCCGGCGTCGCCGAGCTGGTATCGGAGGGCCGCGCCGACGATGAAGGCGATGAGCTCCTGCGACTCGCCGCCGGACTTCTCGCCGATGTGGTCGTACAGCGCCACATGGGCCTTGGTGTCCGCCGTGACCCGCTCCGCGCTCACGCGCACGTGGTTGCGCACGTCGATGAGGTCGGCGAAGTCGGGCGCGGAGCGCCGCAGATGGCCGATGAGACGGGACATCCGACGGTAGGCGTGCTCACGCTCCTGATCGGTGGATGCCGCCTCGATGAGCCCTCGCACCTCGCGCAGGTCACGGCGGAACCGCTTGCGCGCCTCTGACTGGCTCTCCCGGGTCGTGATCTGCAGGCGGTGGTGATCGTCGTAGAACGGCAGATCCTGCATGATCCGATTGATCGGCTCGATCCGCTGCCGGATGTCCCGCAGCGCCCTGCCGAGCGTCGAGTCCAGGTTCGTGAGATCGTTCCCCGACAGATGCACCAGGCTGTCCCGCCACTCGCTCTCGAGCCGGTGCAGCCCGCTCGTCTCGAGAGCCGTGAGGATGCTCTCGAAATCGTCGACGTACAGATCAGGATCCGCGAGCAGGTTCGGATTCTCCCAGCGCTCCAGGAAGCCGCTCATCAGCCGGCGCATGGCCTCGCGCTGCTCGTGGTGCGCCTCGAACGCCGCGGTGCGATCCTCGGTCAGCCGGGCGCCCGCCGTCTGCAGCGCGCCGTCGAAGCGCTCCAGCAGCACCGAGGGTGCCGCGTGCACCGAGACCGGCGTGGCGAAGCGGACGTCCAGATACTCCGCCTGCTCGCTGTCGACGGCGCGACCCGATTCGGCCGCCTCCCCGAGGAGGGCCTGACCGGCGTCCACGTCGTCGGTGATCCGACCCCAGCGCTCCTCGACCTGCTGGCGTTCCGCCACGGCAGCGCCGATCTCCTCACGCAGCCGCGCGGCGACCCCTTTGGCCTTCTCGATCTGCGCACCGATCGCGGCGATGTCGGGGTTCTTCTCGCCGACGTCGGCCTCCACGCCGCGCCAGCGCTCCTGTTCGGCGACCAGCGCGTCCACGTCGACCCGATCCCAGACGACGTCCGCGACGCGGGCGAAGGCCGCTCGTTCGGCATCGAACCCGTCCAAGGCGGCCTCGGTCGCGGCGGCCCCCCTCTCGGCACGATCGAGCGCGGGTCGCAGCTCGTCGACCGCGGCCTGGAGTTCGCGCATCCGGGCGCGGTTGGAGAATCCCAGCACGTTCGTGCGTCCGTGGCCGCCGTGCGATCCCTGATCGCCGCGGGAGACCTGGCCGGTGATCGTGAGCGCCTGCTCGTGCCGGGCGAGATCGGCCGCCGTGTTCACGCACACGAAGTCGAACCGTTCGCCGAGGCGCACCTGCAGCCACCCGGTGAACGGAGTGTCGGCGTACTCCAACCGGCCGGGCAGTCGGTCGTCCGCTCCCCCGCCGCTCGCACGGAGCCCGGTGTGCACGCCGTGGTACGTGAGCCGGCGCGGCGTGCGCACCCCGTCGATCGCCGTGCGGAACCGGTCGAGGTCGGCGACGTCGAGGAGCACCGTCGTGGCGAAGCCGCCGAGGGCGAGGTTGAACGCCTCGCGCCAGGGCTCGTACTCGGTGCGGACCTCGATGAGCTCTCCCACGAACGGGAGCTGGTGCGGCTCGATTCCCGCCGCCTCGGCGAGCAGCTCCCGCGACCGGTACAGGTCGGCGGGGATGTTGCCCGCGAACGCCGCCGCCTCGTCGAGCGCCCTCTCGCGGGCGGCGAACTCGGCCTTGACCGCGTCCCGCGCGCGGCGGGCATCCGCCCACGCGGTACGGACGCTCCCCTTCGCGTCTGCGTCGGAAAGCACCGTGCGGGCGCGCGCGACGAGCTTCTCGAACTGCGCGCGGCTCTGCACGTCGGCGCCCAGCATCCGCGCGTCGTCGTCGAGCTTCGCGCGCAGCGCCTGCGCTTCGTCGAGGCGCGCCTGCACGGCGCGCAGCTCGCGGCGGGCGGTCTCCAGGCGGTCGCCGCCCCGTTCGCGGAGCAGGTCGCGCAGGCCGTCGTGCTCGGCCTCCGCCGCCTCGGCCTGCACGCGCTTCTCTCGCACGAGCGCGTCGAGGGTGCGCGTGCGATCGCGCAGCTCGTCCTCCACGTCGCGCAGCAGATCCCTGCGACGCTCGGCGCGCCACAGGGAGGCGATCGAGCCGGGATCCTCGAACACGCCGACGGCGTCGATGAGCGTCATCCGCCCGGCCGCCGCCTCGATGCGGTGACGCAAGTCGCGGAGGGGCTCGAGGGCGGCCACCTGCTGGCGCGCGACCAGCATACGCTGCTTCGTGCTCTCGAGCTCGTCGAAGTGCACGACCACCGCGTCCGCGGTGCGCAGGGTCTCTGGCTCCTCGAGCACCAGACGTTTGTAGAGGTCGTCGACCGTGGTGATCTGCTGTCCCGCCTGGATCCGGGCGAGCAGGCTCATCGCGTTCGCGCCCGCCCCGGCGGCGCCGATCCCCAGCACCGAGTGCAGCCGCGCCGAGAACTCGCGGTCCGTGCCCACCGGCTCCAGTCCCGCGGCACGCACGGAGGCGTCGGTGAGACGCTGCGCGGCGGCACGCTCCAGGGCGGCCAGGTCGAACGCGGCGTTCGTCGTGGCGCGCACGCGGACCGTATCCTCCAGCACCCGCGCCCCGGCCGGGATGTACCAGGCGCGCACCGCGGTGAAGTGCGAGTCGTCGTGGTCGCGCCAGGTCATCGCGATCGCGGTCCAGGTGTCCTCCCCGTCGCCGCGCAGCACCTGCACCTTCGTGCCCTCCTCCGTGCGGGTCTCGTCGAGCTTGCCGCGACCGTAGGAGAGCACGTTGCGCTGCTCGTCGCCGCGCGGACGGCCCGTGACGCCGCCGTTCGATGCGCCGTTGAACGGCGTCGTATGCGGCATCATCAAGGCGATGTACGCGTCCATGAGCGTCGACTTGCCGGATCCGGATCCGCCGCAGAGGAGCGTCGCCGCGGGTGAGAATCTCACGCGGTGCGGTCCGCCGTCGTAGCCGCCCCAGTTGACGAGCTGCAGGTCCTCTGCGATCCATTGCTGCCCGCGGGACGCCTCGGGGATGAGTCCGAAGAGCGTGTCGATCATGGTCATGACAGGACGTCCTCCCGTGCTTCCTCGTCGTCCGCGACGGTGCCCGACGCCGCGCCGTCGGCGCCGGAGAGGCGTGCGGCGGCGGTCTCGCGCAGCCAGTCGCGCAGCTCGGTGAGCTTCTCGGCGCTCAGGACGACCTCGACGAGAGGTCCGATCCGATACCGCCCCGTGGTCTCCTCGCTGATGATCCCGTCGTTCGCGAGTTTGCGCATCGCATCGCGCACGGCCTTCTGGCGACGGGAGATGTCGCCGTCGGCGTCCGTGAAGTAGCTGAGCACCGTCGCTTCGACGTCCTCGATGTCGATGCGGGGCGCGGCCTCGCCGGCCACGTTCTCGCGCTCGTAGACCGTGCGCAGATGGACCAGCACGAGCGTCTCGGAGCGCGTGTACGGCGTATCCCGGAGCAGGATCGGGATGTCGAGCTCGTCGATGCGGATCTGCTGCTTGTACGCCAGCCCGTGCTCGTGATCGACGATGAGCCGGATGTAGAGGTCGTTGAGGCGCGACTCGATCACCGTCTGATGATCGAGCAGGGTGCGCCACTCGACGCGGTTGCGATCGGCGAGGAGGAAACGCCGGTGCAGGAGCAGTGCGAGAGTGCGGCGCACCTCGGGATCGAGCACGCCGCGGTCCCCGGGGAACAGTTCGGCGAGGTCGTCCTCCATCGGGACGGGCTCGATGAACCCGGACGCCTCGGTCACGTCGTCGGTCATGATCGCTCTTCCTTCCTCGCCTGCACGGTCACGGATCCGAACGCGAACCGTCGCGCCGTGCCGTCCGGGCGCACGGCCTCCACGATCGAGACCCCGCCTGCGTCCGCGATCCCGTTGCGATGCGCGATCTCGAGCAGCCCGAGCAGGTCGACCGGGCGGCGCGCACCGTCCCCGATCGCCTCGAACGCCTCGGCGAGATCGAACGTGTCGCCGAGCGCGGCGACGTGCGCCTCGAGCTCGGCGTAGTGCGGGCCACCCCAGGCGCGGGTGTCGGCATCGACGAACTCGACGTCCTGACCCTGTGTGACCAGCGCGGCCGGCGCGCCGGGAGGGCGGACGTCGCCGAGCGACTGGCGCAGATGGCCGATGCTCGCCACGGGCAGGCGCCGAAGCGGATCTACGGGGGTCTCCGGCGTCCGCGTCTGCGTCCAGGCCTGCATCCCCGCGATGACGTCGCGCAGCAGTTCGTCGACCTGACGATCACGAGCGGGATCGTGCGTACGCACCTGGCCCGCGATGACATGCGAGGCGCGGCGCTGGGCCGTCAGCACCTCCTGCACGCCCCGTTCCATGCGGCGCCCGATCATGTCGATCTCCGCGCGCTGAGTGCTGTCCAGCAGCTGCGCGAAAGGGCGCGCGAGAAGTCCGTGCAGCTGCTCGGTGAGCGCATCGATCCGCTCGGGATCGCCGATGAGCCGCAGAGCGCCCGCGAAGGCCTGCCCCTCCCGCGTCGACTGCATGACCTGCTGGCCGCGCAGCAGGTATTCGCGCAACACCTCGCCCGTCGGGCGCTCGTCGCGACGCAGGTCGCGGATGACGTCGCGCTGCATCGCCTTGATCGACTCGGCGACGCGCGTGAAGTCCGCCGGCAGCCCCCGGGAGAGGTGCAGCACGTTCTCGGCCTCTTCCAGGAGCTCGTCGTCCGGGATCGGATCCGCCGAGCCGTCCTCGAGCGCCGTGATCTGGGCATCCAGTGCCGCCCGCTCCGCCCGCAGTCGGGCCAGACGTCGCGCGGGGTCGCCGTCCGCGTTCCCGGCAAGGCGCTCCACGGCCTCCAGAAGAGTGCGCACCCGGGAGTTCGAGACCCGAGAGCCGCCGCCGGTGAGATCGGCGATCTCGAGCGCGCGCACGGCATGGGCCGTTAGCCGGTAGACCTCGCTGTCGCCGTCGATCTGCTGGCCGAGCCAACCGACCTTGACCCAGTACCGGCAGACCTCCCGGCCCGAGGTGGAGGGGAGCCGCCGGTCGTCCGTCTCGTACCCGGCATTGCGCAGCCGATCCAGCATCTCTCCGACCTCGATGTGGGCGTCGGCGACGGCGACGGTCGCACGGTCGGCCGAGAACATGACGCTCAGCGCAGCGATGACGAACGGAGCGAACCTGCCGTGCAGCAGATCGAGGGTCGGCGTCTTGAACGCCGCGAGCGCACGCAGATACGCACCCTCGGCTCCGGCCGCTGTCACGATCGCACCGTCCGCACTGCCATCGACACGCTCCGCACCCTCTCGTTCCTGCTGACGCGCCAGACGCGGAAAGCCCCCGGCGAACCGAGGGCTTTCATTGGTGGACCTGAGGGGACTCGAACCCCTGACCCCCTGCATGCCATGCAGGTGCGCTACCAGCTGCGCCACAGGCCCATCTCGTCTCCGCGGCTTCCCGCAGCAACCCGTTCAGCTTACAACAGCGATCGAGATGCACGCGAATCCGCCGCGGGAACCGGGTCGCCGGGCGTGTCCGAGCGAGGGCAGGGATCAGTCCGTCGCGACGGCGTGCGCCCGCGCGCCGAAGCCGTCCCGCACGGCGGAGACGAGCCGGCGGACCGCCGCCGGATGACGACGGGCGCCGCCCTCCCCCGCGGTCGCCACGAGGATCGATCGCACGAAGGCCGGATCGTCGAGCGGACGCAGCACCACGCCGGGATGAGAGCCGGTGGCCGCCAGTCGGGGCAGGAGGCCGACGGCCATGCGAGCGGCGATCATGCCCTGCATCACCTGGAAGTCGTCCGTGCGGATCGCGGCCTCGATCGCATGACCCGCCTCGGCGAACGCGTCGATGACGATCGTGTCCATCGGGTCGTCGGGAGCTGCGGCGAAGATCCAGCGCTCGCCGTGCAGCGTGAGCAGGGCCGCCAGGTCGATCGAACTGCGCATCGCCAGAGGGTGCTCCGCGGGCAGCGCGAGCAGGAGGGGATCGCGATGCACTTCCTGGGTCGCCACGTGCGGACGGAAGGGCAGGGCGTATCCGGGGACGGTGTAGACGAGCACGGCGTCGGCCTCGCCGCGGTTGACCCGGTCAACGAGCGAGGGTCCCTCCTCGAGCACCGCGTCGACGTCGATGCCGACGTCGTTCATACGCGCGACGACCGTCGGCAGCACCAGCGCCGCCGCGGTCGGGAACATCGCGAATCGGACCCGCACGTGCCCGAGCTGCGCGAGCTCGCGGGCGTCGCGCACCGCCCGGTCGCTGAGGGTCAGGATCTCCTGCGCCCGCTCCCAGAGGAGCATCCCCACGGGGGTCAGCCTGCTCCCCCGCGGCGAGCGCACGAGCACGGGTGCGCCGACGAGACGTTCGAGGTTCTTCAGGTGGTAGTCGACCGAGGGCTGTCCCCAGCCCAGACGTCGGGCGGCGGCCGTCACGGATCCCTCGGCCTGCACCGCCCTGAGCGCTTCGAACTGCCGGAGATCGACCATCTGCCCCTGCCCCTATGTCGGTCCCCGGGCTGAGAACCGAGGGAGTCACATACAGAATATGTGAGGAGTGCGAGATTCGAGGGATTCCTCCCCTCTCTCGACGCTTGCACCATGGGGGGATGCCCTCGCTCGATGCCGCTCCCGACGCTCTGTCCGCTCCCTCCGGCTCGCCGCGCCCCGTGGACCCGCGGCAGTGGCAGACGCCGTATGCGGATGCGCTGGAGCGTCATGCGGCACGCGGGCCGGTGCAGCTGATGGTCCCCGGGCACGGGGGAAACGCTGACGGTCTCAGTGCGCGTCTCGCCGACTACTTCGGCGCGCGGACCCTGCAGTTGGATGTGCCCATGCTCCTGGAGGACATCGACCTCGGCGCGCCGTCGCCGCTGGACCAGTCGCTCGACCTCGCGGCGCAGGCGTGGGGCGCGCGGCGGACCTGGTTCGTCACGGGCGGCGCCTCGCAGGCCAATCGGATCGCGGCGCTCGCCGTGCGCGGTCTCGGCAGCCGAGTGCTCTCGCAGCGCAGCGCGCACTCCAGCTTCAGCGACGGGGTGCTCACGGCGGGCCTCGTCCCGTCCTTCGTGTTCCCGTCCGTCGACCGGACGCACGGCATCGCTCACGGCGTGTCCCCTGCGGCGCTGGAGGAGGCGCTCTCCGCCGCCTCCGAGCGCGGGGAGCCGGCGAGCGCCGTCTACATCGTCTCGCCGAGCTACTTCGGATCCGTGTCCGATGTCGCCGGGCTCGCCCGTGTCGCGCACGCGCACGGCGCTCCGCTCATCGTGGACGGCGCCTGGGGACCGCATTTCGGCTTCCACCCCGACCTCCCTGACTCCCCGTCCCGTCTCGGCGCCGACCTGGTGGTCTCGAGCACGCACAAGCTCGCGGGCTCGCTGACCCAGTCGGCGATGCTGCACCTCGGCGACGGACCCTTCGCAGACCTGCTGGAACCGCTCGTCGAGCGCGCCGTGGCGATGACCGCGTCGACCTCGTGCTCGGCGCTGCTGCAGGCGTCGCTCGACATCGCCCGCTCCGCGCTCGCGACCGGCGCCGAGCAGATCGGCCGCTCCCTCGAGGTCGCGCGGTCGTTCCGCGCCGCCCTGCGCGAGGATCCTCTGTTCGCCGTGATCGACGACGGGTTCGGGGCGTTCGACGACATCGTCGGCGTGGATCCGCTGCGCGTCCCGATCGACGTGTCGGCCACCGGGGTGAGCGGCCACTGGCTGCGCCGGCACCTCATCGAGACGGAGGGGATCTACGTCGAGATGGCGACCGCGACGACCCTCGTCGCCCTGATCGGTGCGGGTAAGACGCCGGATCTCGACGGAGTGCTCGACGCGCTGCGCACAGCCGTCGGCTCGGAGCCCGCCCGGCTCGAGCGCGCGCTGGCCGCGGACGAGGCGTTCCCGCCGCTGCCGCCCGCGGGGACGCTGCGCCTGCTCCCCCGGGATGCGTTCTTCGCCGGGACCGAACTCGTCGACGCGACACGCGCGGTCGGCCGCATCTCGGCCGATACCCTGGCTGCCTACCCGCCGGGGATCCCCAACGTCATCCCGGGCGAGGAGATCACCGCGCAGACGGTGGCCTTCCTGCAGGCCGTCGCGGCGTCACCGACCGGCTACGTGCGCGGAGCGGTGCGTCCCGATGTGGCGCTCTTCCGGGTGACGAGAGAAGACTGACATCGCCGCCCGCGGCGCCGACCGCCGCGGAACGGACCACCATTCGAAGGAGACTGGTATGCCCACGATCGCCCAGCAGCTGCTGCGCCGCAAGCCGACGACCCCGCCGGGCGGGGACGAGGCCGCGCTCAAACGCAGCATCGGCCTGTTCTCGCTGACCATGATCGGCGTCGGCGGCACGCTCGGCACCGGCATCTTCTTCATCCTCTCCCAGGCCGTTCCGATCGCCGGCCCCGCGGTCATCTGGTCCTTCGTGATCGGCGGTGCCGTCGCGGGCCTGACCGCGCTCTGCTACGCCGAGATGGCGGGCGCCGTGCCGGTCTCGGGATCCACCTACTCCTACGCGTACGCGACGCTGGGCGAGGGCACCGCGATGGCGGTCGGCGCGTGCCTGCTGCTCGAGTACGGCGTCTCCACCGCCGCGGTCGCGGTGGGCTGGTCGCAGTACATCAACCAGCTGCTGCAGAACCTCTTCGGCTGGCAGCTGCCCGTGCAGCTCTCCCAGGCCCCCGAGCAGGGCGGCATCGTCAACGTCCCCGCCGTCGTGGTGATCGTGCTGTGCGCGCTGCTGCTCGTGCGCGGGGCGCGCGAGTCGACCCTGGTGAACAGCGTCATGGTGGTCGTCAAGATCGGCGTCGTGGTGTTCTTCTGCGCCGTCGCCTTCACCGGCTGGAACGCCGACCACTTCCACGACTTCGCTCCGGCGGGCTTCGCCGGGATCGTCGGCGGCGCGGGGATCATCTTCTTCTCGTTCGTCGGGCTCGACGCGGTCTCCACCGCGGGGGACGAGGCGAAGAACCCGAAGCGCAATCTCCCTCTCGCGATCATGTTCGCGCTGGGCATCATCATCACCCTCTACGTGCTGACCTGCCTCGCCGCGCTCGGAGCGCAGGCGCCGGAGAAGTTCGCCGATCAGGACGCGGGGCTCTCCGCGATCCTGCAGAACATGATCGGCTCCGCCTGGCCGGGCACGATCGTCGCCGCGGGCGCGGTGATCTCGATCTTCTCCGTCACCCTCGTGGTGCTCTACGGGCAGACCCGCATCCTGTTCGCGATGTCCCGCGACGGCATGATGCCTCCCGTCTTCGCGAAGGTCGACCGGCGGACCATGACGCCGATCCCCAACACGCTCATCGTGATGGCGGTGACGGGGGTCCTCGCCGCGGTCATCCCGATCGACTTCCTCGCCGAGATGACCAGCATCGGGACCCTGGTCGCCTTCCTCGTCGTCTCACTCGGCGTCATCATCCTGCGGGTGCGGGAACCGGAGCTGGAGCGCGGGTTCCGCCTGCCGCTCGGCTGGACAATCCCGATCCTCTCGATCGCGGGCTGCATCGCGATCATCACGCAGCTGCGCCCCGTCACGATCCTCGTCTTCCTGGTCTGGACCGCCGCGTTCCTCGTCTTCTACTGGTTCTACGGTCGGCGCCACTCCGCGCTCGAACGCGCACAGACCGAGGCAGGCGTCGCGGCGGGCGACGTGCCGTACACCACCAACCTCACCCAGCCGAGCACGGCGGCGATCCGTCGGGCGGCGGCATCGCGTCGCAAGGGGACGAGGCCGTGACCCTCGTCGTCGGCATCGATCCGGGGCGCCGCTCCGCCTCCGTCGTGGAACTGGCGGCGACGCTCGCCCGCTCCGCGCGGACCGATCTCGTCGTCGCGGCGATCGTGCCGCGGACCTGGCCGCTCTCCGCCGGCACCGCCGACGCCGAATGGCGCTCGTACACGCGGGACGCCGCGAACGCCGCCCTCGACCACGCCGCGGCCGTGCTCGGAGACGCCGTCCCAGCCGTGTACGTGGTGCACGAGGCGTCGTCCGCTCGCCGCGGACTCGTCGAGCTCGCCGAAGAGCACGACGCGGCGCTGCTCGTGATCGGATCGTCGTCGGACGGCGCTCCGGGACGGGTCGGGTTCGGCTCCGAGAGCGACGCGCTGCTGCACGCGTCCTCCGTGCCGGTCGCGATCGCTCCCCGCGGCTACCGCACGCCCTCCGATGGTGTGATCGGCCGGGTCACCGCCGCCTACCGCGGCACGGAGGCCTCGTCCGAGCTGGTGCGCGGCGCCGCCGAGGTCGCGGGGGTGGTCGGGGCCGCCCTGCGGATCGCGACCTTCGTCGTGGTCCCGCGGACGTCCGGATCCGACGGCGCCGGCCTCGGCGCGGAAGATCGGATCGTCGCGCAGTGGGCCAGGGACGTCGAGCGCGATGCCGCGCTGCTGCTCGCCGAGGTCGCGACCCTCCAGGACCCCCCGCCGCGGGACGGGACGGTGATCGGCGTCGGCGAGAGCTGGGGGGCCGCGGTCGGCGACCTCCCCTGGCGCGACGACGAGGTGCTCGTGGTCGGTTCGAGCAGCCTCGGCCCGCTCGCCCGCGTGTTCCTCGGATCGCATGCCACGAAGATCGTCCGTCACTCCCCTGTCCCCGTCGTCGTCGTTCCGCGCCGCGCCGCACCCGCGACCTCCCGGTGACCGGCTCGCCCTCTCCGAGCGCCTCTCCCGAACGCTCCCCGAGCGCCTCTCCCGAACGAAGGAATCCCGCATGACGCACCCGCTGCTCGATCTGCTCCCCGCCGGAAGCGCGGTCGATCCCGACGGCACCCTGCGGATCGGCGGCTGCCGGGTGGACGACCTCGCCCGGGAGTTCGGGACGCCCGCGATCATCGTCGACGAGACCGCCCTGCGCGCCCGCGCCAGGGAGTACCGCACCGAACTCGAGGCCCGCTGGCCGCACGCACGGGTCGTCTTCGCCTCCAAGGCCTTCCCCGCGACCGCGGTGCAGCGCGTGATGGCAGAGGAGGGCCTGGGCCTGGACGTCGCGGGCGGCGGCGAGATCCTGAGCGCTCTCCGCGCGGGGGTCGATCCGGCGCTCATCGTCCTGCACGGCAACGCGAAGAGCACCGAGGAGCTGCGACTCGCGGTCGATGCCGGGGTCGGCCTCGTCGTCGTGGACAACTCCGACGACGTCGACCGCCTGGAGGAGATCGTCCCCGCAGGACGCCGACAGGACGTGCTCGTGCGCGTCGTGCCGGAGGTCGCGTCGTCGACGCACCCGCACGTCCAGACCGGCCAGGTCGGGTCGAAGTTCGGGCTCACCGCGCCCGCGGCGAAGGCGCTCATCGCGCGGATCTCCCGGAGTCCGCGACTGCGGATGCGCGGGGTGCACGCGCACGTGGGATCCCAGGTCATGGATCCGTCCGAGCTCGCGGCCGCCGTGGCTCCGCTCGCCGCCCTCGGCACCTTCGACGTGTACGACCTGGGTGGCGGCCTCGGCGCGCGCTACACCTACGACGAGCACCCCGCGAGCGTCGCGGACTACCTCGACACGCTGCTCGCCGCCGCACGCGCCCATCTGCCCTCGACCGCCGAACTGATCATCGAACCGGGCCGCAGCATGGTCAACGGCGCCGCCCTGACGCTGTACACCGTCACCACCGTGAAGCGGGACGCGCGCGCGTTCGTCGCGGTCGACGGCGGCATGGGCGACAACCTCGAGGTGGCGCTGTTCCAGCAGCGCTACGAAGCGGCGCTCGCGACCCGTCTGGGCGAGGAGGACACGGAGGACGTCGTCGTCGTCGGCCGTCACTGCGAGTCCGGGGACGTGCTCATCGACCCCCTGCGCCTGCCTGCGGCGCGTGTGGGCGATCTGCTCGTCGTGCCGGCCACCGGCGCCTACACGCACACGATGGCGAACAACTACAACGGCGCCCGGCGTCCGCCGGTCGTCTTCGTCCGCGGCGGGGAGGCCCGCGCGGTGATCCGTCGGGAGACCTGGGACGACCTGTTCCTCCGCGATCTCTGAAGCCTGCGGCGGGCTCGATCCCGCTCCGCCGGAGGCGACCGGTGCGGGAGAATGGTCAGATGCGTCACGACGACCTCCTCGCCGAGCTGCGCGGCCCTCCTGCGACCCCGACCCGCGACGCCTATCTCCGCTTCGTCGGCTCTCGCGGTGAGGACGCGCTGCGTCGGAACGGCGGCGACCAGCACGTCACGGGGTCGTGCTTCGTGCTCTCTCCCGCCCGGGATCGGATCCTGCTCTGCTTCCATGGCAAGGGCGGGTTCTGGGTGCAGTTCGGCGGCCACGTCGAAGACGAGGACCCCTCCCTCGCGGCGGCCGCCGTCCGCGAGGCCCGGGAGGAGTCGGGCGTCGCGGAGCTCCGGTTGCTCGGCGACCGCATCGTCGATCTGGACCGTCACGAGCTGCATGGGGGCTTCTCCTGCGCCGCCCACTGGGACATCGGCTACGTCGCGCTCGCGGATCCTGCGACGACCGCGACCGCGGTGAGCGAGGAGAGCGAGGACGTGCGCTGGTTCCCCGTCGACGCGTTGCCGGACACGATCGCCCCCGGTTTCGCTCAGCGCCTCGCCGCCGTACTGCGCGCAGCCCGCTGAGGAACCCCGCCGAGGACCGACGGCCCGCGATCAGACGGGGGCGACCGTGACCTGGATGCTCTTCATGAGCGGCTGGTCGCTCTGCGTGCTGTAGTCCTTCGGTCCGATGAGCAGGTTCAGCTCGGGCATGTAGCCGGCGGCGCTGCCCTTCGGCAGGTCGTAGGCCACCGCGCGGAACGCGTGCACGGTGCGGATCGAGCCGTCCTTCGACGTCGCCCTGATGTCGACGAGGTCGCCCTCCGCGATGCCCCGCTCGCGCATGTCGTCGGTGTGCAGGAAGATCAGCTCACGCAGGTTCTTCACGCCGCGGTACCGGTCGTTGTTCGAGTAGATCGTCGTGTTCCACTGGTCGTGCGACCGCATGGTCTGCAGCACGAGCGTCTCGCTCGACGCCGGGATCACGTCGGGCAGCGGGGCGTGCGAGAACTCCGCCTTCCCCGACGGCGTCCGGAACTCGCGCTCGCGCGCAGGCTGCGGGATCCGGAAGCCGTGCCGGCTCTGGATCCGCTCGTTGAAGTGCTCGAAGCCCGGGAGCACCTTCGCCATGACGTCGCGGATCCGGTCGTAGTCTCCGACGAGCTCCTCCCACGGCGTCGGCGACGCGGGAAGGAGCGCCTGCGCCATGCCCGCGATGATCGCCGGCTCCGACTTCAGGTACGGGGAGGCGGGGCGCTTGCGGCCCACGGAGAGGTGCACCATGCTCATCGCGTCCTCGACCGTCACGCCCTGCGGGCCGGCCTGCTGCTGGTCCCGCTCGGTGCGGCCCAGGCACGGCAGGATCAGCGCCTTCGTCCCGTGCACGAGGTGGCTGCGGTTGAGCTTGGTGCTCACCTGCACGGTGAGCGCGCACTGCCGCAGCCCTTCCGCGGTGAAGGGGGTGTCGGGGGCCGCGAGCACGAAGTTCCCGCCCATGCCGACGAACACCTTGACACTGCCGTCGTGCATGCCCTGCACGGTCTTGACCGTGTCCAACCCGTGGTGGCGGGGCGGATCGATGTGGCAGACCTCGGCGAGCCTGTCCAGGAAGGCGCCGCTGGGCCGGTGGTCGATCCCGCAGGTGCGGTTGCCCTGCACATTGCTGTGCCCGCGGACCGGGGACGGGCCCGTGCCGGGGCGGCCGATGTTCCCGCGCAGGAGGAGGAGGTTCACGATCTCGCGCACGGTGTCGACGCCGTGCTCGTGCTGGCTCACGCCGAGGCACCAGCTGATGACGGTCTTCTCCGAGCCGAGGTAGACCGCAGCCGCGGCACGGATGTCCTCCTCCGTGAGCCCCGCCTGGCGCACGAGCTCGGCCCACGGCGTCGCCTCGACCAGGGCGCGGTACTCGGCGAGACCGTCGGTGTACTCGCGCAGGAACGCGGTGTCCAGGACGTCGGGATTCGCCACGGACTCCTCGAACACGACCTTCGCGATGCCGCGCAGCAGCGCGAGGTCACCACCGGGACGCACCTGCAGGTTCATCGTGCTCGTGGGCGTGCTCTTGAACAGCGCCATGTCGACGAACTCGTGCGGCACGATCGTGCGCGTGGCCCCGGCCTCGATCAGCGGGTTCACGTGCACGACCTGCGCTCCACGACGCACCGCGTCCGAGAGCGCCGTGAGCATGCGGGGGGCGTTGGACGCCGCGTTCACACCCAGGATGAAAAGCGCGTCGCACTCCTCCCAGTCGCGCAGGTCGGCCGTGCCCTTCCCCGTCGCGAGCGACGCCGTCAGGGCGCGGCCCGAGGCCTCGTGACACATGTTGGAGCAGTCCGGCAGGTTGTTGGTGCCGTACTCGCGCACCATGAGCTGGTACAGGAACGTCGCCTCGTTGCTGAGCCGGCCCGAGGTATAGAACGCCGCCTCATCGGGGCTCGCGAGCCCCTGCAGCTCTTCGGCCATGAGCCGGAAGGCGTCGTCCCACGAGATCGGCACGTAGCGATCGCTCGCGGGGTCGTAGCTCATCGGCTCGGTGAGCCTGCCCTGGTCCTCGAGGTCGAAATCGGTCCAGGTGCTCAGCTCCGCCACGGTGTGCGCGGCGAAGAAGCCGCGGTCTACGCGCTTGTGCGTCATCTCCCACGTCACGTGCTTGACGCCATTCTCGCAGATGTCGAGTCGGAGGTTGCCGAGGTCGTCCGGCCACGCGCATCCGGGGCAGTCGAAGCCGGAGCGTCCGTGGTTCATGATGAGCATGGCCTCGGATCCGGCGATCGGCTCGCGCTCGCGCAGCAGCACCATCCCCACGGACTTCGCGGCGCCCCATCCGGCGGCGGGGTGGTGGTATGGCTTGCGCGACCAGTCCCCCTTCGCGACGGGTCCGTAGCCGCCCTGCCGCGGCACGTCGGGCATGAGTCCGAAGGCCGTTCCGCTCCGCTTGCTCGCGTCGTCGATCATCGCTCCACCTGTCTCTCCTGCGCGGGCGCACCCGCTGTCGCAGCGCTTTCGTCGAGGACCACCCTGTGCGGATGGGCGTACACGTTCATGGACCCGCCGCGGACGAAGCCGAGCAGGGTCAGCCCCGCATCCTCCGCCAGCTCGGCGGCGAGCGAGGAAGGCGCAGACACCGCGGAGAGGATCGGGATCCCCGCCATCACCGCCTTCTGCACGAGCTCGAAGCTCGCACGGCCCGACACCTGCAGCACGGTCGAGCGCAGCGGCAGGAGGCCGGACTGCAGGGCCCATCCGACGACCTTGTCGACCGCGTTGTGCCGTCCGACGTCCTCGCGGACGACGAGGAGCTCCCCGCTCTCGGCATCGAAGAGGCCCGCCGCATGCAGTCCTCCGGTCTTGTCGAAAGCGGCCTGCTCTGCTCTCAGTCGATCGGGCAGGGACGCGATCCACGCGGCGGAGACCACGAGCTCGGGATCCGCGACGTCGAAGCGGGAGGTCGTCGCGACGGCGTCGATGCTGGCCTTGCCGCAGACACCGCACGAGCTCGTCGTGTAGAACCGTCGCGCCTCGTCGGCCGACGGCAGCCGCACGCCGGGAGCGAGGGCGGCATCGAGCACGTTGTAGGTGTTCTCCGCTCCCCCGGTGCCCGGTCCGCCGCAGTGGATCGCGGAGAGGAACTCGTCGGATCGGGAGATCACGCCCTCGGAGACGAGGAACCCGATCGCCAGTTCGACGTCATGACCCGGCGTGCGCATCGTGACGGCGAGCGGCTCTCCCGCGATGCGGATCTCGAGCGGCTCCTCGACGGCGAGCGTGTCGGCACGCCGACCCACCCCGGCCCCGAGTGCGATCCGGGTGACGGGCCTGCGCGTCGTGATCCTGCCCACGCTCCCGAGCGTACTCGCGTTCGAGGACGATCCCGCACCGACATCGCGAGCGTCGGGGATCAGTCCTTTTCGGTGGGCGCGCCGAGGGGCGCCGGCTCGGCGATCGGGACGACGGGGCAGTCCTTCCACAGCCGCTCGAGGCCGTAGTAGGTGCGCTCCTCCTCGTGGAACACGTGGACGATGAGGTCGCCGAAGTCGAGCAGCACCCAGCGCGCCTCGCTGCGCCCCTCGCGACGGACGCGCTTGAAGCCCGCCTCGATCATCCGGTCCTCGACCTCGTCGGCGATCGCGGCGACGTTGCGCTCGCTGTTTCCCGTGACGAGCAGGAAGACGTCGACGAGGGGCAGGGGCTCGGAGACGTTGAGCGCGAGCAGATCCTCCCCGCCCTTCGAACGAGCCGCGTCCGCGGCGATCTGCAGCATGTCGGTGGCTGCGGGCGACTGCATCAAGAGAAGGCTCCCGTGGTGATGGCGACGATGAGGGCGCCCACCAGGGCGACCGCGAGGGCACCCGCGGTGATGGTCAGCGCGAGCATGAGTCTGTTGCCCTTCTCGGGCTCCGGCGGGCGGATGACCTCCCCGGCCGGTTTGATGGTCCCGATCGCCGCGCTCGCCGCGATCGGAGTGGGCGAGGAGGCGGGGGCGAGCTCCCCGTCGACGAGGACGAGGTCGACGTCCTTGCCGTCGGCCGCGCCATCGGCGTGCCCGCGGGATCCGAGCCCGGCGGGAAGGTCGTAGCTGCCGGTGACGAGGATCTCCCCCGTCGAGGCGATCGGGCCGGAGAGCGAGAGCGCCCCGGGCGCCTGCTGGAAGATGAGCGCGTTCGGCGCGGCGTGATGCGACCCCGTGGAGTCGTCGATCAGTGCGTCGAACGACCGGGAGGGCGCCTGAGGCGGGGACGACAGCACGCGCTGGCCGAAGCCCGGGTTCACGGTCGGCTCGACCGCTCCGTCCGTGCGCGACCGGTCGGAGTCCGATGCTGCGGACGCGGTCCGCGGCGCCTCCTGGGTCGGCACGGCGGATGCGCGTGGTCGCTCCGGCGCGGCGGTGGCGATCTCGGCCGCCTCTGCCGCGGGCGTCGCCGGGACCGGCGGCACGGTCGTCGACGCCTGCTCCGCCGAGGTCGTCGAGGCGGGCTCCGCCGAGGAACGAGACGACGCGGCCGGCTGCGGCGGGGTCGGCGCATCCGCGGCACCGGCCCGGCGCGAGCGCTCGGCCTCCTCGGCGCGCATCACGGCGGAGACGGAGACCGGGGCGACGCTCTGGTCGGCGTCGTCCACCCCGTCCAGCTCGTCGTCGGTCGCCTCCGCGGCCCTGCGTCGCGAGGACGCGCTCGGGCGCGGCACGTCGGTGATCATGCCCGAGGGCTGCGGGGAACGCGCCGGCGCCGGATCCGACGGCGCGGCCGGGGGCCCCTCCACGGGGGTGGCGACCTCGTCCGGCACGGTGACCGCGTCGGTGCGCGTGCGCTCCTGCTCACGGATCTGACGACGGGTGAGCGGCTCGGCCTCGACGGCCCCCGGCGATCCCGCGTCCGGGGCCCCGGCCTGAGCGGCGAGGCGCGCGCTCTCGGCCTCCGCCGGGGTGACGACAGGAGTCGATCCCGTGAGGCGGGCCTCTCGCAGCTGCTTGCGGGTCAGTTGGCCGTTACCTTCTGACCGATCGGCAGCATGCGGGTGCTGATCCGATGTGCTCATGACGTGCTCCGATAAAGATGATGCTTCGCGATGTACTGGACCACCCCGTCCGGCACGAGGTACCAGACCGGGTCCCCCTCGCGCACCCGGGAACGGCAGTCCGTCGACGAGATCGCGAGGGCGGGAACCTCGAGCTGGCTGACGTCGTCGCTGGGCAGGCCGTCCGTGCTCAGCACGTGACCGGGGCGGGACACCGCGACGAAGTGGGCCAGGTCCCACAGTTCATCATGATCCCTCCAGCTGAGAATCTGCGCCACGGCGTCCGCGCCGGAGATGAAGAAGAATTCGGCATCGGGGCGCTGGGCCTTGAGATCCCGGAGGGTGTCGATGGTGTAGGTGGGGCCCTCTCGGTCGATGTCCACCCGGCTCACCGTGAAGCTCGGGTTCGAGGCGGTCGCGATCACCGTCATCAGGTAGCGGTGCTCGCTCGGCGACACGTCGCTCTTCTGCCACGGCTCGCCGGTCGGCACGAAGATGACCTCGTCGAGTCCGAAGGAGTGCGCGACCTCGCTCGCGGCGACGAGGTGCCCATGATGGATCGGGTCGAACGTCCCGCCCATCACGCCGATCCGCGGCGCCGGAGTGGTCGTCATCGGTTCAGCTCAGTGACCGTGGCCGGCCCCGTGCCCCTCGTGATCGTGGCCGTGCTCGGCCGCCCAGGCCTCCGCCTTGGCGGCGTGACGGTTGGCGACGTTGCGGTAGGAGAAGGCGACCAGCCCGAGCAGCGTGAACACCGCGGCGGCGATCACGAAGAACGGAAGCGTCTCCAGAGCGACGTTGCCGCTCTCGGCGTGCTCAGCGGCGGTCTGCACGACCAGTGCGGCGAGGTTCATCGATTCTCCAAGAAGATGTGCGATCAGGGTGGATCTCAGCTCCTCAGTCTAGCCCTCAGGCGCGGGTCTGCCCGGCCCCACGCGCCAACCACTTCGTGCTCGTGAGTTCGGCCAGGCCCATCGGCCCCCGGGCGTGCAGCTTCTGCGTCGAGATCCCCACCTCCGCGCCGAAGCCGAACTCGCCCCCGTCGGTGAAGCGGGTGGACGCGTTCGCCATCACGACCGCGGAGTCGACCTCGGCCAAGAACCGGTCGATCCGCACCGCATCCGTGCTGATGATCGACTCGGTGTGCCCGGTGCTGTACCGGCGGATATGGGCGAGCGCCGCGTCGAGGTCGTCGACGACCCGCATGGAGAGGTCGAGGGACATGTGCTCGGTGCCCCAGTCCTCCTCGGTCGCCGGAACGGCCTCGGGCACGAGCGCACGGATGTCGTCGTCGCCGTGGATGGTGACCCCCTGCGCCAGGAGCGCCGCCGCCACCTCGGGGACCACGCGGGAGGCCGCGCCTCGAAGGACGAGGACGGTCTCGACCGCGTTGCAGACGCTGGGCCGCTGCACCTTGGCGTTCACGACGATGTCCCGCGCCCAGTCCGACGGCGCCGAGTCGTCGAGGACGATGTGCACGACGCCCGCGCCGGTCTCGATCACGGGAACCGTCGACTGCGTCACGACGGTCTCGATCAGCGCCGCGCTGCCGCGCGGCACGAGGACGTCGATGAGCCCGCGTCCACGCATCAGGGCGTTCGCGCCCTCGCGGCCGAAGTCGTCGACGGTCTGGATCGCCTCCCCGGTGATTCCGGCGTCCTCGAGCGCCGCGCGCATGACCTGGACGAGCACCGTGTTGGTCTCGCGGGCGGCGCTGCCTCCGCGCAGCACCGCGGCGTTGCCGGACCGCAGGGCGAGCGCCGCGATGTCGACCGTCACGTTGGGCCTGGCCTCGTAGATCGCGCCGACCACGCCGAACGGCACGCGCACCTGCTCGAGGGCGACCCCGTTCGGCAACCGGTGGCCGCCGACCACACGACCGACGGGATCCGGCAGAGCGGCGACATCGCGCACCGCGGCCGCGAGCGCCGCGATCCGGGTCTCGTCCAGACGCAGCCGGTCGAGCAGCCCGGCACCGATCCCCTCCGCCTCGCCCCGGGCGAGATCGAGCGCGTTCGCCGCGACGACCTCCTCGGCGGACGCGGTCATCCGGTCGGCGATCGACTGCAGCGCGCGCGCCTTGGCGTCGCTCGTGAGGCGTGCGATCTCGCGGGACGCCTCCTTCGCGGCGCGCATGCGCGTCTCGGGCGAGTCCGCGATCGAGGAGGGCGCGGCGGTGTCGGCGAAGGCGGTGGACATGCGGTCAGTGTACCCAGCCGCGCTCCGCCTCGGACCGAGATGACGCGACTCGGCGAGGTCGCCTCCGCTCAGACCACCGGCTCGAACCAGGTGCCGACCGCGGCGCCGGCGAGGGCGTCCGCGACCAGATCCGCGCTCGTGACGAGCACGCCGATCCCGGACGCCGCGGCGAGCCGGGCCGCCGACGCCTTGGTCGCCGCGCCGCCCGTGCCCACGCCGTTCACGACGCTGGCCCCGAACTCGAGCCCGGACAGATCGGCCCCTGCGGCGATCACGTCGAGCGGCTCCGCCGCGGGATCGGACGGCGGTCGGGTGTAGAGGCACTCGACGTCGCTGAGCAGCACGAGCGCGTCCGCCCCGATGAGCTGGGCGACGAGCGCACCGAGCCTGTCGTTGTCGCCGAACCGGATCTCCTGCGTCGCGACCGTGTCGTTCTCGTTCACGATCGGCAGCACGCGCAGCCCGAGCAGTCGCTCCATCGCGCGACGCGCATTGCTGCGCGAGGTCGGGTGCTCCAGGTCCCCGGTCGTGAGCAGCACCTGTCCCGCGACGACACCGTGGGGACGCAGCGCCTCCTGGTAGCGGTAGATCAGCACGTTCTGGCCCACGGCGGCGGCGGCCTGCTGGGTCGCGAGGTCCGTCGGGCGCGCGTCGAGCTGCAGGAACGGGATCCCCGTCGCAATCGCGCCGGAGGAGACCAGGACGATCTCCGTGCCACGCGCGTGCGCCGCAGCGAGCGCCTCGACCAGCATCGGGATCCGCCACGCGGCGTCGCCGGAGATCGACGAGGAACCGACCTTCACGACGATGCGATCCGCGCCGGGCAGATCGGCGCGGCGGAGGGCCGTCACTCCTCGTCCTCGCCGACTCCCCCGGCGTCGGGACGCGCGGAGAGGCGCTCGTTCTCGAGCTCGGCCCGCGCCGCGGCCTTGGCGTCCATGCGCTCGTGGTACTGCTCGCGCCGCTCGTTCGTCGTGCGCCGGGTGTTCGGGTCGAAACGGGAGTCGAGGCCGCGCGGCGACGTGATGAGCTCGGCGGCCGAGCTCATCTGCGGCTCCCAGTCGAAGACGATGCTCTCGCCCGGGCCGATGACCACGGTGGAGCCGCGGACCGCTCCGAGGCGGAACAGCTCGTCCTCGACGCCCAGCTTCTCCAGGCGATCCGCGAGGAAGCCCACGGCCTCCTCGTTCTGGAAGTCGGTCTGCTGGACCCAGCGGACGGGCTTGTCGCCGAGGATGCGGTAGATGTTGCCGTAGCTGCCGCCCTCGACCCGGATCTCGAACTCGCGCTTCGAGCCGCGCGGCCGGATGACGATGCGCTCCGGCACGGGCTCCGCGGCGGCGAGCTCCGCGCGATGCGCGTCGACGATCTCGCCCAGCGCGAACGTGAGCGGCCGCAGCCCCTCGTGCGAGACCGTGGAGATCTCGAAGACGCGGAAGCCGCGGGCCTCCAGATCCGGCCGGACGAAGTCCGCGAGCTCGCGGGCCTCGGGAACGTCGATCTTGTTCAGCGCGACGACCTGGGGACGGTCCAGCAGCGGGATCTGCCCCTCGGGCACCTCGTATGCGGCGAGCTCGGCGAGGATCACGTCCAGGTCGCTGAGCGGGTCGCGCCCCGGCTCCAGGGTCGCGCAGTCGATCACGTGCAGGAGGGCGGAGCAGCGCTCGACGTGGCGGAGGAACTGCAGCCCGAGGCCACGCCCCTCGCTCGCGCCCTCGATGAGACCGGGCACGTCGGCGACCGTGTACCGGGAGTCTCCGGCCTGCACGACGCCGAGGTTCGGGTGCAGGGTGGTGAACGGGTAGTCCGCGATCTTGGGCCTGGCGGCTGAGATCGCGGCGATGAGGCTGGACTTGCCGGCGGAGGGATAGCCGACCAGGGCCACGTCGGCGACCGTCTTGAGCTCGAGGACGACGTCGCCCTCGTAGCCCGGCGTGCCGAGCAGCGCGAATCCCGGCGCCTTGCGCTTGGGCGTCGCGAGAGCGGCGTTGCCGAGCCCGCCCTGTCCGCCGGCTGCGACGACGAAGCGCTCGCCGGGCGTGAGCATGTCGGCGAGCACCTCGCCGTCCGCGTTCTTCACGACGGTGCCGACGGGCACCGGCAGGACCAGGTCCTCGCCGTCGTAGCCGGAGCGGTGGTCGCCCATGCCGAATCCGCCGTTCGCGGACGTGCGGTGCGGCGAGTGGTGGTACGAGAGCAGGGTGCCCGTCTGCGTGTCGGCGAGGAGCACGATGTCGCCCCCGTCGCCGCCGTTGCCGCCGTCGGGGCCGCCCAGGGGCTTGAACTTCTCCCGGTGCACGGACACACAGCCGTTGCCGCCCTTGCCCGCACGCAGATGCAGCGTCACCCTGTCGACGAACGTGACCATGCGGATCCTCCTGGGACGGACGGCTCGGACCCGCGGTCGCGGGCCTGAGGGAATTCTTGCGGGGAAAAGGAAACGGGGCGAGCCGAAGCCCGCCCCGTTCCGATGTGGTCTGCCGAGATTACTCGGCGACGGCGACGATGTTGACGACCTTGCGGCCGCCCTTCGCACCGAACTCCACCGCACCGGCGGCGAGGGCGAACAGCGTGTCGTCGCCGCCACGGCCGACGTTCACGCCGGGGTGGAAATGCGTGCCGCGCTGGCGGACGAGGATCTCGCCGGCGTTGACGGTCTGGCCGCCGAAGCGCTTCACGCCGAGTCGCTGTGCGTTGGAGTCACGACCGTTGCGGGTCGAGCTCGCACCCTTTTTGTGTGCCATTTCTCAGCTCCTCTTGGTGCTTACTTGATGCCGGTGATCTTGACGCGCGTGAGGTCCTGACGGTGGCCCTGGCGCTTCTTGTAGCCGGTCTTGTTCTTGAACTTCTGGATGACGATCTTCGGACCACGGAGGTTGCCGATGACCTCGGCCGTGACCTTGACCTTCGCGAGCTTGTCGGCGTCGGTGGTGATCTTGTCACCGTCGACGAGGAGCACCGCTGCGAGCTCGACCTTCTCGCCCTGGGCCGCCTTCAGGCGGTCGAGCTGAACGATCGTGCCGACCTCGACCTTCTCCTGGCGTCCACCGGCGCGCACTACTGCGTAAACCACTTCGTACCTGTTTCATTGGGGAGCGCGAGCGCTCCGTATTCTCACGGGAAGACTGTGCTTGCATCGCACCACAGCAGAGGGATTGCAGTGGCGGGCGCGAGTTGCATGATTCCGCAGCGTCCGAGTGGGCCGTCCGGCGCGGTGCACCAAGGAGCTACTTTACCGGATGCCGGGGAATGCCGCAAAGCGGGCGCGCGCCGTGTCGCGACCGCGCCCTTCGGTGTTCGCATGCCCCTAGGATCGCGGAATGGCGATCCTCGTGGACGATCCGATCTGGCCCGCGCACGGACGGCTCTGGGCGCATCTGGTCAGCGACACGAGCGTGGCCGAGCTGCGCGCGTTCGCCGCGGGCCAGGATCTCCCCGACCGCGCCTTCGACCTCGACCACTACGACGTGCCCGCCGACGCCGTGGCGCGTCTGATCGCCGCGGGCGCGATCCCGGTCGGAGGCAAGGAGCTGACCCGCCGACTCATCGCCTCCGGTCTGCGCGTGCGCGGCAGGGATCGCTGACGGCACGTCCGAGAGGACGCGGCGCAGACGGGCCGCGTGTCAGGCCTGGTCGGCCTGCGGGGCCGCTTCCGTCGTGTGCACGACGGCCGTCCCGGCGGAGAGAGCGGCCGTCGTGACCCGACGGCGGCTGCGTCCCTGACCCGGTGCCTTCGGCTCTGGCAGTGCGTCCAGCACCGAGTCGAGCAGCTGCTCGGCCTCGGTCTTCGGCGCCTTGCCCCGGTCGGATCCGCGCTTCTTGCGCGGCTTCTTCGGCCGTTCGGCCGGTGCCTCGGCGGCGGGTTCCGCCTCGATCTCGGTCGCCGCGGGGAGGTCGCCGGACGGCACGCGTGTCGAGGCCGCGATCTGCGCGAGAGCGGACTTGGCCCCCTCGGGGATGCTGTGCGTGCCGCCGTTCGAGGCGGCGGCGCCGGTGGCCGGCGAACCGTTGCCGGAGCCGTTTCCCGCCGACGATCCCCCGCCGTTGCCATTGCCGTTGCGCTGGCGACGGCCCGATCCCTGTGCCGGCGCCGCGGAGCGGTGCTTGACGACGGGGTCGTGGTGGACGATCACGCCGCGGCCCGCGCAGACCTCGCAGGCTTCGCTGAACGTCTCCAGCAGTCCGAGGCCGAGCTTCTTGCGCGTCATCTGCACGAGGCCCAGCGAGGTGACCTCTGCCACCTGGTGCTTGGTGCGATCGCGGCTCAGGCACTCGACGAGGCGACGCAGCACGAGGTCGCGGTTGGACTCGAGCACCATGTCGATGAAGTCGACGACGATGATGCCGCCGATGTCGCGAAGTCGCAGCTGGCGGACGATCTCCTCCGCCGCCTCGAGGTTGTTCTTCGTGACGGTCTCCTCGAGGTTGCCGCCGGAGCCGACGAACTTCCCCGTGTTGACGTCGACGACCGTCATCGCCTCGGTGCGGTCGATCACGAGCGAACCGCCCGACGGGAGCCAGACCTTCCGATCCAGCGCCTTCTCGATCTGCTCGGTCACGCGGTAGACGTCGAACGGATCCGCGTCGTCCTCGTACGCCTCGACGCGTTCGAGCAGGTCGGGGGCGACGCTCTCCAGGTACGAGCGGATCGTGCGGCCGGCGTCGGCGCCCTGGATCCGCATCTTGGTGAAGTCCTCGTTGAACACGTCCCGGACGATCTTGACGAGAAGATCCGGCTCGGCGTGCAGGAGGGCGGGCGCCTGCTGCGTCTCGACCTGCTTCTGGATGTGGCTCCACTGCGCGGTGAGGCGCTGCACGTCGTGCGTGAGCTGCTCCTCGGTCGCGCCCTCCGCCGCAGTGCGCACGATCACGCCGCTGGACTCCGGCAGAACCTCCTTGAGGATCCGCTTGAGACGGGCGCGCTCCGTGTCGGGAAGCTTGCGGGAGATACCGTTCATGGAGCCGTTCGGCACGTACACGAGGTAGCGGCCGGGCAACGAGATCTGGCTGGTGAGTCGGGCGCCCTTGTGCCCGACCGGGTCCTTCGTGACCTGCACGAGGACGCGGTCGCCCGCCTTGAGCGCGAGCTCGATGCGCCGCGGCTGGTTGCCGGTCTCGACGCCGTCCCAGTCGACCTCGCCGGAGTAGAGGACGGCGTTGCGTCCACGGCCGATGTCGACGAACGCGGCTTCCATGCTCGGGAGGACGTTCTGCACGCGCCCGAGGTAGACGTTGCCGATGAGCGAGGCGTCCTGGTTGCGCGCGACGTAGTGCTCGACGAGGACGTTGTCCTCCAGCACCGCGATCTGGGTGCGTCCGTTCTTCGAGCGGACGATCATCTCGCGGTCGACGGCCTCGCGGCGGGCGAGGAACTCGGCCTCCGTCACGACCGGACGGCGGCGACCGGCGTCGCGGCCGTCGCGGCGGCGCTGCTTCTTCGCCTCGAGGCGCGTCGAGCCCTTGATCGCCTTGGGCTCGGTGATGTACTCCACGACGCGCTGGCGCGTGCGGGGCTCCGACTCGCGACCACGGCCCCGGCGTCCGGAGCCGTCCTCGTTCTCGCGCATCTCCCTGATCGGCTTCGCCGCCGGAAGCGGGACGATCGTGGGCGCGTAGAAGTGCAGCTGAGTCGACACCCGGGAGACGAAGACCTCCGGAATCAGGCCCAGGCTCACCGCGGTGAGCTGCTCAGGCTCCGCAGGAACGTCGGGCTCTGCGGCCGCTTCCGGCTCGGCGGATGCCTTGGGCTCGGCGGGCGCGTCGGCGTCCACGATCACGGGCGTCTCGGCCTGCACGGACGCCTCCGCCTGCGCGGGCGCCTCCGTCTGCGCCGGCGCCTCCGCGGAAACGTCGGACTCGACCGCCGGCGACGGTGTCACCGCGCTCGTCGCGTCCCCGTCGGCCTGCGGCGCTGCGGCGGACTCGCGATCGGCCCCGTCCGCGTCGGGATGATCCTGCTCCGGCGCGGGCTCGGCCACGGGGGCCGCCAGCGCGTCCAGATCGAGGGTCGGCTGGTTCTCAAAGTTCTCGTCGGCCATCTCCGGCGTACTCCTCGCACGGCGGCGCTGCCGCCGTGAATTCTCTCGTGCGACGCTCTCGGCGCCGCGAATTCGATCGGTCTGCGATCGGCACATGCTCTGATCGCTGGGAGCCGGGGCCCCCGAAGTCTGTTCCGTCGGCCGCCGTGAGGGCGGTGCGACCCGACCATTATCGCACCATCGGCCTCGAATGACCGCCTCGACGCGATCCGCCGCTCTTTATACCGGCGCGCGCATGCATCCGATACAGATGCGGTCCTGCCATAATCGCGGCATGTCCGCACCGCGCACCCGTCACACCGGCTACGCCCTCTGGCTGATCGTCGCCAGCGTTCTCGGGTGGTGGGCGGCGTTCCAGCTCACCCTCGACAAGTTCTCGGTCCTGGAGAACCCCGACGCGGCGCTCAACTGCAACGTGAGCGTCTTCGTGCAGTGCGGCACGAATCTGGCGTCGTGGCAGGGATCGGTCTTCGGCTTCCCCAACCCTCTCATCGCGCTCACCGGGTGGATGGCGCCGCTCGTCGTCGGCGTCGCCCTGCTCGCGGGCGTCCGCTTCCCGCGATGGTTCTGGGGCCTCTTCGGCCTCGGCATCACCGGAGCCTTCGTCTTCATCTGCTGGCTCATCGCACAGAGCTTCTTCGCGTTGCACACCCTGTGCCCGTGGTGCGCGCTCACCTACGTCACCGTGATCCCGACGTTCTTCGCGACCGTGCTGCAGCTCTTCCGCACCGGCACCTTCCCCGTAAGCCGCAGGGCGCAGGAGCGGGCCGGCCGGCTCATGGCCTGGGTGCCGCTCGCCTCGATCCTCGCCTTCGTCGTCGTCTTCCTGCTCGCGCAGCTCGCGGGCGTCGATCTGATCGGCGAGATCCTGCGGCTCGTGCGCGGCTGAGCCGCCCGCGTCAGCCCTCGGCCCAGAGCGTCTCGATGCCGACGGGTCGCCCGAGCACGCGCTCCGCGGCGCGGTGACCGGACAGCATGGCCGCCGTGACCGTGGCCGGATCGTCGGTCCAGGTCGCCTCGCCCGCGAGGTGCAGCCTTCCGCCGATCGGGGTGGCGAGATCGTCGTGGTCGGACGTCGTCGACCCACGGACCATGTAGGCGTACGCACCCCGCGCGAAGGGATCGTCCTGCCAGGCGGTGCGCGTCACGCGCACCGGGTCGACCGCCCGCTCGCCGTAGAGACGCCGCAGCTGCTCCATGACGGAGCGCGCGATCCGGTCGTCGTCCCACTCCCTGGTCGCCTGCGCGGCGCGCCCAGCCGCGAAGGTGAGCAGGGTGGGCTCGCCGTGGAGGGAGGTGAGGTCGTACCAGGAGTGCCACCAGTCTCCGGCCGACCCCTGCTGCCGGATCGCATAGACGTCCTCGTCCCAGAACTTCGTCGGGAACCGGAGGAAGACCTTCTCGAAGGCGTTCATCCGGAGCCGGCTCAGCGCCTCGCGGTTGACCTCCGGCAGCGGTGGCGTGATCGTCACGGCGCCGCTGTGGAGCACTCCGACCGGCAGGGTCACCACCGCCGCATCGGCGACGAAGACGCGTTCGCCACTCGTCACCGTGACCCGGTCCGACCAGTCGATCCCGGTGACCTCGTGATCCGTGCGGACGTCAAGACCCTCCGCCAGGCGCGCGGGCAGCACGTCGTAGCCGTCGGGGAAGACGACCTCGTCGCCGTCGATCTGGTCGTCATCCAGACCATGCGCGGCGAGCTCCTCGACGAGCGCCCCATACTGCTCCTCCGACCGATGCGCGAGGTACTCCCTGATCCGCTGGGTGCGCGCCGGATCCCATCCCTGCGCGCCCAGCGCCTCATCGGTGACGTCGCGATACGAGGCGTCGGGGGCCGAACCCGCAATGATCTCGCGGAGCGCCGCATCGACGCGGTGGATGTCCGCGACGAACGCGGCGGTCTCCGCCGGGGAGAGCCGGTGCCCGTCCGGTCCGTAGTACGCGATCGGCCTGCTGTCCGGCTGGTACCCGCCGACCGTGAACTCCTGCGTACGCATGCCGAACGCCGCCGCGGCGGCGGCGACAGGGCTCCCGTTGATCCCGTGGATCCAGGACGCGCCGAGGTCCGTGGGCGAGCCCGTCCGGTCGGTGTGCACGCGACCGCCGACGTGGTCGCGCGCCTCCAGGACGATCACGCTCCGCCCGCTCCGGGCGAGGAGACGCGCGGCGCTCAGCCCCGCGACCCCTGCGCCGACGACGATCACATCGCACTGCTCCGCCACTGTTCCTCCTCCTCCGAGGCTTTTCCGCGCGCCGGACGTCGCGCGACCGCTGCGCCGGCGTTGCACGCCGCCGCGTCCGAACGGGTCACATGCCGCCGTCGATCGACCGCGGGAAGTCGGCAGGGTCTTCAGGGACCATGACCTCGGTCTCGCGGTTGAGGCTCTCGCCCCGGAAGAAGCGCTTCGATCGCGGGAACAGGTACCAGACGAACATGAGCACGAGTCCGATCGCGAGGGATCCGATCCCGACGACGAACGTGCCGCCGACTCCCCAGATCACGGTGTTGCCGTAGTCCGGCTGCCACATGTCCACCGCGGACTGCAGGAACGCCGCGGTCAGCATCAGGCCGCCCAGCAGCGGGAAGAGACCCTTGAAGAAGAACTCCCGCGGCGAGCGCGTGAGGTCCTTGCGGAAGTACCAGACGCACGCGAAGCCGGTGATGGCGTAGTAGAACGCGATCGCGAGACCCAGCGACAGGATCGAGTCCTGCAGGATGTTGTCGCTGATCAGGGTCATGCCCACGTAGTACGCCGTCGCCACGACGCCCATCACGATGGTCGAGAAGGACGGGGTCTTGAACGTGGGGTGCACGTCCTTGAACTTGGCGGGGAGCGCACGGTAGACCCCCATCGCGAGCGTCCCCCGCGCCGTCGGCAGGATCGTGGTCTGCGTCGACGAGATCGCCGAGATGATGACCGCGACCACGAGGAGCCAGCCGAACGGGCCCAGGAGGCCGTCCTTGATCGCGAGGAAGAAGTCGTCCGCGTTCGCCTCGTTCCCGAGCCCCGTCCCCTTGTCCCCCAGCCCGGCGTACATCATCGCCGCGATCGTGACCGCGACGTAGGTGAAGAGCAGGATCACGGTCGTCAGCAGCGCCGCGCGCCCGGGGATCCGCTTCGGATCCTTCGTCTCCTCGTTCAGCGCCAGACAGGTGTCCCAGCCCCAGTAGATGAAGAGCGCGAGCAGGATCGCCTGCGTGAAGCCCGACCAGGAGGTGAAGGCGAAGGGGTTCAGCCAGTCCCAGGAGAAGGACGTCGCGCCGGGAGCGGCGCCGGTGGCGAACTGCCAGAGCGCGGCGACGATGAAGACGGCGAGGGCCAAGTACTGGATCCCCAGCAGCACGTTCTGGATGCGCTCGCCGATCTCGACGCCCCGCCAACTGACCCAGGTCATCGCCGCGATGAACACGACGGCGACGATGACGACTCTGAGGTCGTTGTTCTCGACGTCCTGGCCGAGGAGCGACCAGAAGTAGACCGAGGCGATCTGCGCGAGGTTCGCGAGCACGACCATCCCCGCGACCGCGACGCCCCACCCTCCCATCCACCCCACGACGGGGCCGAAGGCCTTGGTGCCCCAGGTGAACGTCGTGCCGCAATCGGGCACGGCGTTGTTGAGCTCCCGGTAGGCGAAGGCGATGAGCAGCATGGGGACGAAGGCGAGGATGAACGCGATCGGAGCCTGCGCCCCGACCGCGATCACGACCCAGCCGAGGGAGGCCACGAGCGAGTACACGGGCGCGGTGGAGGCCAGCCCGATGACGGTGGACCCCCACAGTCCCAGCGTTCCTGCCGCAAGCCCCTTGCCCTCGGGCTTCCCCAGATAGATCGGCGTCGTCGACATGCCTGTGAGAGTAGAGGGAACGGCGCGGCCGCACAACGTGAGGACCGGTATGACAGAGCCCCGCGCTCCGATGCAGGAACGCGGGGCTCTTCGTTCGACGAGGCGTCAGCCGAACCAGATGCCGAGTTCGCGCGCGGCCGACTCGGGCGAGTCGGAGCCGTGCACGAGGTTCTGCTGCACGGCGAGGCCCCAGTCGCGGCCGAAGTCGCCACGGATCGTCCCCGGCGCGGCGGTGGTCGGGTCGGTCGTTCCGGCGAGCGACCGGAACCCCTCGATCACGCGGTTCCCGGCGAGTCGGATCGCGACGGACGGACCGGAGAGCATGAAGTCGAGCAGCGGCTCGTAGAAGGGCTTGCCCTCGTGCTCGGCGTAGTGCGCGGCGAGCAGATCGCGGTCGGGCTCCACGAGGCGGATGTCGACGAGCGCATAGCCCTTCGCCTCGATGCGCGCCAGGATCGCGCCGGTGAGGCCGCGCGCGACGCCGTCGGGTTTGATCAGGACGAGGGTCTCTTCGGTAGGCATGTCACTCACTCTCTGTCGTGGTTTCGGGCGTGCTCGGGGTGTCGGCCGCGCGTCGTCGGGCGGCCCGGTCGACGCGTCCGCCGACGATCATCGCGTAGGTCCACATGCCGCCGAACACGAGGAAGACCAGCAGGATCGCGGGCACCAGGAGGGCGGACAGCAGGACGATGACCTGCAGGATCCATCCCATCACGATTCCCCCGCGCGTGCCCAGCAGGCCGGCCGTCACGAGCATCGCGACCGCCACGACCGCGCCGCCGACGATCCCCCACCACGGCTCCACATCGGGTCCGAGGGCCTTCAGGCCGTAGATCGTCAGGCCGGCCAGGGCGACGACGATCGACTCGAAGCCGAGGATCACGGAGCCGAGCTTCTGCGTGAGCCCGCGCGCGGGTCGCGGCGCGCGGCGCGTCGGCGAGGCGTCCCGCGCCTCGCTCACGACCGCCATCCGCTCTTCCAGTCCTCGTCCTCGGCGAGCGCGATCGCCTCGCCCGCGAGAACAACCGAACCGGCGATCACGACCGCGCGGCGATCCGCGGAGGCCGCCCATTCCCGTGCGGCGTCGGCCGCATCCGCGAGGGACGGGTACACCGTCGCCCGACCTCCGGCACGTTCGACGAGGTCCGCGATGAGATCCGCGTCGGACGCACGATCGGAATCGGGAGCCGTGGCGAACACGTGCTGTACGGAGGGCAGCAGCGCCTCCACGATCCCAGCGGCGTCCTTATCCGCCAGCACTCCGAGCACGAGACCCCACTCATCGAAGTCGAAGCTGTCGCGCAGGGCCTCGGCGAGCGCCCTGGCACCGTGCGGGTTGTGCGCGGCGTCGACGACGACGGTCGGTGCGATCCCCAACAGCTGCAGGCGCCCGGGCGACGTGGCGCCCTGGAGGCCTTCGGCCAGGACGTCGCCGACGATCGCGCGCTCTCCGCCGCCGATGAGCGACTCGACCGCGGCGATCGCGAGCGCCGCGTTGAACCCCTGGTGCGCGCCGTACAGCGGCAGGTACTCCTCGACGTACTGGCCGGCGAGTCCGCGCACGGTGATCTGCTGGCCGCCGACGGCGAGGCGCTGCTCGACGAGCGCGAACTCCTCGCCCTCGAACGCGATCGTCGCGCCGCGGTCGGCGGCGACGCGACGCAGCACCGCCTCCGCCTCCGGCGCCTGGCGGGCGGAGACCACGGCGGCGCCGTCCTTGATGATGCCCGCCTTGACCTCGGCGATCTTCGCGATCGTGTCACCGAGGCGATCGGCGTGGTCCAGGTCGATCGGCGTGAACACTGCCACGTCGCCATCGGCCGTGTTGGTGGAGTCCCAGGCACCGCCCATCCCGACCTCGAGCACGAGCACGTCGACCGGCGCGTCGGCACAGGCCACGAACGCGAGCACGGTGAGCAGTTCGAAGAAGGTCAGCGGAGCGTCGCCCGCAGCCTCGAGCTCGGCGTCCACGATGCCGACGAACGGCTCGATCTCCTCCCAGGCGTCGGCCACGGCCGCGTCGGCGATCGGCTCGCCGTCGATCATGATCCGCTCGGTGAAGCGCTCCAGGTGCGGACTCGTGAAGAGTCCGGTGCGCAGCGCGTGCGCGCGGAGCAGGCTCTCGACCATCCGGGCCGTCGACGTCTTGCCGTTCGTGCCGGTCAGGTGCACGACGCGGTACGTCTTCTGCGGATCGTCGAGCAGTTCGAGCAGACGCGCCGTGCGCTCCTTGCGCGGCTGGACCCACCTCTCCCCCGCGCGTTCCAGCAGCGCGGTGTAGACGGCGTCGGCCCTCTCGCGGTCATCGGTCATGCTGCTCCTCCGATCCGGCCGACGGCGATCGTGACGTCGGCCCCGTTGGCATAGGTCCCCGCCGTGATCGTCGCGGAGAACTCGGGCTCCGCCGGCAGGATCCCGAACTCCGTGTACACGGTGGCACCGGAGCGCACGGCGTACGCGAGCGCGAGGGTCTCCCCCGCGACGTCGGCCGTGTCGAAGGCCGACACGACGGCGTCCGCCTCCGCGTCGTCGGCGAAATCGAGCTCCAGCGAGATCCGGTCGCTCACGTCGAAGCCGGCGTTCTTGCGGGTCTCCTGCACGGCACGGATCACGTCGCGCGCCAGGCCCTCGGCCTCCAGCTCGGGCGTGGTCGCCGTGTCGAGGAGGACGAATCCGCCGCTCGGGACGACGGCGAGCGCCTCCCCCTCCGGCCGTCCCGTGGTCTCGAGCGCCAGCTCGTACTCGTGCGGCTCGAGCGCGACGCCGTCCGCGGACACCACGCCGTCGGTCTCGGTCCACAGGCCGGCCTTGGCCGCCTGGATGACCTTCTGCACGTTCTTGCCGAGGCGCGGTCCCGCAGCGCGGGCGTTCACGCTGAGCCGGTGGCTGATGCCGTACTCGCCCGCCGTGCCCTCGCCCTGCGGCACGAGCTCCACCGACTTGACGTTGAGCTCGTCGCGCAGGATGTCCTCGAAGGGCGCCAGTTCCTCCGCGCGCGGCGTGACCACGGTCAGTCGGGCCAGGGGAAGACGCACGCGCAGCCGCTCCTTCTTGCGCAGGGCGTTGCCGACGCTCGACAGCTCGCGGACCGCGTCCATGGCATCGCGCACCTCGTCGGCGCGCGGGAACAGCTCCGCGTCCGGCCAGTCGGTCAGGTGCACGCTGCGGCCGCCGGTGAGACCCTGCCACACCCGCTCCCCGATCAGGGGCACGAGCGGCGCCGCGACCCTGGTCAACGTCTCCAGCACGGTGTAGAGCGTGTCGAAGGCCTCCGTGCTCTGCGGGTCGTCGGTCGCGCCGGTCCAGAACCGGTCCCGTGAGCGACGGATGTACCAGTTCGTGAGCACCTCCGCGAAGTCGCGCAGGCGCGCGGCCGCCGTCGTCGAGTCGAGGTCCTCCAGGTCCTCGCGCACTCCTCGGACGAGGTCGCCGGTGCGGGCGAGGATGTACCGGTCGAGCACGTCGGTCGAGTCGGTCCTCCACCGCGCCTCGTATCCGGATCCGTCCGGACCTCCCGCGGCGTTCGCGTACGTGGCGAAGAAGTACCACGAGTTCCACAGCGGCAGGATGAACTCGCGCACGCCGGCGCGGATCCCCTCCTCCGTGACGGAGAGGTTGCCGCCGCGCAGCACCGAGCTGGACATGAGGAACCAGCGCATCGCATCGGATCCGTCGCGATCGAACACCTCGGACACGTCGGGGTAGTTGCGCAGCGACTTGGACATCTTGTATCCGTCGGAGCCGAGGACGATCCCGTGGCAGCTCACCCCGGTGAACGCCGGACGGTCGAAGAGCGCGGTCGACAGGGCGTGCATGACGTAGAACCAGCCGCGGGTCTGCCCGATGTACTCCACGATGAAGTCGGCCGGGGAATGCGTGTCGAACCACTCCCGGTTCTCGAACGGGTAGTGCACCTGCGCGAACGGCATGGATCCGGAGTCGAACCACACGTCGAAGACGTCCTCGATGCGGCGCATCGTGCTCCGGCCCGACGGGTCGTCGGGGTTCGGGCGGGTCAGCTCGTCGATGTAGGGGCGGTGCAGATCCACCTCGCCCTCGGGGTTGCGCGGCAGGCGGCCGAAGTCCCGCTCCAGGTCTGCGAGCGACCCGTACACGTCCACGCGCGGGTGCTCCGGATCGTCGCTCTTCCAGATCGGGATCGGCGATCCCCAGTACCGGTTGCGGCTGATCGACCAGTCCCTGGCCCCTTCGAGCCACTTGCCGAACTGGCCGTGCTTGACGTTCTCCGGCGCCCAGGTGATCTGCTCGTTGTTGGCAAGCATGTCCTGCTTGATGTCGGTGACCCGGACGAACCAGCTCGACACGGCCTTGTAGATGAGGGGGTTCCGGCAGCGCCAGCAGTGCGGATAGGAGTGCAGGTAGCTCTGCAGGCGCAGCAGACGGCCGTTCGCGCGCAGCAGCCGCACGATCGGCGTGTTGGCGTCCATCCAGAGCTCCCCGGCCACGTCCGTGACCGCGGGGAGGAATCGGCCGCCGTCGTCGAGGGAGAGGATCGTCGGGATCCCGGCCGCGCCGGCGACCCGCTGGTCGTCCTCACCGTAGGCAGGAGCCTGGTGCACGATGCCGGTACCGTCGCTCGTGGAGACGTAGTCGTCGACGAGGATCCGCCAGGCGTTCCCGGTGCCCCAGATCTCGGTGTCGGCGTAGTAGTCGAAGAGCCGCTCGTAGGTGATCCCGCCGAGCTCCGCACCGGTCACGGTCGACGTCACCGCCGACCTCGCCTCCTCCGCGTCGTCGTAGCCGAGGTCCTTCGCGTAGCCGCCGAGGAGATCCTGCGCGAGGAGGAAGCGCTCCCCGCTCGCCCCTTCGGTCGCGCCGTTCGGGCCGACCGGGAGGACGGCATAGACGATCTGGGGTCCCACGGCGAGCGCGAGGTTGGTCGGCAGCGTCCAGGGGGTCGTGGTCCACGCGAGCGCCCGCACGCCCTCGAGTCCCAGAGCCGCGGCCTTCTCGCCGGTCAGCGGGAAGCTCACGGTGACGGAGGGGTCCTGGCGTTCCTTGTAGACGTCGTCGTCCATGCGCAGCTCGTGCGCGGAAAGCGGCGTCTCGTCGCGCCAGCAGTAGGGCAGCACGCGATAGCCCTCGTAGGCGAGCCCCTTGTCGAAGAGGGTCTTGAAGGCCCAGAGCACGCTCTCCATGTAGCTCAGGTCGAGCGTCTTGTATCCGCGCTCGAAATCGACCCAGCGCGCTTGGCGCGTGACGTAGTCCTGCCATTCGTGGGTGTACGCGAGGACCGACTGCCGAGCCTTCGCGTTGAAGACCCCGATGCCCATCTGCTCGATCTCGTCCTTCTCGGTGATCCCGAGCTGCTTCATCGCCTCGAGTTCGGCCGGAAGGCCGTGCGTGTCCCATCCGAACACGCGGTCCACCTTCTTGCCGAGCATCGTCTGGAAACGCGGGAAGACGTCCTTGGCGTAACCGGTCAGCAGGTGGCCGTAGTGCGGCAGGCCGTTGGCGAACGGAGGGCCGTCGTAGAAGACCCATTCCGGTGCGCCGTCGCGCTGGGCGATCGAGGCGCGGAACGTGTCGTCGGCCGCCCAGAAGGCCAGCACCTCGCGCTCGATCTCCGGGAAGCGGGGGCTCGGTGCGACGGCGGCGGGGCCGAAGGAGGATCCGGTGGCAGAGGTGCGCGGGTAGGTCATCGTCTCTCGCAGTGTCGGTGGCGGATGCTGCTGCAGGGACGATCCGTGCGGACCGCGGTACCACCCCGCGTTGTCCTCGTTCCCTCCGCGGAGCGCAGAGAACGGGAACCACTCTCACTGCGGCTGTGACGGGCCTGCCCCGCTCGGTTCTACTGACCACGACCGGGGCCTGGCGTTCTTCCGAGAGCTCCCCGGTGATGGCCGGATCGACGCTGCTGTCTCCAGTCTACGCCGCCCGCGTCTCCCCAGGGACGCAGCCCCCTAGGCTCGGAGGATGGCCCGATCCACCGCTCGCCCCGCGCCGCCCCGCCTCTCTCCCCCGGATCTGCCGGAGGAACTGGCGCCGGCGCCCGGACGCCGCCACGGCGACCATGTCGGGCAGAGGATCCCGCTCGGCGAGGACCTCGCGCACGCGCGGCTCGAGCAGTGCGTCCTCTCGGGCGCGGCGGAACGCGCCGAGCTCACCGGATCCACGCTCCTGGACGTCGAGATCGTCGACGCGAGGACACCCGTGCTGTCGCTCAAGAACGCCACGATCCGCCGCCTTCGGATCGCCGGAGGTCGCGTGGGAACCCTCGATCTGTCGGGCGCGCACGTCGCGGAGCTGATCGTCGAGCAGGCGCGGATCGACTATCTCTCGCTCGCGGCGGCGACCGTCCAGGACGCCCGGATCGTCGCGTGCGCACTCTCGACGCTCGATCTGCCGATGGCCTCGCTCACCCGCGTCGCGTTCGAGGGCTGCCGGGTCGACGAGGTCGACACGCGAGGGCTGCGGGCGGACTCCCTCGATCTGCGCGGTCTGGATGCCCTCGCCTTCCTGGACGTGACCTCGCTGAAGGGCGCGACGCTCACCACACCTCAGGTGGCCGCGCTCGCGGACGTGCTCGCCCGGGCGGCGGGGATCGACGTCCAGGACTGACGGGCCGTCCCCGAGGGCGGGGACGCGCTCAGGGCGTCGGCGGAAGCTCCCCCGTGCGATGCACGGTGCCGGTCTGCGTGTCCCAGGAGAATCGCGACACGGCTCTGCCGCTGGCGCTGGCGTTGTCCTCCCCCTCGAGGGCGAACCGATACGCGACGTCGATCTCGGTGTCAGAGATCCGCGTGACCTGAGGCCGATAGGCGTAGGCCCGTTCGGTCGCGGGTCCGATCAGGTCGTGGTGGTGGAACAGGGCGACCTGGGCCGGAGAGGACACGGTGCCCTCCTCGATCGTCACCACGACCCAGGAGAGGGCCGCGCAGGAGTCGTACCCGGTCTCGTCCCCGTCCTGCACCGCCCAGCGGACGTCCGCCAGATCCGGTTCGTCGAACGGGGCGGGAAGCCGACGCACGGCCTCGGCGAGCGCACCGCCCGCGTCCTCCGTGCCGCATGCGGGTGTCGGCGTCGTCGTCCCCGTCGGAGCATGGGTCGGCGTGCTCGCCGGCGGCGTCGACGGGGCGAGCTCGCCCGCTGTCGGAGCGCAACCGCAGATCAGCAGGAGCGCGGCGAGGAGCGCCGCGGCAGAACTCGTCCGTGTGCGCATCATCGCGTCCTCCGCTCGCCCCCGTGGCGCCGAGGATACGCCGGCGACCCGGGATCCGCTACAGGGCGGACGCCGCGACGAGCTCCCGGGTGAACGGCTGCTGCGGATCCGCGAGGACCCTACGCGCGGGGCCCTGCTCGACGACCCGACCGTTCTGCATCACCAGCACGTCGTCGGCGACCGCGGCGATCACGCCCAGGTCGTGCGAGATCAGCAGCATCGTCAGCCCGCGCTCGCGCTGCACGCGGTCGAGCAGCGCGAGGATGCGCTCGCGCACGGTCGCGTCGAGCGCCGAGACGGGTTCGTCGAGCACGAGCACCTCGGGATCCGCCGCCAGTGCGCGTGCGATCGCGGCCCGCTGCCGCTGACCGCCGGACAGCTCCGACGGCCGGCGACGGGCGTGCACCGGATCCAGCCCGACCTCGCGCAGCAGCGCGTCCGCGCGCGCCGCCCGAGCGCTCCGCGGCACGCCTCCCGCGGCCAGCGCCTCGGCGAGCGAGCGGCCGATGCTCCATCGCGGGTCGAAGGCCCCGAGCGGGTTCTGGTGCACGAGCTGGACCCTCGGCCGGACGCCTCCGCGCCACCGGATCTCTCCCGCGTCGGGGCGTTCGACGCCGAGCAGCACGCGCGCGAGGGTCGTCTTGCCGGACCCCGATTCCCCGACCACCCCGAGCGTGCGCCCTCCGTGCAGGGCGAAGGAGACGTCCTGCAGCACGGGCCGGTCGAAGCGCTTGCCGAGGTCGCGCACGGTGAGCAGCGGGGCGGCGACGTCCTTCTCCGCAGGACGCGGCGTCACGTCCGCCGCTTGCACGAGCGCGCGCGTGTACGCCTCCCGCGGCGAGCCCAGCACGTCGGCGGCGGACCCCTGCTCGATGACCCGTCCGTCACGCAGCACGAGGATCCGGTCCGCGACGCGCCTGACGGCGGCCATGTCGTGGCTGACGAACACCACCGTGGTCCCGTCGTCCGCGATCCGGCGCAGGAGCGCGAGCACGCGCGCCTGGACCGTCGCGTCGAGGGCGGTCGTCGGCTCGTCGGCGACGAGGATCGAGGGACGACCGGCCAGGGCGCTCGCGATGAGCGCGCGCTGCCGCAGTCCGCCCGACAGCTCGTGCGGGCGCTGACGTGCGCGGAGGAGCGGATCCGGGATCGCGACGTCGGAGAGCAGCTCCTGCACCCGGGCGCGGCGTTCCCCCCGCGAGAGCGTCGTGTGGATCTCCAGGGGCTCGGCGACCTCGGTCCCGATCCGGCGCAGCGGATCCAGGGAGACGAGCGCGTCCTGCGCGACGAGGGCGATCCGGCTGCCGCGCAGGCCGCGCCATCCGCGCGCGGAGAGCCGCCGCGCGTCGATGCCCGCGATGCGCAGCTCCTCTGCGGAGGCCGTCGCCCGGGGCGGAAGGAGACCCAGGAGCGCACGCGCCGTGAGCGACTTCCCCGCGCCCGACTCGCCGACGAGAGCGATGCACTCGCCGGGGGCGGCGTCGACCGACACGTCGTCGACCAGGGTCCGGCCCGCGATCTCGATGCGCAGGCCGGAGACGCGCAGCGCGAGGTCCGCGTCCGTCATCGCCGTCCCTCCGCCCGTGCCCGCAGCGTGCGTCCGAGGAAGGTGGCGGACAGCACCGTCACCGTGATCGCGAGCCCGGGGAACACCGAGATCCACCACGCCCGTCCGATGAGATTGCGTCCGCTCGACAGCATGAGACCCCACTCCGGAGCCGGCTCGGTGGGCCCGAGACCGAGGAAGCTGAGGCCCGCCGCGGCGAGGATGCTCGATCCGAGCCCGATCGTGGCGAGCACGCCGAGGGACCCGAGCACGCCCGGGATCACGTGCCGCAGCACGGCGAGCGGCGCCGGTACGCCGAGGATCCGCGCCGCCTCGACGTGCTCCGCCCGCCGCAGCACCTGCGTCTGCACGCGCGCGAGCCGCACGTAGACGGGAATCGCGGCGAGTGTCACCCCGACGGCGACGTGCGCCGGCCCCGGCCCGAGGATCGCGACGACCACGAGCGCGAGGAGGAATTCCGGGAAGGCGGAGAGCACGTCGTTCGTGCGCAGGACGACGAGATCGACGGGGCGTGGTGCGAGCCCCGCGAGAGCGCCGACGACGAGGCCCACGGCGAGCGCGAGCGCCGTCGCCAGGAGGCCGACCCCGAGCGAGCGACCCGCGCCGTGCACGACGCGGGCGTACACGTCCCGCCCGCTCTGGTCGGTGCCGAAGGGGTGCGCGCCGCTCGGCGGCAGCAGCGCGTCGCGCACGTCGGTCTGCACGGGGTCGGCGTGCGTGAGCAGGGCGGGGAAGAGCGCCGCCAGCACGACGAGCAGGAGCGCGAGCGCGGCGAGCCCGAGCACGATCCGACGAAGCGGCCTCATCGCAGGACCCTCGCCGCGGCCAGTCTCGGGTCGAGCAGCGGCGCCCCGAGCTCGACGACCGTGTTCACGATCACGAAGGCCAGCGCGCTGAACAGGATGACCCCCGTCACGACGGGCAGGTCCCGCGCGAGGATCGCCGCGAGCGCCACACGTCCCAGCCCCGGCCGCGCGAAGACGGTCTCCACGAGCACCGCGCCTCCGAGGAGCGATCCGACGAGGTACGCGCTGAGCGTGACCGCGCCGAGCGCTCCGTGACGAAGGGTGTGCCGCAGGGTGAGACGGGCGTGGTCGGCGCCGCGTGCCCGGACGGTGAGGGCCCAGGGCTGCCGTTCGGCCGCTTCGATGCCGTCGCGGAGCACCTGTCCGAGCAGCGCGGCGACGGGGAGGGCGAGCGTCACCGCGGGCAGGACCAGGCTCGCCCCCGTGCGCGAACCTGCGATCGGGAACCAGCCCAGCCCGAATCCGAAGACCGCGAGCAGCAGCAGGCCGATCCAGAACACTGGCGAGGACAGCACGACCAGCTCCCCGGCCGCGAGCAGGCCGCGCGTGAACGGCCGACGTGCCAGCAGCGCTCCCGCGAGCGCGATGAGCACGGCGAGGAGCAGCGCGAGCCCGGTCAGCTGCAGGGTCGGGCCGAGCTGCGCTCCGATCACCGCGGCCACGGGCTGTCGCAGTTGGTAGGAGGTCCCGAGATCGCCCCGCAGAAGGTCGCCCAGGGTTCCCAGATACTGCTGCCAGAGCGGCCTGCCCAGACCGAGCTCCGTGCGGATCTGCGCCCGGACGGCCTCGCTCACCTGCGCCTGCGGGCCGAGCATGGCCCCGACCGGGTCGCCGGGGAGCACGCGGAACGCGAAGAAGGTGAGCGTCGCCGCGGCCCACAGCACGAGCGCGATCGACAGGACGAGCCCGCTGATCCGCCGCAGCCACGGGCCGAGACGGATCACTGCCCGACGGTCGTGCCGAAGAAGAGCGGACGCCCGGAGAGGTCGAAGCCGAGACCGGAGACGCGCGAGGAGATCCCCGTGATCGCCGACGGGACGGCGAGCGGCATGATCGCGTCGGTCTCGGCGTTCCACTGCTGCAGCTTCGCGTACACGGCCGCACGCGCACCCTGATCCGTCGTGGCGATCCCCTCGGTGAGCAGGGCGTCGACGGCCGGGTCGCTCACGGAGGATGCGTTCTGGAACCCGTCGGTCTGCAGGTGCGGGCGCAGCAGGTCGGGGTCGACGCCGGAGAAGTCCCAGTCCGTGAGGTCGAAGGCCTTCGGGCCGTACTTCTCGTTGTACGCCGCCGGTTCCAGCGTCTCTCGGGTGATCTCGAAGCCGACCGCCTTCAGGTCGGACTGGATCGCGTTCGCGAGCGCCGCGTGGTCGTCGGAGACCGGCGTCCACGAGATCCAGTCGGCGGTGAGCCGCCGGCCGTCCTTCATCCGGATCCCGTCCGCGCCGCGCTGGGTCCAGCCCGCGTCGTCGAGCAGCTGCTCTGCGGCCTTCCTGTCGAACGGCCGGGCGCCCTCGAGGCTCTTGTCGTAGCCCGGCGTGGTCGGTCCAAGGATGCTCCAGGCGCGCGGGAACTGACCGAAGAAGATCTTCTTCACGGCCGCGTCGACGTCGACCGCGCGGGTGAACGCCTCCCGGACCCTCTGGTCGGCGAACACGCCGTGCTTCTCGTTCAGGAAGAGCGAGTACGGCAGCCCCGGCACCTCGACGCTCTTGACGGTGGCCTTGCCGTCGAGACCGGCCACGAGGTTCGGCGGCAGCTGGGAGGCCAGGTCGATCTCGCCCGAGGCGACGGATCCGCTGCGGGTGGACGCTTCCGGCAGGATCTGCACGCGCAGCGTCCGGAACGCCGGCGCCTTCATGCCCTGCGGCGCCCACCGGTAGTCGGCGTTGCGCGTGTAGACGATCTCCTGATTCGGCGTGTACGAGGTCAGCTCGAACGGCCCGGTGCCGACCGTGATCCCCTTGCCGCCGGCCGCGAGATCTGCGGAGTGCTTCGCAAGCACCTGGGGTGCGTAGAAGCCGAGCTGCGCCGTGCTCGCCGCCTGCAGGAACGGCGCGTACGGCTTCGAGAAACGGACGGTGACCGTGTGCGGATCGACGACCTCCGTCGCCTGGTAGAGCTCGCCGCCGAGCATGCTCGCGGCCTGCGCCGACTTCGTCGCGGGGTCGGCGATCCGATCGAAGTTGGCCTTGACCGCCGCGGCGTCGAACGCCTCGCCGTCCGTGAAGGTCACGTCGTCGCGGAGATGGAACGTGTAGGCGGTCGCGTCGGCCGAAACGTCCCAGCTCTTCGCCAACCACGGCACGAAGGAGCCGTCGTCCTTCTGGAAGACGAGGGAGTCGAGGACCTGCCGCTGGACCATCGCGGTGACGTCGAGCTGACTCGTCTGCGGGTCCATCTTCCCCGAGGCGAGGAGGCTTCCGTCCACGCCCCAGACCAGTTCGCCGTCCGGATCGGCGGACGTGCCGGAGGATCCAGGGGCGCAGGCGGTGAGGGCGAGCGCGGCGGCCGCGGCGAGCGCGGCGAAGGGCAGGAGTCGGCGCCGAAGCGGAGAAGGCATGCGGGATCCTCGGGGGGCAGAACGGAGCGATGAGGGGGGACGCTCCAGGCTATCGGTTTGTGGACGGAGTGGATCTATCGGACGCCCGCGCCGAGGAGGCACCCGGGTAGACTGGCCGCACCCCACACACTCAGGCACGCTCACACGGTGCCGCATACATCGCACGAGGAGATCCATGTCGTCGTCAGCGTCCCGCAACGAGATTCCCGACAAGCCCGCCCTGGAAGGCCTCGAAGCGAAGTGGGGTGAGCGCTGGGCGGCCGACGGCACCTATCTGTTCGACCGCGCGCGGGCCTCGCAGGCAGGGCGCGACGGCGTCTTCTCGATCGACACTCCCCCGCCGACCGCGAGCGGGAGCCTGCACATCGGTCACGTGTTCAGCTACACGCACACCGACGTCAAGGCGCGCTTCGAGCGGATGCGCGGCAAGAACGTGTTCTACCCGATGGGCTGGGACGACAACGGTCTGCCCACCGAGCGCCGCGTGCAGAACTACTACGGCGTGCGCTGCGACCCGTCGCTCCCCTACGATCCCGACTTCACCCCGCCGTTCGAGGGCGGCGACAACAAGTCGTCCCGCGCCGCGGATCAACTCCCGATCAGCCGGCGCAACTTCATCGAGCTCTGCGAGAGACTCACCGAGGAGGACGAGAAGCAGTTCGAGGCGCTGTTCCGCCAGCTCGGGCTCAGCGTCGACTGGACGCAGACCTACCGGACGATCTCGAACGAGTCGATCCGTCAGAGCCAGCTCGCGTTCCTGCGCAACCTCGAACGCGGAGAGGCCTACCAGTCGCTCGCCCCGACGCTCTGGGACGTCGACTTCCGCTCCGCGATCGCCCAGGCCGAGCTCGAGGACCGCGACCAGCAGGCGTCGTACCACACGATCGACTTCCCGTTCGCGGACGGATCGGGCCACATCACGATCGAGACCACGCGCCCCGAGCTGCTGCCCGCGTGCGTGGCGATCGTGACCCACCCGGAGGGTCCGCACAAGCACCTCATCGGCACGAAGGTGCGCACGCCGTTCTTCGACGCCGACATCGAGATCCACGGCCACCACCTCGCCCAGCCCGACAAGGGCACGGGAGCGGCGATGGTCTGCACCTTCGGCGACGTGACAGACATCGTGTGGTGGCGCGAGCTGCGCACGGCGGACGGACGCGATCTGCCGAACATGACCACGATCGGCTTGGACGGCCGGTTCCTGCCGGACGCTCCGGCATCGGTCGGCGATGCGGGCGCCGCGTCCTGGTACGTCGAGAACATGGCGGGCAAGACGGTCTTCTCGGCCCGCAAGGCGCTCGTGGAGAAGCTGCAGGAGACGGGCGCGATGACCGCCGTCGGCAAGCCGTTCCACCACGCCGTGAAGTTCTTCGAGAAGGGTGACCGCCCCCTCGAGATCGTGTCGACGCGTCAGTGGTACATCCGCAACGGCGCCAGGGACGCGGAGCTGCGCGAACAGCTCCTGCGCAACGGCGCGGAGCTGGACTGGCACCCCGAGTTCATGCGCGTGCGCTACGAGAACTGGGTCGGCGGTCTCACCGGCGACTGGCTCGTGTCCCGGCAGCGGTTCTTCGGCGTGCCGATCCCGCTCTGGTACGCGCTCGACGAGAACGGCGAGCGGGACTACGACCGTGTGCTCGTGCCGGACGCGGCGCAGCTACCGATCGACCCGACCACCGACGTGCCGGCCGGGTACACCGAGGCGCAGCGGGGCACGGCGGGAGGCTTCGCGGCGGAGGCCGACATCCTCGACACCTGGGCCACCTCTTCGCTCACCCCGCAGCTCGCGGGCGGCTGGGAGCGCGACACCGAGCTGTGGGACCTCGTCTCGCCGATGGATCTGCGCCCCCAGGGCCAGGACATCATCCGCACCTGGTTGTTCTCGACCATGCTGCGTTCGACCCTCGAGGACCACCGTTCCCCGTGGCGCAACGCGGCGATCAGCGGCTTCATCGTCGACCCCGACCGCAAGAAGATGTCGAAGTCCAAGGGCAATGTCGTCACCCCCGCCGACATCCTCGACGCGCACGGATCCGACGCGGTGCGCTACTGGTCGGCCTCCAGCCGTCTCGGTGCCGACGCGGCGTTCGACCCGCAGAACCCGACGCAGGTGAAGATCGGCCGCCGACTGGCGATCAAGATCCTGAACGCCGCGAAGTTCGTGCTGTCGTTCCCGGTGACGGAGGGGGCGCAGATCACGCACGCGATCGACGCCTCGATGCTCGCGACGCTCGACCAGGTCGTGCGGGACGCGACGACGGCGTTCGAGAACTACGATCAGGCTCGCGCGTTGGAGATCACGGAGGCGTTCTTCTGGACGTTCTGCGACGACTACCTCGAACTCGTCAAGGAGCGCGCCTACGATCGCACGAACGTCGGTCAGGCCTCAGCCGCGCTCGCGCTGCGCACCGCGCTGTCCACCCTGCTCCGTCTGCTCGCCCCGGTCGTCGCGTTCGCCACCGAGGAGGCGTGGAGCTGGTTCGAGGACGGATCCGTCCACACGGCGCCCTGGCCCGAGGCACGCTCCCTCAGCGATGGCGACGAGGGCGTCGGGGACCCGGCCGTCCTCGCGACCGCGAGCAAGGCGCTCATCGGGATCCGTCGCGCGAAGACCGAGGCGAAGGTCTCCCAGAAGACGCCGATCTCGTCGGCCACCGTCGCCGCCCCGGTCGCCGAGATCGCCGCGCTGCAGGCTGCTGCGGACGACCTGCGCGCCGTCGGCCGGATCGCGCGGATCTCCTTCGTCGAGGCCGATGAACTGCAGGTCACCGGCATCGAGCTGGCCCCCGACGAGGAGGCGCGCTGATGCAGCTCGGGACGCGCTGGGCCGCGGGATCGGAGCCGCCGGCGTCGGTTCCCGCAGCCCTGCGACCCGGGATCGCCGAGGCGGAGGCCCGCAGCGTCGCCGGAGGGACGCTGAGTCTGCAGACCGGCGCGCTGAACGTGCTCCGCGGCACCTGGACCCTCACCTGGCTCGAGGGCCGCCCGATCGCGGAGCTCGACACCGGGTGGGAGGTCTCGCGCACCGCGTCCGGCGAGGTGGTCGTCCGCCCGTTCGAGGACTGAGCCGCCCGGCGCCCCGGCGTCCGACGGTCGACCCGACGTCAGGAGGCCGCGGCCCGCGCCGCCACGAACGCCGTCACGCAGCGCTCGACCTGCTCGGGCGTGTGCGCGGCCGACAGCTGGACCCGGATCCGTGCGAGCCCCCGCGGGACGACGGGGAAGCTGAACGCCGTCACGTAGACGCCCTGCCGCTGCATTTCCGCCGCGATCCGGGCGGTCAGCGCCGCATCCCCGAACATGACCGGAACGATCGGGTGCTCACCGGGGAGGAGTTCGAAACCCTCCTCCGTCATCCGCCGGCGGAACAGCGCCGCGTTCTCCTGCACCCGCGTGCGCAGGGCACCGGATCCCTCCACGAGATCGAGAGCGGTCAGGGTGCCCGCCACGATGGACGGGGCGAGCGTGTTCGAGAACAGGTAGGGACGGGCCCGCTGACGCAGCAGCTCCACGATCTGCCGGTGCCCGGCCACGTAGCCGCCCGAGGCGCCGCCGAGCGCCTTGCCGAAGGTGCCCGTATAGATGTCGACGCGCCCCTCGACCCCGCACAGCTCCGGCGTGCCGCGCCCGTGGGCGCCGATGAACCCGACCGCGTGCGAGTCGTCGACGAAGACGAGCGCGCCGTACCGGTCGGCCAGGTCGCAGATCTCCGCCAACGGGGCGATGTAGCCGTCCATGGAGAACACGCCGTCGGTCACGATCACGCGGAAGCGCGCGTCGGCCGCGGCCCGGAGCTGCGCCTCCAGATCGGCCATGTCACGGTTGCGGTAGCGCAGCCGACGCGCCTTCGAGAGGCGGATGCCGTCGATGATCGACGCATGGTTCAACTCGTCCGAGATGATCGCGTCCTCCGCCGAGAACAGGGTCTCGAAGACACCGCCGTTCGCGTCGAAGCAGGAGGAGAACAGGATCGCGTCGTCGGTGCCGAGGAATGCGGCGAGGCGTTCCTCGAGTGCCAGGTGCTGCTCCTGGGTCCCGCAGATGAACCGCACGCTGGCCAGTCCATAGCCCCAGTCGTCGAGGGCGGCCTTCGCCGCGTCGACCAGGCGCGGGTCGTCGGCGAGACCGAGGTAGTTGTTCGCGCAGAAGTTCAGCACCTCCGCGCCGTCCGCCACGATCTCCGCGCGCTGCGGACCGCGGATCCCTCGCTCGTGCTTGGTGAGGCCCGCCTCCTCGATCTCCGCGAGCTGCTGGGACAGGTGCTGCCGGAATGCTCCGTACATGGTCTTCTTCTCTCTCGTGGGGCGATCAGAGCCGGGTCCAGTCGAGGATGATCTTCCCCGTTCCTGCGGCGGCCGCGGCGTCGAACGCCTGCGCCCAGTCGCGCGCGGGGAGCACCTCGGCGATGATCCGCGTGATGGAGTCGCGCAGCACGGGACTCGTCTGCAGCATCGCCCCCATCGCGTTCCAGGTCTCGAACATCTCACGGCCGTAGATGCCCTTCACCGTCAGCATGTGGGTGACGATCTTGCCCCAGTCCACCCCGAACGGTCCCGTCGGCAGGCCGAGCATCGCGATCCTGCCGCCGTGGTTCATGTTGTCGATCATCGCGGGCAGGGCGGTGGGGGCACCGCTCATCTCGAAGCCGACGTCGAAGCCCTCGCGCATGCCGAGCGCGCGCTGCGCGTCGGCGATGTCCTCGCGGGAGACGTCGACGACCGTGTCCGCCCCCATCTCGCGGGCGAGGGCGAGCCGCGGTGCGCTGACGTCGGTCGCCGCGATGAAGCGCGCACCCACGTGCCGCGCGATCGCGATCGCCATGAGTCCGATGGGACCGCACCCGGTGACGAGGACGTCCTCGCCCACGAGCGGAAAGGCGAGCGCGGTGTGCACGGCGTTCCCGAGCGGATCGAAGATCGCGCCGAGCTCGGGCGTCACATCCGCATGATGCACCCACACGTTGGTCGCGGGCAGCGTCAGGAACTCCGCGAACGCGCCGTCGCGCTGCACGCCGAGGCCGATCGTCCTGATGCACATCTGCCGACGGCCCGCGCGACAGTTCCGGCACATCCCGCAGACGATGTGCCCTTCGCCCGAGACGCGGTCCCCGACGGCGATGTCGTGCACGAGCGGGCCGATCTCGACCACCTCGCCGTAGAACTCGTGACCGGGGACGAGCGGCGCCCTGACCGCCGAGGCGGCCCAGTCGTCCCACCGCCGGATGTGCAGATCGGTGCCGCAGATGCCGGTGCGGAGCACGCGGATGACCACCTCGTCGGGACCCGCGACCGGATCCGGCCGATCCACGAGCTCCAGCCCCGCGTGCGGACCGTCCTTGAACAAAGCCTTCATGCTTCGATCTCATCGCGTCGCACTCTGTAGATCAAGGCTCACTGTCTGGATTGATCTTTAAGTCTGTCTACATGCTTTGATGAACATATGCAGCTGCAGCAGCTTCAGATGCTTCGCGAACTCGGCGCCCTCGGCAGCGTCACGGCCGTCGCCGAGGCGCTCCGCGTCACTCCCTCCGCGGTCTCGCAGCAATTGGCCGCGCTGCAACGGGGCGTTCGCGCACCGCTCACGCGGCGGCAGGGGCGATCGCTCGTGCTCACCCCCGCGGGCGAGGCGTTGGCCGAGGCGGGTGCCGCCGCGCTCGATGCGATGGCGGCGGCGCGCTCCGCCGTCGACGACTTCGAGGCGACCGAGGCGGGCGTCGTCACGGTGAGCGGATTCCTCAGTGCCGCCCAGGCGCTGTTCGGGCCGCTCCTGCGCGAGCTCGGCACGGGTCGCGACGTTCCCGCGATCCGGTTCACAGACGAGGACGTCGCGCAGAGCGAGTTCCCCGCACTGACCGCGCGATACGATCTCGTGCTCGCGCATCGGATGGAGCACAGCCCGCCGTGGCCGACGACGGGGATCCGCGTGCTCACGCTCGCCACGGAACCGCTCGACGTCGCCCTCGCCCCCGAGCATCCGCTGGCGCGGCGGACCTCGCTGTTCCCCGCCGACGTCGTCGGAGAGCGCTGGGTGACGAGTCGAGCCGGCTACTCCCCCGACGACGTGCTGCGCACGATCTCCGCCGTCACCAATCGGCCCGCGGAGATCGTGCACCGCATCAACGACTACGGCGTCGCCGCCTCCGTCATCGCGACCGGCGACGTGATCGGCGTCCTCCCCCGCTACACCTCGGCCGTCGGCGACTCGGTCGTCCGCCGCCCGCTGCAGTACGTGAGCACGAACCGCATGATCGATCTGCTGGCCCGACCGGAGAACCTGCGACGACGATCCGTCCGCATCGTGTCCGAGGCGCTCTCCCGGGTGATGGCGGCCCTGACGCGCTGACCGGTGACTCGCCTAGGCTCGGAGCATGACGCTCGCTCCGAACCCCCTGCTGAGCCCTTCTGGCCTGCCGTACGCGGTGCCCGACTACGCCGCCATCCGTCCCGAGCACTACGTGCCGGCCTTCCACGCCGGCTTCGAGGAGCAGCGCGCCGAGATCCGCGCGATCACGGACAACCCGTCGACGCCGACCTTCGCGAACACCGTGGAGGCTCTGGAGCGCAGCGGCGAACTGCTCGACCGGGCCGCGCATGCCTTCTACACCGTGAGCTCCGCCGACGCGACCGCGCAGATCCAGGAGGTCGACGAGCAGCTCGCGCCCCTGATGGCCGCGCACCAGGACGCGATCCTCCTCGACGGGGCGCTGTACGCGCGCGTCGCGCACGTGCACGCACAGCTCGAGGACGCCGACCTCTCGCCGGAGCAGCGCCGCCTCGTCGAGCGTCGACACCGCGAGATGACGCTCGCGGGGGCGGCCCTGGACGACGAGGCCAAGGCCCGACTGACCGCGCTCAATCAGCGCCTGTCCACACTCAGCACCGTGTTCGAGAAGAACCTGCTGGCCGACACCAACGACCTCGCCGTCATCGTGGACGACCCGGCGCAGCTCGACGGTCTCAGCGCCGGGGAGCTCTCCGCCGCGGCCCGCGCCGCCTCCGAGCGCGGTCTCGAGGGCCGCTACCTGCTCACGCTTCCCCTGTTCACCGGGCATCCCGCGCTCGCCTCTCTCCGCGACCGCGACACGCGCCGCCGCGTCCTGCAGGCCTCTCGCGCGCGCGGCGCCCGAGGCAATGCCCACGACAACCGCGCCGTGCTGGCCGAGATCGCGGCCCTCCGTGCCGAGAGGGCGGCGCTGCTCGGCGCTCAGACGCACGCCGCCGCGGTGACCGCCGACGAGACCGCAGGTTCCCCGGAACGCGTCGAGGCCCTGCTCCGCGAGCTCGCAGCTCCTGCGGCTCGCAATGCCGCCGCGGAGCGGGACGCGCGCCAGCGTTTCGTGGACGCCACCGAGCCGATCCCGTACACGCTCGAAGCGCACGACTGGGCCTACGTCACTGAACGGCTGCGCACCGCGGAGCACGACATCGACACCGCCGCCCTGCGCCCCTGGTTCGAGGCGGAGCGGGTGCTGCGCGACGGCGTGTTCGCCGCCGCCGGACGGCTCTACGGACTGACCTTCGCGGAGCGTCCCGATCTTCCGAGCTACCACCCCGACGCACGCACGTTCGAGGTGTTCGAAGAGGACGGCACCCCTCTGGGCCTGTACGTCCTGGACCTCTACACCCGGGACAGCAAGCGCGGCGGGGCGTGGATGAACCCGATCGTCAGCCAGTCCGCGCTCCGCGGGACCAGACCGGTCGTCGCGAACAACCTCAACGTCGCGAAGCCGGCCGACGGCGAGCCGACCCTGCTCACGCTCGACGAGGTCACGACGCTGTTCCACGAGTTCGGGCACGCCCTGCACGGGCTGTTCTCCGATGTGACCTACCCGCACTTCTCCGGGACCAACGTGTTCCGCGACTTCGTCGAGTTCCCCAGCCAGGTGAACGAGATGTGGATCCTCTGGCCCGAGATCCTCGGCTCCTACGCCCGCCACCACGAGACGGGCGAGCCGCTGCCGGACGACCTCGTCGAACGCCTCAGGGCCACCGAGACGTTCGACCAGGGCTTCGCGACGAGCGAGTACCTCGCCGCCGCGTGGCTGGATCAGGCGCTGCACGGGCTGCGCCCCGGCGAGACGATCGACGACGTCGCCGCGTTCGAGGCACGCGCGCTCGCGGACATCGGCCTGGACTCGTCGGTCGTGCCCACGCGCTACTCCTCGGCGTACTTCGCCCACGTGTTCTCCGGCGGCTACAGCGCCGGCTACTACTCGTACATCTGGAGCGAGGTGCTCGACGCCGACACCGTGGAGTGGTTCCGGGAGAACGGGGGTCTCACGAGAGAGAACGGCGAGCGGTTCCGGCGACGCCTCCTGGCCGTCGGTGGCGCCAAGGACCCGTTGGAGGCCTACCGCGACTTCCGCGGGCGCGATGCGGACATCGCACCGCTGCTGACCCGCCGCGGCCTCGACGCCTGAGGGCCGACGCGACGGCGAGCAGCCGCTCGTCTGCGCTCAGGCGCTCTTGCGCTTGCGCGACAGCACCAGCGTGGGAGGCGCTCCCTCGTCGACCGCGGCGCGAGTCACGACGACCTTCTGCACGTCCTCCGCCGAGGGGATCTCGAACATGATCGGACCGAGCACGTCTTCGAGGATCGCCCGCAGCCCCCGCGCGCCGGTCTTGCGCTCGACGGCGAGGTCGGCGATGGAGCGCAGCGCCTCCTCTTCGAACTCCAGTTCGACGCCGTCGAGCTCGAACATCCGCTGGTACTGCTTGACGAGCGCGTTGCGCGGGCCCGTGAGGATGTCGATCAGGGCGGCCTGGTCGAGCGGCGTGACGGACGCCACGACGGGAAGACGCCCGATGAACTCGGGGATCAGACCGAACTTGTGCAGATCCTCCGGCAGCACCTCGCTGAACAGGTCGAGGTCCTTGCCCTTGTCGTGCAGGGGCGCTCCGAAGCCCACGCCGTGCTTGCCGACCCGCGCCGAGATGATGTCCTCCAGGCCCGCGAAAGCGCCCGCCACGATGAAGAGCACGTTCGTGGTGTCGATCTGCAGGAACTCCTGGTGCGGATGCTTGCGCCCGCCCTGCGGCGGTACGGAGGCCACGGTCCCCTCGAGGATCTTCAGCAGCGCCTGCTGCACGCCCTCGCCCGACACGTCGCGGGTGATCGACGGGTTCTCCGCCTTGCGGGCGATCTTGTCGACCTCGTCGATGTAGATGATGCCCTGCTCCGCGCGCTTGACGTCGTAGTCCGCGGCCTGGATGAGCTTGAGGAGGATGTTCTCGACGTCTTCACCGACGTAGCCCGCCTCGGTGAGCGCGGTCGCGTCGGCCACCGCGAAGGGGACGTTGAGACGCTTCGCGAGCGTCTGCGCGAGGTAGGTCTTGCCGCAGCCCGTCGGGCCGATCATCAGGATGTTGCTCTTGGCGATCTCGATCTCGTCGGCCTTCTGCTCCGCCGGGAGCAGCGTGCCGCGCGCACGCACGCGCTTGTAGTGGTTGTAGACCGCGACCGCGAGCGCACGCTTGGCCTGATCCTGCCCGACCACGTACTCCTCGAGGAAGGAGAAGATCTCGCGGGGCTTGGGCAGATCGAACTCCGCGACCTCGCCGTTCGCGGACTCCGCCATGCGCTCTTCGATGATCTCGTTGCAGAGCTCGACGCACTCGTCGCAGATGTAGACGCCGGGGCCCGCGATGAGCTGCTGGACCTGCTTCTGGCTCTTGCCGCAGAACGAGCACTTGAACAGGTCGGCGCTCTCACCGATACGAGCCATGCGCGTCCTCCTTCGAGACGTGATCCGCGACCGCGGGAGCGGTCACCACGAGTACGATCGCGCTGCGGCGCCACCGCTGTTCGAGCCTAACCGGAACAACCGACTTCGGCTCGCATCGCCACGGATCCCGATGCGCGCTTCGCTCAGGGCGCAGGAGCGTAGGGGCGGACCATCCATGAACACGCATCGGCCCGCTCGCACGAAGCAGGCGGGCCGATGCCGCGGAGATCCGGAACGGGTCAGGCGCCCTGCGGGCGCAGTCAGACCATGCTCTTCGGGTGCCACACCGTCTTCACCTCCGTGAACGCGGCGATGCGCTGCGGCGACGCGACGACCTCGCCGGGAGCGAGCACGCGCTTGAGCGTGTCGGCGGCGCTGATCTGGAGATCGACCCAGTCGATGTCGCCGGCGCCCGCCAGATCGAGGGCGTTGACGTCCGCGTGCGCGGCGAGCCACGGCGCCAGTTCGGCCGGGGATCCGGTCAGCACGTTCACGACTCCGCCGGGGACGTCGCTCGTCGCCAGGACCTCGGCGAGGCTGATCGCGGAGAGCGGGAACCGCTCGCTCGCGATCACGACCACCGCGTTGCCCGCCACGAGGGCGGGGGCGACGACGGAGACGAGTCCGAGCAGGGCGGAGTCCTGGGGTGCGACGATCGCGACCACGCCCGTCGGCTCGGGCGCGGAGATGTTGAAGTAGGCGCCGGAGACCGGATTCAGGTTGCCCGCGACCTGCGCGTACTTGTCGCACCAGCCCGCGTACCAGACCCAGAGGTCGATCGCCTCGTCGACCTGGGCCCCCGCCACGGCGGCGGATACGCCCTGCTGTGCCACGATCTCGTCGACGAACTGCGCCCGGCGACCTTCCAGCACCTCGGCCACGCGGTACAGCACCTGACCGCGGTTGTAGGCGGTCGCCTTCGCCCAGCCGGACTGTGCGGCGCGGGCGGCCTTCACGGCGTCGCGGGCGTCCTTGCGGGACGCCTGCGCGGCGTTCGCGAGGAAGGCGCCCTTCGGAGAGCGCACCTCGTAGGTCCGCCCCGACTCGCTGCGCGGGAAGGCGCCGCCGATCGCGAGCTTGTACGTCTTGGGCACGGTGAGTCGCGCGCTCATGCGGCAGATCCCTTCAGGTACGCGGCAAGGCCCTGCTTGCCGCCCTCGCGGCCGTAGCCGGACTCCTTGTAGCCGCCGAACGGGCTCGACGGATCGAAACGGTTGAACGTGTTCGCCCACACCACGCCCGCTCGCAGGCGGTCCGCGACGGCGAGGATCCGGGATCCCTTCTCGCTCCAGACACCGGCCGAGAGCCCGTAGGGGGTGTTGTTCGCCTTCGCGATGGCCTCCGCCGGCGTGCGGAAGGTCAGGACGGACAGGACAGGTCCGAAGACCTCCTCGCGCGCGATGCGATGCGATGTCTCGACGCCCGTGAAGATCGTCGGGGCGAACCAGAACCCCTTCTCCGGGATCGCGCAGTCCGCGGTCCACCGCTCGGCGCCCTCGTCCTCCCCGACCTGGCTGAGCTCGCGGATGCGGGCCAGCTGCTCGGCCGAGTTGATCGCGCCGATGTCCGTGTTCTTGTCGAGGGGGTCGCCGAGCCGCAGGGTCGACAGGCGCTGCTTGAGCCGGTCGACGACCTCGTCGTGGATGGACTCCTGGACGAGCAGCCGGCTCCCGGCGCAGCACACGTGTCCCTGGTTGAAGAAGATGCCGTTGACGATGCCCTCGACGGCCTGGTCGATCGGCGCGTCGTCGAAGACCACGTTCGCCGCCTTCCCGCCCAGCTCGAGGGTCAGCGCCTTGCCGGTGCCCGCGACGGTGCGCGCGATCTCGCGACCGACCGCGGTCGATCCCGTGAAAGCCACCTTGTCGACGTCGGGATGACGCACGATCGCGGCACCCGTCGCGCCGGCGCCCGTGACGATGTTGACCACCCCGGGCGGCAGATCGGCCTGCTGCAGGATCTCCGCGAAGATCAGCGCGGACAGCGGCGTCGTCTCCGCCGGCTTGATGACCACCGTGTTCCCCGCGGCGAGGGCGGGAGCGACCTTCCACGCCAGCATGAGCAGCGGGAAGTTCCACGGGATCACCTGACCCGCGACCCCGTGCGCACGGGGATTCGGGCCGACGCCGGCATAGTCGAGCTTGTCGGCCCAGCCGGCGTAGTAGAAGAACCAGGAGGCGACGAGCGGCACGTCCACGTCCCGCGACTCCTTGATCGGCTTGCCGTTGTCGAGACTCTCGGCGACCGCGAGCTCGCGGGCTCGCTCCTGCACGAGACGTGCGATGCGGAAGAGGTACTTGCCGCGATCGCGGCCGCTCATCTTCGACCACACCCTGGTGTAGGCGCGGCGGGCGGCGGCGACGGCGAGATCGACGTCCTCGTCCGAGGCGTGCGCGATCGTCGCGATCCGGGACTCGTCCGAGGGCGAGATCGTCGCGAACGAGGCACCGCGACCCTCGACGAACTCGCCGTCGATGAACAGGCCGTACTCGTCCTTCAGGTCGAGGATGCTGCGCGACTCGGGCGCGGGCGCGTATTCCAGGAAACCCATCTCGAGCCTCTCAGTCGATCGTGACGTAGTCGGGGCCGGAGTAGCGGCCGGTGGACATCTTCTGGCGCTGCAGCAGCACGTCGTTGAGCAGGCTCGACGCGCCGAAGCGGAACAGGTGCGGCTGCAGCCAGTCCTCGCCCACGGTCTCGGCGACGGTGACGAGATACTTCACCGCATCCTTGGAGGAGCGGATCCCGCCCGCCGGCTTCACCCCGATGCGCTCCCCCGTGAGACGGTGCCAGTCGCGCACGGCTTCGAGCATGAGCAGCGTGACCGGGAGGGTCGCCGCGGGAGAGACCTTGCCCGTGGAGGTCTTGATGAAGTCCCCTCCGGCGAGCATGCCGAGCCACGAGGCGCGGCGGATGTTGTCGTAGGTGTTGAGCTCGCCGGTCTCGAGGATGATCTTGAGCGACGCGGACGAGCCGTCGTCGCGGCGGCACGCGTCCTTGACGGCCACGATCTGGTCGAACACCTGGCCGTACCGCCCGGCGAGGAACGCGCCACGGTCGATCACCATGTCGATCTCGTCGGCACCGGCTTCCACCGCGTCGCGCGTGTCGGCGAGCTTCACCGCGAGCGATGCGCGGCCGCTGGGGAAGGCGGTCGCGACGGCCGCGACGGAGATCCCGCCGTCATCGGGATCACCGTGACGCGCACCCAGCGCCTCGACGGCGAAGGGGACCATGTCGCCGTACACGCAGACCGCGGCCACGGACGGGCAGGTCGGATCCGACGCGTCGGGGTGCTCGGCCTTCGAGACGAGCGAGCGCACCTTGCCCGGCGTGTCCGCGCCCTCGAGCGTCGTCAGGTCGATGAGGCGGATGATCGTGTCGAGCGCCCACGCCTTCGACGTGGTCTTGATCGATCGTGTGCCGAGGTCGGCGGAGCGCTGCTCCAGGCCGACCGCGTCGACACCGGGCAGTCCGTGCAGGAAGCGGCGCAGCGTGAGGTCGTCGGGTTCGCCGCCGAGCACCTGCACCGCTTTCCGCTGGGCGAGTTCGGTCGTGGTCACTGATCCGGTCACCTTTCTGAGTCCAAGAGGGTTCGTGCGGTCTCCTCGTCGGTGACCACCATCGTGCACAGTCGCGCCGACACCACCGTGCGGGCGATGTCGTGCTTCGCCTCGCCCGCGGTGACGAAGATCGAGGTGCGCGCGTCGCGCAGCCAGCCGAGGTCGAGCCCCACCGTGCGGGCGTCGAGTTCCGGATCGACCACGTTGCCGTCCGCGTCGATGTAGCGGCCGAGCACGTCGCCGACGGCGCCCCGTCGCGCCAGCTCCGCGATGTCCTTGGGGGTGAGGTACCCGTTCTCGACATGGGCGGAGCGCGCATCGCACACCCCGGCCGTGAACAGATACGCGTCCGCTCGTGCCGCCAGTTCCAGTACTCCCCCGACCGTGCGGTCCCGCTCGATCGCCTGTTTGGTCTCGAGGCGCTCCAGGATCGCCGGACTCGGCAGCAGGGCGACCTGGCCGGCGGCGCGCTGGGCGATCGTGGCGGCGAGCGATGCGGCGCCGCCGGGACGGCGGTTGACGCTGACGCCTCCGTTCATCTGCACGACGGTGACGCCCCGGGCCCAGCCTTCGACGAGGCGATCCGCGATCGCGGTGAGCGTGCGCCCCCAGCTGACCGCGAGCGTCCTCGGAACGGGTCGCAGGGCGGTGAGATGGTCTGCGGCACCCTGCGCGACCCGCCCCAGCGTCTCGGAGTCGCTGCCGGCGTTCGGGACGACCACCGCGTCCGCTAGCCCGAACCGGTCGCGCAGCTCCCTCTCGAGGCCGAGCTTGCGCGCCCGGGGATGCACGATCTCGATCCGCACGATCCCGTCCGCCCTGGCCTGCTGCAGAAGCCGCCCGACCTTCCAGCGCGAGATGCCCAGCAGTCCGCCGATCTCGTCCTGCGTCTTGTCCTCGTCGTAGTAGAGCTCCGCGACGCGGACGGCGAGCAGTTCGTCGTCGTCGAGCGGAGTGCGGGCCATGCTCCGACCCTATCCGCACCCACGCGCACGCGCACGAATCTGCTCAGATGAGCAACCCGTCCTGCTCGCTCGCGCAAACCGACGACGAGACCCACGCGCGCGCGAAGGGCGGTCCGGAGAACCTCCGGACCGCCCTTCTCAACGTGCGTCCTGTCAGGACTGGCGCTTGCGGCTCGTCAGCACCTGGTCGACGATCCCGTAGTCCTTCGCCTCCTCGGCGGAGAGGATCTTGTCGCGATCGATGTCCTTGTTGATCTGATCGACCGTGCGGTTGGTGTGCTTGGCCATCGTCTCCTCGAGCCAGGTGCGCATCCGGAGGATCTCCGCGGCCTGGATCTCGATGTCGGACGCCTGGCCGTGGCCGGCCTCGCCCATCGCGGGCTGGTGGATGAGCACGCGCGCGTTCGGCAGCGCGAGCCGCTTGCCCGGCGCACCGGCCGCGAGCAGCACGGAGGCGGCGGACGCCGCCTGTCCGAGCACGACGGTCTGGATCTGCGGAGCGACGTACTGCATCGTGTCGTAGATCGCCGTCATCGCCGTGAACGAGCCGCCGGGCGAGTTGATGTACATCGTGATGTCGCGCTCGGAGTCCTGGCTCTCCAGGACGAGGAGCTGCGCCATCACGTCGTCGGCCGACGCGTCGTCCACCTGCACACCGAGGAAGATCACTCGATCCTCGAACAGCTTGTTGTAGGGATCCTGACGCTTGAAGCCGTAGGCCGTGCGCTCCTCGAACTGCGGGAGCACGTAACGGCTGGAGGGCAGGTTGCCGGCCGCGCGGAAGGTGGGTGTGTACATGTTCGTCCTGTCCTGCCTTACTTGTCCGCGTCCGCGCCCGTGCCGCCACCGCCGTGCACGTCGCTCGCGTGCTCGCGCATGTGGTCCACGAAGCCGTACTCCAGCGCCTCCGCGGCCGTGAACCAGCGGTCCCGGTCGCCGTCCGCGTTGATCTGCTCGACCGGCTTGCCGGTCTGCGCCGCGGTGATCTCGGCGAGACGCTTCTTCATGTCGAGGATGAGCTGCGCCTGCGTCTGGATGTCGCTCGCGGTGCCGCCGAATCCGCCGTGCGGCTGGTGCAGCAGCACGCGGGCGTTCGGGGTGATGTAGCGCTTGCCCTTGGTGCCGCTGGTCAGCAGCAGCTGGCCCATCGAGGCGGCCATTCCGATGCCCACCGTGACGATGTCGTTCGGCACGAACTGCATCGTGTCGTAGATCGCCATGCCTGCGGTGATGGAGCCGCCGGGCGAATTGATGTAGAGGTAGATGTCCTTCTCAGGGTCCTCGGCGGCGAGAAGGAGGATCTTCGCACAGATCTCATTGGCGTTCTCGTCCCGCACCTCGGATCCCAGCCAGATGATGCGATCCTTGAGCAGCCTGTCGAAGACGCTCGTCGCGACCAGGGGTTCAGCCATTTCCGCTCCTGTTTCCGTGTTCGGTGATTCGAATCTACCGGCGCCGGATCCGCGCTCCGGCCGTGTTCGCCGTCGGCATATCAGCGTGCCGCCGGGGACGCGGGAGGGGCGGGCGCTCAGCGCGCCCGCCCCTCCCCCGGACCGATGGATCCGGACTTCTTACTCGGCGTCGGCCGCCTTCTTGGCCGGGGCCTTCTTCGCCGCCGGCTTCTTGGCGGCGGGCTTCTTCTCCTCGGCCGGAGCCTCCTCGGCGTCCGCGGCCTTCTTGGCGGGAGCCTTCTTGGCCGCCGGCTTCTTGGCCGGAGCCTTCTTCGCGGGCTTCTCCGCAGCAGGAGCCTTCTCCTCGTCCGCGGTCTCGGACTCCGGCTCCTCGTCGACGGCGACGAAGCCGCTCAAGTCGACGGGCTTGCCCTTCGAGTCCACCACGGTGACCTTGCCGAGCGCGACCGCGAGCGCCTTGTTGCGCGCGACCTCGCCGACGATCACAGGGAGCTGGTTGGCGGACTGCAGCGCCTCGACGAACTCCTGCGGCGCCATGCCGTACTGCGCGGCGGACTGGATGAGGTACTGGCTGAGCTCGTCCTGCGACACCTGCACGTTGGCTTCCTCGGCGATCGCGTCGAGGAGGACCTGGGTCTGGAACTGCTTGGTGCTCGCCTCGGTCACCTCGGCGCGGTGCTCCTCGTCCTCCAGACGACCCTCGCCCTCGAGGTGGTTGTGCACCTCGTCCTCGATGAGCTGCGGCGGGACCGGGATCTCGACCTGCTCGAGAAGCGTCTCGACGAGCTTGTCGCGCGCAGCCGAGGCCTGCGTGAACACGCCCTGCTGCTCGACCGACTCACGCAGGCTGTCGCGCAGCTCCGCGATCGTGTCGAACTCGCTCGCGATCTGCGCGAAGTCGTCGTCGGCCTCGGGAAGCTCGCGCTCCTTGACGGCCTTGACCGTCACGGAGACCTCGGCGTCCTCTCCCGCGTGATCGCCGCCGACCAGCTTCGACGAGAACGTCGTGTCCTCGCCCGCGGTGAGCGACTCGATCGCGTCGTCGATGCCCTCGAGCAGCTCGCCAGAGCCGACCTCGTACGAGACGCCCTCGGCGCGGTCGATCTCGGCGCCGTCGATCGAGGCGACGAGGTCGAGCTCGACGAAGTCGCCGGACGTCGCGGGACGGTCGACCGGGACGAGGGTGCCGAAGCGGGCACGCAGACGGTCGAGCTCGGCGTCCAGGGCGGCGTCGTCGGCCTCCACGGCGTCGACGGTGAGCGTGATGCCGTCGAGCGAGGGGACCTCGATCTCCGGGCGCACGTCGACCTCGATCTCGACCTTGAGGTCGCCGGAGAAGTCCTTCTCGTTGGGCCACTCGATGACCTCGGCCGAGGGACGGCCGACCAGACGCAGGTTGTGCTCGAGCGACGCCTCGCGGAAGAAGGCGTCGAGGCCCTCGTTGACGGCGTGCTCGATGACGGCGCCGCGACCGACCCGCTGGTCGATGATCGGCGCGGGCACCTTGCCCTTGCGGAAGCCGGGGATCTGGACGTCCTGCGCGATGTGCTCGTAGGCGTGCTCGATGCTGGGCTTGAGGTCCTCGGGGGTGACCGTGATGTGGAGCTTGACCCGGGTCGGGGCAAGCTTCTCGACGGTGCTGTTCGCCATGCTGGTGTGTTCTCCTTGTGAATCCCCCGCGCGATGATCGGCGGGATGCGACGTCGTGGACGTCGGGGCGACAGGATTTGAACCTGCGACCTCCCGCTCCCAAAGCGGGCGCTCTACCAAGCTGAGCTACGCCCCGGGTAGGAACCCGCGCGCGCGGGAACGGCCCTCACGAGTCTAACGGAACAGAGCACCCCCGCCAGTCCGGTATGCTCGTACGAGTCCGATGGGATCCCGCCCGGGTCCCGCCGGAAACGGGGATGTAGCTTAATGGTAAAGCCTTAGTCTTCCAAACTAATGACGCGGGTTCGATTCCCGTCATCCCCTCCACTTTCCCCTCGTCCTTCGCAGTCTTGCGCGTCAGAAGCACGCACCGGCGATGGGCGGGACGCACAGGCCCAGGTCCGGCGCTGGCTCGGCCGCCTGTTCCGCGATGCCCTCGACGTATGACGGATCGCGGCTCGATCCGGCGCATGCGAGGGCCAAAGCGCAGGGAGCTGGACGCCCATGTCGTCGAGACCGAGGATGCGCGCCACTTCGTCCCCCCTCGCGCTTCCGGATCACGCGACCGTCTGACGACGGCGGCACAGAAGCGCGCCCGCGCAGACGACGAGAGCCCCCGCGCGATGCGGGGGCTCTCGTCGTCTCAGCGGGCGAGGCTCACTGGCCTCGACGCTCGCGCAGCTGCTGCAGCGCGTCGTCGAGCAGTTGCTCCGCCTCTTCGTCGGTGCGGCGCTCCTTCACGTAGGCGAGGTGCGTCTTGTACGGCTCCGCCTTGGCGATCGCCGGCGGGTTCTGCCGATCACGACCGGCGGGGAGGCCGGAGTGCGGGTGATCGATGATGTCGGGGATCTCCTCCTCGGGAAGCCCCGCCGCGAAGTACCGGATCGTCTCGTTGCCGAGGCCGTCCCAGTACGAGATCGCGATACGATCCGCGTGGTAGCCGTGGTCCTGCTCGCCCATCGGACCGGATCCAACCCTGGTCCCCCGGATCGCGTTGCCGCCGGTCGCCATCACAGCACCTCGAATTTCGTGATCAGGCCGAGGCCCACGATCGCCACGAACCACACCAGGGCGAGCACGATCGTGAACCGGTTGAGATTGCGCTCCGCCAGTCCGGAGGATCCGACGGCGGAGGACATGCCGCCGCCGAACATGTCGGACAGCCCGCCGCCACGCCCCTTGTGGAGCAGGATCAGAAGGGTCAGCAGGACGCTGGTGATGCCCAGCAGCACCTGCAGGATGAACTGGAGAATATCCACGAATGGCCTTTCGCTCGGGCCCGCTCAGTCGGTCGGGAACCCGCGTAAAGATCGATTATACGTCGGGGCGAGGTACGCCCCTGGATCACACTCCGACGTGCTTCTGATAACGGATGATCGCGGCGAACTCGTCGACGACGAGGCTCGCGCCACCCACGAGAGCGCCATCGACGTCCGGCTCGCGCATGAAGCCCGCGATGTTCCCCGACTTCACCGAGCCGCCGTAGAGGATCCTCGTCCGCGCGGCGGCCTCGTCACCGAGCACCCCGGCGATCACGCCACGCAGCACGGCGCACACGTCCTGCGCCTGCTGCGGGGTCGCGGCCTGGCCGGAGCCGATGGCCCAGACGGGCTCGTAGGCGACGACGATGTCCGCGTCGGGGTTCAGTCCCTGCAGCGCCGCCTCGAGCTGACCGGCGGGCACCGCGCTCGCGCCGAACCGCTCGAGATCCTCGGCGGTCTCGCCGACGCAGATGACCGGGACGAGGCCGTGCTTGAGCGCGGCCTTGGTCTTCGCTGCGACGATCTCGTCGGTCTCGTGATGGTACTCGCGGCGCTCGGAGTGTCCGATGATCACGTAGTCGGCATCGAGCTTGGCAAGGAACTCGCCGGAGATCTCGCCGGTGTAGGCGCCGGAATCGTGCTCGGACAAGTCCTGCGCCCCGAACGCGAACGGGATCTTGTCCGCGTCGATGAGCGTCTGCACACTGCGGAGGTCTGTGAACGGCGGGAACACCGCGACCTCGACCGTGCCGTCCTCGTGCTTGGCGTCCTTGAGCGCCCAGTGCAGCTTCTGCACGAACGCGACCGCCTGCAGGTGGTCGAGATTCATCTTCCAGTTGCCCGCGATGAGCGGGATTCTGCCGTTCACTGCCATCCGAGGACCTCCAGTCCGGGGAGCTTCTTGCCTTCGAGGAACTCGAGGCTCGCGCCTCCGCCCGTCGAGATGTGACCGAATCGGTCGTCCGCGAACCCGAGCTGGCGCACGGCTGCGGCGGAGTCGCCACCGCCGACCACGCTGAGACCGTCGGTCTCCGTGAGCGCCTGCGCGACCGCCTTGGTGCCTGCCGCGAACGCGGGGAACTCGAAGACGCCCATCGGTCCGTTCCAGAACACCGTCTTGGAGTCCCTGATGGCCGCGGCGAACGTCTGCGCCGTGTTGGGACCGATGTCCAGGCCGATGCCGGACGTGCCGAACTCGGTGTCCTCGATCGCGTCTGCCGCCGTGACCTCGTAGGGCGCGTCGGCGGAGAACGAGGCGGCCACGACGACGTCGGTCGGCAGGACGAGATCCACGCCGCGCTCCTGGGCCTCCGCGATGTAACCGCGCACCGTGTCGAGCTGGTCCTCCTCCAGGAGGCTGGAGGCGACCGGATGCCCCTGCGCCTTCAGGAACGTGAACAGCATTCCGCCGCCGATGAGGAGACGGTCGACCTTCGGCAGCAGGTGCGAGATGACACCGAGCTTGTCGGACACCTTGGACCCGCCGAGGACCACCGTGTACGGCCGTTCGGGGTTCTCGGTGAGCCGGTCGAGAACCTTCAGCTCGGCCTCGATGAGCAGCCCCGCGGCCGACGGCAGGATCTGTGCGAGGTCGTAGACGCTCGCCTGCTTGCGGTGCATGACGCCGAAGCCGTCCGAGACCATCGCGTCGCCGAGCGCCGCGAGCTGCTCCGCGAACGCCCGCCGCTCGGCGTCGTCCTTGGACGTCTCCCCCGGGTTGAAGCGGAGGTTCTCCAGCACGGCCACCTCACCGGGCTGCAGCGCGGACACGACCTCCTGCGCCGAGGAGCCGACGGTGTCCGTCGCGAAGGCGACCGGCCGACCGAGCAGCTCGCCCAGCCGCGCCGCGACCGGAGCGAGGCTGTAGGCGGGGTCGGGGGCGCCGTCGGGGCGACCGAGGTGGGAGACCACGATCACGCGGGCGCCCTGATCGATGAGGGCCTGAAGGGTCGGCACCGACGCGCGAACGCGCCCATCGTCCGTGATGACCCCGTCCCGCAAGGGGACGTTGAGGTCACAACGGACGATGACGCGCGTGCCGTCGAGCGAACCGACCGAATCCTTGAGGGAGTCGAGGGTGCGCAGAGTCATGTGTCTGAGTTTAGAGACGCTCGGCCACGTACTCGGTGAGGTCGACCAGACGGTTCGAGTAGCCCCACTCGTTGTCGTACCAGCTCGAGACCTTCACGAGGTTGCCGGAGACGTTGGTGAGGGTCGCGTCGAAGATCGAGGAGTGCGGGTTGCCCTGGATGTCGCTCGACACGATCTCGTCCTCGTTGTACTGCAGGAAGCCCGAGAGGCGCCCGTCGGCGGCGGCCTTTGCGTAGGCGGCGTTGACCTCGTCGACGGTGAGGTCGTCACGGTCCGTGATGAGCGTCAGGTCGACGATCGATCCGGTCGGGACAGGGACGCGGTACGAGGAGCCGGAGAGCTTGCCGTTCAGTTCGGGCAGGACCAGGCCGATCGCCTTGGCCGCACCGGTCGAGGCGGGGACGATGTTGATCGCGGCCGCGCGGGCACGGCGAAGGTCCTTGTGCGGGCCGTCCTGCAGGTTCTGGTCAGCGGTGTAGGCGTGCGCGGTCATCATGAAGCCGCGGACGATGCCGAACTCGTCGTTGAACACCTTCGCCAGGGGGGCGAGGCAGTTCGTGGTGCACGACGCGTTGGAGATGATGTGGTCGGTCTCGGGGTTGTAGGTCTCCTCGTTGACGCCCATCACGATGGTCGCGTCGTCGCCCGTGGCGGGCGCGGAGATCAGGACCTTCTTGGCGCCGGCCTCGATGTGCTTCTTGGCCAGCTCGGCGTTGGTGAAGAAGCCGGTCGACTCGATCACGATGTCGACGCCCAGTTCGCCCCACGGCAGGTTCGCGGGGTCGCGCTCGGCGAACGCCTTGATGTGGTGCCCGTCGACCGTGATGCTCTCGTCGTCGTAGCTGACGTCCGCGTCGAGGACGCCGCCGACGGAGTCGTACTTCAGCAGGTGCGCCAGGGTCTTGTTGTCCGTGAGGTCGTTGACCGCGACGATCTCGAGGTCTGCGCCCTGCTCGAGTGCTGCGCGGAAGTAGTTTCGTCCGATGCGGCCGAAGCCGTTGATACCGATCTTGACAGACACGAAAGTCTCCTGTTTCTTACTGAAGGAATTGCGTGATTCTTGCAGATTGCACGGACAACGGCGTCCTGACGGGCTTTTCGCCCGTCAGGACGCCCATCTTTTACGACAGTACCAGCAGTCCGTCGGTCTTCACGCGCGCGGCCTCGAAGCGCTGCGCGACGTTCTCCCAGTTCGCGATGTTCCACGCGGCCTTGACGTAATCCGCCTTGACGTTGAGGTAGTCGAGATAGAACGCGTGCTCCCACATGTCGAGCTGGAACAGCGGGATCGTGCCCTGCGCGGTGTTCGACTGCTGATCGAACAGCTGCTGCGTGATGAGCTGCTGGCCGATCGGGTCCCAACTGAGCACCGCCCAGCCCGACCCCTGGATGCCGAGGGCCGCCGCGGCGAACTGCGCCTGGAACTTCGCGAACGAGCCGAAGTGATCGTCGATCGCCGCCTTCAGCTCGCCCTCGGGCTCGCCACCGCCGTTCGGCGACAGGTTCGTCCAGAAGATCGAGTGGTTGACGTGTCCGCCGAGGTTGAACGCCAGGTTCTTCTCGAGCTGGTTGATCGTCGGGTGGTCGCCCTTCTCGCGCGCCTCGGCGAGCTGCTCGATCGCGGTGTTGGCTCCCGCGACATAGGCGGCGTGGTGCTTGTCGTGGTGCAGCTCCATGATCTTGGCGCTGATGTGCGGCTCCAGCGCCGCGTAGTCGTAGGGAAGGTCGGGGAGCGTGTACTTCACCATGTCGATGCCATCCAATCCGCGCCGCGCTCGCGGCGCTTGCCGGTCCCCCACGACGCCGTGTGCGCGCGGGGCGGACGATTTCCATCCTAGTGACGGCAACGCGCCCCGCGCGGGGATCCTTCCCCGTGTGACGAGGGGATCCGGAGGGCGCGGGGCGCGTTTTCGCAGGGCGGAAGGGGTGGTCGATTCAGAGGTCGATGCCCGCAGGCACGGCCGCCTCGGTACCCGGGATCCCCTCGGTCTGGGCGCGCTTGTCGGCCATAGCGAGGAGGCGGCGGATGCGTCCGGCGACGGCGTCCTTCGTGAGCGGCGGGTCGGCGTGGTGGCCGAGCTCGTCGAGGCTGGCGTCGCGGTGCGCGAGGCGCAGCTCGCCCGCCGTGCGGAGATGCTCGGGAACCTCGTCGCCGAGGATCTCCAGGGCGCGCTCGACGCGGGCGCACGCGGCGACCGCGGCCTGCGCCGACCGGCGCAGGTTGGCGTCGTCGAAGTTCACCAGCCGGTTCACGCCGGCCCGCACCTCGCGGCGCTGGCGCATCTCCTCCCAGGCCGCAGCGGTCTTCGTGGCACCCATGAGCGTGAGCAGCGCGCGGATCCCCTCGGCCTCGCGGATGACCACACGCGGCATACCCCTGACCTCGCGCGCCTTGGCCGAGATGCCGATGCGATGCGCGGCTCCGACCAGGGCCATCGCCGCTTCGGACGACGGGCAGGCGACCTCGAGCACGGCGGAGCGTCCCGGCTCGCTGAGCGATCCCGCGGCGAGGAACGCCCCGCGCCAGAGCCCGGCGAGCTCCTCACGGGAGCCGGTCGTGAGACGGTTGGGCAGTCCGCGCACGGGGCGGCGGCGCTGGTCGAGCAGCCCGGTCTGGCGCGCGAGGGTCTCGCCCGCGCCGATCACGCGGACCGCGTACTTCGCACCGTCGTGGCTGGACGCCCCCTGGATCGGCGCGATCTCGGGGCGGACGCCGAAGAGCTCGGCCAGGTCGCGGGCGACGCGCCGTGCCAGCAGCTCCGCATCCACCTCCGCCTCCACCGCGATGCGGTTGGCGATCTGGTGCAGCCCTCCGGCGAAACGCAGGACCGCCGTCACCTCCGCGACGCGCACCGAGGGCGGTGCGTTCCGGATGCTGACGAGCTCTGCCTTGACGTCGGTGGTGAGTGCCACGGGTCTCCTTCTCTCGGACCGCGCCGGATTGCGGCGCAAGGGATCAGCTTACCGGTCGTCGGCTCCGCGCCCACGACCGAGGGCTCACTCCCGCCCGAGGTCGCGGTGCCGGACGGTCACCGCGATACCCGGCGTCTGGCCGATGCGGCGGGCGAGCTCCTCCGCCATCGCCACCGAACGATGCTTGCCTCCGGTGCACCCGATCGCCACGACGGAGTGGCTCTTGTTCTCCCGCTGGTAGCCCTCCAGGATCGGGGCCAGGGCCGCGACATAGGCATCGAGGAACTCGTGCGCGCCGTCCCGCGAGAGCACGTAGTCGCTGACCTCGGAGTCCAACCCCGTGGATCCGCGCAGTTCGTCGATCCAGAACGGGTTCGGCAGGAACCGCATATCCGCGACGAGGTCGGCGTCCGAGGGCAGACCGTACTTGAATCCGAAGCTCATGACCGTGAGCTTGTGCCGCGCCGCGCCGGCCTCGGCGAAGCCCTCCGTCACCTTGGTCGCGAGCTGGTGCACGTTGAAGTCGGAGGTGTCGATGACGATGTCTGCGGCCTCGCGCAGCGGGGCGACCCGCGTCCGCTCGGCCCGGATGCCGTCCAGCAGGGTTCCGTCGCCCTGCAGGGGATGCGGGCGCCGGACGGACTCGAACCGACGCACCAGGACGTCGTCCGATGCATCGAGGAACACGACCTGCACGGATCCGTGCTCGCGCAGCGCGCGCGCGACGCCGGGGAAGCCGTCGAAGAGATCGCGACCGCGCACGTCCACCACGGCAGCGACCTTGGGCAGCGCCGCGCCGCCGAGGTTCGCGAGGTCGAGCAACGGACGCAGCATCTGCGGCGGCAGATTGTCGACGACGTACCACCCCAGGTCCTCGAGCACGTTGGCGACGGTCGAGCGCCCCGCGCCCGACATCCCGGTGACGATCAGGAATTCGCCCTGGTCGGCGCTCATGTGCTGTCCTCCTCGCTCAGGACCAGCCTATCGAGGCGCGGCGGCGGTCGGGGACGGAGCGGGCGGCGGATCCAGGGCGACGGTGCCGTCCCCGGCGTCGCGGATCGTGCTGCTCGCCGTCGACGCCAGATGGGTGCGGATCGCCTCCGCGAGCGCCGGACCGATGCCCTGCACCTCCTGGATCTCCGCCGAGGTCGCTTTGCGCAGAGCGGCGACGGATCCGAAGTGGCGCAGCAGCGTCTTGATGCGTGCGGCGCCGAGACCCGGCACCTCGCCCAGGATCGACGTGATGTCCCGCTTGCGGCGCTTGCGCTGATGGGTGATGGCGAACCGGTGCGCCTCGTCGCGGAGCCGCTGCACCAGGTACAGCGACTCGCTCGTGCGCGGCAGGATGACCGGATAGTCCTCGCCGGGCAGCCAGAGCTCCTCCAGGCGCTTCGCGATGCCGACGAGCCCGATGTCCGTGCGCCCCGCGTCGCGCAATGCCCTCGCCGCCGCCTCGACCTGCGGCTTCCCGCCGTCGACGACGAGCAGTTGCGGAGGGTAGGCGAAGCGCGGCCTGCGTCGCTCGGTGACGACGAGCTCCTCGCCCGATCCGTCCTCGGAGACGACGGACTCCGTGACAGGGAGGGTCTCCTCGGGGGCGTCGATGTGCGCGAGACGACGGCGCAGCACCTGGTACATCGAGTCGGTGTCGTCAGTCGTCTCCGCGATGTTGAACGAGCGGTACTGGTCCTTGCGCGGCAGACCGTCTTCGAAGACCACCATCGATGCGACCACGTTCGTGCCGCCGAGATGCGAGATGTCGTAGCACTCGATGCGCAACGGCGCCTCGTCGAGCCCCAGCGCCTCTTGCAGGTCGGTCAGCGCCTGGGTCCGTGTGGTGTAGTCGCTCGACCGGCGGGTCTTGTGCCGGATCAGGGCCTGCTGCGCGTTGAGGGTGGCGTTGCGCATGAGCTCGGCCCGCTGACCGCGCTGCGCGACGGCGATCTCGACCTTCTTGCCGCGGCGCTCCCAGAGCCATTCCTCGAGCTCTGCGGCATCGTCCGGGAGCACGGGGACGAGCACGCGCTTGGGAACCTGCTCGCCGCTCGCCTCGCCGTAGGTGCGCTGCAGGATCTGGTCGACGAGCTCGGCGCCGCCGATGTCGATCTCCTTGTCGAGCGTGGTGGCACGGACGCCTCGCACGCGGCCGCCCCGGATCACGAAGTGCTGGATGGCGGCCGACAGTTCGTCCTCGGCGATCCCGAACAGGTCGGCGTCCTCGTCCTGCGGGAGGACGAGCGCACTGCGTCCCAGCACCGCCTCGATGGAGGCGAGCTGATCGCGGTACTTCGCGGCGCTCTCGTAGTCCATCGCGGCCGACGCCTCCTGCATGCGCCGGGTCAGCGATCGGGTGAAGCGCTCGTCGCCACCCTCCATGAAGGCGATGAAGTCGTCGACCATCGCCCGATGATCCTCGATCGTCACCGTCATCGAGCAGGGCCCACCGCATTTGCCGATCTGCCCAGGGAAGCACGGTCTCCCGGTCTGCATGGCTTTGCGGTAGCTCGCGTCGCTGCAGGTGCGGATCGGGAAGACCTTGATCATCTGGTCGATCGTGTCGTGCACGGTCCAGACCTTCGGATAGGGCCCGAAGTACTTGGCGCCAGGGATCTTGCGATTGCGGGTGACGATCACCCGGGGAGCCTCGTCGGCGAGTGTGATCGCCATGAACGGGTACGACTTGTCGTCCTTGTAGCGGACGTTGAACGGCGGATCGAACTCCTTGATCCACATGTACTCCAGCTGGAGCGAGTCGACGTCGGTCGGCACCACCGTCCACTCGACCGAGGCCGCAGTGGTCACCATGCGCCGGGTGCGCTCGTGCAGGGTCCGCAACGGGGCGAAGTAGTTCGACAGCCGCTGCCGCAGGTTCTTCGCCTTGCCGACGTAGAGCACCCGCCCCTGCGCGTCGCGGAACCGGTACACACCGGGGTCGGTCGGGATCTCCCCCGGCCGTGGCTTGTACGGGAGCTCCGTCGCCATCAGCCCGCCTTGCGCTCGAGCGCCCGCCGTGCGCCGGGACGCGCGCTCGCCGGAGCCGTGCCGAGGATCTCCGCGAGGAAGGCCCCGGTGTGGCTCTCGGCATTGCGCGCGACCTGCTCGGGGGTGCCCGTCGCGACGATCTGACCGCCCCCGGACCCGCCCTCCGGACCGAGGTCGATGACCCAGTCCGCCGACTTGATCACGTCGAGGTTGTGCTCGATGACGATGACAGTGTTGCCCTTGTCCACGAGCCCGTTGAGCACCTCGAGGAGCTTGCGGACATCCTCGAAGTGCAGCCCGGTGGTCGGCTCGTCGAGCACGTAGATCGAGCGGCCGTTGCTGCGGCGCTGGAGCTCGGTCGCGAGCTTGACGCGCTGCGCCTCACCGCCGGAGAGCGTGGTCGCCGACTGCCCGAGACGCACGTACCCCAGGCCGACGTCGACGAGCGTCTTCATGTAGCGATGGATCGCCTGGATCGGCTCGAAGAACTCCGCCGCCTCCTCGATCGGCATCTCGAGGACCTCGGCGATGTTCTTGCCCTTGTAGTGCACGGCCAGGGTGTCGCGGTTGTAGCGCTTGCCGTGGCAGACCTCGCAGTCGACGTACACGTCGGGCAGGAAGTTCATCTCGATCTTGATCGTGCCGTCGCCGGAGCACGCCT
>NZ_CAMFHZ010000018.1 GCF_945952435.1 uncultured Microbacterium sp.
GCCGACCTCGGCGTCGCGAGCGGCAACGGCAAGGGCCAGATCTTCGTCAAGGGCGAGGTCGTCAAGACCGTTCCCGAGGAGGACATCGTCGCAACCCTCATCGAGGAGGCGAACCGGCTCGCTGAGGAGATGGGCCCCGACGCCCCGCTCGGCACGGCCCAGGTCGTCACCTCGTGACCAGCGCCACCGTCGTCACCTTCCCGTCGGGATCCCTCCTCGAGACCGCCCACGTGGTCGGCGTGCACCCGGACGACAGCGGTGCGGTCGTCGTGCTCGATCGCACGCCGTTCCACCCCGTCGACCACACCTGGCCGGACCAGCCGGGGGACCGGGGCACGCTCCGCGTCGCCGACGTCGAGGTCGCGGTGACCGAGGCCGTCATGACCGCCGTCAGCGACGAGGGCGAGGTCGCGATCGACGCCGCGATCCCGGTCAAGCGCGGCGCGGAGGGCTGGACGTGGTCGGTCGGCCACCGGGTCGACACGGTCCCCGCAGCGCTCGCCGCGGGGGCGGAGGTCGAGGCCGCGGTCGACGCCGCGTACCGCGCCGGCCTCAGCCGCGGACACACCGCCTGCCACCTCGCGTCGCTGGCGCTCGACTTCGCGGTCGCCGATCTGTGGCGGAAGGATCCCGGATCCGACGCCCTCGGCAACCCCGATTTCGAGGGGCGCGCGAATCAGACGAGCGTCATCGGCCCCGACGGCGCCGTCGACGAGTACCGCCTCGGCAAGAGCCTGCGCAAGGCCGGGTTCGACACCGAAGGTCTCGCCGGGACGCTGGCAGAGCGCGAAGAGCGCATGAACGCGCGGCTCGCGGCGTGGATCGCGTCCGCCGCGCCGAGCCGCATCGAGGCCGAAGGCAAGAGCATCGTCGACCGCCGACGCTGGGTCTGCGAGCTGCCCGAGGGCACCGCGTCGATCCTGTGCGGCGGCACGCACGCCTCCTCGCTCGCAGAGTTCGCGTCGATCCGGGTGTCGCTGCAGCTCTCGGAGCAGCTGCTGGTGATGACCACGACCGCGGTTCCTGTGGGTTCGCCGGCGTGAACGCCTGAACCGGGGGACGGCTGTGGCGGGTGACGAATCGATCGACATCAGGATCGGCACGGTCGATCAGGCGGCGATCGCGGCCCGGCTGCAGATCGACTTCGGCGACGAGTTCGGGGATCCGTCGCCGCCGTTCGAGGTGCTCGAGCGGCGGTTCCGTGCCCTGATCGCCGATCCCGCCGCGTTCGTGCTGTTCGTCGGCGACCCCGCCGACCCGATCGCCTACGCCTTGGTCACGCTGCGCCCCACCGTGTACTGCGACGGACCGCTCGCGGTGCTGGACGAGCTCTACGTGATCCCCGACCTGCGCGGCGGGGGCATCGGCACGCGGCTGCTGCAGCGCGCGATCCAGGAGGTGCGCGCCCGCGGCGGCGGGGAGATGCACATCAACGTCGACGAGATCGACGTCGACGCGCGGCGCTTCTACGAACGGCACGGCTTCGTCAACGTGGAGCCGGGCAAGGACTACCGGATGCTCTGCTACCTCCGCGAGCTCTGAGCCCGCGGGGGAAGCCTCAGCGCCGGTCGAGGCCGCGCTCGTCGATCCAGGTGTGCCAGGGCGAGACCCGGCGGACGAAGGCCACGGCGTCGAAGGCCTCGCGGGCCGAGCCGGGCTGCAGGACGTCGCCGTTGTGCCATCCGGAGGTGGCATCGAGTTCCACGGCTGCGCGCGCGGACGGCCTGCGTAGATCCAGCAGAGCGTCGCCGATGCCGGAGCGCTCCAGCACGGCGTCCAGGCTCGAGGGATCGAGCGGGACGAGCGGTGCGATGAAGGGGCGGGAATGGCCCGGGGCGTCGTCCACGGTCGGGCGGTGCAGCCACTGCTCGCCGCCGCCGTAGGCTGTGCCGATGACTACGAGATCGGTGCCCAGCCGGTCGGCGAGGTGCCCGCCCATCGTCGTCATCGGATCCGGCACGAACGGGGGAGCGGAGAACGGGGTGCGCTGCACGTGCCCGTTCGCCGCCGCCACCACGATCCGCGGCTCGCGCTCCAGGATCCACTCCACGGTGCCGGCCATCCACGCGTCGCGGATGTTGGCGGCGGGCCAGGTGCGGGCGGCGCCCGCGGTCATCGCCTGCAGGAACGCGTCCGCCGCCCGGGCGCTCTCCGCGGCCCGGATCGCGGCGTCGACCCGCTCCCGGCTCTCCGCGTCGCCGCCGAGTGCGGCGATCTCCTCGCGGCGCCGGGCGCGGATCCGTGCGGCGAGGTCCGCGATGCCGACCGTGATGCCCGCACGCCGGTCGGCGGGCAGGGCGAGATAGGCCTGGATCGTCGGTGCCGCCTGGGCCAGCCCGGAGCGGTCGCCGGGCAGATACGCGAACAGGGGGAGCAGGCTCTCTCGAGCGTGCGCGGCGTAGTGCGGATCCACGTCGTCGAGCAGGTCGAGCGCCGTGAGGACGCCGGGGAGGGCGCTGGCGGACGAATCGGGGAGGTCCATCCCGTACCAGCGCGGCGCGCCGTGGCCGGCCGCGGCGCGCGCCCGCATCCACGTCAGCTGGTCGAGCATCTCCTGGCAGGCCCCGAAGCCGTAGGTGACGCCCTCGCGGAGGGTGTCACGGAGCCCTCCGGCCCCGGTGCGGATCCACGTGTCGACCCTGCGGCCCTCCGGCATGCCGCTCTCGGTCACGAGTGCGGTGAATCCGGCGCGCCGGTGCAGGAACCGGAACAGCCGGTGGCGCAGGGCGAAGAACTCGTGCACGCGGTGCATCGATTCGCCGATCGCGACCACGCGGGCGTCGCCGATGATGTCGGCCAGCGGTTCGAGGTCGGAGTCGTCGTCATCGTCCGGATCGAGCGTGCGCAGAAAGTGCGCGTTGTCCCGGATCCAGGTGCCGAGCGCGTCGGGCTCGTCCTCAGGCGACGGCAAAGGAGATCTGTCCCTTCGTGACGCCCGCGGCGGTCAGCGTGACCCGCACCGCAGCGCCGGCGGCGGCCTCGGGCGGCAGCGCCACCGACGCCGTCACAGGCGGCTCCTCGATCTGCACCGTGCCGCGTTCGCCGTTGCGCCGGATCACCACCGCGTCGAACGTCTCGCCGACGCGCGGCGCCAGCAGCGCCGCCTCGACGAGATCGATCGTGCGGGAACTGAGCGCCGACGCCCGCTGTGCGGAGGCCCGCATCAGGTCGGGGAGGAGCGGCAGGCTCTGGCGCACCCAGGCGGGCACCTCCTCCCCGCGGCTCACCGCGAGCGCGACCGTGAGCGACCAACGGTCGACGAGCCGCCGGAGGGGCGCGGTGGCGTGGGCATAGGGGGCGGCGATGGCCGCCTGGGTGGTCTCGGCGGGGACCGTCCCGTCGAAGGCGACGTACCCGGCCCCGCGGAACAGCGCGGACGCCGCCTCCAGGATCGGCAGCGTGCGCGGATCCTCTTTGTCGAGCGTCCGCAGATAGTCGCCGTAGCGTCCGGTCGTCCACGGCACGCCGAGCGCCTCGGTCTGGTGCCGGAACGTCTCGAACGCCGCGTCCTCGGGCTGCGGCATCGTGCGCAGGATCCCGATCCTCGCCTGCAGCATGAGCTGCGCGGCGGCCATCCCGGTCATGAGCGAGAGCTGCGCGTTCCAATCCTCCACGGGGAGCGGGGTGCGCCGCTCGATCGCATAGGTCCCGTCGTCGTGCCTCACCACCTCGTCATCGGGCAGGTTCAGGCTCGCCCCTCCGCGCTGCGCCTCCTGCGCGAGCCGCAGCCGCCCGATCTCGGGGAGCAGCGCCCCCGGAGAGTCCCGCCCCGCGTCGAGATCCGCCTGCACCGAGACGTAGTCGAGCTTGGCCCTCGAGCGGATCAGTGCGCGCTCGAGCCGGGTGTCCGACACGCTCCCCTCCGCGTCCAGCGCGAACGTCCACACGAGCGCGGGGCGATCCTGATCCGGCAGCAGCGAGGCGTGATCCTCGCTCAGGATCGGCGGATGCAGCGGGATCGTCCCGTCCGCGGCGTAGAGTGTCTCGCCGCGCAGGCGGGCCGCGGCGTCGAGTGCGCCTCCCGGTGCGACGAACGAGGGCACGTCGGCGATGGCATATCGCACGGTGTAGCCCGATCCGCTCCGTTCCAGCTGGAAGGCCTGGTCCAGATCCATGGAGCCGGCCGGATCCAGCGTCGCGAAGGCGATGTCGCGCAGGTCGAGGTCGGGCGTCGCGGGGGAGGCCGCGGCGGCCTCGGCGAGGGCTTCCGGAGGGAACCCGGTCGGGGCGTCGAGCTCGGTGCGCAACGTCGCCAGCGCCGTGGCGAGCTCCGACTGCGCGGCGGACGGGGCGACGTGCGATCGGCGCTGAGGCATGCGTTCATGCTAGGCCGCCCCGATGCGGCACCCGCGCCGCTAGCGTGGACCCATGACCACTGCTGAGAAGGCCCAAACCCTCCGTTCCCTGTACGAGGCCCCGCAGATCCTGCGCGTCGTGAACGTGTGGGACGTCGTGTCCGCGCGGGCGATCGCCGACCTCGAGGAGACCACGGCCATCGCGACCGCGGGGCATTCGATCGCCGCATCCTTCGGATACGAGGACGGCGCGATCCCTCGCGACCTCATGATCGACATGGTCGGCCGGATCGCCGCGGCCGTCGAGCTTCCCGTGACCGCCGACCTCGACGACGGCTACGGCGACGCGGGCGAGACGGTGCGCCGCGCGATCGGCGCCGGCGTGGTCGGCGCGAACGTCGAGGACCGGTTGCGTCCGCTCTCCGAGGCCGTCGCGAACGTCGAGGCCATCGTGCGGGCCGGACAGGCGGAAGGCGTTCCCTTCGCCCTGAACGCGCGGACCGACGCATTCGTGCGCGCAGGAAGCCGCCCCGCCGAGGAGTCGCTGGCCGACGCGATCGAGCGGGGCAGGGCGTTCCTCGACGCCGGAGCCACCGCCGTCTTCGTCCCCGGCATCCTGGACGCCGAGACCACGACCCGTCTCGTCGAGGGGATCGGCGCGGGGAAGGTGAGCGTGATCGGACTGCCCGGGGCCCTTACCTCGACCGAGTACGAGGCGCTCGGCGTCGCCCGGATCTCCTACGGCCCGCTGCCGCAGCGCGTCGCGCTGACCGCCCTGCAGGACAACGCGCGGGAGCTGTATGCCGGAGGCGTGATCCCCGCGGGCACGCGCGCGCTGAACTGACGTCGTCGCCGATCGCCCCGCCGCCCCGCGCGGTCGGGGCGATCGCCGTCAGTAGACTTGCCCCGTGGTGACTCGTCTCTCGAACTTCTTCCTCCGCACGCTCCGCGAAGACCCGGCCGGCGCCGAGGTCGCGAGCCACAAGCTGCTGATCCGCGCCGGGTACATCCGACCGCAGGCGGCCGGCATCTTCGCCTGGCTGCCACTGGGGCTTCGGGTCAAGGCGAAGATCGAGGCCGTGATCCGGGAGGAGATGGCCGCCGCGGGAGCGCAGGAGGTGCACTTCCCGGCCCTCATGCCGCGCGAGGCGTACGAGGCGACGGGGCGCTGGGACGAGTACGGCGATCTGCTCTTCCGGCTGCAGGATCGCAAGGGCGGCGACTACCTCCTTGCGCCGACGCACGAGGAGGCGTTCACGCAGCTCGTGAAAGACCTGTACTCCTCGTACAAGGACCTTCCGCTGACGATCTACCAGATCCAGGACAAGTACCGTGACGAGGCGCGTCCCCGTGCGGGGCTGCTGCGCGGCCGCGAGTTCACGATGAAGGACGCCTACTCCTTCGACTCCTCGGACGCGGGCCTCGACGTCAGCTACCAGGCGCAGCGCGACGCGTACGAGCGGATCTTCCAGCGACTCGGGCTGGAGTACGCGATCGTGCAGGCCGACGCGGGCGCGATGGGCGGATCCCGCAGTGAGGAGTTCCTGCATCCCACCCCGGTCGGCGAGGACACGTTCGTCCGGTCCGAGGGCGGCTACGCCGCGAACGTCGAGGCCTTCCGCACGGCGGTTCCGGCTCCGGTCCCGTTCGATGCCGAGGCGTCGCCCGTGATCTTCGACTCCCCGGACACGCCCACGATCGAGACGCTCGTCGCGCATGCGAACGCGCAGCTCGACGGAGAGTTCACCGCGGCGGACACGCTCAAGAACGTCGTGCTCGCCCTGACGCACCTCGACGGCTCGCGCGAGCTCGTCGTCGTCGGGCTGCCCGGAGACCGCGACGTCGACGAGAAGCGCGCCGAGGTGGCGTTCGCCCCGGCCGAGGTCGAGCCCGCGACGGCCGACGACTTCGAGAAGAATCCGCTGCTGGTCAAGGGATACATCGGCCCGTGGTCGCCGACCGGCGCCGTGCTCGGCGAGGAGTCGGCCACCGGGATCCGGTACCTCGTGGACCCCCGCGTCTCCGAGGGTACGAGCTGGATCACCGGCGCGAACATCGACCAGAAGCACGCCCACTCCGTCGTCGCGGGACGGGACTTCGCCGCGGACGGCGTCGTCGAGATCGCGACCGTGCGCGAGGGCGACCCCGCGCCGGATGGATCCGGTACGGTGCAGCTCGCGCGCGGCATGGAGATCGGCCACGTCTTCCAGCTCGGGCGCAAATACGCCGAGGCGCTCGGGCTCAAGGTGCTCGACGAGAACGGCAAGCTCGTGACGGTCACGATGGGGTCGTACGGCATCGGCGTGACGCGCATCCTCGCGATCATCGCGGAGCTCAACAACGACGACAAGGGCCTCATCTGGCCGGCGTCCGTCGCGCCGTTCGACGTGCACGTCGTCGCCGCGGGCCGCGACCAGGTCGCCTTCGACGTGGCCGCCGAGGTGGCCGCGCAGCTCGAGGCAGCGGGCCTGGACGTGCTCTACGACGACCGCCCCAAGGTCTCCCCGGGCGTGAAGTTCGGCGACGCGGAACTCGTGGGCGTGCCCCGGGTGCTCGTCGTCGGCCGCGGCGCCGCGGACGGCCAGGTCGAGCTCTGGGACCGTCGTTCGGGCGACCGCGACACGGTCTCCGTCGCGGAGGCGCTCACCGCGCTGACCGCCCGCTGACGCACGGACGAACGCCCCGCGGACCCGCTCGGATCCGCGGGGCGTTCGTCACCGAGGCGCGGCATCCTCTCCGTCCGCGACGTCGCAGCCGAGCGCGACCGAGGCGTAGGAGAGGATGTTGGCGCGGTAGGTCGTCGCGCCGTGGTCGAATCCGATCAGCGCGTACAGGTCGTAGGCGTCCTCCAGGGCGACGATGTTGCGCGCGATCACGGTCAGCTCGGCGGTGGGGTGGAATGCGCCGAGGGCGGCGCCGACCTCGATCGTGGAGCGGTACAGGCCCACCTGGCGTTCCACGATCGAGCGGTGCAGCGGCCGGTACTGGGGCTGTTCGCGCAGCAGCGGGATGCTCTCGTAGGCCATGCGCAGGTGGTCGCTGATCTCGTCGGGCACGCCCGCCTCGACGAGCAGTCTCAGGCGTCGCACCGGATCCGGTTCGGCCTCGGCGATGCGGCGCCGGCTCTCGTACATCTCCTCGAGCACGCCTTCGGCCGTCGTGTAGAGGAGGTCGTCGAACCGGGGGAAGTAGTACAGCACGCTGCCCGCGCTCACCGCCGCCTCCGCCGCGACCGCCCTCACGTTGGTGCCGGCGATGCCCTCCCTGCCCGCGACGCGGCGGGTGGCCGAGATCAGTTCCGCGCGTCGGGCGCTGTGCTTGTTCGGCGCGGCCACGGCCATCCTTTCGCGTCGATCGGCGAGCGGCGGGGACGAGTCAGTCGTCCACGACCACCGTCGTCAGCTCAGCATAATGGCGGGGGTCGCGCGCCCTCAGGACGAGGCCGGTCACGACCCCGGCGACGAACAGGAGCGGCGTCGGGGCGATGAGGGCGGCGTTGACGGGGCCGGTGACCCCGGAGACCAGATCGAAGTGGACGGCGATCAGCACGAAGGCGGCGATGAGCCCGAGTGCACCGAGCGCCGGGGCGACGACGACCCGCCACACGCTGTGGCCGCGGCGATCGCGCAGGAAGAACCCGACGACCGCGATCGCGGCCACCGCCTGGGCGAACACCAGGCCGGCCACGCCGAGCGAGTAGACCGGAAGGGCGAAGCCGAGGAACGGGTCCACCCCGAACGCGATCGCCGCGATGATCGCGAGGAGCGCGACCACGCTCATGACCAGGCTGGCGTGGTGCGGCGCCTGCGTGCGGCTCTGCGTGCGCGCGAGCCAGGCGGGCAGCAGGCGCTCTCGACCGATCGAGAACAGGTAGCGGGAGCAGGCGTTGTGGAACGCCAGCAGGCAGGCGAAGAAGCTCGTGACGATGAGGAGGCGCATCGCCACCGAGGTCCACAGGCCCACGTATCGCTGCCCGGCATCGAACACCATGTCCTGGAAGCCGTCCCCGGCGGCCAGCCGGAGGACGCCGTCGACGCCGAACGCCACCGTGAGGATCCAGAACGTGAAGCCGTAGAACAGGCCGAGGAACGCGATGGCGATGTAGGTCGCCATCGGGACCGTGCGGGCGGGGTTCTTGGCCTCCTCGGTGTAGATCGCCGTCGACTCGAAGCCGAGGTACGCGCCGAATCCGAGCACGAAGAGCGCTCCGCGGCCCGTGGCGAAGAAGACGTTCTGCGGGGCGAAGGACGCGAGCGAGAGGGGCTCGGGGCCGCCCTGCACCAGCACCGCGATCGCGAGCACCAGCAGGATCGCGACTTCGGCCGTGAGCAGGACCGCGAGCACCGTGGCGCCCACGTCGATCTTGCGATAGCCGAGCGCCCCGACGATCACGAGCGCGAGGAGCGCGTAGACGGGCCAGGGGAGGTCGATGCCGAACAGCGTCTTGACCGTCATCTGACCGAAGAAACCCACGAATCCGTAGAAGCACACGCAGAGCGCGGCGTAGGAGAAGATCGTGACGAACACGATCCCGATCCCGACCGGCTTGCCGAGGCCGCGCGCCCCGTAGACGTAGAACGCGCCGGCGTTGCGCACGTAGCGCGACATCGCGGTGAACCCGCACGCGAACAGCATCAGCACGACACCCGCGGCGAGGATCGCGCCCGGTCCGCCGATGCCGCCCAGGCGGAAGCCCGTCGGCGCGGCGCTCGCGACCACCGTGAGCGGTGCGGCCGCGGAGATGACGAAGAACACGATGCCCCAGACGCCGAGGCGGCGACGGGCGAGGGCGGTACCGCCGGTGTGCGCGGGGTCGGGCGTCGTCGGCGCGGCGGCCGGGGAGGGGGACGGGCGAGACATCGGCGGCTCCTGTTCGATTCACGGCCGCGTCGGATCGCAACCGTGCTGAACGCTGATTCAAGAGCGTTAAGGTTCGTGTGTCAAGCAATGCAAAGGAATCTGTGTCAATATCTTGAACAAGCGTTCAGAGTTGATCGGAGCATCATGACGACAGAGCCTGCCCGCCCCTCCCTCCGCCACGCCCGCGTACGGGCTCGCGATCTGGGCGTGGTCTTCGAGGGTGAACCGGGTCCGCTCGACGCCCTCACCGACGTCCCGGGAGTCGAGGTCGGAATGACGACCCTGATCGAGGGCGACGGCCCCCATGCCGTGCGCAGCGGCGTCACCGCGATCCTGCCGCGCGGCCGCGACGGCGTCGGCGATGCCTGCGCCGCGGCGGTGCACTCCTTCAATGGGAACGGCGAGCTGACCGGACGGAGCTGGATCGACGAATCTGGATCGCTCGGGCTGCCGATCGCGCTCACGAACTCGCATGCGGTCGGATCCGTGCACGCCGGCGTGGACTCCTGGATCGCGCGGCACGCACCGTCGCTCTCGGCGCAGTGGCTGCTGCCGGTCGTGGGGGAGACCTGGGACGGGTACCTCAACGACATCAACGGTGCGCACGTGCGTCCCGAGCACGCGATCCAGGCGATCGACGCCGCGACCGGGGGCCCCGTCCCCGAGGGGAACGTGGGGGGAGGCACCGGCATGAACTGCTACGGATTCAAGGGGGGCACGGGCACGGCGTCCCGGATCGTGCGTCACGGCGCGGACGCGTACGTGGTCGCCGCGCTCGTCCAGGCGAACTTCGGTGCGCGCCACGAGCTGCACCTGGGCGGCATCCCCCTCGGATCCGAGAGCGCGGCGCCGAACCCGATGGAGGAGTCGGACTGGTTCGCGCGGGAGCGAGCGGGCGCGACCGCGCCGGGCGGGGCAGGATCCGCGATCGTCGTCATCGCCACGAACGCCCCGCTGCTGCCGGGACAGTGCGCGGCGCTCGCCCGCCGCGGCGCGCTCGGGCTGGGTCGCAGCGGCACCGCCGGCAGTCACTTCTCCGGCGACATCGTGCTCGCCTTCTCGACCGCCAATCCCGGCGCGCTCGCCTCCGTGTTCCCGACGGACGAGGAGGCCGGTTACGACACCCTGCGGTTCGTGCCCTGGGGGCGGATGGATCCGTTCCTCACCGCCGCCGTCCAGGCCGTCGACGAGGCCGTCTGGAACGCTCTCGTGGCGGCCGAGGACATGGTGGGGCGGGCGGGACACAGGAGCCCCGCACTGCCGCACGAGGAGATCCGCGCGGTCGCGGCGCGACTCGCGGCGCGCTGAGCGGCCACGGGGACCGTCCGGACAGAATGGGATCCGCCGGCCGTCGCGACCGTCGACGGGGGCGGAGGGCGGTACGCATGACCGACTACGAGGTGGCGAGCATCGGCGCACTCGACCAGTGGCGGGCCTTCCACGGAGGCTTCGACGCGGCCCGTGCGCGCGACGGTCGACGGGTCGTCGACCATGAGCTCACGATGCAGTACCTGGGGATGACGGCGAACGCGCTGGTGCCGGGGGAGGAAGCCGGCTACTGGCACACGCACGCACGGATCGAGGAGCTCTACGTGTTCCTCGAGGGCCGTGGCCAGATGGGCGTCGGCGACGACGTCGTCGAGGTCGGCCCAGGAACGGTCGTGCGGATCGGCCAGGGCGTTCCACGCACCTGGCGAGCGCTGCCCGACAGCCCGGGCGAACTGCGCTGGCTGTGCATCCGCGCCGGCGGAGAGCAGCTCCCGCATCTGCCCGACGACAGCGCACGCCTTCCCGAGCGCCCGATGCCGTGGTCCTGACGCGCCGTGCCCGACGCCGACCCACCGCGGCGGGGGCGTGACAGTCTGGACCCATGACCGACGAGATCCTCTCCCCGGCGCTGCGAGCCGAGATCAACACCGTCCTCGACGATGCGGGGGTGCACGCGGACCGGCGTCTGGTGATGCGGATGCTGCAGACGGCGGTGCTCCTCGGCGAGGACGGCACGGATCGGCTGGATCTGAAGATCGCCTCGGCCGCGCTCAGCGAGATGCGCGACGCCTTCCGCCTCTTCGCGCCGTATCGCGACGTGCCCAAGGTCACCGTCTTCGGATCCGCGCGCACGGCGCCGAAGGATCCGCTCTACATCCAGGCGCGCGACGTCGCCGCCGCACTGGCCGCAGAGGGGTGGATGGTGGTCACGGGCGCGGGGCCGGGCATCATGCAGGCCGCCGCGGAGGGGGCGGGACCGGCGCTGTCGCTCGGCGTCTCGATCCGCCTGCCGTTCGAGGAGAAGGCCAACGCGACGGTCAACGAGCAGGAGCACGTGGTCGCGATGAAGTACTTCTTCACCCGCAAGCTCATGCTGATCAAGGAGTCCAGCGGCTTCATCTGCCTGCCCGGCGGCTTCGGCACGCTGGACGAGATGTTCGAGCTGCTCACCCTGCAGCAGACAGGGAAGGCGGAGCCGACGCCGATCGTGCTGCTGGATCAGCCGGGGGGCCGCTTCTGGCGGGGACTCGAGCGCTTCGTGCAGCAGGACCTCGCGCCCGCAGGGGTCATCTCGCCGGGTGACTTCGACCGGGTGCTCATCACGGACTCCGTGGACGAGGCGGTGAGCGCGATCACCGGCTTCTGGCGCAACTACGCCTCCCTGCGCTGGGTCGGCGACCGGCTCGTGCTGCGGCTGCGCTCTGCCCCCACCGACGCCGAGATCGCCGCCCTGAACGAACGCTTCGGGGACTTGCTCAGCCGGGGGAGGATCGAGCGGACGGAGCCGCTGGCGATCGAGGTGTCCGACAAGGACGAACTCGAACGTCCGCGTCTCGTGCTGCACCTGGAGCAGCGCTCGGTGGGCGGTCTTTTCCGCCTCATCGGTGCGGTCAACGCCCTCGCCTCGGCGCCGAAGGACTGACTCTCCGCCGGACGGACGGCGCGCGGTGCGGACGGCACGCGCGGACGGCCGCGATGGCACCCGTGCCGCCGACCAAGGTATCGTTGTACGGATGTCGTGCGTGCTGCATGCGCCGACGAGAGCTGAACAGGGAGGCCGCCGCCATGGATATCGATCTCGGATTGCTGCGCACGATCGAGCGTGAGAAGGAGATCCCCTTCGACGAACTCGTCGCGATCATCGAGCAGGCCGTCCTCACCGCCTACGCGAAGCACGACTCCGTCGACGGCTCGCTCACCGAGGGCGCCCGCGTCGACCTCGACCGCAAGACGGGCCACGTCGCCGTGATGATCCCCGTCCGCGACGACGAGGGCGTGGTCATCGGCGAGGAGGACGCGACGCCGGACGACTTCGGCCGGATCGCGGCGTTCGCCGCCAAGCAGGTCATCAGCCAGCGCCTGCGCGACATCGCGGACGAGGCGGTGCTCGGCGAGTTCCGCGGCAAGGAGGGCGACATCATCGCCGGCGTCATCCAGCAGGGGCCCAACCCGCGGATGATCCACGTCGATCTCGGATCGGTCGAGGCGATCCTCCCGCCGGAGGAGCAGGTCCCCGGCGAGGAGTACGCCCACGGATCGAGGATCCGCGTCTACGTCACCTCGGTCGGCAAGGGCGCCAAGGGCCCGGCGATCACCGTGTCCCGCACGCACCCCGGCCTCGTCCGCAAGCTCTTCGCGCTGGAGGTCCCCGAGATCGCGGCGGGCCTCGTCGAGATCGTCGCGCTCGCCCGGGAGGCGGGGCACCGCACCAAGATCGCGGTCAAGGCCAACGACCCGTCCATCAACGCGAAGGGTGCGTGCATCGGCGAGATGGGCCGGCGCGTCCGGGCCGTCACCGAGGAGCTGGCCGGGGAGAAGATCGACATCGTCGACTACAACGCGGATCTGGCGACCTTCGTCGCGCACGCGCTCTCTCCGGCGAAGGTGACCAGCTCCTTCGTCCTCGACGCGGGTACCAAGGCCGTGCGCGCCCTCGTGCCGGACTACCAGCTCTCCCTCGCGATCGGCAAGGAGGGGCAGAACGCCCGTCTCGCTGCCAAGCTGACGGGTGCCAAGATCGACATCCAGCCGGACTCGGTGCTCGAGTCCTGAGCGCGCCGGGGCCGGCCTCCGCGGGGGCCGCGCACCGGTTCTCCAGATCCGAGGTGTAGGATGGAAACCGTACGAACGTGTGTCGGATGCCGCGCTCGTGCATCTCGTGCCTCCCTGCTCAGGGTGGTCATCCGGAACGGTGAACTCGTCTTCGACGAGCGAGCCGCGCTGCCGGGACGGGGTGCGTGGGTGCATCCGTCGCCGGAGTGCGTGGACACCGCTCTGCGGCGACGCGCCTTCACCCGTGCGCTCCGTGTGTCCTTTGCTCTGGGCTTCCCGGAAGCGGAGAACACGCAGACCCTCGAGAAACGGCTGAACGGCTATGGAAACAAAGTGAACGGCTCGAAATGAGACCCGTCCGCGACTAGTGGTCTGCCCTGCCAGGGCGGATCGACCCCCTGACAGGAGAATTGTGGCTGGTAAACCACGCGTGCACGAGATCGCCGCCGAACTCGGCGTCGACAGCAAGTTCGCACTCGCGAAGCTCAAGGAGCTCGGCGAGTTCGTGAAGTCCCCCTCATCCACGATCGAGCCCCCGGTCGCGCGGAAGCTCCGCGCCGCCATCGAGGCCGACAAGCCGGCGTCCGCCGCGCCCGCGAAGCAGGACGCTCCTGCCGCGAAGTCCGGCGCCGCCCGCAGCACCACCGCGACCCCGGGTCCGAAGCCCGGTCCCAAGGCGCCGACCCCCGGTCCCAAGCCGGGGCCCGCCGCGCCGGCCGCTCCGGCCGAGGCACCCGTAGCGGAGACCCCCGCCGCACCGGCCGCACCCGCGGCCCCGGCGGCGGAGACGTCCTCCGCGCCCAAGCCCGGCGGATCCTCGGCCCCTCGTCCTGGCGCACCGCGTCCGGGCAACAACCCGTTCTCGTCCCAGCAGGGGATGGGCCAGCGTCCCGCCGGCCCGCGTCCGGGCAACAACCCGTTCGCCTCCCAGCAGGGCATGGGACAGCGTCCCACCCCGGGCAACATCCCCCGTCCGCAGGCACCCCGACCGGGATCCCCGCGGATCGGCGCACCGCGTCCGGGACAGGGCGGCCGTCCCGGTCGTCCGGGCCAGGGCGGCGGCCGTCCCGGCGCTCCGTTCCAGCAGCGCACCGGAGGCCCGGGACGTCCCGGCGGCGCCGGCGCGGGCGGCGGCTTCCAGCGTCCCGGCGGTGCTCCGGCCGGCGGTTTCGCCGGTCGTCCCGGCGGAGGCGGCGGCCGCGGCCGTGGCCCCGGCGGTGGCACCGCTGGCGCCTTCGGAAAGGGCGGCGGCAAGAGCAAGCAGCGCAAGTCGCGGCGGGCGAAGCGGCAAGAGTTCGAGATGCGGTCGGCGCCGGTCGTCGGCGGCGTCAACGTCTCGAAGGGCAACGGCGAGATCATCCGTCTGCGCCGTGGCGCATCGATCGCCGACTTCGCGGACAAGCTCGAGGCGCTGAACGGTTACACGGTCCAGCCCGGAACGCTCGTCACGATCCTGTTCAACCTCGGCGAGATGGCCACGGCGACGGAGTCGCTGGACGAGGCCACGTTCGAGGTGCTCGGTGCCGAGCTCGGCTACAAGATCCAGATGGTCTCGCCCGAGGACGAGGACAAGGAGCTCCTCGAGGGCTTCGGTCTCGACCTCGAGGCCGAGCTGGAGGCGGAGAGCGAGGACGACCTCGAGATCCGTCCTCCGGTGGTCACCGTCATGGGCCACGTCGACCACGGTAAGACCCGACTGCTCGACGCGATCCGCCAGACCAACGTCATCGAGGGCGAGGCCGGCGGCATCACGCAGCACATCGGTGCCTACCAGGTGTGGACCGAGCACGACGGCATCGAGCGTGCGATCACCTTCATCGACACCCCGGGTCACGAGGCGTTCACCGCCATGCGTGCCCGTGGTGCGCAGGTGACCGACATCGCGATCCTCGTGGTCGCGGCCGACGACGGCATCATGCCGCAGACGGTCGAGGCGCTCAACCACGCCCAGGCGGCGAACGTGCCGATCGTGGTCGCGGTCAACAAGGTCGACAAGCCCGAAGCGAACCCCGCCAAGGTGCGCCAGCAGCTCACCGAGTACGGTCTGGTCGCCGAGGAGTACGGCGGGGACGTCCTCTTCGTGGACGTCTCGGCGCGGGCGAACACCGGCATCCAGGAGCTCCTGGACGCGGTCCTGCTCACGGCGGACGCCGGGCTCGACCTCACGGCCAACCCGAACAAGGCCGCGCGAGGCATCGCCATCGAGGCGAAGCTGGACAAGGGCCGCGGCTCGGTCGCGACCGTGCTCATCCAGTCCGGAACGCTGCACATCGGTGACGCGATCGTCGCAGGCACGGCCTACGGCCGCGTCCGCGCCATGATCGACGAGAACGGCGACGCGGTCGAGGCCGCGGCCCCGTCCCGCCCGGTGCAGGTGCAGGGACTCAACTCGGTCCCGCGCGCCGGCGATGTCTTCATCGTCACCGAGGAAGACCGCATGGCCCGGCAGATCGCGGAGAAGCGCGAAGCCGTGGAGCGCAACGCCCAGCTGGCCAAGGCCCGCAAGCGCATCTCGCTCGAGGACTTCACCCGTGCTCTCGAAGAGGGCAAGGTCGAGACGCTCAACCTCATCATCAAGGGCGACGTCTCCGGTGCCGTCGAGGCGCTGGAGGAGTCGCTGCTCAAGATCGAGGTCGACGACTCGGTGCAGCTGCGCATCATCCACCGCGGTGTGGGCGCGATCACCGAGAGCGACGTGAACCTGGCGACGATCGACAACGCGATCATCGTGGGCTTCAACGTGCGTCCCGACACCAAGGCCCGCGAGGCCGCGTCGCGCGAAGGCGTGGACGTCCGCTTCTACTCGGTCATCTACAACGCGATCGACGAGATCGAGAACTCCCTCAAGGGCATGCTCAAGCCGGAGTTCGAAGAGGTCCAGTCGGGTGTCGCCGAGATCCGCGAGGTGTTCCGCTCCTCGAAGTTCGGCAACATCGCCGGTGTCATCGTGCGGTCGGGGACGATCACGCGCAACGCCAAGGCGCGCGTCATCCGCGACGGCGTCGTCATCGCCGATGGCCTGGCCATCGAGTCGCTGCGCCGCTTCAAGGACGACGTCACCGAGGTCCGCACGGACTTCGAGGCCGGTATCGGTCTGGGCAAGTACAACGACATCCAGGTGGGCGACGAGATCGAGACCACCGAGATGGTGGAGAAGCCGCGGGGCTGATCCGTATCCCGTTCCGCGACCTTGAGGTCGAACGCGCGGTCTTCTCGCCCTTGGGCGATGAGACCAGGCCAGAGCCGGCGCGTTCGACCTCACGGTCGCTGCACTCCGGGGATTGCCCGGGTGTCGATAAGAGATAGGTTGTGGACATGGCCGGAGAACGACAGGCACGACTCGCGGATCGGATCCGCGTCATCCTGGCCGAGCGGCTCGAGAAGGGGTTGCGCGACCCGCGCCTCGGATTCGTCACGATCACCGATGTGCGCGTGACGGGCGACCTGCAGCACGCGAGCGTCTTCTACACCGTGCTCGGCACGGAGGAGGAGCGCGTCGCGTCCGGAGCTGCGCTGACGGCCGCCACGGGGCTGCTGCGCAAGGAGGTCGGCCGTCAGCTCGGCATCCGACTGGTTCCGACGCTCGAGTTCATCCCCGACGCACTGCCGGAGAACGCCGACCACATCAGCGATCTGCTGCGTCAGGCGCGCGAGCGCGACCAGGAGGTGGCGAAGCTCGCCGCCTCCGGCTCGTACGCGGGCGAGGCCGATCCGTATCGCGAGGACGAGCAGCCCGAACAGAGCTGAGTCGCACCCGTTCCGACCTCCGCGACGCCCCGGAAGCCGTCCTTCGGACGCTCCGGGGCGTCGTGCTGCTACGATGCGGCGCACGCGCGACGAACGGCGCGATGACGACAGCGGGGGGCTGCGTGACGTCGGTGGGTGCTATGCATGGGGGTGCGCTCGACGGGGGGTGCGAGGGACAGGTGCTGATCGTCGCGCCGCACGTGCGTGCCGCGATCCTCGCCCGCTGCAAGGGGGATCGGGGCGCAGCCGAGAAGGTCCTTGCGGGTCTCGACGCCGACCGGCGACGGGGACTGCGTGCGCTTCCCGTTCCGCCTGACGCGGCTCGCGGGCGACCCGTCGGAGAGCGGCGACGCGCCGCGTCCGCCCCGCCGCGGCTCCTGCTCGCGCTCGCGGACACCGTACTGCGCGAGGGGGACACGGCGGCGGCCCGGCGTTTCGTCTGCGCGGCCGGGGAGCGCACGCAGGAAGGCAGCGCCCTCCACGACCTCGGACGTCTCCTGTTCGCGCGGATCTCGCTCGCCGAAGGGTGCGTCCTCGACGCGGGCGAGGCCGTCCTGCCCTTCGCGGCGGAGCACCACCCGCTGCGCGCCGAAGCGGCACCGGTCGTCGTCCTCGCGCACACCTGCGCCACGGGCATGGTCCCTCCGGTGGAGGGTGTTCTGCCCGAGGGCGACGCGGCTCGGCGGGACGGATACCGTCGCGCCGTCGGGATCGGCGCGGCTCTCAGCGCCGAGCGCCGCGATCCGTTTCGTACGCTCGCCTGGCTCGGTGCGGCCTCGCGCACCGGGATGGACCGGGAGTCGCGGGCGACCCTGATCGCCTGGTGCGATGCGGTCGGGGCCGGCGAGCACCCCGTGCTGGCCGAGTCCGAGATGGGTCGGCAGAATTTCAGGGTCCCGCGCGCTCTGATGATCGGTCTTGCCGGGGACGCCGACGAAGGTCTCCGGGTGCTCGCCCGGCCGGACGCCGCACCGGACCCGATCGTCGGCGCGGGTCGCGCCGTGCCGCTGGTGCGTGCGCGCGAAGGCGTCGCAGAGACGCTGCTGCACATCTGGGCGGGGCGGATCGGCCTCGCGCTCTCCGTGCTCTCCGCCGTGGCGGAGGAGGCACCGGTCGCGCTCGTCTTCGCGGGCCTCGCCCTCCCGCTCGCGCGACGCCTCGAGCTCGCCGTGCACGGCAGGACCGGGGCGCTGTCCGGCGCGCTCATGGGCGTGGCGCCGTGGCCGATCCCCGCGAATGGCTTCGTCGATCGCGGCATCCGAGCCTACCTGCGCGGGCGCACGGACGAGGCGGCGGTGCACCTGAGGCTGTGGGCCGACCTCGGTGCACCCGAGGGGGCGTTCGCGCTGCCCGGTCTGGACGAGGCGGGGCCGTTCGTGGACCGTCGAGGAGCCGAACCTCGGGAGGCGCGATCCGCCAGGGAACTGCGGGCGCGGATCCGCGCGGCGCGGGCAGCCGCGTGGACGACCGAGCTGGCCGAAGCGTCCACGGAATGCGCGGTCATCCGCTCGCCGTTCGAGCGCGCGCGGGTCGAGGCGCTGCTCGGTGCCTCCTATGCCACCCGGGGGGAGGCGGGTGCCGCCCAGCGTCATCTCCGCGCCGCGCACAGCCTCTTCGAGGAGTCCGGGGCGCTCGCGTGGCGGGCGATGACCGCACGACGGCTGGCGCGTTTCGCGGAGCGGCACGACGGATCCGCCCCCGAGCCCGCCGCCGCGCTGGAGGTGTGCCGGGCGGCGTGGGAGCCGAGTCTCACGCCCCGTGAGCTCGACGTGGCTCTGCGCATGGCGGAGGGCAGGACGAACCGGGAGATCGCCCGCGAGCTGCACGTCTCCGTGCGCACGGTCGAGGTGCACGGCGGTCGGATCTTCGCCAAGCTCGACGTGCGCACGAGGACGGAGCTCACGGTGCTGGCCCACCGGGTGGATCAGAACCTCTGAGCTCGGCGACCTCTGGTCCCGTCGCCGTGACCTGCGTGATCGTGCGCTCCCCGGCGCGGCGACGCCTCAGCGCGGCAGACGCAGCTCCGCATCGACGGCTTCGAGAAGACCGTCCGCGATGAGTGAGTCGATCGCCCTGTCCCGCTGCCGCCGATCCGGCCACTCCGCGAGCACCGCGTCCGCGGGGAGCCGGTGTCCGGCCGCGTGACGCAGCGCGCGCAGCACGCCGCCGCGTGCCTGGCGGTCCGATCCCTCGTACTTCGCCTGTCGGCGGCGGCGGTCCTCGCCGTCGGGGAAGCCCGCCGCGCGCCAGGCGCAGGAGTCCGCGAGCGGGCACCGCGCGCAATCGGCCACCCGTGCCGTGCAGACGGTCGCTCCGAGCTCCATGGCGGCGGCGTTCACGATCGCGGCTGCCTCGGGATCGGTCGGAAGCAGCCCCGCCATGTCGTCGAGATCCCGCCGGGAGGGCGGATCAGGCTGGGCCTTCCCGTGCACCGCGCGGGCGATCACCCGGCGCGTGTTCGTGTCGACGACCGGATGGCGCTCGCCGAAGGCGAAGACCGCGACCGCACGGGCCGTGTAGTCGCCGATCCCCGGCAGGGCGAGCAGCGCGGTCACCTCGCGGGGCGTGACGCCCGCGTGCTCGTCGCGGATCGCGATGCCCGCACGGTGCAGCCAGAGCGCGCGACGGGGATAGCCGAGGTTCGCCCACTGCTGGAGCACCTCGGCCGGGGAAGCCGCCGCGAGCGAGACCGGATCCGGCCAGCGCGCGAGCCAGGCCTCGAGGTGGGGGATCACCCGGTTCACGGGCGTCTGCTGGAGCATGAATTCGCTCACCAACACACCCCAGGCGCCGTACTCCGCAAGGTACTCCCGCCTCCGCCACGGCAGGTCCCTGGCGTGCGCGCGATACCACGATGCGAGTCCCGGCGCGTCGAGGTCAGAAGCTTTCCGCATATCACTAGCGTATGTACGTCGGCACCGATGCCGGCGCGGGTGGGGCCGCTTCGAGGAAGTACCTGAACGAGGAAGACCGGACATGAAGTCATCTCATCTTGCGTTGTGCACCTTGGTCGGGGCAGGACTGTTCGCACTCGCCGCCTGTTCGTCACCGGCGGGGTCCGGGCCGAGCGCGACGACATCCGCCGCCCCCGTGGTCGATGCTGTGCCGTCGCCGACCTCGTCGGCTCCGGCCGCGACGTCCTCGGGGGAAGATCCTTCGAACCCCTCGACCTGGATGATCGAGACCGATCGGATCGGACCGGTGAGAATCGGGGCCGGTGTCTCGAGCGCCAAGGATCTCGCGGGATGGACGATCCAAGACTCGTGCCGGTGGGCGGCCTTCTGGGGTGGAAACCCTCTCCAGATGGTGGCGGCAGGCAATAGCGCGCAGAGCGATCCGGCGGTCGAGGAGATCGCCGTGATCGGGGACTCCGCCGGGGACGGGCCGCACACGCAGGCCGGACTCGGTTCCGGATCCTCCGTGGATGAGGTGCGCGCGGCTTTCCCGGGAGCTGAGGAGGGCAGGGACAGCTACGGCCCGTGGATTCGTACCGGAGATGCCGCAACCGGCTCGATCTTCTTCTCGTATCGCGAAGGCGCAACCACAGTGAGTCAGATCACGGTCACGAAGCACGACAAGCCCTCGTCCGAGTACTGCGGCTGAGGTCGGTGGGTCGTACCTGCGGCCCTTAGGCTGGGGGGATGCCACTCAGCGGGATCCTGCTCGTCGACAAACCGGGCGGGATGACGAGCCACGACGTCGTCGCGCGCACCCGCCGTGCCTTCGGCACGCGCAAGGTCGGTCACGCGGGCACGCTGGATCCGATGGCGACGGGGCTGCTCGTCGTCGGCATCGAGGCCGCGACCCGGCTGCTCACCTTCGTCGTCGGGGCCGACAAGACCTATGCCGCGACGATCCGGCTCGGCCTGAGCACCACGACGGACGATGCCGAGGGCGACGTCGTCCGGACGGCTCCGGAGGAGGCCGTCGCCGCGCTGACCTCGGAGCGCGTCGCGGAGGGCATCGCCGCGCTCACCGGCAGGATCTCGCAGGTTCCCAGTGCGGTGTCCGCGATCAAGGTCGACGGACGGCGCGCCTACGACCGTGTCCGCGCGGGGGAGGAGGTCGAGCTCGCTGCGCGTCAGGTCGTCGTCTCCCGGTTCGAGGTGACGGACGAGCGCCCGGGCGACGGTCTCTGGGATCTCGACGTCGTCGTCGACTGCTCCTCGGGCACGTACATTCGCGCGCTCGCCCGCGATCTCGGCGACGCGCTCGGCGTCGGGGGGCACCTCACCGCGCTCCGGCGCACCCGCGTCGGTGACTTCGGGCTCGACGAGGCGGTCTCCCTCGAGGACCTGAGCTCCGCACAGCCGCTCACGACGGCCGCCGCGGCGTCCCGGATCCTCCCGGTGCTCGACGTCACGGCGTCCGAGGCCGTCGATCTGCGCCACGGCAAGCGACTTCCCGGGCAGCGGCATCGGCTGCACGCGGAACGGGCGGCGGCGATCGCTCCGGACGGCTCCCTCGTCGGGGTCGTCGAACGGCGCGGCGACGATCTGAAGAGCGCGATGAACATGCCGGAGGGCGCCTCGTGATCCTGTGGTTCACAGTCGTCCAGCTCGTCGTCGCCGTCGTGGCGGGTCTCCTCTGCGTCACGCTCGGGCTCGCCGGCAAGCGTCCGAGCGACGTGAGCGTGGGATCCCTCGCACTCGTCGAGCTGCTGCTCGTCGTACAGGTCGTGGTCGCGATCGTCTCGGCGTTCGCCGGCAACCCCGCCCAGGGGGACCCCCTGGAGTACGGCGTCTATCTCGTGTCCGCGGTGCTGCTGCCGATCGGCGGCGTGATCTGGGCTCTGCTGGAGCGCTCCCGGTGGAGCACCGTGATCCTCGGCGCGGTCGCGCTCGCCCTCGCCGTGATGATCTGGCGCATGCAGGTGATCTGGACGACCCCGATCGGCGGCTGACCTGCGTCGCGAGGGTCCGCGCGGTCCGTAGAATGGAGGGGCCATGAGCACCGTGCGTCCTCCTCTTCCCTCCGACTCCGCCTCCGATCCTGCAGAGCCGGATTCCGCGGCGACGCGTCCGCGGATGCGCGGAGTGGGTCGGGTGCTCGTCATCGTCTACGCGGTCATGGCGCTCGGCGCCACGGGACGCTCGTTCGTGCAGATCGTGCGCGCCTTCGGCGACGCCCCGTTGGCCTACTCGCTGTCGGCCCTCTCGGCCGTCGTCTACATCGTCGCGACCCTTGCCCTGATCCTCGCCGGTCGTCCCGGCTGGTACCGCGTCGCCGGGATCGCGATCGTGTTCGAGCTCGTCGGGGTGCTCGTCGTCGGCACCCTGAGCCTCACCCACCCCGATCTCTTCCAGCACCCCACGGTGTGGTCTCAGTACGGCCTCGGCTACGTGCTCATCCCCCTGTTCCTGCCCGTGGCCGGGCTGTGGTGGCTCGTGAAGCATCGCCCTCGCGCCGCGGCCGCCGAGGGGACGCCCGCATGATCGTCTTCCGCGACCCGGCCGAGATCCCCGTGGACTTCGGCCGGACCGTCGCCGCGATCGGGAAGTTCGACGGCGTGCACGCCGGTCATCGCGCCGTCTTCCGCACGGCGCTCGCCGATGCCGCAGCGCTCGACGCCAAGACGGTGGCGGTCACCTTCGACCGTAATCCGCTCCGGGTGCTGCGCCCCGATCGTTGTCCGGACGACCTCGTCTCGATCGAGCGCAAGATCGAGCTGCTCTCCGACTGCGGCCTGGACGCCGTGCTCGTGCTGACGTTCGACGAGGAGCTGGCCCAGCGCTCCGCGGAGGACTTCGCGCGCTCGATCCTCGTCGAGGCCCTGCGCGTCTCGGCGGTGCTCGTCGGGAGCGACTTCCGGTTCGGGCGGGGAGGGGCGGGAACCCCCGCGCTGCTGGCCGAGCTCGGCGCGCGGTGGGACTTCACCGTCGACGTCATCGAGGACGTGTTCCTGGAGGGCACGGATCGCCGGGTCTCCTCGTCGTGGGTGCGCGAACTGCTCGCGGCCGGCGACATCTCCCTCGCGAGCACCGTGCTCGGACGTCCCGTCTCGGTCCGCGGCGAGGTCGTGCGCGGACTGCAGCGCGGGCGCGAGCTCGGCTTCCCGACCGCCAACCTGCCGCACGTCCTCGACGAGATGGTGCCCGCAGACGGTGTCTACGCCGGACGCCTCATCGACCACACGACGGGGATCACCTACCCGGCGGCGGTCTCGGTCGGAACCAATCCCACGTTCGACGACGTCCCGGAGAGGCAGGTCGAGGCGCACGTCATCGACGCGCCGGACCTCGACCTCTACGGACACGACGTCACCGTCGAGTTCCTGCACCGTCTTCGCGGCATGGTCGCGTTCGACGATCTCGACGCCCTGATGGCCGCGATGGCCGCGGACGTCGCACAGGCGCGGACGCTGCTGGCGGCCGAGGGACCGGGCGCGCACGTCACTTCCGCGTCGTGACGCGGATCTGCTCCGGCGTGGCGTAAACTGAGCGCGTACCCGCTGCGATCGACGTGCGCGATGCACGACGGCAGGGGTCATCGTCCGCATCGGTGCCGGTCGCACGCAGCCGCTCGGCTGTCGCCCCGGCCACGGTGCACGCCACACCCGCCGCTCGCTCGGTGCGAGCCGGCATCACGCTCAGGAGGAGCATGCCGACCACGGCACCCACCGCCGCCCGGCGGAAGAAGACGTCGCGCCGACTCGAGGATGCGCCGCTGATCCCGATCCTCGCCCGCAAGGTGCGCGAGGTCGAGGCCAAGGCCCAGCACGGTAAGCTCGGCCCCACGAACCGCGTCAAGTTCCAGGTGATCGCCTTCCTCGTCCGGGAGGAGCGGGCCAGGGTCAAGAGCGATCCGGAGCTGGCGGACGGCGCGCGCGCCGAACTGCTCAAACGCCTGGACGGCGTCGCGACGATCCTCGCCAAGACCGCGGCGCGCGACACGTCGCTCATCCAGCTGCTCGAGGCGGACCAGGCCACGAGCCCCGTCGCGAAGCGGATGCGTCGCGACTGGCTGCTGGAGTCGGGAGCCGAGCTCGCCCCGGAGGAGCTCGTGATCGCGGACGTTGCACGCGTGCCGCAGGCACAGGTCGTCCCTGCCGCGCTGGCCGAGCGTCAGGTCACGCCCCCCTCGGTCGAATCGCGACTGCTCGCCAGCCCCTTCCTCGCACCGGACCTCACGCCGCGCCCCGCGTCGATCCCGCGCCGGCGTCTGGACGGCTGGGAGCTGATGGGACCCCTGTACAAGGCTTTCGAGACCGGGGCCGGCGGTTCGACGGCGTCGATGGAGCTGCCTCCCCTTCCCGAGTACGACCACCTCTCGCCCAAGGGCCTGGAGGTGATGGTGCACCAGTCGCGCTTCCTCGAGTCGGTGCGCGCCGGACACCGCTCCTTCCTCCTCGCCGACGAGCCGGGACTCGGCAAGACCGCGCAGTCGGTGCTGGCCGCGTCGGTCGCCGACGCCTACCCGCTGCTGGTCGTCGTGCCCAACGTCGTGAAGATGAACTGGGCGCGCGAGGTCGAGCGCTGGACGCCGCAGCGCCGCGCCGCGGTGATCCAGGGCGACGGGCAGGACGTGGACGCGTTCGCGGACGTCTTCATCGTCAACTACGAAATCCTCGATCGGCACCTGTCCTGGCTGGGCAAGATCGGCCTGCGCGGCATGGTCGTCGACGAGGCGCACTTCATCAAGAACCTCTCCTCGCAGCGCTCGCAGAACGTGCTCGCGCTCGCGTCCCGCGTGCGGGAGCAGACTCCGGGGGAGCCGCTCATGATGGCTCTCACGGGAACGCCCCTCATCAACGACGTCGAGGACTTCGACGCGATCTGGCGCTTCCTCGGCTGGACGAACGGCGAGCGCCCCAACCCGGCGTTGTCGGAGAAGCTCGACGCGACGGGGCTGACGCCCGCCGACAAGTCGTTCTACGGCGAAGCGCGCGACGCGGTCATCTCGATGGGGATCGTGCGGCGCAAGAAGAAGGACGTCGCGGCCGACCTGCCCGACAAGCTCGTCGCCGATCTGCCGGTGCAGCTCGACGACGAGTTCGGGCGCGGCATCCGGGCCGCCGAGCGCGAGTTGGGCGAGCGGATGGCCGCGAAGTACCGGCGCATCATCGAGGCACGCGGGGATCGCGATCTGGGCCGGGGCGAGATCGACGAGGACATCGTGCGGCTCGTCGCCCACGGCGAGCTCGAGGAGTCCAAGGCCGCGGGCGCCGGCGGCGACAACGTCTTCACGATGGTGCGCAGGATCGGCCACGCCAAGGCACAGCTGGCCGCGGACTACGCGGCCCAGCTGCAGCGGTCGGTGGGCAAGGTCGTGTTCTTCGCCAAGCACGTCGACGTGATGGATCAGGCCGAGGCGCACTTCGCCGCCGCCGGGATCCGTTCCGTGTCGATCCGCGGGGACCAGTCGACTCCGGCGCGGCAGCAGGCGATCGACGACTTCAACACGGACCCGGAGGTCGGGATCGTCGTCTGCTCGCTCACCGCGGCCGGTGTCGGGGTGAACCTGCAGGCGGCGTCGAACGTCGTGCTCGCGGAGTTGAGCTGGACGGCCGCCGAGCAGACCCAGGCGATCGACCGCGTGCATCGCATCGGCCAGGACGAGCCGGTCACCGCATGGCGCATCATCGCGGCGCACACGCTGGATACGAAGATCGCCGAGCTGATCGACCAGAAGCAGTCGCTCGCGGCGCGGGCGCTCGACGGGGAGACCGTCGAGGACGGCGCCGTCGAGTCGGTCCAGCTCGCCGCGCTCATGCACCTGCTGAGGGAGGCGCTGGGAGGGGAGTGACCCTCGCCCGCCGTTGAGAAAGAACGGCACTTCTTCGAGCGGTTCTTGCCGAAGGAGTGCCGTTCTTCGTCTCTTCGGTCTCGTCACGCTCGATACGCGGGCAAGAACCGCGGATTTCATCGCCCGGGAATGGCGTCGGGCGGCCCATCCGCACTAGGGTCGAACGAGGCAACGGCGCCGCGCCACTTTTCCCTTCCCTTCCCGAGGACGTCCCATGAAGATCGGCATCCTGACCAGCGGCGGCGACTGCCCCGGCCTGAACGCGGTCATCCGCGGCATCGTGCTCAAGGGCACCACGGCGTACGACCTCGAGTTCGTGGGGATCCGCGACGGCTGGCGCGGAGTGGTCGACGGCGACTTCATGCCGCTCACCCGTCACGAGGTCAAGGGGCTCTCGCGCCAGGGCGGCACGATCCTCGGCACCAGCCGCACGAACCCCTACGAGGGACCGCGCGGAGGCGCGGAGAACATCGCGAGGACGCTCGCCGCGCACGGCATCGACGGCATCGTCGCGATCGGCGGCGAAGGGACGCTCGCCGCGGCGAACCGCCTCGCGAACGACGGGATCAACGTCGTCGGCGTGCCCAAGACCATCGACAACGACCTGCGCGCCACGGACTACTCGTTCGGGTTCGACACCGCGGTCGGCATCGCGACGGACTGCATGGACCGCCTGCGCACGACAGGCGACTCGCATCAGCGCTGCATGATCGCCGAGGTCATGGGGCGTCACGTCGGCTGGATCGCGCTGCATGCCGGGATGGCGGCCGGGGCGCACGTCGTCTGCATCCCGGAGGTGCCGATGTCGATCGAGGAGATCTGCGCCCTCGTGACCAGTGCGGCCGATCGCGGCAGGGCGCCGCTCGTGGTCGTCTCCGAGGGGTTCAAGCTCAAGGGCATGGACCAGGCGTACAGCGACAAGGGCCTGGACGCGTTCAACCGGCCGCGCCTCGGCGGCATCAGCGAGATCCTCGCTCCCGAGATCGAGAAGCGCACCGGCATCGAGACCCGGTCCACGGTGCTCGGTCACATCCAGCGCGGCGGGTCGCCGTCGGCGTTCGACCGCGTGCTCGCGACGCGCCTCGGCCTGCACACCGCCGACGCACTCGTCGACGGCGCCTGGGGTCAGATGGTCGCGATGCGCGGCACCGACATCGTCCGCGTTCCCTTCGCCGAGGCGCTCGGAGAGCTGAACACGGTGCCGTTGTCCCGCTACGAGGAGGCCGCAGCCCTCTTCGGCTGACGCCCCGGGGATCGACGCGGGCGCCCGTCCTGCACGGGCGGCCGCGTGCGGTCTCAGGCCAGGCCGAGCCGGTCCAGGATCCAGGCGAGCTCGAAGGCGCGCTCGCGCCACGAGTTGTAACGGCCGCTCACGCCGCCGTGCCCGGCGACCATCTCGCACTTCAGCAGGACGTCCTCGGAGCCGGCGTCCCGCAGGCGCGCCACCCATTTCGCGGGTTCGACGTACAGCACGCGGGTGTCGTTGAGCGAGGTGACGGCGAGGACCGGGGGATAGGCCACCCCGTCGCGCACGTTCTCGTAGGGCGAGTACGACTTCATGTACGCGTAGACCTCGGCGTCGTGCAGAGGATCCCCCCACTCGTCCCACTCGATCACGGTGAGCGGCAGGGACGGATCCAGGATGGTCGTGAGCGCGTCGACGAACGGGACCGACGCGAGGATGCCGCTGAACAGGTCCGGAGCGAGATTGGCGACGGCGCCCATGAGCAGGCCGCCGGCGCTCCCGCCCTCCGCGACCATCCGGTCGGTGGCGGTGATGCCGGAGTCGACGAGGTGGCGTGCCACGGCGACGAAGTCGGTGAACGTGTTGGTCTTGCGGGTGAGCTTGCCGTCCTCGTACCACTGGCGGCCCATCTCCCCGCCGCCGCGCACGTGCGCCACCGCGAAGACGGCGCCGCGGTCCAGCTCGCTCAGCCGCATCGCGGAGAAGCCGGGATCGATCGAGTGCTCGTAGGAGCCGTAGCCGTAGAGGTGCAGCGGGCGCGGTCCTCCGTCCTCTCCCGGAGTGGGGTCGCCGAAGGAGCGCTTCCACACGAGGGAGATCGGCACGCGGGTCCCGTCCTCGGCCACGGCCCAGTCCCTGCGCTGCCCGTAGTCGGCGGGGTCGTAACCGCCGAGCACCGGCTGACGCTTGCGCAGGTGGAGGGCACCGGTCGCGAGCTCGAGGTCGTACACGGTGGACGGGGTCACGAAGGATCCGTAGCCGAGGCGGAGGAACGGGGCGGCCCACTCCGGGTTGCCGCCGAACCCCGCGGAGTACAGCGGTTCGTCGAAGCCGAGCTCCGAGACGGCGCCCGTCGCGGCGTCGAGCAGCCCGATCCGCTCGAGCCCCTCGAAGCGGTAGGCGACGACGGTCACGTCCCGGAACGCGTCGACGTCGAGCAGACGCCGGCCGGGGGTGTGCGGCAGCACGACGCGGCGCGGGCCGGAGGGGTCGTCGACGGGGACGGAGACGAGCTCGAAGTCCAACGCGTCCTCGTTGTGCAGGATCAGCAGCTCGTCGCGCCCGTCGATCACCGCGTGCTCGACCGAGTACTCCACGCCCTCTCGGCGCGGCCACACCACGCGCGGTGGCGCGGTCAGGTCGTCGACGTCGACGAGCAGCTCCTCGCTCGTGATCGAGGAGCCGACGCCGATCACGAGAAAGCGGCGGCTGCGCGTGATCCCGGCCCCGAGCCAGAAGCGCTCGTCGGGCTCGTGGAACAGCTGCACGTCGTCGGCGACGGGCGTGCCGATCCGATGCAGCCAGAGGGTGTCGGGGCGCCACGACTCGTCGACCGTCGTGTAGAGGACCGCGGAGCCGTCCGGGGTGAAGAACGCGCCGGACGTGCCGGGGATCTCGTCGGGGAGCGTCTCGCCGGAGACGAGATCGCGCAGGCGCACCGTGTAGCGCTCGTCGCCCTCGAAGTCCGTCGACCACAGCAGGCGCGTCGCGTCGTCGGAGACGTCGAACGCGCCCATCGCGAAGAACTCGTGCCCGGCGGCCTCGATGTTGCCGTCGAGCAGGATCTGCTCCCCGGGAACGGGGACGGCGGGGTCCAGGACCGGCGGTGTCCAGTCGTCCGCAGCCGAGACCGCGGCGCGGCACTGCAGTCCGTACTGCTGCCCCTCGACCGTGCGCCCGTAATACCACCAGTCGCCGCGGCGGGTCGGCACCGAGAGGTCCGACTCCTGCACGCGCGCCTTGATCTCGCCGAACAGGGACTCCCGCAAGGGCTCGAGATGCGCCACGCGCGCGTCGGTGTAGGCGTTCTCGGCCTCCAGATGAGCGATCACCTCGGGATCGTCCTTGGCGCGGAGCCAGTCGTACGGGTCGTCGAACACGTCGCCGTGATGGCGGCGGATCAGCGAGCGCCGAGCGGCGCGGGGCGGTGCGGGAACGACGGGCGACGAGGCCGAGGTGGAGACGGTGGTCACCCCTCCACGCTATCCGAGGTCGAGTTGACCGGCACCGGAGGGGGTGGGAGGATTCTCACGGCCCGTTAACGGATGCTGTCTTCCCGGTGAACTCTTCGTTCGCCACGTCTCCTGACTTCCCGAAAGCGAACGGTGGAAACCGCAGCCCTCATCGTCGTGCTGGTCATCCTGCTGGCACTCTTCTTCGACTTCACCAACGGGTTCCACGACACGGCGAACGCCATGGCGACCCCGATCGCGACCGGCGCTCTCAAGCCGAAGGTGGCCGTGCTGCTCGCAGCAGGCCTCAACCTCGTCGGAGCGTTCCTGTCGACCGAGGTCGCCGCGACCGTGTCCGGCGGCATCGTCCAGGAGGACGAGGCCACCGCCCACCTGTTCCCGGCGCTGATCTTCGCGGGCCTCATCGGGGCGATCACCTGGAACATGCTGACCTGGCTGCTGGGACTGCCCTCCTCGTCCTCGCACGCGCTCTTCGGCGGCCTCATCGGCGCCACGCTCGTGGGGGTGGGGGTCGGTGGGATCAACTTCGGCATCGTGCTCTCCAAGGTCGTCCTGCCCGCGCTCATCGCGCCGGTCACCGCCGGGCTCATCGCCTTCCTGGCGACCAAGCTCGCCTATCTCATCACGCGCCGCTACGACGCGAAGCCCGACGGGCGCAGCGGGTTCCGCTGGGGACAGATCTTCACGTCCTCGCTCGTCGCGCTCGCGCACGGCACGAACGATGCGCAGAAGACCATGGGCGTCATCACGCTCGCGCTCATCTCCGTAGGCTGGCAGGCCAAGGGCGACCACGAGCCGCACATCTGGGTGATCGTCGCCTGCGCCTGCACGATCGCGCTCGGCACCTACCTCGGCGGCTGGCGCATCATCCGGACGCTCGGGCGGGGACTCACCGACGTCAAGCCGGCTCAGGGCTTCGCCGCGGAGACCTCCACGGCGGCCACGATCCTCGCCTCCAGCGCGCTGGGCTTCGCCCTGTCGACCACGCAGGTCGCCTCCGGCTCGGTCATCGGCTCCGGTCTCGGTCGACGCGGATCCACGGTCCGCTGGCGCACGGCAGGGCGCATCGCGATCGGCTGGGTCCTCACTCTCCCCGCGGCGGCGATCGTGGGCGCGCTCGCCGCGCTCATCGTGCGCATCGGGTCCGGCTGGGGAGTGCTCGTCGACGCGGTCCTCGCGATCGCGATCATCGTCGGCCTCTTCCTGCGGTCGCGGCGCAACGCGGTCACCGCGAACAACGCCTTCAGCGAGGTCGCCGACTCCGGGCGCGCGATCGACGTGCCGGATGCCCCGCCGCTCACGCCCCGGCAGGAACGCGCCCTTCGGGCCCGTGAACGGGCCAAGGCCAAGGAGAAGGCGAAGAGCGAGAAGCAGTCGAAGAAGTCCGGCACCCCCACGAAGCCCTCGACCGTGGTCGAGTCCGAGACGTCGTCGGAGGGCGGGCGATGAACGTCGTGATCAACTGGCTCGCGTTCTTCCAGGTGCTCGGCGCGGCGCTGATCGGCACCGTCGTCGTCGTCGGCTTCTACGCCCTGGGCCTGCGCATGCTCGTGCGCGCGGGCAGGGTGCCCGTCGTGACCCCGGCCGAGTTCACCGATGCGATCACCGTGATCAGCGAGAAGGAGGCGAAGCGGGCGGCGAAGGCGGCGGCCAAGGCCGCGCGGAAGAGCCCGCTCAGCGAGGCGCAGAAGACGCTGGCCCTGCTCGCCGCGTTCGGCTGCTTCGCCCTGTGCGCTCTCGCGGTCCTCGGTGGCATCCTCCTCATCGTCGTCAAGTAGCGGTCTCGGCGGGCGCGTCGTCGTGGCGCTCGCGGCGGCGGGGAGGTCGGCGCCCGCAGGTAGCCTGACGGCATGACAGCTCCGCAGCCCGACGTGCCGCGCTTCGGCCGGTACGCCTCGCCGACGCACACTCTCGTGCACCTCAGCGACCCGCATCTGCTCGCGGGCGGTGCCGCGCTCGGCGGTCGCTTCGACGTGGATCGGACGCTCGCGCAGACGCTCGCGGCGATCGAGAGCGCGGCGGCCCGTCCGGACGCGATCGTCGTGACGGGCGACCTGGCCGACCTGGGCGAGCCGGACGCATACCGTCGCCTGCGTGACGCCGTCGAGCCCGTCGCGGCGCGCATGGGCGCCCCGGTCATCTGGGTCGCCGGCAATCACGACGAGCGCCCCGCGCTGCGCGAGCACCTCCTCGGCGCGGCGCCGAGCGAGGAGCCGGTGACCGGGGTCTGGGATCTGAACGGGCTGAGGCTCATCGCGCTCGATTCGACCGTGCCGGGCTGGCATCACGGCGACCTCGACGCCGCCCAGCTGGCATGGCTCGCGGAGGAGCTGCGCGATCCGGCCCCGCACGGCACGCTGCTGGCCCTGCACCACCCTCCCGTGCCGAGCCACATCCCGTTCTTCGACATCCTCGAGCTGCGGCACCAGGACGAGCTCGCGGCCGTGCTGCGCGGATCCGACGTCCGCGGCATCCTCGCCGGGCACCTGCACTATTCGCTGCACGGGACGTTCGCCGGGATTCCGGTGAGCGTCGCCTCGGCCACCTGTTACACGATGGACGTCGCGGTCCCCGGCGACCGCGTGAACGGGATGGACGCCGCCCAGTCGTTCCAGCTCGTGCACGTGCGACCGGAGGGGATCACGCACACCGTGGTTCCCGTCGTGGATGCGGACCCGGTGCAGACCTTCAGCCCCGAGTGGGTGGCGCGGATGGCGGCCCTGAGCCCCGAGGAACGTCTGGAGGCGTTCTCCCGCAAGACGGCGGTGTGATCGACGCCGGGTAGGATGGGAGCATCCCCCTTCCCTGTTCGCCATCACCCACGAGGATGTGTCCATGGCCGCTGTCGCGACTGCCACGACCCGAACCGAAACCGACTCCCTGGGAAGCAAGGAGATCCCGGCCGACGCGTACTGGGGGATCCATACGCTCCGCGCCGCCGAGAACTTCCCCATCACCAAGCGCCCGATCTCGGTCTATCCCGAGCTCATCGAGGCGCTCGCGATGGTGAAGCAGGCGAGCGCCCGCGCGAACAAGGAGATCGGGGTCCTCGACCCGGAGAAGGCCGATCTCATCGACGCCGCGGCGCAGCGCGTCATCGACGGAGAATTCCACGATGAGTTCATCGTCGGCGTGATCCAGGGCGGTGCCGGCACCTCGACGAACATGAACGCGAACGAGGTCATCACCAACATCGCGCTCGAGATGGCGGGCCGGGAGAAGGGCGACTACGCGTTCCTCTCGCCGATCGACCACACCAACCGCAGCCAGTCCACCAACGACGTGTACCCGACGGCGATCAAGATCGGCCTGTCGCTCAACCTGCGCTCCCTGCTCGACGAGCTGGATCTGCTGCGCCTCGCCTTCCTCGCCAAGGCCCGCGAGTTCCACGACGTGCTCAAGGTCGGCCGCACGCAGCTGCAGGACGCCGTGCCGATGACGCTCGGCCAGGAGTTCCACGGCTTCGCCTCGACGCTCGGCTACGACCACACGCGGCTCACCGAGAACGCCTGGCTCATGTACGAGATCAACATGGGGGCGACGGCCATCGGCACGGGCATCACGACGCACCCCGGTTACGCACCGGCCGTGCTGCGCCACCTCCGTGAGATCTCCGGCCTCGACCTCGCCACGGCGAGCGACCTCGTCGAGGCGACGAGCGACACCGGATCCTTCATGTCGTTCTCCTCGTCGCTCAAGCGCAACGCGATGAAGCTCTCGAAGATCTGCAACGACCTCCGCCTGCTCTCGTCGGGTCCGCAGGCAGGGCTCGGCGAGATCAACCTGCCCGCGATGCAGGCCGGCTCCAGCATCATGCCGGGCAAGGTCAACCCGGTGATCCCCGAGGTCGTCAACCAGGTCGCGTTCGCGGTCGCGGGCGCCGACATGACCGTCACGATGGCGGCGGAGGCGGGGCAGCTGCAGCTGAACGCCTTCGAGCCCGTCATCGCGCACTCGATCTTCCAGTCGATCACGTGGATGCGTCAGGCCATGTGGACCCTGCGCGTGAACTGCGTCGACGGCATCACTGCCAACCGGGACCGTCTGGGTGCGATGGTCGGCTCCTCGGTCGGCGTGATCACGGCCCTGACGCCGTTCATCGGCTACGCCGCATCGGCCGCGCTCGCCAAGACGGCCCTCCTGACCAACCGCAGCGTCGCCGACCTCGTCGTCGAAGCAGGGCTCATGTCCCGCGAGGAGGTCGTGAAGCAGCTGTCGCCCGCCCGCCTGTCCGGCCTGGAGACGGTGACCGCGGCGATCCCGGTGATCCCGACGAAGGATCCCGACGCCGGGGCCTGACTCGGCTTCGAAGGCCCGTCGTCCTGCGGACGGCGGGCCTTCGGCATACCCTCTCCGGACCTCGCGGGCCTTAGGCTCGAGGCCATGAGCTTCGGAGGACCCGCCGATCCGGCGGCACAGCGCCCGGGCGCGCAGCCGTCGCCCGCCGTTCCGCCTGCGGTGAGCGGGTTTCCGGCCCCTGTGTACGGCTCGATGCTCGCGCAGCGTCCGTCGCAGCACGAGACGGACGCCTCGGGACGATACTCCCCGCCGGCCCCGGCGGCCGTCGTCCCGCCCCTCCCCGTGCCCTCCGCGAAGGGACGGCACGCGATCGTCTGGGTCTTCGGGGTGCTCGGATTCGCGCTCATCGGCCTCGTCGCGTACTTCGTCGAGGCGCTCGGGCCGGCGGCGTCGGCGATCGGCATGGTCCTCGCCCTCGTGCCGCTCGCGATCGTCTTCCTCGGCGTCTTCTTCATCGACCGATGGGAGCCCGAGCCGCGGTCCCTCGTGGCGTTCGCCATCGCCTGGGGGGCCATCGCCTCGGTCGGGATCGCTCTCCTCGTGGACCTGCTCCTGACCTTCCTGGCGGGTCGTCGGCCGGAGGCGCTGGTCGCCGTGATCCAGGCGCCGATCGTCGAGGAAGGGGCGAAGGGCCTGGGCGTCCTTCTCGTCTTCCTCATGGCGCGTCGCGCGTTCGACGGACCGGTCGACGGGGTCGTCTACGGGGCGCTGATCGGTGCGGGCTTCGCCTTCACCGAGAACATCCAGTACTTCGCGATCAGCCTCATCGAAGGCGGAGCGGAGAACCTGACGGTCACGTTCGTGCTGCGCGGACTCATGTCGCCGTTCGCGCATGCGATGTTCACCTCGGTGACGGGCTTCGCGATCGGCCTCGCCGCGCGACGCGGTGCGTCCGCCGCGCGGGCGGCGGGAGCCGGGGCGATCGGGCTGGTCGGCGCCATCGCCCTGCATGCGCTGTGGAACGGGTCGAGCGAGTTCGGCGACTTCTTCGTGCTCTACCTGGTGCTCCAGGTTCCGCTCTTCATCGGCTTCATCGTCGCGATCATCCTGCTGCGCAACGAGGAGGTGCGGCTCACCTATGCCCGCCTGGGCGACTACGCCGCGGCGGGCTGGTTCACGCCGCAGGAGGTGGGCATGCTCGCGACACCCTCCGGACGTCGTGCCGGACTTCGGTGGGCCGCGACGTTGCGCGGCGATCGCCGCCCGATCATGCGCGGGTTCATCAAGGATGCGACCACGCTCGCCGCGGTCCGGCAGCGGATCATCACCGGACGTGATCCCCGCGCCGTTCAGGACGAGCAGGCGCTCCTGATGCGCACGCACGCGGCCCGGGATGCGCTCCTCGCCGTCTGAACGGGGCCGGACACCCGCCCCGGACAAGACTCAGCGCCCGGTGCTGCGGCGATGCCTGCAAGTCCTCCGGGCGCTGAGTTGATCTGTCCTCAGAGTGCACCCGCCGCGGGATGATGTCAAGGCTCCGATCGGATCGGGTGTTCGCCGTCGGCACAGCGATCACGTTGACCGCGACGACGAGGGTCGGGTTGGATAAGAGCATGACTGAGCGCACCAAGCCCGAGTTCGACGCCCCCACCGGCCCCGCCCCCACGGAGCTCGTGATCCGCGACCTCATCGAGGGAACCGGCGACGAGGCCAAGCCCGGCGACACCGTGACCGTGCACTACGCGGGTGTCGAGTACGAGTCCGGCGAGGAGTTCGACTCCTCCTGGGGTCGCGGAGAGACCATCCAGTTCCCGCTGCGCGGCCTGATCCAGGGCTGGCAGGAGGGGATCCCCGGCATGAAGGTCGGCGGGCGCCGGGAGTTGGTCATTCCGCCGCAGCTCGCTTACGGGCCGGCGGGCTCGGGTCACTTCCTGGGCGGCAAGACCCTGATCTTCATCATCGATCTGGTCTCGGTCGGCTGATCGGACGCGCCGGTCCGCGCCGCGGGCCGACGGCACGCAGAAGGCCCCGTCACCACGACGGGGCCTTCTGCGTGTGCGGCGTGTCGAGGTCCCGTGCGAAAAGCGTCCCGCGCGAAAAACTTCCTTCGCAGGGGAATGCATTCATCTGAATGTAGGTTGGGACCCATGTCGCGCTCGTGCGAGGCGGCGCATCACCGACAGACGTCGAACCCCTGACGGACACCGAACGAGGAGCAGTCATGACCACCGAGAACATCGAGATCGCCGGCTACCGCGCAGGCACCTGGACCCTGGACCCCGCCCACAGCGAGGTCACCTTCAGCGTGCGCCACATGATGATCTCGAAGGTGCGCGGCACCTTCGGCGTCAAGAGCGCCACGATCGTCGCGCCCGAGAACCCGCTCGACGCGCGCGTGGACGCGACCGTCGAGGTCGCATCGCTCGACACCGGCGACGCCAACCGCAACGCCCACCTGATGTCCGCCGACTTCTTCGACGCCGAGAAGTACCCCACCATCACATTCGCCTCGACGGGCGTGCGGCTCGAGGGCGACGATTTCCTGGTCGACGGGGACCTCACGATCCACGGCGTCACCAAGTCCGTGACGTTCACCGTCGACTTCGGCGGGTTCGGATCCGACCCCTACGGCAACTACAAGGCGGGCGCCTCGGCGACGACCGTCATCGACCGCGAGGACTTCGGGCTGACCTGGAACGCCGCCCTCGAGACCGGTGGCGTGCTGGTCGGCAAGGACGTCACGATCACGCTCGACCTGCAGGGCTCGCTCGCGGTCTGAGCGTCCTTCGATCCCGCGGAGCGCGGGCGCCGCGACCGTGCGGCGCCCGCGCTTCGTTGTCTCGGGCGCCCGTTCAGGCGCTCCGGGGGACGAGTCGTGATCCCACGGCGCGCAAGGACACGGCGGCCCAGGTGCGGAAGGGGCGCCAGGCCTCGGCGATCGCCGTGAGCTCGGTGTCGTCCGGGGCGTGGTCGAGGCCGTAGAGCGTCTGCACGGCCGCACGGGTGTGATCCTCCTGCGTGGAAAGGACGTCGGTCGCCCCGCACGCACGGATCACGATCAGCGCACTGTAGAACGGGCCGATGCCCGGCAGGCGCTGGATTTCTATCAGGGCCTCCTGCGGGTCCATCGCCGCGAGCCTGGACGCGTCGAGCCGCCCGTCGAGCGCGGCCCTCGCGATCGCGTGCAGCCGGGGGATCCGATCGGACGGCAGCCCCGGCACCGCGTCGAGGGAGAGAAGGCGATCGGGCAGGGGGACGGCGGCCTCGCGGCGCCCGGCCAGCTCGAACACCGCGCCGTGGAGCTCGGAGAGGCGCCGGCGCAGGGCCATTCCCTGGCTCCGGGATCGGCGCGCCGAAAGCGTCGCCCAGACGGCCGCCTCATAGGGGCTGTAGAAGTTCGACGGACGGAATCCCGGAGCCGCGGCGTGCACCCGCGCGAGCACCGGATCCGCGGCGCAGACCGCCGCCCAGGCATCGCCGTCCTGATCGGCCGACACCACCCGCGCGACCTGGGCGGCGATCGCGGCCAGATCGCCCTCGCCGTGCACGGTCAGCGCAAGGTGATCGTGCTCCTGGCGCACCTCGACGCCGACCTGGGTGTCGAGCGCGTCCGTGCAGAAAGCGAGGCGCATGACGCCGTCGAAGTCGGCCTCGTCGCGATGGCCGAAGCCCATCAGCGCGACCTCGCGGAGGTCGTACGGGCCGGCGAGGGGCACGGTGACGGTTCGGATGCCGATGCTCATGAGGACACTCTCCTTCGGGCCTCCGACATCCGCCCCCGCGCGATTCCGGCTCAGGGCACCGGATCGAGCGCGTCGTACGACCGGAAGCGCGGGCTCAGGCGCAGGAGCACACCGGCGAGGGCGACCACCAGCAGCCCACCGAGCAGGGGAGGGAACCACAACGCCGTGAGCGAGGCGAGCGCGCCGGCGTAGAGCGCCCCGACGCGGGGCCCGCCGGCCACGACGATGACGAAGACGCCCTGCAGGCGGCCACGCATGGTGTCGGGCACCGCGGCCTGCATCATGGTGTTGCGATAGATCGAGCTGACGTTGTCGCTCGCGCCGGAGAGGGCGAGGGTGAGGGCGGCGAGTACGATCAGCGCCACGTTCGGGGCCTCCTCGGTGCCCGAGCCCGCCACCGCGCCGATGAGGAGCACGGCGCCGAACAGCGCGATCGACCCGCCATAGGCCTGCACGGCACGGGCGATTCCGCGGCCGTGCCAGCGGTAGTGCACGATCCGCCCGGAGAAGAGACTCGACAGGAAGGTCCCGGCGGCGACGGCCGCCGTCAGCAGTCCTGTCGTGACGGCCCCGCCCCCGAGGATGACGGTGCCGAGCGCGGGGAACAGCACGAGCGGCTGGCCGAACGTCATCGCGCAGATGTCGAGGATGTACTGCATGCGGATGTTGCCCGCGCGGCGCAGGAAGCGCGCCCCGTCGACGAGCGAGGCGAGTCCCGGACGCACGATCTGGCCCTCGGGACGCAGGGCGGGCAGCGTCCACAGGCCGAGGAACATCGAGAGCATGAGCACGAGATCGATCGTGTACGTCCACCCGTAGCCGGTGAGCGCCACGAGCAGCCCGGCGAGTGCCGGTCCGACCATGACGGTCATCCCGAACGCGACGCCGTTCAGCGCGGAGGCCGATGCGAGCAGATCGCGGGGGAGCAGGCGCGGCACGATCGCGGTGCGCGTGGCCATGCCGACGGAGTTCGCGGCGGCGACCGTCATGCTGAGCGCGTACAGCCACCAGATCGTGACCTCGTGGGTCCAGGTGAGGGTCACGAGCAGCGCGGTCGAGGCGAAGGCGACGACCGCGGCGATCAGCGCGACGCGCCGCCGGTCGAAAGCGTCGGCGAGCATGCCGCCGTAGAGTCCGGCGAGGATCATCGGCAGCAGTCCCGCGACCGCGATCATCGACACCGCGAACGTGCTGTGCGTGAGGAAGAAGACGTGCAGCATGACGGTCACGGCCGTGAGCTGGCCACCGATGCCGCTGAGGGTGGACCCGATCCACATCCGGGCGAACGCGGGACTCTGCCGCAGCGGACGCAGGTCCATCAGGTGACTCACTTCATCGAGCGTAGCGCCCGCCCCCTGTCCGGGATCGCGGGATCGGGCGCGGCACGCGGGGACGCGCGGAGGCTGATAGACTTGTGCGGTTGCCGTTCGATCGGCCGCGGAGAAAGAGAGCCCACGCATCCGGCGTCGGGCACCGCGCAGCAAAGAGGAAGGGGATCACCTATGGCACTGGATGCAGACGTCAAGAAGGCGATCATCGAAGAGTACGCGACGCACCCCGGTGACACCGGATCCCCCGAGGTGCAGGTCGCGATGCTGACGCAGCGCATCAAGGACCTCACCGAGCACCTCAAGGAGCACAAGCACGACCACCACTCGCGTCGTGGCCTGTTCCTGCTCGTCGGTCAGCGCCGTCGTCTGCTCGGCTACCTCCAGGACGTCGACATCGAGCGGTACCGCTCGCTGATCGAGCGTCTCGGACTCCGCCGCTAAGCAGCGCAGCCCGCGTTCAATCGCGCAAAACATTCTTGCGAGGCCCGTCCCACGGTGTGGGGCGGGCCTCGACCTTTGTCCCGGCGTCCTTGCGCTCACGGAGAGTTTCCTCTAGGAAAGGAGATGAGCTTTCCTCCGGGAAAGTCGAACTCGCAGGCCGACGGAAGAACGGGACGGGGGAGCCGTGGAACGACGACCAGGAGAAGACCGGGGGGTCGGCGCGCGCGCCGCTCTCGACGCGCTTTCCGAGGTCGATGCGCGCAGGGACGCGGTGCTGGATCGGCGCCGTCTGGGGCGACTGTTCCTGATCGAGGCTTTCGTCGTCGTCGCGGTCTTCGGCTGCTGGCTCGTCGCACAGCGCGCGGTCGCCGGCCGTGCCCCGGGCCCTTCGCTTACCGCGCTGCCGATCGTGGTGCTGGCGCTCCAATGGGATCAGCTCACGCGCGGACTGCGCGAACGCACCCGCGCGCGCATCGGACTGCGCGGCTCCGCCCGTGCGGTGCACCTCGGCCTGACAGTGACGGGCGTCCTCGCCTTTCTGGTCTCGTCCTTCCTCGTGGTGGCGCGGCACGAGGTCCCGGTGCCGCTCATCGCCCTCGGCGTGCTGCTGACGCTCGCAGGGGGAACGTGGGGATGGGCGGTCCTTCGAGGTCCCGCGCGCGGGCGGGCCGTCGTCCCGGCCGCCCAGCACCTGGAGATGACGGTCGTCGGTCGCGTCGCGACGGGGCTGTTCGGCCTCGGACTCGGCCTGATCGCTGCGGCCGCGCCCTGGCTGCTCGCGGGGGGCGTGTACGCCGCCCTGGCCGTCGTCGCCACGGTGATCTCCCTGGCGATCGCCGTCGTCGGGCGGTTCAGCCGGGCCGTGGCCGAACTCGGCGCGGTCTGGAGCGCGCCGCAGTGGACCGCGTTCGGGATCTCCGGGGCGATCATCTGCGGGGGGCTGATCCTGGCTGGCTTCCGCCCCGCGCTCGGCGCGGTGACGGGCGTCGTGTCCGCGATCGCGGTGCTCGTGGTCTTCGCCGTCGCGGCATGCTGGCACGGGCGCGGCGATGGCTGAGCCGCACCCGCGCACCCGCCTCGACGACAACTTCGCCGGCGCCATCCGGTTCTCGATGATGGCGGCTCTGCGCGAGGGGGTCGAGATGGACTTCGGCACGCTCGCGCAGGTGCTTCAGGCGAACGATTCCGCGGTGAGCAAGGCGATCGCGGCGCTCGGTGCCGCCGGCTACGTCGTCGTGCGCAAGGGTCAGGTCGGTGCGCGCCCGCGTACCTGGGTGCGTGCCTCCGCGCGCGGGGCTGCGGCGTTCGAGGCGCACGTGCAGGCCCTGCGCGACATCGTCGCGGGCGACGGATCCGACCTCTGACGGCCGCGCGGCGGACGTCAGGCGGTGGCGCCCACCAGATCGGGGTGATGGATCGCCGCCACGTCGGGGTGCGCACGGAGCCGGGACTTCAGGGCGTTCTCGCCGTAGAGCGCGTGGATCGGGTTGCTCGGGTCCTTCGTCACGCCTCCGGCCCGAGCGGCCAGTTCGGCGGGCAGCTCGATCAGCGGCAGACGCGCATCGAGCGCGGGATTGAAGAAGAAGGGGATCGAGATCCGCTCGTCCGGGGCCTTCGGCGAGACGACCCGGTGGTTCGTGGCCTTGAGGTAGCCGTCGGTCGCGTATTCGAGCAGCTCGCCGATGTTCACCACGAAGGCGCCGTCGACCGGGGGAGCGTCGACCCAGACGCCGTCGCGCTCGACCTGGAGCCCGCCCTTGCCCGGCTCGACCCACAGCAGGGTCAGCACTCCAGAGTCCTTGTGCGCGCCGACGCCCTGCTGCGGCTCCGGTTCGTGCGTCCCCGGATACCGGACGATCTTGATGAGCGTGGACGGGTCTCCGAAGTTCTCCTCGAAGTAGCCCTCGTCCGCGCCGAGGGAGAGTGCCCACGCGTGCAAGAGCTTGCGGGACACGGCGGAGAGCCGCTCGTGCCACTCGGACACGACCTCCCGGAGCTCGGGTTGGGCGGCCGGCCACAGGTTCGGGCCGATGAGCCGGTTGTACCCCGGACCCCCGCTGACCGCCTCGCGCTCCGGACCGATGTCGATCTGCTCGCGCCAGTCGACCTCGCCCTTCGTCCGCTCGCCGCCGATGCGGGTGTAGCCGCGGAAGTGCGGGCTCTTGACGTTCTCGATCGCGAGCTTGTCCTCCTCGGGCAGGGCGAAGAAGTCTCGCGCTGCGCCGTGGAGGCGGGACTCCAGTTCGGGGGAGACCCCGGTGCCCGTCAGGTAGAAGAAGCCGACGTCATGGGTTGCGGCGCGCAGATCCGAGAGGAAGCGGGCCGCCGCCTCCTCTCCGGCGTCGAGCTGCGAGAGGTCGAGGATGGGGAGGTTCAGTGCGGGCATGGAAGCGAGGCTAGGTCGCCCGTCCGGGCGGCCGGCGAATTGTTGCCGCGGATTACCTCGTCAGGATCGCGAGGCTCGGGGATTCGGGCGCCGGCGCGGGGCGGTGTAGCATCAGTGAGGGTTGCCTAACCTTCTCTGTCTCCCGTTCAAGGAATCGTTGTGCTCGCCACCTTCCTCATCGGCCTTCGCGAGGGCCTCGAAGCCGCGTTGGTCGTCGGCATCCTCGTGGCCTATCTCAAGCGTCTCGACCGGAGGGACGCCCTGCCGCGGCTCTGGATCGGCGTGGGGGCTGCGATCGTCCTCGCCCTCGTCATCGGCGCCGTGCTCACCTTCGGCTCCTACGCACTGACCTTCCAGGGTCAGGAGATCATCGGCGGCACCCTGTCCTTGGTCACCGTCGCGATGGTGACGTGGATGATCTTCTGGATGCGCAAGGCTGGTCGCACGATGAAGGCGACGCTCCAGGGCGGCGTCGACCGAGCGCTCGCGTCGGGCACCGTCTGGGCGCTGGTCATCGTCGGATTCGTGTCCGTCGCCCGCGAGGGGATCGAGACGACGCTGCTGCTCTGGTCGATGGTGCAGTCGTTCGGAGACGCGCCCGCGGCGATCCTCGGCGCCGTCCTCGGGCTCGCGGTCGCCGTCCTCGCCGGCTGGTTGCTCGCCCGCGGCGCGGTGCGCTTGGACCTCGGTCGCTTCTTCACCTGGACCGGCGGCTTCCTCGTCATCGTCGCCGCCGGCGTGCTCGCCTATGCGTTCAGCGACTTGCAGGAGTCGGGCGTGCTGCCCGGGCCGTACACCGCGGCTGCTCCGCTGGACGTGCACGGCGCCGTGCTCACCGGACTCGCCGGCTTCCCGTTCGGCTGGGCGTTCGACGTCTCCGCGGCGATCCGGCCCGACAGCGCCCTCGCGGTCCTGCTGCAGGCCACCGTCGGCTTCATGCCGCGCATGAGCTGGTTCCAGGTGATCGCCTGGATCCTCTACCTCGTGATCGTCGGCACCCTCTTCGTGCGCGGTCTGCGCGGTACGCGTTCCCCCCGCCCCTCCACCACGGCGTCGGCACCCTCCGCCGCCGTCTCCCCGACTCCTGAAGGAGCCTCATGACCCTCGCACGTCGCTCACTCGCCGCCGTCGGTGCGGCCGCGGCCCTCGGCCTCGCCCTCACGGGGTGCGTGGCCAAGTCCGATGTCGCCGCCGCCGGCCGGCTCACCGTCTCCTCGACGGCCGACGCCTGCACCGTATCGGCCGGAACCGCCACGAGCGGGACGCTCTCCTTCGATGTGACCAACAAGGGCACGGAGACGACGGAGTTCTACCTCCTCGCCGAGGACGGGGTGCGGATCGTGGGCGAGGTCGAGAACGTCGCTCCTGGCGCGGCTCGCACCCTGACCGTGGTCGCGCAGCCGGGCAAGTACGTCACCGTCTGCAAGCCGGGGATGGTCGGCGACGGCGTGGGCCGGGCGTCGTTCACCGTGAGCGGCAAGAAGGTCGCCGTCCAGGGCGACGACGCCGAGCAGAAGACCAAGGCCGTGCAGTTGTACGCCGCCTTCGTCAAGGACCAGGTGGGTCAGCTCCTGCCGGCGGCGAAGACGTTCGCCGAGGCGTATCGCTCCGGCGACGACGCGTCGGCCAGGCAGCAGTTCCCCGCCGTCCGCTCCTTCTACGAGCGCATCGAGCCGGTCGCCGAGCAGCTCGGCACGCTCGACCCCCGCCTCGACTATCGCGAGCTCGACGCGAAGGCCGAGGGCCTGGACTGGACGGGCTTCCACCGCATCGAGAAGGATCTCTGGGTTCCGGCGCCGGGCGCGATGAACTCCGACGGCGTGACGCCGGCGGACAAGGACTGGGCGCCCTCGACCCCCGCGCAGCGCGCGACCTACGCGGACAAGCTCCTCGCGGACTTGCAGGAGCTGTACGACCACGTGCACTCCGACGCGTTCCTGAAGGATCTGGACGCGCAGGGGATCGCGGGGATCTCGAACGGTTCGATCTCTCTGCTGGACGAGGTCGCGAAGAGCAAGATCACGGGCGAGGAGGACTGGTGGTCCGGGACGGACCTGTCCGACTTCGCGGCGAACGTCGAAGGCGCGAAGATGTCCTTCCAGCTCGTGCGCGACTTCGCCGACAGCAAGGGCGCCGAGGGCAAGAAGCTCGTCTCGCAGATCGACCGCGGCTTCTCCGCGCTCGAGGCCGAGCTCGCGGTGCACGGATCCTCCGCATCCGGCTTCGCGGCCTACTCGACCGTCACCGAGCAGCAGAAGCGTGATCTCACCGACCTCATGAACGCGCTCGCCGAGCCGCTCAGCAAGCTCACCAGCACCATCCTCAGCTGATCATGTCGGATGCTTCGTCGAACGATCACGTCGCCGGAGGCGATCGGGCCGTCGGCGGCGAGGAGCCGGCGACGTCGCACGGTGTGAGCCGTCGCGGACTGCTGGGGTGGGCCCTCGGCAGCGGGGTGGCGGGACTCGCCGTCGGCGGCGGAGCGGTCGCCGCGGTCACGGCCGCGAGCGCGAGCACGCCGGGCGACGTGGCCTTCGCCTTCGAGGGCGCGCACCAGGCGGGGATCACGACGCCCGTGCAGGAGCACCTGCACTTCGCGAGCTTCGACATGATGCCCCGTGCGAGCCGGGACGACCTGATCTCGCTCCTGCAGGACTGGAGCTACGCGGCCGCGCGGATGGTGAAGGGGCTCGACGTCAGCGCCTCGGGAGCCGTGGGCGGCTCGCCCGAGGCTCCGCCGGACGACACGGGAGAGGCGCAGGGCCTGGGCGCCGCGGGGCTCACCCTCACGTTCGGCCTCGGTCCGGGGCTCTTCGACGCGGACGGCGACAGGTTCGGGATCGCGGATCGTCGTCCCCGGGCCCTCGCCGACCTGCCGGCGTTCCTCGGCGACGCGCTCGACGCCGCGCGCTCGGGCGGAGACCTGTGCATCCAGGCGTGCGCGGACGATCCTCAGGTCGCCGTGCACGCGATCCGCAACCTCAGCCGGATCGCCTTCGGGCGCGCGCGTCTACGGTGGTCACAGCTGGGGTTCGGGCGGACGTCCCGAACGGCCGCCGACCAGCAGACGCCGCGCAACCTCTTCGGTTTCAAGGACGGCACCGCCAACATCCTCGCCGATGACGAGGAGGCGCTGCGGGCGCACGTCTGGACGACGGCGGACGACGGGCCCTCCTGGATGGCAGGCGGCTCGTACCTCGTGGCGCGCAAGATCGCGATGCTCATCGAGACCTGGGATCGCCTCCGCCTGTCGGAGCAGGACCGTACGATCGGTCGGGAGAAGGGCAGCGGAGCGCCGCTCTCGGGCGGAGACGAGTTCACCGAGCCGTCCTTCCGCGGCGGCAAGATCGACGAGCGCTCGCACGTCCGCCTCGCGCACCCGACGGTGAACGACGGGGTGCGCATCCTTCGTCGCGGATACAACTACGTCGACGGCAACGACGACCTGGGAACCCTCGACGCCGGCCTCTTCTTCCTGTCGTACCAGAGAGATCCCGCCCAGTTCATCGGGATCCAGAAGCGTCTGGCGACCGATCTGATGAGCGAGTACATTCGCCACATCGGGTCCGGGATCTGGGCCGTCCCGCCGGGGGCGTCGAAGGGCTCGTACGTCGGCGCCGGTCTCTTCTCCTGAGCGGGAATAGATCCGCCCTCTCCGCGTTGCACCAGATATATTCAAGTGAATAGAAATCTGAAGGAGAGAGCAGTGAGCGAGTCGAACACCTGGCCGGGCATGCAGTTCGGCCTCATGTCGGTCAGCGACATCACCCGCAACCCGGTCACGGGGGAGACCCCGAGCGAGCGTGAGCGGATCCAGAACACCCTCACGATCGCCAAGCACGCGGAGGAGGTCGGCCTCGACGTCTTCGCGATCGGCGAGCACCACAACCCGCCGTTCTGGTCGTCGAGCCCCACGACCTTCCTCGCCGCGCTCGCCGCGCAGACCGAGCGCCTCATCGTCTCGACCTCCACGACGCTCATCACCACGAACGATCCGGTGAAGCTCGCCGAGGACTACGCGATGCTGCAGCACGTCTCCGGCGGCCGCATGGACCTCATGATGGGCCGCGGGAACACCGGACCGGTGTACCCCTGGTTCGGCAAGGACATCCGTCAGGGACTGCCGCTCGCGATCGAGAATTACGCGCTCCTGCACGAGCTCTGGACCAAGGACGTCGTCGACTGGGAGGGGAAGTTCCGCACCCCGCTGCAGGGCTTCACCTCGACGCCTCGACCGCTCGACGGCGTGGCGCCCTTCGTCTGGCACGGGTCGATCCGCACCCCGGAGATCGCCGAGCAGGCGGCCTACTACGGCGACGGCTTCTTCGCGAACAACATCTTCTGGCCCAAGGAGCACTACCAGCGCCTCATCGAGCTGTATCGGCAGCGCTGGGCGCACTACGGTCACGGCGCGCCCGAGACGGCGATCGTCGGACTCGGCGGCCAGGCCTTCATCCGGCCCAAGTCGCAGGACGCGATCGACGAGTTCCGGCCGTACTTCGACAACGCCCCCGTCTACGGTCACGGCCCGTCGATGGAGGACTTCACCGAGATGACGCCGCTCACCGTGGGATCGCCGCAGCAGGTCATCGACCGCTACGCCGCGATGCGCGACCACTTCGGCGACTATCAGCGTCAGCTGTTCCTCATGGACCACGCCGGTCTTCCGCTCAAGACGGTGCTGGAGCAGATCGATCTGCTCGGCGGCGAAGTCGTGCCCGTGCTCCGCAAGGAGCTCGCCCAGAACCGCCCCGCAGCCGTCCCCGATGCGCCCACGCACGCCGCTCGCGTCCGCGCGGTCTACGGCGACGGTCCGGCGCGCGAAGCGCGTCCGGGAGCGAATCGTGGCGACAACCTCACCGCCGGCTCGCCGTACCAGGACGGCGGGGCGGTGCCCGCCGTCGCGGGGGCCTCGTTCGGATCCGCGGCCGTGAAGGAGGCGAACTGAGATGGGCGCGCGTCGTATCGCGGTGATCTCCGCGGGTCTCAGCAACCCCTCCTCGACACGGATGCTCGCCGATCGGCTGGCGGCCGAGACGGCGCAGAGGCTCACCGCGCTCGGCTCCGAGGTCAGCGTCGACGTGATCGAGCTGCGCGATCTCGCGCACGACATCACGAACAACCTGCTCACCGGCTTCGCGCCGCCCGCCCTCGACTCGGCGATCAACACCGTCGTGTCGGCGGACGGCGTCATCGCGGTCACGCCGATCTTCTCCACGAGCTACTCCGGCCTGTTCAAGTCGTTCATCGACGTGCTGGATCCGGACGCGCTCACCGGCAAGCCCGTGCTCCTCGGCGCGAACGCCGGGACGGCGCGTCATTCGCTCGCGATCGACTACGCGATCCGTCCGCTGTTCACCTACCTGCACGCGGAGCCGGTCTCCACGGGCGTGTTCGCCGCGTCGAGCGACTGGGGTGCGAAGGCGGACGACGTCGCTCCGCTCAGCACCCGCGTCGAGCGCGGGGCGAAGGAGCTCGCCGAGGCGATGATCCGGCGCGAGCCCGTGGCGGACAAGGACCCCTTCGACCCGGGCAACTACCTCGGAGAGGGACGTTCGTTCGGGCATCTGCTCGGAGGGCTCGCGGGGGAGTGACGCATCTCCGGAGGGGGACCGCGGCGGTGTCGCGGTCCCCCTCCGCATGGCAGCCGACCGCCGGGACCCGCACGGATCAGGAGATCGCGGCGAGGCTCCGCACGGTCGCGTCCACGGCGTCGGCGAGCTCGCGCCCCTTGACGCCGAAGTGATGCTCGAAGAAGGCGCGGTGCTCGGCGTGCTCGTGGAAATGGTGCGGGGTGAGCACCGCGGAGAAGACGGGGACTCCGGTGGTCAGCTGCACCCGCATCAGCGCGTCGACGACCGTGGATGCGACGAAGTCGTGACGGTAGATGCCGCCGTCCACGACGAGTGCGCTGGTGGCGATCGCGGCGTAGCGTCCGGTCGCGGCCAGCCGCTGGACGTGCAACGGGATCTCGAACGCGCCGGGGACGCGGTACACGTCGACCGGGTCGTGGCCGAGCTCGGACATCCGCGCGGTGAACGCGGACACCGCCTGCTCGACGATGTCGGCGTGCCACTGGGCGGCGACGATGGCGATTCTGGGCATGGCGAAACGCTCCTTCTGTCCTCTTCCGTCCGGACTGTCACCGTCGGCTCCGGAGTCCCACCGGATCAGCGGCCCCGCTCTGAGGCCGGTCGCGGGCTCGCGCGGTCGGACCGCGGCACACCGCCGGTGGGGAATCACACCCCGCCCTGAGGACAGACCGACGCTATCACCGCGGCGGAGCGGATCCGATGAGCCGGTACGCCGTCTCCGGGCGTCCCGGCGTGCCGTACCTCGGCGAGCGGGTCGCGATCCGGGCCTCGACGAGGTGCTCCAGATAGCGGCGGGCCGTGACGCGCGAGACGCCGACGAGCGGTGCCGCCTCGCTCGCGGAGAGCTCGGCGTGCGCTCTGAGGGCCGCCGTCACCGCCTGCAGCGTCTCCGACGCGAGCCCCTTGGGCAGTGCGACGGATCCGCTCGCGGTCCCTCCGACGAGGGCGTCGATCTCGGCCTGGCTCGCCGCGCCGGCGAGCGCGGTGCGCTGCTCGTGCCGCGCACGGTAGCCCTCCAGCCGCTCGCGGAACACCGCGAAGGGGAAGGGCTTGAGCAGGTACTGGACGACGCCGAGGGTCGACATGCGGCGGACCGTCTCCACCTCGCGCACGCTCGTCACCGCGATCACGTCGATGTCGTCTCCGTGCGCTCTGAGTCGGCGCAGCACGTCGATGCCAGACCCGTCCGGCAGGTTGACGTCGAGCAGCACGAGATCGATCCCGTCGCCGTTCGCGGCGATCGCGGCGAGCGCCGCGCGTGCTCCCGCGCATTCGCCCACGACGGTGAAGCCCTCGATCCGCGCGACGTACGCCGCGTGCAGTTCGAGGGTGAGCGCGTCGTCGTCGACGACCAGCACGCGGATCACGTCGACGCCTCCCGTGCGGGGGCGGCGGGGACCGTCACGCGGAACGTGGTGGGGTCGGCGCCCACCGTGACCGCGCCGCCCGCGGCCCCGACGACGTCGCGGACCAGCGCGAGGCCCACCCCGCGGCCCGCTCGATCGGCCGGTTTGGTCGAGAAGCCGTGCTCGAACACCCGGTCGCGCACGTGCTCCGCCACCCCGTCCCCGCTGTCGGTCACGGTCAGGGCGACCGCGCCGTCGGGCGCGGGCGTCACCTCGACCGTCACACTGCTCTCGCGGCCGTGCGCGATGTGTGCGTCGGTCGCCGCGTCGAAGGCGTTGTCGATCAGATTCCCGAGCACGGCCACCAGATCCACGGGGGAGAGGGCGGCACGGGGTGCGCGGGGATCCACCCTGACCTGCCAGCGCACGCCGCGTTCCTTCGCCTGCGACGCCTTGCCGAGCAGCAAGGCGCCGAGCGTCGGATCCCCGTCGCGCACGGTCATCTGGTCGATCACCGACTGGTTCTGCGCCGAGGTCTCCGCCAGCAGAGCGATGGCCTCGTCCTTCCTGTCCAGTTCCAGCAGCGAGAGCGCCGTGTGCAGTCGGTTCCCGTGCTCGTGGGTCTGGGCGCGCAGCGCTTCGCCGAGTGTGCGCATCGATTCGTAGCCGGCGACCGCGTCGCGCACGTCGCGCGCACGCAGATCCCCGGCGATCCGTCGCGTCGCGCGCCGCGCGAAGACCGCCCCGAGCGCGCCGACCGCCACGAGGGCGAGCGCGATGAGCAGCACGACGGGCAGCCGGCGCAGGACCGTGGTCGTCAGGGACTCGAGCGTGACTCCCGCCGAGACCCAACCGACAACCGCACCTCCGGCATCGTGGACGGGCGCGATCGTGCGGATCGACGGGCCGAGCGTGCCGGTGTACTCCTGGGTCAACGAGCGATCGGCGTCGGGGATCGTGCCGACGTAGTGGCCGCCGATCTGTGCCGGATCGGGGTGCGTGAGACGGATGCCGTCCGCGTCCATGACGGTGATGAAGTCGAGCCCCGCACCGTGGCGGACGGTGTCCACCTCGTCCCGGATGGCCGCGTCGGCGCTCGTCCGGTCGGGGGACACCACGGCGTCGCGAATCTCGGTCGTCGCGGCGAGGGATCGGGCCACGGTCGCGGTGAGACGCTCGGCGTCCCCGCGCGCCCCGGCCTGCGCGTCCCAGACGAGATAGCCGGCCACGGCGAGCGCGAGCGCGAGCGCCGCCCCCAGGAGGAGGGCGAACACGCCGGAGGCCGCGCTGCGCGCGCCGCTGCGCCGTCTCGCCGTCATCGCCGGAACCGCCCTTCCCCGCCCAGTATGGCGCGGCGGACGCGTGCGGTGCCGGAGGGGCCCGTCTTCAATACGAACAGAACGGGGCCGGGCGACCGGAGTCCGCACACGATGAATGCGGCCCGTCCACGGCGGACGCGGCTCGGATCACCACAGCGGAGGCGACGATGGCTCTCACCGAAGGTTTCAGACTCCCGCGGCACGACTGGCGCCGCGGCAAGCGATCCTGGGACAGGCACACCTGGCTCTACATCGCGGTTCTGCTCGCGGTCGTGCTCGGCGCGGTCCTCGGGCTCGTCCTGCCCGAGGTCGGGCAGAGCCTGGAGCCGCTGGGCAAGGCGTTCGTGGCGCTCATCAAGATGATGATCGCGCCGATCATCTTCTGCACGATCGTGGTGGGCGTCGGCTCGATCGCGAAGGCGGCGACGGTCGGCCGGATCGGCGGCCTCGCCCTCGTGTACTTCCTGGTCATGTCGACCTTCGCCCTCGCCATCGGACTCGTGGTGGGCAACGTCATCCACCCCGGCGAGGGGCTGAACATGGCTCACGCCACGTACACGGCAACGGGCCCGAAGGAGGCGACGAGCACGCAGGACTTCGTGCTCGGGATCATCCCCGCCACGTTCTTCTCCGCGTTCACCGGGGAGAACGTGCTGCAGGTGCTGCTCATCGCGCTGCTCACGGGCTTCGTCGTGCAGGGACTCGGCGAGCGCGGAGCGCCGATCATGGCGTTCGTCAAGAACCTGCAGACGCTCGTCTTCCGCATCCTCGGCATGATCCTCTGGCTCGCGCCGCTCGGAGCATTCGGCGCGATCGCGGCCGTCGTCGGCAAGACCGGCATCGCGGCGATCTGGAGCCTGGGGCTGCTCATGGTCGCCTTCTACATCACCTGCTTCCTGTTCATCGTCGTGGTGCTCGGAACGGTGCTGTTCCTCGTCGCCCGGGTGAACATCTTCCTGCTCATGAAGTACCTCGCCCGCGAGTACCTCCTCATCGTCGGCACGTCGTCCTCGGAGTCGGCGCTGCCCCGGCTCATCGCGAAGATGGAGCATCTCGGCGTCGCGAAGCCGGTCGTCGGGATCACCGTGCCCACGGGCTACTCCTTCAACCTGGACGGCACCGCGATCTACCTGACCATGGCCTCGCTGTTCATCGCGACGGGAATGGGCCAGCCGATGGCGATCGGGGAGCAGATCGGCCTGCTCGTGTTCATGATCATCGCGAGCAAGGGCGCGGCAGGAGTGACCGGTGCGGGTCTCGCGACGCTCGCCGGCGGTCTGCAGGCGTACCGGCCGGATCTCGTCAACGGCGTCGGGGTGATCGTCGGCATCGACCGCTTCATGTCGGAAGGGCGTGCGCTCACCAACTTCACCGGAAACGCCGTGGCCACGATCCTCATCGGGACGTGGACCCGCCAGATCGACGGCGCACGCGTCGGGAGGGTGCTCTCCGGTGCGCTCCCGTTCGACGAGGCGAGCCTGGACGGGGTCGGGCACGACCCCGTCCCGACGGAGACGGGCGTCGGGACGTCGGACCTGGGGGAGGCGGCTGTCGCCGAGATGGCGGCGAAGCGAGATCGGGCCCGCCGGCGCGCCGAGCAGGGCTGAGCTCCCCGGGGCCTGGTCAGTACCAGTTGTGCGCGACCTCGTGCGACCAGGCCCCGCACGGAGACCCGTAGCGATCCTGGATGTAACTGAGACCCCAGTCGATCTGGGTGTTCCCGTTCGTGCGCCAGTCGGGACCGGCGCTGGCGAGCTTGGTGGCGGGGAGGGCCTGGGGGATGCCGTACGCGCCGCTGTCCGGGTTCAGGGCATCCGCCCGCCAGCTCGACTCCTGCATCCACAGGCGGTACAGGCAGCCGAACTGGTCGTCGGCCCAGCCGTAGCTTCCGAGCTGACCGCGGGCGTAGGCCTGTGCGCCCGCGGGGTCGACGTTCGCGCCGCCGCCATCGGTCCCGCTCGAGCCGGCGGCGGCGGCGGCCGCGGCGTCCTCGCGCGCCTTCTCCTCGCGCTCCTGCTCGGCGACCTCCTGGCCGATCCGGTAGCGCCGCTCGACGTCCGCGGTGGTGTTCTTCAGCACCGCGAGCTGCGCGTAGAGCGTCGTGACGTGGCCCTGGAGGTCCTGCACCGCGGCAGCCTCGGCATCCGCCGCGTCCTGCGCTGCGCGGGCCGACTGCTCGGCCGTCGCCGCGAGGTCGTCCCTCGCCTTCTCCGCGGACGTCGCCTGGCTCTGCAGCGACGCGGCGACATCGCGTGCGGCGATCGCCTGCGAGCCCAGGGCCGACCAGGTCTCGTCGAGCTGCTGCATGACGCCGAGGCGGGCGAGCAGCTGGTCGGGGTCGGCCCCGGTGAACAGGCGGACGGAGAGCGGGGCGGCCTGCTCGGTGCGCGCCCGACCCGCGACGACCGCACCGATCCGGTCGTGCGTGCTCTGGACCCTGTCCTGCGCGGCGGCGGCCTGTGCGCCGAGCTCGTCCGCCCGGCGCGCGGCCGCGTCGGCCTGAGCGCGGACGGCGCGTGCGGCCTGGGCCGACGTCATCGCGGCGGCGGAGGCATCGGCGGCCCTTTTCTGTGCGTCCGCGAGGGCGGCATCGATCCGGCCGATCTCGGTCTGGGTCGCCTGTTCGTCGCCCTGCGCGTTCTGCACGTCCTGCCAGGACGGGTAGTCGTCCGCGCGGGCGGACGGAGCGGGCAGCGCCAGCGCCGCGCAGAGAAGGATGCCGACCGCGCCGACGGAGAGCAGGGCGCGCCGCGGGCGGCCGTGCCCCGAGGCAGGCCGACGTCGGGCGTTCGAGACGATCACGTCTTCGACGCTAACCCGGGTGGCTGTGATTGTGCGACCCGGCGCGGACGGGCGCCGAGGTGCGATCCGCGGGGCACCGCAGAGAGGGCGCCGAAAGACGACCGTCGACGCCCTGGGCGATGCGCGGCAGGCCGTGCGAGGTCAGCCGCTCTTGCGACGGAACTCCCGTCGGGTCTGCGCCCCGTGGGTCGCATGCACGGCGGAATCGCCGTCCAGGTGCGCCTCCCCGCGGTTCTGCTGGGAGTTCTTCTTGTCGAGCGCCTCCTTGAACTTGCGCTTCAGATCCGAGGCTGCACTGTCGTCGGTACTCATGCGCGTCAGCCTAGCCCGCGCACGACCGGGTCGGGGGAGTGAGCGTCGGGGAGGCGGCCGCGCGATGACCGTTCGCGGTGCATCGGGTGAACAGTCGCCGTGCAGGGCGGTTCCGGCCGTTCGGCGGCGAGGCGGTGCGGGATCCTGATGCCGTGAGAGCAGCGATCGTCACCGAGTCCTTCCTCCCGCACATGAACGGCGTGACCGGGTCCGTCCTGCAGATCCTTCGCCATCTGGAGCTCCAGGGGCACGAGGCGCGCGTCTACGCCCCGGCGGCCGCCGGGATGCCGCGACAGGTCGGGCACGCCAGGATCGAGCCCATCCCGTCCCTTCCGCTCCCGGGATACCGGACGGTCCGCGTGGGCACCTCGAGCGCCCACCGCCTGTCCGCGGCGATGGCGCGGTTCGAGCCGGACGTCGTCCACCTCGCCTCGCCGTTCGCGCTGGGATGGCGCGGCGCGCTCGCGGCGGCGCGTCAGGGGGTCCCGTCCGTCGCCGCCTACCAGACCGACGTCGCCGCCTACGCCTCCCGCTACGGCGTCGCGCTGACCACCGCGCTCGCCGAGGCGCACATCGCGCGGCTGCACCGTCGGGCCACGCTCACGCTCGCCCCGTCCTCGCCCTCCGAGGAGCAGCTCGCGCGGCTCGGCGTCGACCGGGTGCGGCGATGGGGGCGCGGGGTGGACGCGGAGCGCTTCCACCCGGACCGCCGCCTCCCGGCCTGGGACCTGCGCGGCGCAGGAGAGGTCGTCGTCGGATACGTCGGGCGGCTCGCGCCGGAGAAGCAGGTGGAGGATCTAGCCGTCCTGCAGGATCTGCCGGGAGTGCGGCTCGTGATCGTCGGCGAGGGTCCGTCGCGGCCCCGGCTCGAGACCCTGCTGCCGAGGGCGACGTTCCTCGGACATCGCAGCGGGGAGGAGCTCGCGCAGGTCATGGCGTCCTTCGACGTCTTCGTGCATCCGGGGGAGAGCGAGACGTTCGGTCAGACGTTGCAGGAGGCGCACGCGAGCGGGGTCCCCGTCGTCGCGACAGGCCGGGGCGGTCCGTGCGACCTCGTCCGGACGGGCGTGGACGGATGGCTGTACCGGCCGGGGGAGCTGGACGATCTGCGGGACCGCGTGCGCACGCTCGTCGCCGATCCGTCCCGGCGCCGCGCCTTCGGCGAGGCGGGGCGCGCGGCCGTCGAACGACGCAGCTGGGCCGCCGTCTGCGACCAGCTGATCGGCCACTTCGCCGAGGCGCGGGAGCTCCATCGCATCGACGCGGGATTACGCTCTCCTCGCACACGGCGCCCCGAGCTGCCGGTACCGGCGCAGAGACGGGGGTGGCGACGTTACGTCGCGGTGGGGGACTCGCTCACGGAGGGCCTGTGCGACCCCGATCGGGACGGCGCGCTGCGGGGCTGGGCCGATCGGCTGGCCCTGTTGCTGGCCGCGCGAGAGCCGATCGACTACGCCAACCTCGCGATCCGCTCCAAAAGGGTCGTCGACGTCTGCGGTCCGCAGCTCTCCCGTGCGCTGGAGCTGCGCCCCGACCTCGTCTCGATCCTCATCGGCGCGAACGACCTCGTGAAGCGGCGGGTGGCGTGGGACGCGATGGCGGCGGAGATCGAGCAGGCGATCGCGCGCATCAGGGCCACCGGTGCGGACGTGCTGCTGGTCACGCCGTTCCTGCCGGGGAACGCGGCGGCGGGGTTGTATGCGCGGCGCTTCTCCGCGTGGGCCTCGATCCTCGCGTCGATCGCGCACCGGCAGGGCGCGCTGCTGCTCGACACCGACCTCTTCCCGCAGCTCGCCGGACGCGACAACTGGGGCGAGGACCTCGTCCACCTGTCGAGCCAGGGTCATCGCTTCCTCGCCTACCGCGCCGGCGCCGTCCTCGGGGTGCCGCTGGCGGATGAGCTCGGAGTGCTCGACGATGCGTTGCACACGACCCCTCGCACGGGGGCCGGGGCGTGGTGGCGCCGTCACGCGCTGCCGTGGATGTGGCGCCGGCTGCAAGGGCGCACGGCCGGCGACGGGCGCAGTGCGAAGCACCGCGACTACGTGAGGGTCGGTCGCGAGCGGGACGTGGCTGCGCGCAGCGACGCCTGATCCCTCAGCGCGTGCCGGCGGCCCGCGCTGATAGGGTGGAACAGGATGCCTCTGTGCGCATCCGTCCATGCTCGCGCTCCACACGGGAGAGCGAGCCTAAACAAAGAAGGAGAGACCTCTTGGAAGGTCCTGAAATCACCGCCACCGAGGCCGTTCTCGACAACGGCCGCTTCGGCACCCGCACCGTCCGCTTCGAGACGGGTCGTCTCGCGCAGCAGGCGCAGGGCGCGGTCGCCGCCTACCTCGACGAGGAGACGATGCTGCTCTCGGCGACGAGCGCCAGCAAGTCGCCGCGCGAGGGCTTCGACTTCTTCCCGCTGACCGTCGACGTCGAGGAGCGCTCCTACGCCGCCGGCAAGATCCCCGGCTCGTTCTTCCGCCGCGAGGGCCGCCCCTCCACCGAGGCGATCCTCGTCTGCCGTCTGATCGACCGTCCGCTGCGCCCGTCGTTCGCCGACGGCCTGCGCAACGAGGTGCAGATCGTCATCACCGTCCTGAGCATCGCTCCGGGCGAGTACTACGACGCACTCGCGATCAACGCCGCGTCGGCCTCGACCCAGATCTCGGGTCTGCCGTTCTCCGGCCCGATCGCCGGTGTGCGCCTCGCGTTCATCCCCGGTCACGGCGAGCACGCCGACCAGTGGGTCGCGTTCCCGAACGCGGAGCAGGTCGAGCAGGCCGTCTTCGACCTCGTCGTCGCGGGGCGCGTCGTCACCAAGGGTGACGGCACCGAGGACGTCGCCATCATGATGGTCGAGGCCGAGGCGACCGAGGGCAGCTGGAACCTCATCAAGGCCGGCGCCACCAAGCCCAGCGAGGACATCGTCGCGCAGGGCCTCGAGGCCGCGAAGCCGTTCATCTCCCAGCTCGTCAAGGCTCAGGCCGAGCTCGCCGCGCAGGCGTCGAAGGAGCCGGGCGTCTACCCGGTGTTCCTGCCCTACAGCGAGGAGACGCTCGACTTCGTCTCCTCCCGTGCGTTCGCCGAGCTCAGCGACGTCTACCAGATCGCCGACAAGCAGGAGCGGCAGAACGCCGACGACGCGGTCAAGGACCGCGTGCGCGGCGAGCTCGTCGCGGCGATCGAGGCGGACGAGATGCCGGAGTCGGCGCTCGGCGAGTTCTCGGCCGCCTACAAGGCCGTCACGAAGAAGATCGTGCGCGGCCGGATCCTCACCGACGGCGTCCGCATCGACGGTCGCGGCCTTGCGGACATCCGTCCGCTGGACGCGGAGGTGCAGGTCATCCCGCGCGTGCACGGCTCCGCGATCTTCCAGCGCGGCGAGACCCAGATCCTGGGTGTCACCACGCTGAACATGCTCAAGATGGAGCAGCAGATCGACTCGCTCTCGCCCACCACGAGCAAGCGCTACATGCACCACTACAACTTCCCGCCCTACTCGACCGGTGAGACCGGCCGGGTGGGATCGCCGAAGCGTCGCGAGATCGGGCACGGCTTCCTGGCCGAGCGCGCCCTCGTGCCGGTGCTGCCGTCGCGCGAGGAGTTCCCGTACGCGATCCGCCAGGTCTCCGAGGCGCTCAGCTCGAACGGCTCCACGTCGATGGGGTCCGTCTGCGCGTCGACCCTGTCCCTGCTGAACGCAGGTGTGCCGTTGCGCGCACCGGTCGCCGGTATCGCGATGGGCCTCGTCTCCGACCAGGTCGACGGGGAGACCCGCTACGCGGCGCTCACCGACATCCTCGGTGCGGAGGACGCGCTCGGCGACATGGACTTCAAGGTCGCCGGTACGAGCGAGTTCGTCACGGCGATCCAGCTCGACACCAAGCTCGACGGCATCCCCTCCGAGGTGCTCGCGGGCGCGCTGACCCAGGCGAAGGACGCCCGTCTGACGATCCTGAACGTGCTGAACGCCGCGATCGACAGCCCGGACGAGATGGCGCCGACGGCTCCGCGCGTGATCAGCGTGCAGATCCCCGTCGACAAGATCGGCGAGCTGATCGGCCCCAAGGGCAAGACGATCAACGCGATCCAGGACGAGACCGGCGCGCAGATCTCCATCGAGGAGGACGGCACCGTCTACATCGGAGCGACCGACGGCCCCTCGGCCGAGGCCGCCCGCGCCCAGGTCAACGCGATCGCCAACCCGACCAACCCCGAGGTCGGCGAGCAGTTCCTCGGCACGGTCGTCAAGATCGCGACCTTCGGTGCGTTCGTCTCCCTGCTTCCGGGCAAGGACGGCCTGCTGCACGTCACCGAGGTGCGCAAGCTCGCCGGGGGCAAGCGGGTGGAGAACGTCGAGGACGTGCTCTCCGTCGGCCAGAAGATCCTCGTGAAGATCACGAAGATCGACGACCGCGGCAAGCTCTCGCTCGAGCCCGTCATCGACGAGGCTCCCGCCGAGGCGGCAGAGGAGACCACCGAGGCCTGACCTCGCTCCCGGGCCCGTCCCTTCCGCCGAACGCGGAGGGGACGGGCCTTTCGCGTCTTCGTGACGCAACCGTTATGGGATGTTCGCCCCACGGACGTCTCAATGTACGGATCCGAACCCCCGCTCCTCTACCCTCGAATCAAGCGCACCGGGGGGTGCGCCATCCGCACACGCATCAGCACGGGGGTGATCGCATGCGTCTCTTCGGCGTCGGACCCGATACGCCGGGCACCGTGGCGGGTTCTGCCGCGCCGCTCGTGAGCGCCGCAGAGCCTCCGGCCGCGCCCCAACCGCATCCGTCGGCCCCGATCCCCGTCGTGGGCCCGGGCATCGGCACCGCGCTGCGGGTGCCGATCGGCGAGACGGGACTGCGCTCCTTCCCGCTCGTCCTCGGTGCAGCCGAGTTCGGCTGGAACACCGATGCCGACACCGCGATCCGCATCCTCGACCGCTACGTCGAGTTCGGCGGCAACGCCGTGCACACGGCGGACAGCTTCGCCGCGGGCCGCAGCGAGCACATCGTCGGGCGTTGGATGGCCGCGCGGGGCAACAGGGACGGCATCGTGCTGAGCGTGCGCGTCGGCGGTCACCCGGACAACCCGGGGCTCGGCGCGGTGAACCTGGTCCGCGCGGTCGAGGGCTCGCTCACGCGCCTGGGCGTCGAGAGGATCGACGTGCTGTACCTGGACGGCAGCGAGGACGACGGCAGCACCATCGAGGACACGCTGGCGACCGCGGAGTGGCTCGTCGAGTCCGGCAAGGTCGGCGTGCTCGGCGCCTTCGCGTTCAGCCCCGAGCGGCTCGTGGAGGCGCGCATCCTGGCCGCGGCCGGCTATCCGCGCATCGAGGTGCTCGACGAACCGTACAACCTGCTGCGCCGGCAGGGCTTCGAGGGCGACCTGCGCCTCGTCGCGGCCGCGCAGGGCCTCGCGGTCACGCCCTCGCACGCGCTGGAGCACGGTTTCCTCTCCGGTCGACACCGCTCCAAGCAGGCGCTCCAGGGGGTGCGAGGGCAGCAGCTGCGCGGCAACATCAACCGCCGGGGGATCAAGGTGCTCCGCGCTCTCGACCTCGCCGCGCAGGACTTGCAGGTCCCGGTGGCCGCCGTCGCGATCGGGTGGCTGCTCGCGCAGCGCACCGTCACCGCGCCGATCGTCAACGCGTTCGCGACCGAGCAGGTCGACGAGCTCATGCAGGGCGCGGGCGTCGCTCTCGGGCGGGGTCAGATCGCCGAGCTCACGAAAGCGGCCGGCTGAGCGGATCCCCGCCGTGTCCCGATTCGTGACATAGGCTGAAAGGGACCCCGACGTCCGAGTCGGAGAGGCGAGCGGTTGTGACGCATTACATCTATCTGGTCCGGCACGGTGAGCATCAGGACGCCGAGCACGGCCTCGCCGACGGACCCCTCTCGCCTCGGGGGCGTCGCCAGGCGGAGCTCATCGCAGATCGCCTCTCCGGGCTCCCGCTCGACGCGATCTGGCATTCGCCGTTGCTGCGGGCGGCCGAGACGGCCAGGGCGATCTCCGAGCGGATCCCCTCGGTCGAGCCGGAGGCCTCCGCCCTCCTGTTCGACTGCGTCCCGACCGGGATGACCGAGGAGACCCCCGCCGCGTACGAGCCGTTCTTCGGCTCCGTCACGGAGGCGGAGATCGAGGCGGGCCGGGCTCAGATGTCCGACGCCGTCAGCGAGTTCCTCGTGCGCAAGACGGGGGACGTGCACGAGGTGTTCATCACGCACAACTTCGTGATCTCGTGGTTCGTCCGAGAGGTGCTGGAAGCACCGGAGTGGCGATGGATGACGCTGAATCAGGCCAACTGCGGTCTGACCGTCATCGCCCAGAAGCAGGGTCGCCCCTGGGCGCTGCTGACGCACAACGAGCTCAGCCATCTCCCGATGGAGCTGCGCACCGGCATGCCGGATCCGCTGCCGGCCTGATCTCCTCGGCTCACCGCGCGCGGATCGTCACGGTCGATCGGATCGCGGTCCGACTCCGTGCAGCTCCTTCCTCAACCACACCGTCGCGTTCGGGTTGTCGTTGTAGGGAGCCGTGTCCGAGAACCCGCCGCGGCGGTAGAGGTGACCGGCCGATTCGAGCGTGTGATGCGTGTCGAGGACGAGGGCGCTCGCGTCCCACGCGCGGGCACGCCGCTCCAGCTCGTCCAGCAGCAGTCGTCCCCAGCCGCGACCCCGCGTCTCCGGGCGGAGGTAGACGTGCTTCACCTCGAACACACGCCCGTCCTCCAGATCCGGCAGCCGACGGATACCGCCGCAGCCGACGAGGCGTCCGTCGTCCTCCACGAGCAGGAAGACGCCGTCCGGCGACCGGAAGGCCTCGGCCGTCGGATAGCGGGGCGAGTACGCGCCGCCGGGGAACTCGGCGGCGCGCATCGTGAAGTATTCGACCAGGAGGGCATGGGCGTCGGCGTCCGCGGGGGACGCGCTTCGGAACGCGGGCATGCTCCGACGCTATGCCCGGACTCGCCGGTCGGTGCGCTCGCCGCGCTGAATAGACTGTCGGCATGACGACGCGCGTGGCCCTGGTGGGCGCCTCCGGCAAGCTCGGCCGCATCATCGGGTCCGTGATCGAGCAGCTGGACGGCTTCGAGACCGTCGCGGTCCTCGGGTCGTCGAGCGGTCAGGACGAGCTCGATGGCGTCGACCTCATCGTCGACGCGAGCACTCCCGCCTCGAGCGCCGAGGTGGTCCGCGCGGCCGCAGAACGGGGCACGAACCTGCTCGTCGGCACCTCCGGGTGGTCGGCGGAGCGCATCGATCAGGTGCGTCCTGTGATCGCGGAGGCCGGCATCGGGGTGCTGTTCGTACCGAACTTCTCGCTCGGCTCCGTGCTCGGGACGGTGCTGGCGACGCTCGCGGCGCCCTTCTTCGGATCCATCGAGATCGTGGAGGCGCACCAGCACACCAAGATCGACTCTCCCAGCGGCACGGCGGTGCGCACGGCCGAACTCATCGCGGCGGCGCGGACCGCGCAGGGCCCGGTGGACGCGCCGCACACCGATCAGCGCGCCCGCGGCCAGCAGGTCGCCGGCATCCCCGTGCACGCGCTGCGCCGACCCGGCGTCATCGCGAAGCAGGAGGTCATCCTGTCCGGTGCCGGGGAGTCCCTCTCGATCGTCCATGACACGGTCCAGCCTGCAGCCGCCTATGCGCCGGGGATCCGCCTCGCCCTGCCCTATGCACGAGACCTGCGCGGGATCGCGATCGGCCTCGAGAACGTCATCGATCTGGGGATCCGGCCGCGCACATGACCGCACGCATCGGCGTGCTCGGACCCGTGCGCCTCGCGGACCGCGATGCCGGCGGAGTGCCGATGCGCGCGCTCCTCGTCGCGCTCGTCCTGGCGGGACGAGGATCCGCGTCCTCGGTCGCGGCGCTCGCGGAGGCGATCTGGGGCGACGAGCCCCCGCAGAACCCGAGGGCCGCCCTGCAGACCCTCGTCTCGAGGGTGCGCGCACACGCGGGTGCGGATGTGATCCTCAGCGTGCCGGGGGGCTACGCGCTCGGCACGGACGACACCGACCTGGCGCGGGTGCGCGCGGCTGTCGCGGGGGAGGAGGAGCCTTCCGAAAGGATCCGTCGCCTGCGCGAGGCCGCGGCTCTCTGGCGAGGAGAGCCCGGAGCCGACCTCGGCACGGTTCCCGTCGCCGAGGAGATCGCCCGTGTCGCCCACCGGCTCCGCGCGGAGCTGGACCGACGGCTCGCCCAGGCGCTGATCCAGGACGGTCGGCCCGGGGAGGCCGTCTTCGTGCTCGAGGAACTCAGCGGGCTGCTGCCTCTCGACGACGCGGCGCAGGGCGCGCTCATGGATGCGCTCGCGGCGGACGGCCGCCCGGGGGAGGCGCTCGAGGTCTTCTCGCGGTTCCGGACGGTGCTTCGCGAGGAACTCGGCGCCTCGCCCGGGGCGGAGCTCACGGCGCGCAACGCCTCCCTCCTCCGCGCGCAGGATCAGGGTCCGCGCGTGCGCATCGGAGTCCAGGCGGCGCCGAACGAGCTGATCGGCCGCGACGACGCACTCCGCGAGATCCCGCGCCTACTGACGACCTCCCGTGTGGTCACGATCCTCGGCGCGGGCGGTCTGGGCAAGACCCGCCTCGCTCAGGCGATCGCGACGTCCTCCGCGGCCCCTGCGGTCGCGGTCGTGCCCCTGGCAGGCGTGCGGGTCGACGCCGACGTCCCCGCCGCGATCGCCGCGGCGCTGGGGATCAGCGAAGCGAGCTCCGACGGACGGCTGACCGATCCACGGGCGCGGCCCGACCTGCGCGCCCGCGTCGTCGCGCTGCTCGCGGAACGGCCGACGCTGCTCGTGCTCGACAACTGCGAGCAGGTGATCGAGGCGGCGGCGCACTGGGCGGCCGACGTCCTGCGGGCCGTCCCCGAGCTGCGGATCCTCGCCACCAGCCGCACCCCTCTCGCGATCTCCGGAGAGGCGGTGTACCCGCTCGATGCGCTGAGCGTGGAGGACTCCGGGGCCGACCACGGTCCTGCCGTGCGCCTCTTCCTGGAGCGCGCCGTCGCGGCGCGGCCCGGAGCGCGGCTGCCGATCGACGTGGTCCGCCGCCTGTGCACGCACCTGGACGGGCTGCCGCTGGGCATCGAGCTCGCGGCGGCCCGCGTGCGCACGATGAGCCCGGCCCAGATCGAGGAACGACTGACCGACCGCTTCACGCTGCTGAGGAGCGGCGACCGTGCGGCACCGGAACGCCACCGCACGCTGGAGGCCGTGATCGGTTGGAGCTGGGATCTGCTGGACGACGACGCCAGACACGCGATGGCCCGGCTGTCCGTGCTCCCCGCGGGATTCTCCGCGACGACCGCGGCCGCGGTGCTGCATCAGCCGGACGCGGATGACGTCCTCGACCGGCTCGCCTCGCAGTCCCTTCTCGTCGTGGCGGAGCCGTCCTGGGGCGGGGAGGTCCGGTTCCGGATGCTGGAGACGGTCCGCGAGTTCGCGCTCGCCCGTCTCGCCGGGCCGGGCTTCGAAGGCGAGGAGGCCGCCTGGGAGGCGGTGCTGGACTGGGCGAGCACGTTCGCGTCCGGGAGCGGTTCCGTGCTCCTCGACGACGAGGCGTACCGCCGGATCCGAGGAGAGCACGACAACCTCATCGCCGTGCTGCGCCGCGCCATCGGCGCGGCCGACGACGTGCGGACCGTGCTGGCGTTCTCGCTGCTGTGCCAGTCCTGGATGGTCCGCGGATCCTTCACCGAGCTGATGGGCTTCGGCGAGGCGGCGTTCGCCGCCGTGATCCGCGCACGCGAGTCCGACATCGCCCCCGACGCGCGGGCTCTCGTCCTGCTCATGGGGTCGTTCATCGGCCTGTTCAGCGGTGAGATCTGGAGTCTGCGGCTGCTCGCCCATCTGCGCGTCCTGCGGCGCAGGCACCCGGTGCTGCAGCCGGTGCAGGGCGCACTCGCCGACCTGCTCTGCGCTGCTCCCGATCCCGCACGCATGCGGGCCGTCCTCGACGATCTCGCCGAGGACGCGGACCCCGTGACCGCCCTCGTCGGCACGAGCATGCGCGCACAGAGCGCCGAGAACGAGGGCGACGTCGAGCTCGCCATGCGATCGGGGCGCCGCGCATGGGAGCTCTCGCAGCAGCAGGGCGCGGGCTGGATCGGTGCGATGGCGGCGATGAGCAACGCCCAGCTCGCGAGCCAGTCCGCGCGCCCCGAGGAGGCGATGCTCTGGCTCGACCGCGCGAACGAGCGGTTGGTCGCGTTCGGGTCCGAGGAGCAGGCGCGCCAGCAGCAGTGGATCCTCGGCGGGAATCTGATCAGTCTCGGCCGGCACGATCAGGCCAGGAAGCTCTTCCACACGCTCTGCGCCTCGCACGAGGTCACGGAGGACGGACTCGAGCTGGCATCGATCGGCTGGATCGGGCTCGCCGAGCTCGCCAGGATCGACGGGGACGGGGAGCAGGCCGCCGAGCTGTACGAGCGGGCGCTGGTCGGGTTCCGCAACGCTCAGCAGCGATCGTCGCCGTGGTACCTCATGGCGATGAGCACGCTCCTCGCGGCGACCGCGACCGACGAGACCCTGCCGGCGCCGCGGAGCGCGAACTGGGCCCGCCGACTGCGCACGCGTTGGCTGGCCGTGCGGCGCCTGCGGCCCGGCTACGTCGACCGCCCCGTCCTCGGCTGCGTGCTCACCGGATGGGCGGCCTGGGCGCTGCGACAGGAGCGCGAGCGGGAGACGGGTGTGCGTCTGCTCGCGCTCGCCGAAGGCCTCGCCGCCCGGCAGGATCTGCCCAGCCTGCATCTGCGGCCGCTCTTCGCCGCCGCGGAGCGACTCGTGGGTGTGGAGGCCGTGGAGGCCGCGCGCTCCGCATCGGCGTCGCTGACCCGAGAGGCCAGGGTCGAGCTCGCGACCGCCCTGCTGCGCACGCGCCGGTGACGGCGGCGCCCCCGGAAGGAGGACACCGCCGTCACCGCAGGCGCTCATGCCCTGCGCATGTACGCCCGCACCGTGAGGGGGGCGAACACGGCGACGATCACCGCGGCGCCCAGCAACGAGATCCACGCGTCGGCCCCGAAGACCCCGGCGTTGACCAGGTCGCGCACCGCGGTCACGAGATGCGAGACCGGGTTCACGTTCACGAACCACTGGAGCCAGCTCGGCATCGTGTCGACGGGGACGAACGCGTTGGAGAGGAACGTGAGCGGGAACAGGACGAGCATCGAGATGCCCTGCACGCTCGAAGCGGTCCGGGCGATGACGCCGGCGAACGCGAAGATCCAGCTGATCGCCCACGAGCATGCGATCACCAGCAGGCCGGCGGCGATCACGGCGCCGAGGCCGCCCGCCGGATGGAAGCCCATGATGAATCCCATCGTGAACGTCAGCACCGTGGCGATGCCGTAGCGGATCGTGTCGGCCAGCAGGGCACCCGACAGCGGCGCGATGCGGGCGATCGGCAGCGAGCGGAAGCGGTCGAACACGCCCTTGTCCATGTCCTCGCGCAGCTGCACGCCCGTCACGACCGAGGTCGTGATGACGGTCTGCACGAGGATCCCGGGGATGATCACGGGCAGGTAGTTCGAGACGTCTCCGGAGATCGCGCCGCCGAAGATGTAGGTGAACATCAGCGTGAACAGGATGGGCTGCAGGGTCACGTCGACCAGCTGCTCGGGCGTCCTGCGGATCTTGATGATGCCGCGGGCCGCCATCGTGAGGGTGTTGCGCAGCGTCAGGGACAGGCTCGGGCGCGGGTTCATCCGGCGCTCGGAGGCGGGGACGATGCGGCCGGTGACGGGGGCGAGAGTGCTCATGCGCGGACCTCCTGGGTCTGTGCGGTGGGGGCGAGGTCCTCGACGGGCAGCTCCTCGGCGGGGTGGCCGGTGATCGTGAGGAAGACCTCGTCGAGGGTGGGCTTCTGCACGCTGACCTCCGCGAGACCGATCCCCGCCTCGCGGAACGTGATGAGCAGGTCGGCGATGCGATCGGGATCGGCCATCGGGGCCGTGATGCGGGACGCTTCGGGGGAGAGGACGCCGCGGACGCCGAGGGTCTGCTCGATCGCACGCAGCGCGTCGGCCGTATCGGCGGCGTCACGCACGCGGAGCTGCAGGGAGGAGGTGCCGACGGAGGCCTTGAGATCGTCTGGCGTGCCCTCCGCCACGACCCTGCCCCGGTCGATCACGGCGATGCGATCGGCGAGCTGGTCGGCCTCGTCGAGGTACTGCGTCGTCAGCAGCACGGTGGACCCGGTAGTCACGAGCTCCCGGATCGTGTCCCACATCTGACCCCGCGTGCGGGGATCGAGACCCGTGGTCGGCTCGTCGAGGAAGATGAGCGGCGGCTGCGCGAGGAGCGAGGCGGCGAGGTCGAGCCTGCGGCGCATGCCCCCGGAGAAGTTCTTCAGCGGCCGTTTCGCCGCTTCGGTGAGGCCGAACCTCTCCAGCAGGTCGGCGCTCTTCGACCGCGCCCCCGCGCGGGTCAGTCCGAGTAGACGGGAGAAGATCAGGAGGTTCTCGGTCGCGGAGAGCGTCTCGTCGACCGAGGCGAACTGCCCCGTGACGCCGATGAGCTGGCGCACGACGTGGGATTCCCGGACGACGTCGTGGCCGAACACCCGGCCCGTTCCGGCGTCGGGGCGCAACAACGTCGCGAGCATGTTGATGGTGGTGGTCTTGCCGGCGCCGTTCGGGCCGAGGACCCCGTAGACGCTGCCGGTGCGCACGCGGAGGTCGACGCCGTCGACCGCGCGATTGTCTCCGAACGTCTTCACGAGCCCGTCGGCCTCGAGGGCCCAGTCGGTGAGGGGATTCGTCATGGGACGATCGTGCGCGCTCGTGCTGTCGCGGCGCTGTCATGCGCCTGTCCGCCGCTGTCTCGGGCTGTCTCGGGACGTCTCGGGACGGCGGGAAGGTGGGCCGGCGCTCCGCGGCGCACGGCCCGGATCGAGCGGAGGCGAGACCTAGACTGGACGGATGGGCTCCCGCATCGGCGTCGTCATCATGGCCGCGCTCCTTCTGCTCTACGTCCTCGTCGCGGGCTGGTACGCGGTCGCGCTGTTCTCCGGTGGACAGCCCCTGGCCGTCGCGATGGGCGTCGCCCTCGTCGTACTGGCCGTGATCGGCGGCTGGGCGCTCGTCCGGGAGCTGCTCTTCGGACTCTCCGCCGACCGCCTGGGGCGCGCCCTGGACGCCGAGGGCGGCATGCCCCCGGCTCCGGAGAACCTGCGACCCAACGGGCGTCTGCAGCCCGACGATGCCGAGCGTCTGCTCGGGGAGTACGGCGCGGCGGCCGACGCTGCCCCGGCGGACTGGCGCGCGCAGTACCGGCTGGGTGTCGTGCGCGACGCCGCCGGGCGGCGCAAGGAGGCCAGGGCTGCGATCCGCGACGCGATCCGTCTCGCCAAGAACGCCTGAGAGGGCGCCTCAGGCCAGCGTCGCCTCGAGGGTGATCTCGATCCCGGCGAGGGCCTGGGAGACGGGGCAGCCTGCCTTGGCCTCCTGCGCGAGACGCTGGAACGTCTCGGCGTCGAGGCCGGGAACGGTCGCGTTCACGTTGAGGTGGCTGCCGGTGATCCCGACACCGGGCTTGAACGTGACCGAAGCGGTCGTGTTGACGCGCTCGGCCGGAGTGCCGTTCTCGGCCAGCGCGTGCGACAGCGCCATGCTGAAGCACGAGGAGTGGGCGGCGGCGATGAGCTCCTCGGGCGTCGTCGTGGTCTCCGAGCCCTCGGCGCGCGCCTTCCAGTTCAGGGGGAAGGTGCCCTGGTGCGACGAGGAGAGGGAGACGGATCCCTCGCCGTCCAGAAGTGTTCCGGTCCAGGTGGCGGCAGCTTCGCTCGTGACGGGCATGACAGTCCTCCGATTCGGCGGGGTTCAGGGCTGCCAGCCTACCGATCAGCCCGCGGCCGAGGAACCCGCCGCGCGGCCGAGGATCCCTGCGCGCTGCAGCAGAAGGTAGAGCTGGCACCCGAGGCACAGCCCGAACGCCGCGTTCAGGAACGCCGCGACGAAGGCCAGCGCCGTCGCGATCGGGAGCGCCCACGCGACGCCGAGCAGATGCAGCAGCAGGCCGAGGGCGACGACGAGCAGGCCGACGCCCTGCGCGAATCGCGGCGGGCGGGGATCCTCGAGTTCGCTCGGCGGTGCCAGGCGGGGGCGTACGAGCGTGCGGAACAGCACGCTCCACGGCTGGGTCCGCGGCGAGACGACGCCCCAAACGAACAGCAGGGCGATCAGCAGCGCGAGGAGGAACGCCGGCTGGCTCGCCCTGGTCGCCACGAGCGTCCACGGAGAGCCGCCGGGGGAGAACGTGGCGTCGCTCAGCGGCTGATACGCGAACCACCCGAACGAGGCGGCCCGCGCGGAGGGCACCGCGACGAGACCGAGGACCGTCGCGACGAGCAGCAGAGCGGAGGTGATCCAGGCGGCGAATCGCGGGCCACGGGGATCGATGCCAGACGGAGCGGTCATGCGGAGGCCTCCTGGGGTTTCGGGGCGAGATCGCGGTCGAGTGCGGAGAGCACGGCGGCGCGCGTGGGCACGCCCGTGAAGCGGGAGCGGATCCGACCCTCGTCGTCCACGAGGAGGGTCGTCGGGGTCGACAGCACGCGGTAGCGTGCGGCGAGGTCGGCGCGCGACGTCAGGTCCACGTCCACGTGGACCACGCCGCGGCGTTCGGCCGCGACCTCCCCGAGCATGCGCCGCACCTGCGGGCAGCGCGCGCAGAACTCGGTGCTGAACTGCACCAGGGTCGCGGACGATCCCAGCGGATGAGCGAGATCGGCGGGATCGACATGCCGGTCCGCGTGCACGGCGACCCTGCGTCCGTCGCGCCGACGCCACACGACGCCCGCGGCCACGGTCGCGGCGAGCAGGGCGACGACGAGCAGGACGGCGAGCGGAAGGGGCATGGACCGAGGCTACGTCGGGAGGTTGCGGCGGAGGGCGGATGTGACGGATCGAGTCAGGAGGGCGATGGATCGTCTCGGGCCGGCGCGGCCTCGATGTCCACGGGCCCCGGTACGCTGAAGCGCATGAGCGCCGCGATCCCCACGCCCTACGAAGACCTGCTCCGCGACGTGCTGGAGCACGGGGCGCACAAGGACGATCGCACGGGCACCGGGACGACGAGCGTCTTCGGCCGGCAGATCCGTTTCGACCTCTCGCAGGGCTTCCCGCTCATCACCACCAAGCGCGTGCATTTCAAGTCCATCGCCTACGAGCTGCTCTGGTTCCTGCGCGGCGACTCCAACGTGCACTGGCTGCAGGAGAACGGCGTCACGATCTGGGACGAGTGGGCCGACGAGAACGGCGATCTCGGCCCCGTCTACGGCGTGCAGTGGCGCAGCTGGCCCACCCCGGAGGGCGGGCACATCGATCAGCTCCAGCAGGTGATCGACCAGATCCGGGACACTCCCGACTCACGGCGCATCATCGTCTCGGCGTGGAATCCCGCCGACATCCCGGACATGGCCCTCGCCCCGTGCCATGCCCTGTTCCAGTTCTACGTCGCGGACGGACGCCTCTCCTGCCAGCTGTACCAGCGCAGCGCCGATCTGTTCCTGGGCGTCCCGTTCAACATCGCCTCGTACGCGCTCCTCACGCTCATGGTCGCCCAGCAGACCGGTCTCGAGCCGGGCGACTTCGTCTGGACGGGCGGGGACTGCCACATCTACGACAACCATCTCGACCAGGTCCGCGAGCAGCTCACCCGCGAGGCGTATCCGTACCCGACGCTGAGGATCGGGCGCACCCCTGCCTCGATCTTCGACTACGTCTACGACGACTTCACCGTCGAGGACTACCGGCACCATCCCGCGATCCGCGCCGCGGTGGCCGTATGACCGCGATCGGTCTCGTCTGGGCAGAGGCCCACGGCGGCGTGATCGGAGCGGGCGGCGGCATGCCCTGGCATGTGCCGGAGGATCTCGCGCACTTCAAGGAGATCACCCTCGGGTCCCCCGTCGTGATGGGGCGTCGTACCTGGGAGTCGTTCCCCGACCGCTTCCGGCCCCTTCCCGGGCGGCGCAACATCGTGATCACCCGGGACGATGCGTGGTCCGCCGACGGGGCCGAGCGCGCCGGATCCCTCGACGATGCTCTGGCACTCGCTCTGCGGACGGCACCCGCGACCGTCTGGGTGATCGGCGGGGGGCAGATCTTCGGCGAGGCCGTGCGCCGTGCCGACGTGCTGGAGGTCACGGAACTCGACCTGGACGTCGACGGCGACGCGCACGCACCGGGACGCGACGGGTTCCGCCTCGTGGACGAGGGGGAGTGGCGCACGGGCCGCACCGGAGTGCCCTATCGCTTCCTGAGGTACGAACGCTGATGCCCGTCGCTCTCGTCACCGGCGCGAGCGCCGGCCTCGGCGCGGAGTTCGCGCGGCAGCTCGCCGGGCGCGGCGCCGATCTCGTGATCGTAGCCCGCTCCGCCGACGCGCTGCACGCGCTCGCCGCCGAACTGCGTGCCGAGCACGGCGTCCTCGTCGACGTGCTCCCGGCGGACCTGGCCGACGATGCGGACGTGCGTCGCGTCGCGGATCGCCTCGCGGACCCGCAACGTCCCATCGATCTGCTGGTGAACAACGCCGGCTTCGGTCTCCCACTGCAGTTCGCCGACAACCCGATCGAGGACGAGGTGCGTCACCTGCGCGTGCACGTCGAGGCGTCGATGCGCCTCATGCACGCGGCGTTGGGCACGATGCGCGGGCGCGGCGGTCGGATCGTCAACGTCGCCTCGGTGGCGGGCTTCCTCTCCCGGTCCACGTATTCGGCGTGCAAGTCGTGGCTCATCGGTTTCAGCCGCTGGGCCAACGGGGAGTACGGACGCGACGGTGTGAGCGTCACGGCCGTCTGCCCGGGCTTCGTGCACACGACGTTCCATTCCCGGATGGGGCTGGAAGCGGGCAAGGAGGGGGTCCCTGGGCCGCTCTGGCTCGACGCCCCGGACGTGGTCGCGGAGGCGCTGACCGCCGCGGCGCGGGGCCGTGCCGTGGTGATCCCCTCGTGGCGCTACAAGATCGTCGTGGCGGTCTCGCGGCTGCTGCCGCGTTCTCTCACCGCGTCGGTCGCCCGGCGAGGGCGTGTCTGAACCCTCCTCGCAGGGTAGGCCGCGGCGTCCATCCGCCCTGCGCCGCCGCGTGTCCGAGGGGCGACGCCCGGCGATGCCCTCACGAGAACCGGCCGAGGCGGATCCCTGCGAAGGCGAGGGCGGCGATCGTCTCGCCGTCCGTGATCCGCCCGTCGGCGATCATCGCGAGCGCGTCGGCGAACGGTACCCGCTCGACGGCGGCGATGCCCTCCTCTGCGCGGGAGGCGGCGCTGTCCGCGACGTCGCGCAGGCCTGTCGCCAGGAACACGTGCTCCGGCGCCTCCGCGATCCCATTGAGCGCGTGCATGGATCCCAGCGGCGTCCATTCGTCCGCTTCGAGACCCGTCTCCTCACGCAGTTCGCGCCGCGCCGCGTGGAGGGGGTCCTCGCCGTCCGATCCACCGGCCGGGACCTCGACGGAGCGTCCGGTCGTGTACCGCTCGATCGTGACCAGGCACACACGGTCCTGCTCGTCGAGGGCGACGACGAAGACGGCGGGATATCGCATCGTGACCACGCCGTACACGCCGTCCTCTCCCGAAGGACCCGTGACGGCGTCCTCGCGCACGGAGATCCAGCGATTCTCGTAGACGGTACGGGAGTCGTTCGTCGTCCAGGCCATGCCGCGAGCCTATCCAGCGGACGCGACCCGCTCCGCTCCTCGGAACGCGACCTGCGGCGTCCGTCCGAACCGATACGCTGGAAGGCATGACGCACACGGGCAATCCCTTCGGACAGGTGCTCGTCGCGCTCGTCACCCCGATGACGGCCGACGGCGAGGTCGACTGGCCCGCCGTCGAGAAGCACATCGACCGCGTGATCTCCGACGGCGCCGACGGCATCGTCGTGACCGGGACGACGGGCGAGACGTCGACGCTCACGGATGCCGAGAAGCTGCGACTCGTCGAGGTCGGCAAGGACGTCGCCGCGGGGCGCGCGAAGATCATCACCGGCGGCGGATCCAACGAGACCGCGCACGCGATCGAGCTCTACAAGGCCAGCGAGAAGGCCGGGGCGGACGGCATCATGATCGTCACGCCGTACTACAACAAGCCGACCCAGGCGGGAATCCTCACGCACTTCCGTCTCGTCGCCGACGCCACCGACCTCCCGGTGATCCTCTACGACATCCCCGGACGCACCGGGGTCCCGATCAAGTACGAGACGATCCTCCGTCTCGCCAAGCATCCCAACATCCTGGCTGTGAAGGACGCCAAGGGCGACTTCTCCGAGGTCAGCCGGGTGCTCAACCAGACCGACCTGATGTACTTCTCCGGCGACGACGCGAACGTGCTCCCGCACCTCTCGATCGGCGCGACAGGACTCATCGGCGTCACCGCCAACATCACGTCCGCGCCGTACCGCACCATCGTGGACGCCGTGAACCGCGGCGACCTCTCCACCGCGACCGCCGAGCATCAGCGTCTCGAGCCCCTCGTGCGGGCGGCGATGACGCACGTGCCGGGAACCGTTGCGGTGAAGTACATCCTGCACGGCCTCGGGCGGATCTCGAGCCCGCGCGTCCGCCTGCCCCTCGTCGGGCCGGAGGAGTGGGAGGCCGCTCTCATCGAAGACGAGCTCGCGCTCGTCACCGACGTCCCCGGGGCGGATTTCTCCGATTTCCGTCCCGACCGCAACGCCGCCGCCGGCGGCGCCCTCCCGAAGGTGCACGGTACGACCCGCTGAGGGTGGTCGTACCACGGTGGGCATGGTGAGGATCGCACGCGCCGTGCCTCCTGCATCCCGTCGCGAGGAGCCTTCCGGCCGCGTGACGAGCCCGTCGGCGCACAGGGACCAGACCATCGGGCGCGCAGCGCGCCCCGCCTAGGAGGCAGCCATGACCATTCCCCTCGCCGAGCCAGAACCGCTCGCCCCCGGCACGCTCCGGATCATCCCGCTGGGTGGTCTCGGAGAGGTCGGCCGCAACATGACCATCTTCGAGTACGACGGCAAGATCCTCATCGTCGACTGCGGCGTGCTGTTCCCCGAGGAGCACCAGCCGGGAGTCGACCTGATCCTGCCCGACTTCGAGCCGATCAAGGATCGCCTCGACGACATCGTCGGCGTCGTCCTCACCCACGGCCACGAGGACCACATCGGCGCCGTGCCCTACCTGCTCCGGATGAAGGGCGACATCCCGCTCATCGGCTCCGGGCTGACCCTCGCCCTCGTCGAGGCCAAGCTCAAGGAGCACCGCATCAAGCCCTTCACCCTCACCGTGAAGGAGGGGCAGAAGGAGAAGGTCGGCCCGTTCGACCTGGAGTTCATCGCGGTCAACCACTCGATCCCCGATGCCCTCGCCGTCGCGATCCGCACCGCAGCCGGCACCGTGCTGGCGACCGGCGACTTCAAGATGGACCAGCTCCCCTTGGACGGGCGGATCACCGACCTGCGCGCCTTCGCCCGCCTGGGCGAGGAGGGCGTCGACCTCTTCCTCGTCGACTCCACCAACGCCGACGTGCCCGGCTTCACGCCCACGGAGCGCTCGATCGGTCCGGTGCTCGACCAGATCATCGCGAACGCGCCCCGCCGCGTGATCGTCGCGAGCTTCTCCAGCCACGTGCACCGCGTGCAGCAGGTCATCGACGCCGCGCACGCGCACGGCCGTCGCGTGGCGTTCCTCGGCCGCTCGATGGTGCGCAACATGACGATCGCGGAGCAGCTCGGCTACCTCAAGGTGCCGGACGGCGTGCTCATCGACTACAAGAAGGCGCGCGACCTGCCCGACGACCAGATCGTCTACATGTCGACGGGCTCCCAGGGCGAGCCGATGGCGGTGCTCAGCCGCATGGCCAATCTCGACCATGCGATCGAGCCGGGGCCCGGCGACACCGTGATCCTGGCGTCCAGCCTGATCCCGGGCAACGAGAACGCGGTGTACCGGGTGATCGACGGCCTCACCAAGCTCGGCGCCAACGTCGTGCACAAGGCCAACGCCCGCGTGCACGTGTCGGGTCACGCGGCGGCGGGGGAGCTGCTGTACTGCTACAACATCCTCAAGCCGAAGAACGTGCTGCCCGTGCACGGCGAGTACCGCCACCTGATGGCGAACGCCAAGCTCGCGCAGGAGACGGGCATCCCCGAAGAGAACACGATCATCGGCGGCAACGGCACGGTGATCGATCTCAAGGACGGCGTCGCGCGCGTCGCGGGACAGCTGGACATCGGTTTCGTCTACGTGGACGGCTCCACGGTCGGAGAGATCACGGACGCCGATCTGAAGGACCGTCGCATCCTCGGCGAGGAGGGCTTCGTGTCCGTCATCGTCGTCGTGGACTCCACGACGGGACGGATCATCTCCGGTCCCGAGATCCACGCACGCGGTGTCGCGGAGGACGACTCCGTCTTCGACGACGTCGCGCCGAAGATCGTCGCGGCGCTCAAGGAGGCTGCGGGCAACGGCGTGCGCGACAACCACGCACTGTCGCAGATCGTGCGCCGCACGATCGGCCGCTGGGTCAACCAGAAGCTTCGTCGGCGCCCCATGATCGTCCCCCTGGTCATCGAGGCCTGATCCGCCGCCCCGGGTGAGAGCCCGGGGCGGTGCTCCTGGAGGTGCTCCGGCGGCAGGGATCCCGCGGAATGCCGCGTCATTGCGCCCCGTTGTCGGTGCACGGCCCTAGCGTGGAGGCATGCCCAGGAGTTCCAGCGCGACCAAGAGTTCGGCGGAGAAGCCTCCGGCGCGCGCCCGCTCCGGATCCGGTTCCGGGGCGAAGCCGCGCGCGTCGTCGAAGGCCGCGCCCGCACCGCGGAAGTACGTCGACGAGATCGATCGTCCTCCGGTGATCGTGCGCGCCTGGACGGGGCTCGCACACGGTGTGGGTGGCCTGTTCCGTGCGTTCGGGCCGGAGACGCTGGAGAAGGATCAGCGGCGCGACGGATTCCCCTTCCTCCTCGTGCTCCTCGCGATCGCCGGTGCGGTGGACGAGTGGTTCTTCATCGGTTCCGAGATCGCCGCCAACATCAGCGCCTACTCGGTGGGCGGACTCGTCGGCCGCACCGCTTTCGTGATGCCGGTGCTGCTGCTCCTGCTCGCGGGCTGGCTGTTCCGGCATCCGTCCTCCGTGCACGACAACGGACGGATCGGGATCGGATTCGGTCTGTTCATCGTGACGCTGGCCGGGTTCTGCCACGTGGCCGGCGGTCTGCCGCAGCCGCGTCAGGGCATGGTCGCCCTGAGCGCCGCGGGAGGTCTGTTCGGCTGGATGCTGGGGCAGCCGCTGAGCTATCTGACGACCATCCCCGCGTACGCCGTGCTCGCGCTCCTCGCGGCGTTGAGCATCCTCATCCTCACCAAGACGCCGCCCAACCGGATCGGACGCCGCCTCGGCGACCTGTACGCGTGGATGTTCGACGCCGAGCGCGTCGAGAAGCCCGCGAAGGACGCGGAGGCCGCGGCGGTCGACGACGACGACAAGGTCGACGACCCCGATGTGCTGCCGTGGTGGCGCCGCAACAAGACCGGTCGCGAGGAGGATCCTGATCAGGGTCTCGGCTCCCAGGACCTCACCGAGCTGCTGACCGCGCAGGACGATGTGCCCACCGTCGCCCAGGCCACCGCGTACGACCAGGCCGTCATCACCGACGACGCGCCGTACGATGCGGCGACGGAGATCCTCACCGACGTCCGCTCGGTCGCCGACTCGCTGGCCGAGCAGCAGACGACCGCGCTCCTCGACGACGGCGACACGGGTGAGCTGGAACTGGGCGGCTTCGACGGCTTCGGCACCGACGGGCCGGGGCGCAACGGCCTGCAGGCTCCCGTCGCGCCGTACATCCTGCCGTCGCCCGGCACCCTCAAGGCGGGACCGCCGTCGGTCGCACGCTCGGAGGCGAACGACCGCGTGGTCGAGCAGATCACGAACGTGCTCGATCAGTTCAACGTCGATGCCAAGGTCACGGGCTTCTCCCGAGGCCCGACGGTGACCCAGTACGAGGTCGAGGTCGGGCACGGCGTCAAGGTCGAGAAGATCCTGCAGCTGAGCAACAACTTCGCCTACGCGGTCGCGTCCAACGACGTGCGGATCCTCTCGCCGATCCCGGGCAAGAGCGCGATCGGCATCGAGATCCCCAATGCCGACCGCGAGACGGTCGCCCTGGGCGACGTGCTGCGCTCCGCGGCAGCGCAGAAGAGCACCCATCCGCTGACCATCGGCGTCGGCAAGGACGTCGGCGGCAACTTCGTCGTCGCGAACCTCGCGAAGATGCCCCACCTGCTCGTCGCGGGCTCCACCGGATCCGGTAAGTCCAGCTTCGTGAACTCGATGATCACGAGTCTGCTCATGCGCGCCCGTCCTGCCGATGTCCGCATGGTGCTCATCGACCCGAAGCGCGTGGAGCTCACGAGCTACGCCGGGGTCCCGCACCTCATCACCCCCATCATCACGAACCCCAAGAAGGCGGCCGAGGCGCTGCAGTGGGTCGTGAAGGAGATGGACATGCGCTACGACGA
>NZ_CAMFHZ010000019.1 GCF_945952435.1 uncultured Microbacterium sp.
GCGTTTCGTCTCGGGCGCCGGCGGTGTGCTCGCTCAACAGCCGGGATGGATCAGTCGAGAGCGCTCATCACGTGCTTGATGCGCGTGTAGTCGTCGAACCCGTACTGGGAGAGGTCCTTGCCGTAGCCCGAGTGCTTGAAGCCGCCGTGCGGCATGTCCGAGACGAACGGGATGTGCGTGTTGATCCAGACGCAGCCGAAGTCCAGGTCGCGGGAGAAGCGCAGCGACCGGGCGTGGTCCTTCGTCCAGATCGACGCGGCCAGGGCGAAGGGCACGCCGTTCGCGAAGGCCAGGGCTTCGTCGTCGTCCTCGAACGACTGCACGGTGAGGACGGGGCCGAAGATCTCGCTCTGCACGGCCTCGTCGTCCTGTCGCATCCCGGAGACGATGGTGGGCTCGAAGAAGAATCCCGTGTCGCCCTGGCGCTTCCCGCCCGTCTCGACCACCGCGTGATCCGGGAGCCGGTCGACGAAGCCCTGCACCTGCGCGAGCTGCGCCGCGCTGGACAGGGGGCCGAAGAAGACGCCGTCCTCGTGGGGGCCTCCGGTGCGCGCATGGGTGCGGGTGCGCTCCACGAGGGCCGCGACGAGCTCATCGTGCACCGAGGAGTGCACGATGACGCGGGTCGCCGCCGTGCAGTCCTGGCCGGCGTTGAAGAACGCGCCGGTGACGATGCCCTCCGCCGCCTTCTCGATCGACGCATCGGGGAAGACGATCGCCGGGGCCTTCCCCCCGAGCTCGAGATGCACGCGCTTGACGTCGGCGGCGGCGGCCTCCGCGACGGCCATGCCTGCGCGGACCGATCCGGTGATCGCCACCATCTGAGCGGTGGGGTGCGCGACGAGTGCCGCGCCGGTCTCACGATCGCCGAGCACGACGTTCAGGGTGCCGGCCGGGGTGTGCTCCGCGACGATCTCGGCCAGCAGCAGCGTCGTCAGGGGGGTGGCCTCGGCAGGCTTCAGCACGACGGTGTTGCCCGCGGCCAGGGCGGGCGCGATCTTCCACACGGCCATGTTCAACGGGTAGTTCCAGGGAGTCACCTGGCCGATCACGCCGATCGGCTCCCGCCGGACGTAGGAGGTGTGCCCCGGCAGGTACTCTCCGGCGGCACGGCCCTCGAGGCTGCGTGCCGCGCCGGCGAAGAAGCGCAACTGGTCGATCGACTGCTCGATCTCGTCCGCGACGAGCGTCGCGCGCGGCTTGCCGGTGTCATGCGACTCGAGGTCCGCGAACTCCTCCGCACGCGCGGCCATCTCCTCGGCGATCCGGAAGAGCGCGAGTTGACGCTCCGCGGGGGTCTTCTCGCGCCACTGCGGGAAGGCGGCGGCCGCGGCGGCGTAGGCGGCATCGACGTCGGCCTCGTCCGAGACGGGAGCCTGGCCGTAGATCTCCTCGGTCGCCGGGTCGACGAGGTCCATGCGCCCCTCGCCGTGGGCGGGGACGGATCGGCCCCCGATGAAGTTCTGGAGCAGGTTCGTCATGTCGACAGAATAGAGGAGGAACAACGAAATCGGAAGAATCACGAATTGAAATCTGCGGAATCAGTTGCATTCGACAGTCACAAATGTCAAGATCGACATATGAGTGATAAGCCCAAAGCGCCGGTGCTGGACGACGTCTCCAAGCGGATCATCGAACTGCTGCAGGAGGACGGCCGTCGACCGTACGCCGAGATCGGGCGGGCGGTCGGGCTCAGCGAGGCCGCGGTCCGTCAACGGGTGCAGCGGCTGACCGACAGCGGCGTCGTGCAGATCGTCGCCGTGACCGACCCGCGCCAGCTCGGCTTCTCGTCCATGGCGATGCTCGGGATCCGCGTCGACGGGGATCCGCGGGTCGCGGCCGAGGCCATCGCGAATATTCCGGAGATCGCATATGTCAACGTGACGCTGGGATCCTTCGACATCCTCGCCGAGGCGATCTGCGAGAGCGACGAGGACCTCCTCGCCCTCATCGCAACGAAGATCCGCACGATCGAGGGCATCAGCCACACCGAGACCTTCCTCTACGCCGGCCTGCACAAGGACCTCTACAACTGGGGGACGCGCTGATCCGCTGAGGATCCCGCCCGCCCGAACGAGGAACCGGAACAAGGAATCCGACCGAGGAACCAAGGGACAGAGAACATGGGAACGACCGTCTTCGAACGACACCTGCCGAGCGCGGCGGTCATCGAGCGCTCCCTTCAGTCGACCGTGCCGGAGGCCTTCTGGCTCGATGACGTCACGCGCACCGCGTATCCGACGCTGCGCGGCGAGATCCGCGCCGACCTCGCGATCGTCGGCGGAGGTTACGCGGGTCTGTGGACGGCGATCAGGGCGAAGGAGCGCGACCCGCAGCGCAGCGTCGTCGTGCTCGAGGCCAACCGCGTGGGCTGGGCCGCCTCCGGGCGCAACGGCGGCTTCTGCGAGGCGAGCCTGACGCATGGCGAGGAGAACGGCGAGAACCGCTGGCCCGAGGAGATGCCAGAGCTCGCCCGGCTCGGCCTGGAGAACCTCGACGGGATCGAGCAGACGGTCGCCCGTTACGGCATGGACGTCGACTGGGAGCGCACCGGACAGCTCGCGGTCGCGGTCGAGCCGCACCAGATCGCCTGGATGGAGGGCGACGACTTCCTCGACGAGACCGCCGTGCGCGCCGAGATCCACTCCCCGACCTACCTCGCCGGATCTTGGGACCGCCGGGGGTGCGCGATGGTGCACCCCGCCAAGCTCGCGTTCGAGCTCGCGCGCGTCGCGACCGAGCTGGGCGTGCGGATCTTCGAGCGCACCAGGGTCACGCGCCTGCACGGCTCCGGGAGGCAGACGCTGATGGCGGAGCGAGGATCCGTCCTCGCCGATCACGTCGCCCTCGCCACGAACGTCTTCCCCTCCCTTCTCAGACGCAACCGGCTGATGACCGTGCCCGTGTACGACTACGCGCTGATGACCGAGCCGCTGACCGCAGAGCAGCGTGAGGCGATCGGATGGGAGCACCGCCAGGGTCTCGCCGACAGCGCCAATCAGTTCCACTACTACCGGCTGAGCGCGGACGACCGGATCCTCTTCGGCGGCTACGACGCGGTCTACCACTTCGGCGGCAAGGTGCGTCCGGAGTACGAGGAGCGTCCCGAGAGCTTCCGCCGGCTCGCCTCGCACTTCTTCACGACCTTCCCCCAGCTGGAGGGCCTGCGGTTCACGCACCGCTGGGCGGGGGCGATCGACTCGTGCAGCCGCTTCTGCGCGTTCTTCGGCACGGCCCGCGGCGGAAGGGTCGCCTACGCGACGGGCTTCACCGGTCTGGGAGTGGGGGCGAGTCGCTTCGCCGCCGACGTCATGCTCGACCGTCTCGCCGGGATCGAGACCGAGCGCACGACGCTGCGGATGGTGCGCGAGCGTCCGATCCCGTTCCCTCCGGAGCCCGCCGCGTCGATCGGGGTGAACCTCGTCCGCGCCGCGATGGACCGGGCGGATCACTACGAGGGCCGGCGAGGCCCGTTCCTCAAGACGCTCGACGCGCTCGGCATGGGCTTCGACTCGTGACGACGCTCCCCGCACCCGGGACCGCGATGACCGATCCCGCCCTCACGCACGAGCAGGTGCCCCTCTCCGACGTCGTCGCCGGAGCTCCGACCACGGCGAGCGCGGTGCTCGACGACACGGGCGACCGTGAGATCGGCGTCTGGGAGATGACGCCGGGCACGGCCACCGACACCGAGACCGACGAACTGTTCGTCGTGCTCTCCGGCCGTGCCACGATCGCGTTCGCGGATCCGTCGCTCGACGACCTGACCGTGGGCCCGGGATCCGTCGTCCGTCTCGCGGAGGGCATGCGCACGACCTGGACCGTCACGGAGACGCTGCGCAAGGTCAACATCGCCTGATCGGCGCGTCTCGCCGGTGCCGCTCGACGACCTCGGACTCCTCACTCAGCGGGCGTAACTCAGCGCGCGTGTGCGAGGAGCGCGAGGTGCAGCGCGGAGAGGGTCTCGCCGTCGTCGAGGTCGGCCTGCAGCAGATCAGCGATGAGCGCCAGCCGCTGGTAGAACACGGAGCGGGACAGGTGCGAGGCCGCGGCCGCCGCGGTGCGATTGCCCGGGTGGGAGACGACGGCGCTCAGCACGCGCAGCAGATCTCCGCCGGTCGCGTCGTCATGGCGGATCAGAGGTGCGAGCAGCCGCGCGCTGTGCTCCTGCAGTCGGTGGTCGCCGCGGAGCTCGGCGGCGAGGCGCGCGAGCGGTCGATCCGCCACCCGCAGCAGACCCTCCGACCCGGCCTGTCGGGCGAGCCGACGGACGACCGGCAGCGCGGAGAGCAGCTCCGCCATCGACAGCGCGGGATCGCTCAGCGCACCGGTGCCGAACGCCGCGATGAGCTCGGCCGGGGGAGCCGTCGGCGAGACGGATCCGGCGGGGATCGACAGGAGCAGGATCCGCTCGGGCCCCGCCGATCCCCCGAGCAGGCGCACGTCTGTGACGGCGAGGCGATCCGGATCCGAGACGATCCGCCCGCCCGGCGACGATTCGCGGACCCGGAGAGGGAACTCGGGTGCCGATCGTCGCGGCGTGTGCGGATCGTCCCGCTCCTGCGCCCCCGGTGCGGACGGGGAAGCGGGCGAGGTGGACACGGCGGCGTACAGCGTGCGGCCCCGCACGGGGAACCCGGCCGACTCGAGCCGGGCCTCGATGTCGGCCGGAGTGACGTACTGCTCGCCCAGCAGCGCGGCGAGCAGGGTGTCGGCACGCAGCCGCGCCCACGCGCCCTCGCCGTCGGCCAGGCGGGACAGAGCGAGGGCGGTCGCGGCCTGTTCCAGCACCGTGGCCCGCCCGGCCGGATGCGGCGGACCCGGCAGCGCCACGAGCTCGCCCCACCGCGTGCCCCGGGCGGCGACTGGGACTCTGGTCCAGTCCGCGGGCAGGCGCCGTGAGCGCTCGGTCCAGCCGCCCAGCGCATCGGCCTCGGCGAGGTCGAACGTGTCGGCGACGATCGTCTCGTGGGCCAGGTCCTCCAGGACCACCGGCGCCTTGAGGGCGCGTGCGGTCTCCCGGATGACGACCTCGACGGGCGCTCCGCGCAGGCTGAGCCCGGTGAACAGCTGGTGCAGCCGCTGTCGCTCCTGCAGCGCCTCCACCTGCCCTGCGATGATCCGGCGGTGCACCTCCTCGGTGACCGTCACGAACTTCACCTCGTGTTCGAGGGTCACGAGCGCGAGGTCGCGGTCCCGGCACGCGGAGACCAGCGCGGGGGGCACGACGGCGAAGCGCGTGCCCAGCTCGAGCACGATGCCGGAAAGCCCGGCGTCGGCGAGCTGCGCCACGAGACGCGCGAGGGATCCGGAGTCCCCCGCCCAGCCGGCGCCCGTCGTGAGCAGCAGCTCGCCGCCGTCGAGCAGGCCCGGCACGCGATTGCTGTCCGACACGTGCACCCAGCGCACCGGCACGTCGACCGATCCGGCGAGCACCTCCGGTACGCCCGCTTGCAACGATGCGACGCCGAGGACGTCCGCGACCGTCGGCAGGCCAGGGTCCGCACCGTCCGGACGATCTGTTCGATCGCCTGCGAAGTCCATACGATCTGGGAGCACGGATCCATCCTGCGTGTTGCGAGCATGGGAGCACAAGCTCGCGGACACCATCGATCAGAGTGTCCGGACCCGACTCCGAGGAGCATCACCGTGAGCGTGATCCGTCACTTCATCAACGGCGCAGACACCGGCGCGACCGTCCGTACCGGGCCGGTCTACAACCCCGCCACGGGGGAGGCGCATCGCACGGTCGCGTTCGCGAGCGTCGAGGAGGTGGAGCAGGCGATCGACGCCGCCAAGGCCGCCGGAGCCGCCTGGCGCGCAACCAGCCTCATCAAGCGCGCCGACGTGTTCTTCCGGCTGCGTCAGATCCTCGCCGAGCGCACGCCCGAGCTCGCCGCCATCGTCACGAGCGAGCACGGCAAGGTCCTCTCCGACGCCGCCGGCGAGGTCTCGCGCGGCATCGAGAACGTCGAGTTCGCCGCAGGTCTCGTGCACCTGCTCAAGGGCGAGCACGCCGAACAGGTCGCGCGCGGCGTCGACGTGCACTCGGTCAAGCAGCCGGTCGGCGTCGTCGCGTGCATCACCCCGTTCAACTTCCCGGTGATGGTGCCGCTGTGGATGGTCGCCTCGGCGATCGCGTGCGGCAACACGGTGGTGCTCAAGCCGAGCGAGAAGGATCCGTCCGCGGCGATCTGGCTCGCCAAGGCGTTCCAGGAGGCGGGGCTCCCCGACGGCGTGCTCAACGTCGTCAACGGGGACAAGGTCGCGGTCGACACCCTGCTCGACGCGCCCGACGTCAAGGCCGTGAGCTTCGTCGGATCCACTCCCATCGCGAAGTCGATCTACGAGCGCGCCTCGGCCAACGGCAAGCGCGTGCAGGCCCTCGGCGGCGCCAAGAACCACATGGTCGTCATGCCCGACGCCGACGTCGACGGCGCGGCGGCTGCCGCCGTCTCCGCCGCGTACGGTTCGGCGGGCGAGCGCTGCATGGCGGTGTCCGTGCTGGTCGCCGTGGGCGACGTCGCGGATCCGCTCATCGCGTCGATCACCGAGAAGGTCGCGGACCTGCGGATCGGGGACGGCACCGACGCCGCGAGCGAGATGGGCCCGCTCATCACGCGCGAGCACCGCGACCGCGTGGAGGGATACGTGCACGGCGCCGAGGCCGAGGGCGCGACGGTCCTGATCGACGGCACCGCGCAGACGTTCGCCGGCGACGGCTTCTTCACCGGCATCAGCCTCATCGACCACGTGAAGCCCGGCATGAAGCTGTACGAGGACGAGATCTTCGGCCCCGTGCTCTCGGTGGTGCGCGTGGAGACGTACGCCGAGGCCGTCGAGCTCATCAACGCGCACCAGTTCGGCAACGGGACCGCGATCTTCACCCGCGACGGCGGCACCGCCCGTCAGTTCGAGTTCGACATCGAGGTCGGCATGGTCGGCATCAACGTGCCGATCCCCGTTCCGGTCGGTGCGTTCTCCTTCGGCGGCTGGAAGTCGAGCCTCTTCGGGGACTCGCACATCTACGGCCCGGAGTCGATCCACTTCTACACGCGGTCGAAGGTGGTCACCACGCGCTGGCCCGATCACACCGCCGCCCAGGTCGACCTGGGCTTCCCCAGCAACCACTGACGAGGAAGGATCCGATCATGACCACGACCACGGCCACCGAGACCGCTCGGCTGATCGACCGGCACGGAGAGGCGCACGCCCTGCCGGCGGCCGCCGCCGAGGCGCGGGTGCGCGCCGACGACCGCGCGCACGTCTTCCACTCCTGGAGCGCGCAGGCGCTCATCGACCCGGTGCCCGTCGCCGCGGGGGAGGGATCCACGTTCTGGGACTACGAGGGCAACGCGTACCTCGACTTCTCCAGCCAGCTGGTGAACCTCAACCTCGGCCACCAGCATCCCGACCTCGTCGCCGCGATCCAGCAGCAGGCGGGTCGCCTGGCGACGATCCAGCCGTCGATGGCGAACGACGTGCGCGGCGAGCTCGCCCGGCTCATCGCCGAGGTCGCTCCCGAAGGCATGGAGAAGGTCTTCTTCACGAACGGCGGTGCCGACGCGAACGAGTACGCCGTGCGCATGGCGCGCAGCGTGACGGGACGCCGCAAGGTGCTCTCGATGTATCGCAGCTACCACGGGTCCACGGCGACCGCGATCTCGATGACCGGCGATCCACGGCGCTGGGCGAACGACACCGTCGACACCGGCACGGTGCGCTTCTTCGGTCCGTACCTGTACCGCTCCGCGTTCCACTCCGAGACCCTGGAGCAGGAGTCGCAGCGCGCGCTCGAGCATCTCGAGCAGACGATCCAGCTCGAGGGTCCGTCGACGATCGCCGCGGTCATCATCGAGACGGTCGTGGGCACCAACGGCGTGCTCGTGCCGCCGCCCGGCTACCTCCAGGGCGTGCGCGAGCTGTGCGACCGCTACGGCATCGTCTACATCGCCGACGAGGTCATGGTCGGGTTCGGTCGCTTGGGCGAGTGGTTCGGCGTCGACGCCTTCGACGCGAAGCCCGACCTCATCACCTTCGCGAAGGGCGTGAACTCCGGCTACGTGCCGCTCGGCGGCGTCGTGATCTCCGAGCGGATCGCCTCGGCGTTCGACACCGTGCCGTTCGCCGGCGGACTCACCTACTCCGGGCACCCGCTGGCCTGCGCGGCGGGCGTCGCGACTTTCGAGGTGTTCCGCCGCGACGGGATCCTGGAGCGCGTGCGCGACCTGGGCGCGCGGGTCGTCGCGCCCACTCTGGCCGCGTGGGTCGAGAAGCACCCGAGTGTCGGGGAAGTGCGCGGTCAGGGCCTGTTCTGGGCGGTCGAGCTCGTGCGGTCGAAAGAGTCCCGTGAGCCGCTCGTGCCGTTCAACGCGTCGGGCGCGGACGCGGCCCCTATGGGCGAGTTCGCCACGGCGGCGAAGAAGGGCGGCGTCTGGCCGTTCGTCCATTTCAACCGCACGCACATCGCGCCGCCGCTCGTGATCACCGAGGACGAGCTGGTCCGCGGTCTCGCCGCGATCGACGACGCGCTCACCGTGGTGGACCGCTACGCGCACTGAGCGCCACTGCTGCGGTGAGGACGGCGGGCTGCTCCCGGCGGTGCGGGCGATGGGTGCCTTCGCGCGGTGAATGTGGACCGGCCTTCGCGCGGTGAATGTGGACCGGCCTTCGCGCGGTGAATGTGGTCCGAGGGATTCCCGTGGTGGGTGTGGACCGGCCTTCGCGTGGTGAGTGTGGTCTTGTCGTTTCGCGGTGAATGGGGCGCGGACTTACGTGGGGTGGGCGCGGTCCGGGCTTTCGCGTGGTGGGTGTGGTCGTGTCGTACGGCGGTGAACGAGGTTCGGGCTTTCGCGTGGTGAACGTGGTTGCGTCCCGTGTGGGCCGTGGTCGTACTCGTGTGGGCCGTGGTTGTACCCATCCGATATTTCGGATCAATGCCGGTATGTCGGGTTAGATCGGCTGTGTGGGCCGACATGCGTGGGGCGATCCGGAATATCGGCAGTAGAGGCCCGGGCACGGTTGGCCAGGGCGCAGTTGTGCGGGCACGATTGTGCGGGGATCCACGCGGGTGAGGCTGCGGGTGCGGCTGAGGGTGCGGGTGCGGGTGCAGGAGCGGTGCAGGTATGTCGGACCGGATCCGCTGTGCGGGCCGACATACCTGCCACGATCCGGAATATCGGCGGTATCGCGGCGGGTTCTGCGCGGAGTATCGGAGTATCGGAATATCGGAGTCCGGACGAGCGTGTCGGACGCGGCGGGTGCCCGGCGTCGGCCGACCCGGCTGACCCGGCGGACCCGGTACGCATGGGGCGCGCTCAGCGGGAGGGGGCGTCCGGGGCGCTCGCGACGGGGGCGGGGGAGGCGATCCGGTCCACGCGCCACCCGTCGTCGACGCGCTGCACCGTGGTCACGGAGAGGTTCGCGGGGCCGGTCGTGAGGTGGGAGAGGTCGGCGCCGAGCCGGCGCGCGAGCGACATGATCGTGATGCCGCTCGTGACCACGAGCACCTCGGATCCGGCCCCGGACGCCTCGTGCAGAGCGTCGAGCGCCCGCTCCGCGACGGCGCCGGGGGATTCTGCGAGGGGGTCGTGCGCGGCGAGGTCGTCGAGTGCGGCGACGAGGGGGTTCTCGGCGCTGCGATGGGCCTCCAGGAGGCGGAAGAACCGGCGGGCGCTCGCGCCTTCGAGCGCGCCGAAGCTGATCTCGCGCCAGCGGGCGTCCGCGTCAGCGACGAGGTCGGATCCGGCCGCGCGCAACAGTCCTGCCGCGGTCTCGCGATGCCGTAGGCCGTCGCCCGAGAAGGCGGCGTCGAATCGGATCCCCGCCGCCGCGAAGTCCGTACCGCGGGCCGTCGCCTGGTCACGGCCGAGGGGGGTGAGCGGCGCATCCGACCAGCCCTGCATCCGCTCCGCCGCGTTCAGCATGCTCTGACCGTGCCGCACCACCCAGATCCGCGTCATGCCCTCAGCCTAGGACGGTGCACCACGCCGCCGGACGCCGCTCCTGGCGCGCAGACGGACTCGGAAACCCGACCCCGCCGAACCGGGTCAGACGCGTGCGTCCTGCCGCGGGATCCACACCTGCTTGATGATGATGAGGATCGACGCGGTCACCGGCACCGCGATGAGCGCACCCAGCAGACCCAGGAGCGTGCCGCCCACGAGCGCTCCGATCACGACGAGCGAGCCGGGGATCGAGATCGCCTTGTTCATGACCCGGGGCGTGATGAGATACGCCTCCACCTGCATGTAGACGAGGTAGACGATCGCGAAGATCAGCGCGAGCACCGGTGAGGAGAAGAGCGCGATCCCCGTGCCGATCACCCAGAAGAGCACGGATCCGACCAGCGGGATGAGCGTGATGAGGAAGGCCACCGTCGCCATGAGCGGAGGGAACGGCAGGCCGAGCACGAGGTAGAGGAGGAAGACGATGACCGCGTTGATGAAGGCGAGGCCCACCATGCCCATCACGTAGCCGCCGACCGACTCGGTGATCTGATCGGCGATCTCGGAGATGCCGGTGCGGTCCCGCGCGGCCGCGAGGCGGAGCAGCCCGGCCTTCATCGACGGAAGCGTCGCGAGGAAGTAGAGGGTGAGCACGAGCACGATGAGCATTCCCGACAGCCCCGTCGCGATCGAGGCGCCGATCTGCAGCGCCGCGCCGCCGATCTGCAGCGCGCCGCCGCCGATCTGGGCGATACGGCCCGGGTCGCTGAGGAACTTCTGCAGCTCCGTCACGACGTCGGTCAGGCCGACCCCGAAGCGCTCCTCGAGGCCGTGGTAGAAGTCGCTGTGCAGAAAGGTCTGGATCGTCCCGGGGATCGACGTCACGAAGGATGCGATCTGATCGATCACCGTCGGGATGATCGTGAGCACGATCACGCCGAGCACGATCGTCAACGCGACGATGACCGTCACGACGCCCCAGGCCCTGCTCATGCCGCGTCGCTCCAGCCAGCGCACGGCCGGGTCGAGGCCGAGCGCGGCGAAGAGGGCGAAGGCGATGTAGATGAGCACGGTCGAGATGTTCGACAGCGCGAGTCCGAGCAGGATCGCGGCGAGGCCGCCGAGCGTGACGAGGAATCCGAAGACGAAGGGCTTGTCGATGCGCGTCCAGAAGGACCCGCGCGGCGTGCTCGCCTCGACGTACTTCTTCCGCGCCGGGGTGCCGGCAGAGGGGGCCGTGCCGAGCGCATCCGCCCCCGGTTCCGCGCCCTCGACGACGGTCGACGCGGAGGGGGATCCCGAAGGCGTCGAGGGGGCGGAACCCTCGGCCGGATCGGCGGGCGTGCGGTCGTCGCGGCTCATGGCTCTCACTGTAGGGGAGAGGTGCGCGGCGCGCGGGTCGGACGCGTTATCGTCGGAGGGTTCCGTCCGTCGCGCGGTGAGGAGCCCGCCATGACCGTCCCCGATCCCCAGGCCGAGCTGCTGCGCCTGCGCGCCAGCATCGACAACATCGACGCGGCCCTCATCTTCATGCTCGCGGAGCGCTTTCGCTGCACGCAGCAGGTGGGCGTGCTCAAGGCGGAGCACGAGATGCCGGCCTCGGACCCGCGCCGCGAGGAGCAGCAGGTCGCGCGACTGCGGGCGCTCGCGGAGGAGGCCCATCTGGATCCGGAGTTCGCGGAGAAGTGGTTCAACTTCGTCGTCGCCGAGGTCATCCGCCACCACACCGAGGCCGCATCGCGCTGAGCCGTCCGCCATCCCTCGAGCGTCCCGGAGCGGGCTTCGGGCGCGCTTCCGGAAGCCGGTTCCGGGAACGGGCGGCTCCGGAGTCACCCCTGGGTAAAGATATGAGCGAGTGTGATTGATATGCGCTAACATCGTGCATGTTCACGCATTCGTGAGCCTCCAGACCACTCCGACCGAGGAGGATCCGCATGACCGATTCGACCGAGACCGTCGCCCCCGGCGCGTACATGCGCGCCGAGCTCGACTCGCAGCCCGAGACCTGGGAGCGCGCCGTCGGCATGCGCGCCGAGCAGGCCCTGCTGCCCACCCGGGGCGAGCGCGTGGCCGTGGTCGGCTGCGGCACGTCCTGGTTCATGGCGCAGTCCTACGCGGCGCTGCGCGAGACCGCGGGCTTCGGGATCACCGACGCCTACGCGGCGAGCGAGGCGTTCCTGGATCGCGACTACGACGCCGTGGTCGCCCTGACCCGCTCCGGAACGACGACCGAGGTGCTCGAACTCGTCTCCGATCTGAAGGCGTCCGGCGGCGGCCCGCGCGTCATCGGGGTCATCGGAGACGAGACCTCTCCGCTGGTCGGCCTCGTCGACGACGCGGTGCTGCTGCCCTTCGCCGACGAGCGCTCGGTCGTGCAGACCCGGTTCGCCACGACCGCGCTGGCGCTCTTCCGCGCTTCGCTCGGCGAAGACCTCACGCAGGCGATCGAGGATGCGCGCGTCGCGATCGCCGACGTCGACCCGACGCTGGCCGGCGCCGAGCAGTACACCTTCCTCGGCCGGGGCTGGACGATCGGCCTGGCGCACGAGGCCGCTCTCAAGATGCGCGAGTCCTCGCAGTCCTGGACCGAGTCGTACCCGTCGATGGACTACCGGCACGGCCCGATCGCGATCGCTGCCCCCGGGCGCATCACCTGGCAGTTCGGCGTCGCCCCGGAGGGACTCGACGCGCAGGTCGCCGCGACCGGCGGACGTTTCGTGCAGCATCCGATCGACCCCCTCGCCGATCTCGCCCGTCTGCACCGGGTCGCGCTCGACCGCGCGCTGGCGAAGGGTCTCAACCCGGACGAGCCGCGCAACCTGACGCGGTCGGTCATCCTCGACGCCTGAACGGACCGGCCATGACGATCCCCTCCCCACTCGACCGCGGGACGTACCCCGCCGCGCAGGCCCGTGCGTACGGCGGGGAGCCGCGCGGCGCCGAGCGGTTCCCGGGCGACGCGGACCACGGTCGCGCCGCGGACGGCTCAGGGGAGGAACGCGGCCGCGACGCGCGTGCCGCGGCCGGACCCGCGGCAGAACTCGGTCCCGGGCGCGCCGTGCTCGCGTTCGACGTCGGCGGGACCGACATCAAGTCCGCGCTGTTCGACGAGACCGGCGCGGCGCTCGGGCTGCGGCGCACGCCCACCCCGCCGCCCGGACCGGATCTGCCCGAGCGGCTGATCGCACGGCTCCTCGACCTCGCCGCGCAGCTGCGGGCCGAGCATCCCGACGTCGAGCCGGCCGCGGTCGGGCTCGTCGTTCCGGGGATCGTCGACGAGGAGTCGGGCATCGGGGTCTTCGCGAGCAACATGGGCTGGCGCAACGCACCGATCCGCGCGCTCGCCGAAGCCGCCTTTGGCCTGCCCGTCGCGTTCGGCCACGACGTCGGCGGCGGCGGCCTCGCCGAGCACGAGCTCGGTGGCGCCCGCGGCTATGACGACGTGGTGGTGCTCATCATCGGCACGGGGATCGCCGGCGTGCTGCTGCTGGACGGGCGGATCCACACGGCGGGCGGGTTCGCCGGGGAGATCGGCCACTCGCCGGTCGCCGACGAGCCGGTCTGCGCGTGCGGCGCCCGCGGCTGCCTCGAGGCCATCGCCTCGGCCGGTGCGATCGCGCGCCGCTACACCGAGCGCAGCGGATCGCCGGTCGACGGGGCGAAGGAGGTCATCGCGCGCGCCGCGGCGGGTGACCGGATCGCCGCGCAGGTCTGGGACGAGGCGCTGCACGCGCTCACGCTCTCGATCGCGCAGCTCACCGCGGTGCTCGCGCCGCAGGCCGTCGTGATCGGCGGCGGCCTCTCCCGCGCCGGCGGGGCGCTCTTCGACGAGTTGCGCGCCCGCCTCGAGGCGCGGCTCAGCTTCCATCGGATCCCGGACCTCGTTCCCGCGCAGTTGCGCGGCAACGCCGGGATCCTCGGCGCGGCACTGCGGGCGAGGAGCTTGGAATGATCGTCACCGTCACCCCCAATCCGGCCGTCGACCTCACCTGGCACGTCCCGAAGATCGTGCCCGGGGCGACGCACCGCGCGGAGGCGGGCGTCGCCCGTGCGGGCGGCAAGGGCCTCAACGTCGCCCGCGTCGCGCATGCCCAGGGCGCGCCGGTGCTGGCGCTCGCGACCGTCGGCGGACCGACCGGCGCGGAGCTGGCCGAGGAGCTCGTGGCCAGCGGCGTCCCGCACGAGCTGCTCGCCGTGCGGGGAGCGACCCGGCGCAGCATCGCCCTCGTGGACGAGGACCTCGGCGACACCACCGTCATCAACGAACGCGGCGTCAACCCGAGCGCGGAGGAGTGGGCCGCGCTCACCGAGGCGGTGGTGCGTGCGCTCGGCCGGGACGGCGAGGCCGAGGACGCGACCGACGGACGCGGGGCCGCCGCCGGCCGCCGGCGCCGGCGGCCCGTGCTCGTGCTGTCCGGATCTTTGCCGCCCGGCGCGCCGGAGGATCTGCTGCCGTCGCTCATCCGGGCGGGGCGGAAGGCGGGAGCCGTCGTGATCGCCGACACCTCCGGCCCTGCGCTGCTCCGCGCGGCCGATGCCGGGGCGACCGTGCTGAAGCCCAACGCGGACGAACTCGCCGAGGCGACGGGGATCGCGGATCCGCTCGACGGCGCGCTCGAGCTGCTGCGCCGCGGCGCGTCGCTGATCCTGCTCTCGCAGGGTGCGGACGGGATGCTCGCGATCACCTCCGACGTGATCGTGCGGGCGCGTCTCGCCGTCCCGCTCGCCGGCAACCCGACCGGTGCGGGGGACGCCGCGGTCGCCGCGTGCGCCGTGCTGATGGCCGAAGGGATCACCGAACCCGAGGCGATCCTGCGCCGCGCGACCTCCTGGTCCGCCGCGGCCGTGCTCATGCCGCTCGCCGGCGAGATCGACCCGTCCTGGACCGAGCTCGAGTCAGAGCTGATCGTCGAGCATCCCGCCGTCACCGCCCTCCGACCGCCCTCCGCGCCGCGCTTCGCGAGCGCCCCGCCTCTGGGAAGGACCCCCGATGACCCTCGTCTCCGCCCGTGACCTCGTGACCACCGCCGCCCGCCGCGGAACCGGCGTCGGCGCCTTCAACGTCATCCACCTGGAGACCGCGGAGGCGCTCGTGGCCGCCTCGGCACAGGCCGGGCTCCCGGTGATCCTGCAGATCTCGCAGAACTGCGCCGACTACCACGGGGCGCTCGAACCCATCGCGCTCGCGACGCTCGCCGTCGCCCGCCGTGCCGAGACGCCGGTGGCCGTGCACCTGGACCACGCCGAGCGGCCGGAGCTCGTCGACGAGGCGATCGCCCTCGGGTTCGGATCCGTCATGTTCGACGGCGGCGCGCTCGACTACGCCGACAACGTCGCCCTCACCGCATACGTCGCGGAGCGGGCGCACGCCGCCGGCGTCTACGTCGAGGGGGAGCTGGGCGAGGTCGGCGGCAAGGACGGGGCGCATGCGCCGGGCGTCCGCACCGATCCCGACGAGGCGCGCGCCTTCGTCGCGGAGACCGGGGTCGACGCGCTGGCCGTCGCCGTCGGATCCTCGCACGCGATGCTCGATCGCTCCGCCGCGCTCGACCTCGACCTCATCGCCCGCCTCCGCGCCGCTCTGCGCGGCGCGGGACGCGGCGGCGCGGACGTGCCGCTCGTGCTGCACGGGTCCAGTGGCGTGCCCGACGCCTCGATCGCCGCCGCGATCGAGGCCGGGATGACGAAGATCAACGTCTCCACCCACCTCAACGGCTACTTCACCCGTGCGGTCAGGGCCCGACTCGACCAGGACGAGCGCCTCGTCGACTCGCGCAAGTACCTCGGTCCCGCGCGGGACGCGGTCGCGGCGGAGGCAGCGCGACTGCTGAGCCTGTTCGCGCTGCGCCCTGCACCCGGATCCGCGCAGGACGGTGAGCAGGCGCGTCCGGTGAGCTCCGCGGGATCCGATACCGTCGACGCATGAACCGAGCGAACCGCCTCACCGCGATCCTCGACCTGCTCGCGGCACAGGGCGACGTCTCGGTCGAGGAGCTCGTCGAGCGATTCGACGCCTCCGCGGCCACGATCCGCCGCGACCTGGACAGCCTGTCGGAGCGGCGGCTGCTCACCCGAACGCACGGCGGCGCGGTCGCGCAGTCCGTCGCCTACGAGCTACCGGTGCGGTACAAGAGCCACCAGCGCACCGAGGAGAAGGAACGGATCGCGCGCGCCGCCTCGGCGCTCGTCGCCCCCGGATCCGTCGTGGGGCTCTCCGGCGGGACGACGACGACGGCGATCGCTGCGGCGCTCGCCGCGCGCGAGGATCTCGCGGAGCACGGACTCACGATCGTCACGAACGCGGTCAACATCGCCGCCCAGCTGGCGACCCGCCCGGACATCAAGGTGGTCGTGACCGGTGGCGTCATCCACTCGCGCAGCTACGAGCTGGTCGGCCCGTTCGTGGAGCAGCTGCTCTCCGGGATCGCGCTGGACATCGCCTTCATCGGCGTGAACGCGCTCTCCGCGGCGGACGGGGCCGCGACGCACGACGAACGCGAGGCCGCGGTCAACCGGATGATGGCGAGCCGCGCCCGTCGCGCCGTGATCGTCGCCGACTCGGGGAAGGTCGGCGCGGCGGCGTTCGCGACCGTGGGCGACGCGGCGCTCTTCCCCACCGTGCTCACCGATGCCGGGCTGGGCGACGACGCGCGGACGGCGCTCCAGGACGCCGGCTACGACGTCGTCCTGGCCGACTGAGCCGTCCTGGCCGACTGAGCCGTCCTGGCCGACAGAGCCGTCGTCCCGCGTCAGCGCACGGCCGTCAGTCCTCCGGCGCCATCTGGAAGTCGTAGAAGGCGGGGACCGGGCGGTCGGGGTGGGCCTCGCGCCAGAGCGCGGACAGGCTCACCTCGCCCTCGCGGAGATCCGGGACCTCGATGTGCTCCGCGAGGATCCGTCCCGCGCCCTCCCTGTCGCCCCGGGCGAGAGCGGCGCGGACCGCGACCAGGCGGAAGCGACCCTGCGCGCGCTGTGCGGGATCCAGGCCCTCGACGAGTGCTGCGGCTTCCTGCGGCCGGTTATCGGCGAGGAGCGCCTCGGCGAGTTCGAGCGCGATCGGCCCGGAGCCGGGAGCCAGCTCGCGCGCCTCGACGAGCCGCGCGACGCCGGCCGCGGCGGCGGCCCGGCCTCCGTCGGACTGACGCAGCGCGAGTCCGAGCCCCCGCAGCGCCCACGGCGTGCGGCGGTGGCGCAGCGAGGCCTCGTAGTGCGAGATCGCGGTGCCGTGCTCCCCCTCGGCGTGCGCGGCCACCGCCCGGTGATAGTGCGTGAGCCAGGTGGAGGGCGCCTCGGCGAGCAGGTGGTCCCACTCCTCGCCGCGCACGTACGAGGCCGGGGCGTCGAGCGGCGCGTCCGCGTCGTCGGCGGATCCGTCCGCGGAGCCGTCCAGCAGTGCCGCCCAGTACGCGCCCTCCGCGCCCTCGCGCGCGAAGCGCACGCCGGCGAGCGGCGCGAACGGCAGACCCGCGCGGGCGGCGAGCTCCTGCTCCAGCGCACCCCAGGGCGACCCGGTCGACAGCAGTTCTCCGGGCTCCGCCTCTGCCGCCCGCTCCAGCCGCGCGCGAGCGTCGGATCCGATCCCGTCCGCGGCCTGCGCGACCACGGCGCCGACGGCCTCGACGGCGTCCGCCCAGGATCCGTCGAGCGCCGGATCCTCGACCCGCAGGGGCAGGAACGTCTCCGTCCACTCCCATGTCGCGCCGCCGGGCATGCGCAGATGCTCGTACTGCGTGGTCGCGAGGCCGGCCTGGATCTCGAAGTAGGCGCCGGTCTCGCCGCCGAGCCAGTCGCACCAGCGGCGCCCGCCGGCGGTGTCGCCCCAGACGAAGAGCTTGCGCCCGGTCAGAGGTGCCGTCGACACGTGGGCGAGGCCGGAGCCGTCGCCGTCCAGCGCGGCGATCCAGGGGCGGGCGCCCGCGTCGAGGTCGAAGAAGAAGTCGGCCGCGGCCGTCGCACGCGCCGGGTGCCGGGGGTCGACGTCGGCGAGGTCGACGGATCCGATCCGCCCGTCGTAGTCGGTGACGTAGGCGTGCGTCGCGGGGGCGAACACGCGGCTTCCCGCCTCCTGGGCGACCGCGATGTTCGTCCACCAGTACATGCCGGTCTCCCGGTCGCGGGGGTTGCGCACGCGGACGCGCACGTGCAGCGCCGGGGCGTCGGCGTCGAGCGTCGCGTCGATCTGCAGGATCAGGCCGCGGATCCGCTCGTACTCCCACATCCGCAGGATCGGCTCGCCGTCATCGCCGGTCACGACGGCCGCGTAGAGCGGGTCACAGGTGAGCGGCCAGTGGCCGCGGATCCCGATGTTCCACTCCGCGCCGCCCGAGAACCAGGCGTTGCGCAGGGCCAGGTTCGCCGGTTGCAGCATCTCGTTGCGGTACAGCAGGTCGCGCCCCGCGGCCTTGTCGTACAGACGCACGAGACGTCCGCCGAGTTCGAGCGCGAATTCGGCGCGCAGGTGCCTGTTCTCCAGCACGGCGATCCGCATCGGGGCGGGCGTGCGCGTGCGGTCGTAGCCGTCCTGCAGGAGGTAGGGGTGGATCGAGGAGACCTGCCCGTAGCGGATGTTCGCCGCGATCCCGGCGGGCAGATGCTCGGTGGACGCCTCGTAGGGCGCCTGCGGCATCGCGGCGAGGGCGGGGAGCGGATTCACCGGTCCGACGGCGGCGGAGGGGAGGACGACCTCGGTGACGGTCAGCGTTGCACTCATCCGAACCAGTATCTCGCCTGACCGCGAATTCACGCCCTCGCAGGAGCCGTGGTTTTCCGCGCCGCTCCGCACCCGTGGCCGAGCATTCCCCGCGTACGCTGATCGGATGCCCGGCTTCCCCTTCGCGCGCCTGCGCCGGTTCCCCGACGTCGAGGCCGCGAACCTGCAGGCGTGGGACGCCACGGATGAGCTGCTCGTGACCCGCGCTCTCGATTCCGCGTCCGCCGAGTCCGCGTCCGGCCGGGGGCTCGACGGATCCGCGATCACCGTGATCGGGGACGGCTACGGCGCGCTCACGCTGCCGCTCGTGGCGGCGGGATGGCGCGGGATCCGGGTTCACCAGGACCTCGTGACCGGACGGCGAGCCCTCGTCCGCAACGCCCGGTCGCTCGCGGACGACGGTGACCCCGAGGAGCCGGGCTTCGCGGCGCACGGGCTCGACGAGACGCTGCTGCGGGGGGCGCGGCTCGTGCTCCTGCAGCTGCCGAGGAGCCTCGCCGAGCTCGAGGAGGTCGCGGACGCCATCGCCCGTTGGGCCGATCCCGACGTGACGCTCATCGCCGGCGGACGCGTCAAGCACATGACCCTCGCGCAGAACGAGGTGCTCGGTCGCTTCTTCGGGCGGATCCAGCCGCAGCGCGCCGAACGGAAGTCCCGTCTGATCCTCGCGTCGGATCCGCGGCCGGTCGCCGACCGGCCGCTCTTCCCTGTCACGACGCGCCACGAGGACGTCGGCCTCGTGCTCGCGGCGCACGGCGGGGCGTTCGCGGGGGATCGGATCGACATCGGGACCCGCGTGCTGCTGCAGGTCCTGCACGAGCGTGAGCCAGAGCTCTCCGCGCTCTCGGCCCGCCCCGGGTTCAGCGCGGTCGACCTCGGCTGCGGCACCGGCGCCCTGGCGGCGTCGCTCGCGCGGGCCGTCGCGGGGCAGGTCATCGCCACGGACCGCTCGGCCTCGGCGGCCCGTTCCGCACGGGCGACGATGGCGGCCAACGGCCTCGCCGATCGCGTGACCGTGACGCTGGACGACGCGGGATCCGCGATCCCCGACGCCTCGGTCGACCTCGTGCTGCTGAACCCTCCCTTCCACCTCGGCGCGAGCGTGCACGAGGGCGCGGGGCGCCGGCTGATCGAGGCCGCGGCGCGGATCCTGCGTCCCGGCGGCGAGGTCTGGACCGTCTTCAACGCCCACCTCGACCACCGCCGCGCGCTCGCCGCGGCCGTCGGTCCGACCGAGCAGCTCGCCCGCACGCCGAAGTTCGTCGTGACCCGATCGGTCCGCCGCTGATGCGCTCCCGATCGGTGATCGCGGAACCTTAGACCACGATCCCCTGATTTGCCAGAGGCGAACCTTCTCGTTACGTTGGAATGCGGGCCTCACGGCCCCTAGACCAGTCCGCGGCCGCGTCCTTCTTTCGACTCGCTGTGCACGAAGAGGCGTGGGCGTACGGTCGATGATCTCTGCCGAGGATCCGAATCCTCCGCCTGCGCCGCCAGCACGGCTTCGTCGAAGCGGCCCCGTGATCGTCACCCGGGCGTGACCGATGCCGGCCTCGCGTACCCGAGGAGGCCGCACGGGGGAAACGTGTCCGAAACCGCTCTCGAAGCGCGTCATCTGTTCAAGGTGTTCGGGAAGAACCCGAACCAGGCCGTCCGGCGCCTCAAGTCCGGCGAGACCCGCACCGCCGTGTCCGACGCGGGCACCGCCGCCGTCATCGACGCGAGCTTCACCGTCAACCGCGGCGAGATCTTCGTGATCATGGGACTGTCCGGATCCGGCAAGTCCACGATCATCCGCATGCTCAACGGCCTGCACGAGGCGACCGACGGATCCGTCCTCGTCGCCGGCGACCCGATCACCGGCATCCCGGCCTCGCGTCTGCGCGAGATCCGCCGCGATCGCGTGTCGATGGTCTTCCAGCACTTCGCCCTGCTGCCGCACCGCAGCGTGGCCGCGAACGTCGCCTACCCGCTCGAGCTCAAGGGCGTCCCCAAGGCGGAGCGCCTGGCCAAGGCCGAGGAGATCCTCTCGCTCGTCGGGCTCGAAGGACAGGGCGAGAAGCTTCCCTCCGAGCTGTCGGGGGGCATGCAGCAGCGCGTCGGCATCGCCCGGGCGCTCGCCGCCGACACCGACATCCTGCTGATGGACGAGGCGTTCAGCGCCCTCGATCCGCTCATCCGTCGCGAGATGCAGGAGCAGCTGCTCGAGCTGCAGCAGAAGCTGCAGAAGACGATCGTCTTCATCACGCACGACCTCAACGAGGCGATGTTCCTCGGCGACCGCATCGCCGTGATGCGCGACGGGCGCATCGTGCAGATCGGCACTCCCGAGGACATCCTCACCGATCCCGCGAACAGCTACGTCGAGCAGTTCGTGCAGGACGTGGACCGTGCGCGCGTGCTCACGGCCGCGAACGTCATGGAGCGCCCGCGTCCCGTCGTCGCCGAGACCGCCGGCCCCCGCACGGCGCTCAAGCAGATGCGCGACGCGTTCATGTCGGCGACCTACGTCGTCGGGCGCGACCGCACGCTCGTCGGCGTCGTGACCGATCGCGACGTCGTGAAGCTCATCCGCCGCGGCGAGAGCACGATCACCTCGGTGCTCAAGCCCGCCTCGCAGGTCGTGAACGAGGACGAGATCCTCATGAACCTGTTCATCCCCGCGGTCGAGTCCCCGCTCCCCCTCGCGGTGGCCGACGCGGAGGGGCGACTCGTGGGCGTCATCCCCCGCATCACCCTGCTCGCCGCCCTCGGCCCCGGTCCCGGTGCCACGGGCGAGATCAACCTGCCCGTGCTGCCGCTGCCCCAGGCGGAGATCGACGCCGTGCTCGACGACGGCTGGACCGCCGAGTCGGTGCCCGCGCCCACGTCGGCCACGCCGGACGCACCGACCGAGGAGGTCGCCCGATGAACGTCCTTCCCCTCGGAACCTGGGTCGCCGTCGCGGTCGACTGGATCAAGGCCAACCTCGACGGGCTGCTGCACGTCGTCTCGACGGTCGTGTCCTTCCTCGTCGACGGCCTGAGCTTCCTGCTGCTGATGCCGTGGTTCTACGTCGTCATCCTCGTCGCCGCCCTCATCGCCTGGCTCGTGCGCTCCTGGCGCCTCGCGATCGGCACCGTGATCTCGTTCGGGCTGATCGTCGCGATGGGGCTCTGGGTCCCCGCGATGCAGACGCTCGCCCTCGTGCTCGTCGCGGGTGCGGTCGCCGTGCTCCTCGCGATCCCGCTGGGGATCTGGTCCGCGCGCAACGCCACGGTGCGCGCGATCCTCAAGCCCGTGCTCGACTTCATGCAGACGATGCCCGCGTTCGTCTACCTCATCCCCGCGATCGTCTTCTTCAGCATCGGCGTCGTCCCGGGCATGGTGGCGACCGTGATCTTCGCGCTTCCCCCCGGAGTGCGCTTCACCGAGCTCGGGATCCGCGGCGTCGACTCCGAGACGGTCGAGGCCGGTCAGTCCTTCGGCGCCACCCCCGGGCAGATCCTGCGCGGGATCCAGCTCCCGCTCGCCATGCCGACGATCCTCGCCGGTGTGAACCAGGTCATCATGCTCTCGCTGTCGATGGCGGTCATCGCCGGTATGGCGGGCGCCGACGGACTCGGCAAGCTCGTGGTCGAGGCGATCTCGACCGTCAACATCGCCAAGGGCGTGGAGGCGGGGCTCGGCGTCGTGCTGATCGCCGTGTTCCTCGACCGGGTCACCGCGTCGCTCGGATCCCTCGGCGAGCACCCCCGCTCGCTGCTCGGCCTGCTGCGGCGCCGCCGCACCGCGCGCCGACTCGCGGCGATGTCCGCGGCGCCCGCGCCGCAGACCCCGGACATGGCCGTCGAAGAGAAGGAGCTGCAGAATGCGTAAGAGCAGGATCACCACCCTCGCGGCGCTCGGCGTCGCGGCCGCCCTCACCCTGGCGGGGTGTGCGAGCGACGGCGCCGGCGGCACCCTCGAGATGGCGGGCAAGGCGCCCGAGAAGGCCGCGGGCTCGGGCGACAAGGGCACGATCACCCTCGGCTTCCTGCCGAGCTGGACGGACGGCCTGAGCACCGCGTACCTGCTGCAGGACCAGCTCGGCAAGCTCGGGTACGACGTCAAGATGCAGACGCTCTCCGACGCCGGTCCGCTCTACGCCGGTCTCTCGCAGGGCGATGTGGACGTGTTCCCCTCCGCTTGGCCCGAGGTCACGCAGAAGGCCTACATGGACAAGTACGCCGGCTCGATCGACGATCTGGGCACCTACTACGACAACGCCCGACTCACGATCGCGGTGCCGGAGTACAGCGACATCGACTCGATCGATCAGCTCAAGGGCAAGGGCTCGCAGTTCGACGGCAAGATCATCGGGATCGAGCCGGGCGCGGGCCTCACCGCCCAGACGCAGAAGATGATGCCGGAGTACGGCCTGAACGGCGAGTACCAGCTCGTCACATCGTCGACCGCCGCGATGCTCACGGAGCTGAAGTCGGCCACGGACAAGAAGCAGGACATCGCGGTGACGCTGTGGCGTCCGTTCTGGGCCAACAGCGCCTTCCCCGTCAAGGATCTGAAGGATCCGAAGGGCGCGATGGGCAAGCCGGAGGGCCTGCACTTCCTGGGCTCGAAGGACTTCGCGAAGAAGCATCCCGACGCCGCGAAGCTCATCTCGAAGATCGTGCTCGACGACGCCCAGTACGGCTCGCTCGAGGACACGGTGGTCAACACCTTCGGCGAGGGCAAGGAGCCCCAGGCGATCGACGCCTGGATCGCGGAGCACGGCGACGAGTTCGACTGGATCAAGAAGTAGGCCGCAGGGCCGTCGCACCGCGACGCCTGCACGATCTCGACGCGGGTCCCTGACCGGATCCGCGATCGGATCGCGCAGGCGTCGCGTCGTCCCGGCGACGGCTCCGACGACGCAGGGCGATCGGGGGCGCCGCATCCCGCACGGTCGCCCCCGCACCGGTGACGGATTCAGAGATCGATCGCGTCGCGGGCCGCGATCGAGGCGTACGCGGCGTCCACGACGGCGACCGCGGCGACGCCGTCGCCCGGTCCCACCCGCGCCGGACGCGAGGAGCGGATCGCCTCCGCGAAGTCCGCGATCTGGGCGCGGTACGGGTCCTCGTCGGTCGCGGGAGGGAGGAACCCGTCGACGGCGGGGCCGGACGCCGCGCTGTCGAAGGCGAGCGTGCCGCCCCCGCCGCCCACCGCGATCGTCGTCCGGAAGGGCGTGCCCGCGCCGAGCCACCCTCCGTCGATCCGCGACTCCGCGCCGTTCGTGTGCGTCAGCGTGATCCGGGCGCGCACGGGGGCGGCGAGGCGCCCGGAGACGCTCGGGGGATCCTGCGCGGCGCGCACCCGCGCGACCGGTCCGGCGAGCCACAGCGCCTGATCGATGTCGTGGATGAGGAAGTCGCGGACGAGCCCGCCGCCGGCGCGTTCGTCGAAGAACCACGGCGCCGTGGGACCCGCCCCGAACCGGCTCATCCGGATGGACCGCACCGATCCGATCGCTCCGGCGTCCACGGCCCGCTTGATCCCGAGATACCCGTCGAAGTAGCGCACGACGTGCGCCGGGAACAGTCGCACACCGGAGGCTTCCGCAGCATCCGCGAGCAGCCGGGCCTCGGCGGCCGTCATCGTCAGCGGCTTCTCGCAGACCACGTGGCGGCCGCGCGCGATCGCCCGCAGCGCGTAATCGAGGTGCGTCGGGGTGGGGGAGAGGATCCCGACGACCTCGACGCGGTCGACGAGCTCGTCGACGTCGTCGACCGCCTCGGCCCCGTACCGCGCGGCGAGGGCGGTCGGGCGGGTGCGCGACGCGAGGAGGATCTCCGCGCCCTGCGCGCGCCAGGCGTCGAGATGCGCCGCGGCGATCCCTCCCGCGCCGATGAGACCGACCCTCATCAGCGATCGGGGTGGGGCAGCGGGTCCGCGCGGGCGGGATCGGGGCGCGCGGAGGTCTCCGGGCGCGCGGGCGGTGCCTCGCTCGGAGCCGACCTCGGCGCCTCGGTGGCGTCGCTGCGCACGGCGCCATCCGTCGAAGCACCGGGCGTCGAGGTACTGGGCGTCGGGGCACCGTCCGCCGAGGTCCCGGCCTCCGCGGGGGCTCCGAGCTGCAGCGCGACCTTCTTCTCCAGGTTCTCCACCGCGGCGTCGGAGAGGTCGATGAGACCGTCCAGCTCTTCGCGCACACGCCGGTAGGCCGTCTGCCGTTCGGCGGTCGTCGCCGACTCGTCCACGGCGACCTTGAGCATGTGCTGCGCCCGTTCCAGGCGCTTGCGCTCCTCGGCGGTGAACGTCGAGTCGCGCAGACGTCGGGCGTCCTTCTCCGCGATCTCGAACGCGACCGCGTAGGTGCCGACCGCGTCGAGGTACTCGCCGACCTGCCGTTCGCTCAGGTGCGCCTCGGCCGACGCCGGGCGGAGGGCGTCGGCGGCCTTCTTGGCGCGCAGGAAGGCGGCGGTGAGAGGCTGGCGCCCATCGCTCATCGCCGGGTAGGCGATCATCTTGGCCACGTCGAGCTCGTAGTCGAGCCAGCGGGCGGTGATCTCGTCGTGCTCGCGGAACAGGCGTTCCAGCAGATCCCGGGAGGACTCCGACGGCGGTGCCGGAACGACCGGCGCGGTCGGAGACACGACCTGGCCGCGGGCCGCGAGCTCGGCGGCCTTGATCTCGCTCTTCAGCCGCAGGGTCTCCAGCCGCTGCAGGTGGCGTTGCCGTGACATCACCTGCCACCGCCTCGCCATCCCGCCGGCGACGCCCATGATCGGGAAGATCATCCACCAGTAGCCGCCCACGAAGTGCCAGAAGTCCATGATCCGCCCAGCCTATTCCGTGCCGGCGCCCGGGAGATGATGAGTCTGCTCCGCACGCGAATCCGGTCGGTCGGCGGCGAAACGGTGTGCTCCGCATCCGCCCGGCGCGCTCAGCGACCCAGCTTCTCCGCGCACGCGACGCAGTGCTCGGCGAACGGGCGCACCTCCAGTCGCGCGGTCGGGATCGGCCTTCCGCAGACCGCGCAGACGCCGTACGTCCCCGCGTTCATGCGGGTCAGCGCGTCGTCGACCTGGTGCAGCTCCGCGGCGGCGTCCTCCGCGAGGGCCGTGAGGCGCGACCACTCGGAGGACAGCGTCACGCCCTCGGGATCGTGCTCGTCGTCATCGTTCGATCCCTCGCGCTCACGCAGCAACGCAACGAGTGCGAGGTCCGACGCCGCGACGCGCGCCTCCGCCTGCACGCGGCGCTCGTCGAGGAGCGCTCGCAGCCGGTCCTGCTCGCCCACCCGCCCGGAACCTCAGTTCAGCAGGACGGCGAGGAGGGAGGATCCGCCGCCGACGAGGATCAGGGCCACGATCACGACCCACGCCGTGATCCGGATGCGGCGCTGGCGCCGATCGCTGTAGAGCGAGAGGTCTTCGGTCTCGTCGGGGTCGGCGTTCATGCGTCGATCGGCTCCGCGACGGTGGGGCCGAAAGCGGCCGGGAGCGTCGCCTGCGACGTGGCGCGCAGTTCGGCGACGGGGATCGTGAACACGTCCTGGATCTCAAGCGCGGGCTCCGTGTCGGTCACGCCGATGCGCAGCACCGGGTAGCCGCGGCCCTCGCAGAGTCCGCGGAACTTCACGTCGTCCTCCCGCGGCACGGTCACGATCACGCGGCCCGTCGACTCGGAGAACAGCGCCGTCGCGGCATCCACGCCGTCGCGCTCCATGAGCTCGGTCAGCCACACGCGGGCGCCGACGCCGAAGCGCATGACGCCCTCGGCGAGGGCCTGGCCGAGACCGCCCTCGCTGACGTCGTGCGCCGAGGAGATGAGCCACTCGTCGCGCGCGGCGCCGATGAGTCCGGCGAGACGCTTCTCGCCGGCGAGGTCGACGCGCGGCGGCAGGCCGCCGAGGTGGCCGTGGACGACGTCGGCCCAGGCGGATCCGGAAAGCTCGGTCGAGGTGGTGCCGAGCAGGTAGATGTTCTGGCCCTCGTCCTGCCAGCCCGACGGGATCCGGCGGGAGACGTCGTCGATGATGCCGAGCACGCCGACCAACGGGGTCGGATGGATCGGGACGTCGCCGGTCTGGTTGTAGAACGAGACGTTGCCGCCCGTGACCGGGGTGCCGAGCTCGAAACAGCCGTCGGCGAGGCCGTCGACGGTCTGACCGAACTGCCACATGACCTCGGGGTTCTCCGGGGATCCGAAGTTGAGGCAGTCGGTGATCGCGGTGGGCTCGGCGCCGGTGACGGCGACGTTGCGGTACGCCTCCGCGAGGGCGAGCTGCGCTCCCGCGTAGGGGTCGAGCTGGCTGTACCGGCCGTTGGCGTCGGTCGAGATCGAGAAGCCGAGGCCCGACTCCTCGTCGACGCGGATCATGCCGGCGTCGTCCGGGAAGCTCAGCGCCGTGTTGCCGAGCACGTAGTAGTCGTACTGGTTGGTGATCCAGCGGGTGTCGGCGAGGTTCGGGCTCTCCAGCAGCGCCAGGAACTGCTGCTTCAGAGCCTCCGGGTCGTTGTCGCGGGGGAGCAGCTCGGCCGCGTCGGCCTGCAACGCGTCGATCCAGGTCGGGTAGGCGACCGGGCGGTCGTAGACCGGGCCGTCGACGGCGACCGTGGACGGATCCACGTCGACGATCCGCTCGCCCTGCCAGTCGATGACGAGGCGGCCGTCGCCGGTCACCTCGCCGAGCACCGAGGTCTCCACGTCCCACTTCTTCACGACGGCGAGGAACGCGTCGAGCTTCTCGGGGGCGACGATGGCCATCATGCGCTCCTGCGACTCCGACATGAGGATCTCCTCGGCCGTGAGCGTGGGGTCGCGCAGCAGCACGTTGTCGAGCGAGACGTGCATGCCGCTGTTGCCGTTCGCGGCCAGCTCGGAGGTGGCGCAGGAGATGCCGGCGGCGCCGAGGTCCTGGATCGCCTCGACGAGCTCGTCGCGGTAGAGCTCCAGGCAGCACTCGATGAGCACCTTCTCGGCGAACGGGTCGCCGACCTGCACGGCGGGGCGCTTGGTCGGGCCAGTCGAGTCGAAAGAATCGGAGGCGAGGATCGAGGCACCGCCGATGCCGTCGCCGCCGGTGCGGGCGCCGAAGAGCACGACCTTGTTGCCGACGCCAGTGGCGTTCGCGAGCTTGAGGTCCTCGTGACGCAGCACGCCCACCGCGAGCGCGTTCACGAGCGGGTTCGCCTGGTAGACGGCGTCGAACACCGTCTCCCCGCCGATGTTCGGCAGGCCCAGGCAGTTGCCGTAGAAGCTGATGCCGGCGGTCACGCCGTGCACGACGCGAGCGGTGTCCGGGTCGTCGAGCGCCCCGAACCGCAGCGCGTCCATCACGGCGACCGGGCGCGCGCCCATCGAGATGATGTCGCGCACGATCCCGCCGACGCCGGTCGCGGCGCCCTGGAACGGCTCGATGAAGGAGGGGTGGTTGTGCGACTCGGCCTTGAAGGTGACGGCCCAGCCCTCGCCCACGTCGATGACGCCGGCGTTCTGGCCCATGCCGACCATGAGGCGCTTGCGCATCTCGTCGGAGACCTTCTGCCCGAACCGGCGCAGGTAGTTCTTGCTCGACTTGTAGGAGCAGTGCTCGCTCCACATGACCGAGTACATCGCCAGCTCGCCCGACGTGGGGCGGCGGCCGAGGATCTCCCTGATCCGCGCGTACTCGTCGTCCTTGAGGCCGAGCGCCGCGTACGGCTGCTCCTTCTCGGGCGTCGCCGCGGCGTTGGCGACGGAGTCGGGGACGTGCGTGGGGGCGGTGGCGTTGGCGGTCACGCGGGCTCCTGGAACGAGGCGAGGCGGGGCGGGATCCAGTCTACCGGCGGCGGGGATCCGGATCCGCTCCGGGGTCCGGGCCGCGTGACGCCGAATTCAGCCGGCGCATAGAATCGGGGAGCGGCACCGTCCGTGCATCGTGCCGACGTGGGGTGCGCGACGGAGCGCAGGAAGCAGGACTCGCATGAGTGTGAAGTACGACCAGGGAACGCCGGATCCGGCGACGCGGACGCTGGATTCCGTCACCGGCATCAGCAAGAAGGGTCTGCCGACCGGCACGGTCGGGGTGCTCGGCGCACTCGTGATCGGCATCTCGACGTGCGCGCCGGCGTACACGCTGACGGCCGCGGTCGGACCGGCGGCGAGCGAGGTCGGGTACCAGACCCCCGCGATCTTCCTCATGGGCTTCATCCCCATGCTGCTCGTGGCGCTCGGTTACCGCGCCCTGAACTCGGCGATGCCCGACTCCGGCACGTCGTTCACCTGGGCGACAAGGGCGTTCGGCCCGTGGATCGGGTGGATGGCCGGCTGGGGTCTCATCGCGGCGACCGTGCTCGTGCTGTCGAACCTCGCCGGAATCGCCGTGGAGTTCCTGTTCCAGTCGATCAGCATCCTCGTCGGGGATCCGTCGATCGCCGACCTTGCGGCGAACAAGTTCATCAACATCGCCGTGTGCCTCGCGTTCATGGCGCTCGCCACGCTCATCTCCTACCGCGGCATGACGTCGACCAAGGTGTTCCAGTACATCACCGTGATCTTCCAGATGGCGGTCATGGTGTGGTTCGTCGTCGCGATGTTCATCGGCGCCGCCGACCCGGCCAACAAGGAGGCGAAGCTTCCGGAGCTGAGCTGGTTCAACCCCTTCGAGGTGTCGAGTTTCAGCGCCTTCGCCGCGGGTATCGCGGTGTCGATCTTCGTCTATTGGGGCTGGGACACGGTGCTCACCATGGGCGAGGAGACCAAGCCCTCGAAGGGACGCCTCTCGACCGAGAGCAAGGCGGCGATGATCCTCGTCGCGATCCTCGTCGTCCTCTACGTCGGCACCGCGACCGCGACGGTGGCCTTCGCGGGCCTCGGCGACGGGCCGACGGGCCTCGGCAACGTCGACATCGTGGAGAACGTGTTCGCCGCGCTCGCGCACCCCGTGATGGGGCCGGCGGCGATCCTGCTCTCCCTCGCGATCCTCGTCAGCGCGATGGCGTCGATCAACTCGACGGCGATCTCGCCCGCACGCACCCTGCTCGCGATGTCGCACTACGGGGCGCTGTCGCCGTCGCTGAAGAAGGTGCACCCGAAGTACAAGTCGCCATACGTGGCGCTGCTGCTCTCCTCGATCGTCGCCTCCGTGTTCTACGCGGTGATGCGCTTCATCAGCGAGGACGTCCTCTGGGACACGATCACCGCCCTCGGGATGATGGTCTGCTTCTACTACGGCGTCACCGCGCTCGCGAGCCCCTGGTACTTCCGCAAGTCGGCGTTCCGCGAGGGCTTCGGGTCGATCCTGATGAAGATCGTGCTGCCCGGCATCGGCGGGATCCTGCTGCTCATCGTGTTCGTGAAGACGACCATCGACGCGATGGATCCCAACGCCGGATCCGGCAGCAGCATCGGCGGGATCGGTCTCGTCGGCATCATCGGAGTGACCGTGCTCGGCCTCGGCGTGATCCTGATGTTCGTGCAGGCGAAGGCGTCGCCGGACTTCTTCCGCGGCCAGCGCCTGGCGCGCGCCGACGCGACGAACGACACCTCGGCGCTGCAGGTGTTCGACGACGGACTCGGCGGCTGATCGAGTCCGCCACTACGGACGGGTCGTGCGCTCGCCGGTTGCGGAGCGCGGCGCCTGTGGATAACTTTCTCAGCCCTCGGGCGGGTGCCGTTACGGTGTGGGGATGAACCCTCGGCGCAGTGCTCTCGGCATCCCGTCGCGTGGCCGCAGGCGCGCCGCGCGGGCGCCCCGTGCCGGCATCGCGTCGGCCCTCGTCGTCGCGATCGGTGTTGTCGCGATCGGTCTCGCGGGATGCGCTCCCGGACCAGCCCCGAAGCCGACTCCGACACCGTTGTTCACGAGCGAGGCCGATGCGTTCAAGGCGGCGGAGCAGGTCTATCGGGATTACATCGAGTCCGTTAATGCGCATGAGACCGATCCGGCTTCCGACCCGCAGCGGTACCTCGCCGGAGGCGCACTTGAAGAAGACATTTCCTCCGTTCGTGATCAAGAGTTGTCTGGTAAAAAGATCGTCGGCGCAACTGAAGTCGCTTTATACAGGTCCGAGTCATACGACTCCGCATCGACGACTGTGAAGAGCTTCGTGTGCCTAGATGTGTCATCTTCGCGGATTCTGGATGCGAACGGCAATGACATCACACCGCAAGATCGTCCGCCGGTCGTGGCTGTTGCAGTGTCAATGACATTGGTGTCTGCCGCGTTCAAGATCGTCGGCATGAGCGCCAGCAACGAGCCATGTTCATGAGATCAACTGGCGCATCACTCGTTGGGATTGCCGTTGCGGCAGTCATTCTTGGTTGGCACGCGCCAAATTCACTAGGCGCCGCGATTCAGGTGCGAGCTGGCGCATCGTGTTCGATCGCAGAGATTAGGTCTGGCGAATGCCGCTCGGACGGAACCGGGGTTGGAATCGGTGACACCAGGACCAACGGGGACGGGGGCACGGGGAATTCCGATACGAATGGCTCTGACGGCAGTGGTTTTGGCGGTTCCGGCGATCCGGGTGCGTCCTCCGACGATGCCACCCCGACGCCATCCCCGCAGGAGGTCTGCTTGGCGACTCCGGGTCCGCCCAGCGCATACTGCCGCTCGCTCAGACCCATCGGTGTGGTCGTCGGCCAACCCTCTCCGGCGACGCCCGGCTGGAGCGCCACGATCTCCGACCTGGCCCGCTTCGTCCCCGCGACGGCGACGGTCGTCGGCGAACCGGACAACGTCGCGGTCGTCGGTCTTCCCGCGAACTTCCTTAGCAGCGCCGCGACGGAGACCCTCCCCGGCGCGATCCTCGGCCGGCCCCTGACCATTCGATTCACGCCGGTGAGCTACGCGTTCGACTACGGCGACGGCGAGCGGCGCACGAGCACCACTCCGGGCGCGGCCTGGGACGCAAGTGGACAGCCCCAATTCACCCCCACCGACACGAGCCACGTCTTCACAGAGCCCGGCACTTTCACGGTGACCGCCACAGTCACCTACTCCGCAGAGATCGACCTCGGCGCCGGCTGGGTTCCGATCAACGGCACCCTGACCGGTCCCCCCGCGAGTCGAGAGATCCGCGTAGTCAAGGCGTACACGGCGCTCGTCCAGGCCACCTGCACCGAACGGTCTCCGGCGCCGGGGTGCTGAGGGCGCTCGGTCTCCGCCCGCCGGGACGCCCCAGGGATCAGATTCGAGCGCCTCGCGATGCCCGGATCCTCGGTCCGTCCGAAGCCGGGGTCGAGAGCGCGCCGTGTGCCGGCATCCGGAAGGTCAGCGGCACAGAGCTCTGGAACTCCGAGGCGAAGCGCCCCGTGCCGTGCAAGTCGGCGCCGAGTTCGCGCACCGTCGCGACGAGCTGGGTGAGCTGGTGCGACGAGGGGCCCGCGGGGCCGCCGGTCTGGGAGTCGATCAGGGCTTTCTGGATCGTGCGGACAGACGCGATGCGGGTCGGCTGCGCGCGCGTCGTCTCATCGAGGCCACTCGTCCAGAGGCGCGCGTCGGGGTGCGAGTAGAACACGCAGGTCTGCACGTAGGGCGCGGAGCCGTGCTGTGCGAGCAGGTGCCGATGGAAGCGACGCGCCTGCCGCCGCACCTGCGAGGCGGGGGAATCGGATCCCAGATGGGTGCGCACGTCGAGACGCTCGGTGCCGTCCGGTGTCACCGAGATCGCGAACGAGGTCGGCAGGGCGCTCTCGTCGAACAGCACCCCGAGCGCCCCCGCGAGGGACGACGGCTTCTTCCCGTCGAGGATGAGCCCCTTCCAGTTCTTGCTGTCGACCAGCACGACGGCCTTCTCGGTGATCACGAGGTGATCGAGCTGAGCGCAGTACGGGGCGAGGGATCCGTCGTCCTGAGGGGAGAACACGATGTTGGTCGCGACGATCGCGTCGAGCCCGGCCGCCTCGCAGGCATCGACGAGCACCTCGCGAGACGCGAGCTCCCAGCGCAGACCGCGGCCGGCGAGCAGCCGCGATCCCTCCTCGTTGGCGACGGCGGCGTCGCGTTCGGCGGTGAGCGTGCGCACCTGCTCCGCATGAGCGTCGAGGCGCTCCTTCGTCTCCGTGTCGTGGCGGGCGGTCAGCCCGGCCAGCGTCTCGTCGTGCGCGCTCTGTAGTTCGCGCGTCGCACTGGCCTGGCGCTCGACGAGCGAGCTCTCCTCGTCGGCATAGCGGCGCTGCAGTTCATCCGCGACTCGTCGATTGCGGCGGATCAGACCCCACACCGTGAGTGCGAACGCGATGACCAGCACCGCGACGACGGCCAGCAGAACCAGAGTGGGGATCTCCATCCGTCCAGCCAATCAGCGTCTGCCGAGTTTCCCGGCGCGTCGTGTGCGCGTGGCGCCGACCCGGGACATGGTTCCCATCCGGATGTCCGCGACTGCGCCGACGGGGGTCGCCGCGCGACGCTCGCGGCACACATCCCGATCACTCCAGGGAGAAGCGGGTCGACCGGAACTCCGGTCCAGTCTCGGAGATCGATACTACAGGTCAAGTCTCGTTTTCTCATTCATTGTGCCAATTATCTGGCCGTTATTGCTTCACGAAATGATCTCCGATTTGGCGGGGATCCCGTCGCGGGCGGATACTCGACCCGTCCCGGACGTCGATCCCGCCCGGCGTCCAACAATGACCGAGACCTCCCCCTTCCTGCCCGCCGCGCCCGACCGCCGCATCGCCGTCGTCGGTGCCGGACGCCTCGGCGGCGTGTTCGCGCGGGCACTGCGCGAGGCCGGGTTCACCGTGATCGGGCCGCTCCGCCGGGACGACCCGATCCCGGCCGTCGACGTCGCGATCCTGTGCGTGCCCGATGCGGCGATCCGCGACGCGGCGGACGCGACTCGCCCGCATGCAGGGCTCGTCGGTCACACGTCGGGCGCGACCGGGCTCGACGAGGCAGACTTCAGCATCCACCCGCTGCAGACCTTCACCGGATCCGAGGAGCCGGGCGTCTTCCGCGGTATCGGAGCGGCGGTCGACGGGCGCACGCCGGAAGCGCTCGACACCGCGCGATACCTGGCCGACGCGCTCGGTGCAGATCCGTTCCCCGTCGACGATGCGCACCGCGCGGGGTACCACGCGTCCGCGTCGATCGCCTCGAACCTGCTGCTCGCCGTGCTCGATGCGGCCGAGCGGGCGGCCGGAGCCGCGGGGATCCCGTCCACGCAGGCACGAGCGGTTCTCGCGCCTCTTGTGCGCCAGACGGTCGAGAACTGGGCCGAGCGCGGAGCGGCGGCGGCTCTCACCGGGCCGATCGTCCGCGGAGACGAGGGAACCGTCGCCCGGCAGAGGGCGGCCATCGCCGACGGCGCCCCGGAACTGCTCGCAGTCGTCGACGCGCTGACCGCGCAGACCCGCACGATCGCCAGGCGCGCGCTCGACGGCGCCGGCGCGCGCTCGACGCCCCGGGGAGGGGCCGACCGAAGCATCGGCCGCCGCGACTCCTCCACACCCCCAGGGGTGGTCACCGTCACCGAGGAGAGTCGCGCATGAGGATCATCCGGACGATCGCCGAGGTCCGCGAGGCGGTCCGCGACGCGCGGCGCCAGGACAGGAGGGTCGGCCTCGTGCCGACCATGGGCGCCTTCCACGAGGGGCACCTCGCCCTCATGCGCGCGGCGAGGAGGGACAACGGTCTCGTCGTCGTCTCGCTGTTCGTGAACCCCACGCAGTTCGGCCCGAACGAGGATCTCAGCCGCTATCCGCGCGATGAGGCCCGGGATGCCGTGCTGGCGGAGCGCGAGGGCGTCGACATCCTGTTTGCACCGGAGCCCTCCGAGATGTACCCGGACGGCTTCGCGACGACGATCCATGTCTCCGGCCTCACCGACGTGCTCGACGGCGCGCAGCGCGGTGCCCGTCACTTCGACGGCGTCGCCACGATCGTCGCCAAGTTGTTCGGGATCGTCGCCCCCGACGTGGCCTATTTCGGGCAGAAGGACGCGCAGCAGGTGCTCGTCGTGCGGCGACTCGTGCGCGACCTCGACCTTGACGTCCGGATCGAGGCCGTGCCGACGGTGCGCGAGGCGGACGGTCTGGCGATGAGCTCGCGCAACGTGTACCTCGACGGCGCGGCCCGACAGCGGGCCACGGCGCTGAACCGGGCGCTCGAGACGGCCGCCGCGCGAGCGGCGGCGGGAGAACGCGACGCCGTGGTCATCGAGGCCGCCGCTCGCGAGGTGCTCGCCGCTTCCGGCATCCGCCCCGAGTACCTCGAACTGCGCGACGCGCATGACCTGCAGGCGATGGACCGGCTCGACCGCGACGGCCTGCTCGCCGTCGCCGCCCGGGTCGGCGACGCACGCCTGATCGACAACCGCCTCCTGAAAGCGAACCACTGATGCAGCGCACCATGCTCAAGTCGAAGATCCATCGCGCGACCGTCACCGGATCCGACCTGCACTACGTCGGGTCGATCACGATCGATCCCGATCTGCTCGAGGCCGCCGACATCCTGCCGCACGAGCAGGTGCACGTCGTCGACGTCGACAACGGGTCGCGCTTCGAGACCTACACGATCGCGGGCGAACGCGGCACGGGAACGGTGCAGGTCAACGGCGCGGCGGCGCGGCTCGTGCATCAGGGCGACACCGTCATCGTCATCTCCTATGCCGCCTACGCCCCCGCGGATCTGGACGACTACGCTCCGACCGTCGTGCACGTCGATCGAGGCAACCGCATCCTCCAGGTCGACACGGCCGTGGATCTGCTGCTCACGGAGGCCGTCGCGTGAGCGTGCACGCGGCACCCGGTCGCCGACGGACCCTCGGCGACCTTGCGGCGAAGAAGGCGGCGGGCGAGCCGATCGTCATGGTCACCGCCTACGACCATCCCGGGGCGCAGATCGCTGAAGAGGCGGGCGTCGACATGGTGCTCGTCGGCGACTCCGCCGCGATGACCGTGCTCGGCTACGACAGCACCGTGCCGGTCTCCGTCGACGAGATGCTCATGCTCACGCGCGCGGTGCGCCGGGGTCTGCACGGGCCTCTGCTGGTGGCCGATCTGCCGTTCGGATCCTACGAGGCCTCCGACGAGCAGGCGATCGCGACCGCGCAGCGTTTTCTGAAGGAGACGGGCTGCGACCTCGTCAAGATCGAGCGCGGCGGCACGACGGTGGACCGTGCCCGCGCGCTCGTCGCGGCCGGCATCCCCGTCGTCGGCCACGTCGGACTGACGCCGCAGACGGCGACCTCCCTCGGCGGCTACCGGGCGCAGGGCCGCACGGCCGAGGCGGCGCTCGCGGTGATCGACAGCGCTCTGGCGCTGCAGGACGCCGGATGCTCGGTGCTCGTCGTCGAAGCGGTGCCGGGCGAGGTGGCGGCCGCGCTCACGCCGCTGCTCGAGATCCCCGTGATCGGGATCGGCGCGGGCGCCGCGGTCGACGGGCAGGTGCTCGTGTTCCACGATCTGCTCGGGATCTACGACGGTCCCGCGCCGAAGTTCGTGAAACGGTACGCATCGCTGCGCGCGGAAGCCGTCGCCGGGATCTCGGCCTACGCGGCGGAGGTGCGATCGGGGGCGTATCCGGCGGCCGAGCACGGGTACGGGATGGCCCCCGGAGAGGCGTCGCGGCTCGACGACCTGCTCGCAGGACGCTGACGCGTCTGCGGCACCCCGTCGGCCCATCGAGCGGGCCCGCCCTCACGCGGCGGCGGGTCGTCGGCGCAGGAGAGGGCCGGCGGCACGTGCGGGGCGCGATCGCTTCGGCGTCGCTGTCCTCGCGCCGCTCGACTGAGCGCGGAGGAGGATCCCCGCTGACCGGTGCACGGGCGCGTGGATCGCGCCTCAGGCGGGGACGGGAACGTCGGTGCAGGCGAAGGACCGGCGGTACGCGCTCGGCGCGATACCGACCTCGCGGGCGAAGTGATGGCGGAAGAGCGTCGCGGATCCGAACCCGCTCGATGCCGCGATCTCGTCGATCGACGCGTCCGTCGTCTCCAGCAGGAGCCGTGCGTGCAGCACGCGCTGAGCGGTGAGCCATTGCATCGGGGTCACGCCCGTCTCGGCCACGAACCGGCGGGCGAACGTCCGCGTCGACATGTGCGCGTACTGGGCGAGCGAGGCGACGGAGTGCGGCTCGGCGAGGTGGTCGTTCAAGTGCTGGATCACCGTCGCCAGCACGTCCCCCTCCGCGTCGGGCACGGGGCGATCGATGTACTGCCGCTGGCCGCCGTCGCGCTGAGGAGGAACCACCATGTTCCGGGCGATCACGTTCGCCACGGCACTGCCGAGTTCACGCCGGACCAGGTGGAGGCTCGCGTCGATGCCCGCCGCGGTGCCCGCACTCGTGATGAGCGCGCCGTCGTCGACGAAGAGCACGTCCGGATCCACGCGCGCCTGCGGATGGCGTCGCTGCAGCTCCGCGGCGTAACGCCAGTGCGTCGTGCATCGACGACCGTCGAGCAGCCCCGCAGCGCCCAGCACGAACACTCCGGAGCAGACGGCGAGCAGGATCGCGCCGCGCTCCGCACCCCGTCGCACGGCGTCGACGAGTGCGGGAGGGTACTCGGAGTCGGGTCGTAGGCTCAGCGCGGGGATCGCGATGACGTCGGCGTCGTCCATCGCCTCAAAGCCGTACGGGGGCGTGATCTGCACCCCGATCGGGCTCGCCACAGGCCGCCCCGCCTCCTGGCCGCACACGCGGAAGTCGAAGGCGGGGACGTCGGAGTACGTGCTGCGGTCGAGGCCGAAGACCTCGCTGAGCAGGCCGAACTCGAAGGCGGCGACGCCGTCGACGATCGGAACGGCGATCGAACGGATCATGCCGACACTGTACTGGCTGGATCTTTATGAAGATAGACCGTCGGCCATATCGTGGCCGGATCCTTATGTTCGTAACGTCAGAGACATGACTGAGATCACTGCACCCCGCTCCGTCCGAGCCGTCCGCACCATCGACCGCGCGATCCCGCGCGCGACGGGGCAGCCGCATGTGTCGACCGCGCGCTTCGCGCTCTGGCGCTGGTTCCCGCGTGAGATCCTGCAGCGCGGCGGCCGCGTGGACCGCGACATCGAGAGGGGCTACCGCGACCTGCAGGCCGCGCGAGACCGCAGCGAGTGGTGACCCGGCCTCGATCCGCACAAGTCCGCCGATGACACCCTTCCTCGTGCGGCGCCGTGACGCCTCGGCGGGGCGTGGCCGGTGCAGGGGTGGGCGCGCGGGTCGACCCGTTCGACACGGCAGCGTCCCGAGGCGGATCGCTGTCGGCAGCGCGTCAGATGAGCCGGCGGAGAGCCTCTTCCAGCGCAACACCCTGGGCGTCGGCGCGGTCGCGGAGGCGCGCGTGCTCATCGCCCGTCAAGGCCACCGTGAGCGTGATCGGTGCTGCGGCGGCCGGCAGATCGAGTCCGTCGAGGAGATCGGATGCTTCCGCCCACAGCGCGGGCGCCGTGGCGGTACGGGATGCCCCCGCTGCGGAGGGCCGCTCTGCTCCGGCCCGGTTCGTCGCGGCGGGAGGGATCGCGGGCGCCGATCCGGTCGCCTGCGACGCACGCGTGTAGCCGGGGCCGCGGTCCGGATCCTGTCTGCGCTGATACGCGGTCGCGGCCGCGTTCGCCCGCACGTCCGCGGCCTCGTTGAGGGGGTGCCCGGCGTGGCCCTTCACCCAGGTGAACGACACGTCGCGGCCGACCAGGGACTGGTCGATCCCCTCGAGCAACTCGCGGTTCAGCACCGGTCCGCCGTCCGACTTGCGCCACCCCTTGCGCTTCCAGCCGGGCATCCACTTCGTCACGGAGTCGATCACGTACCGACTGTCGCACTCGATCACGAGCTTCTCGTCCGCCGTGCTCGCCGTTGCGCGGAGCAGCTCGAGCACCGCCTGCAGCTCGCCCTGGTTGTTCGTGCCGTGCGGGGATCCCCCGGCGGCCCAGTTCTGCTCGTCGATGTACCAGGCCCAGCCGTTGGGGCCGGGGTTGCCCAGGGCGGATCCGTCGGCCGCGGCGGTGATCGTCATTCCTCTAACGTACGGTGCGACGGACCGATGCCCGGGCGTGGCGCTACCCATCCTTTCCGGGATCCGGGCGCCCAGCTCCCGGGACGCGGCGCTCGGCGTGCCGTTTGCAGGAGAAAGTGGCACGGCGCGGCGACGTACGGGGTTAGACGACGAAATCTCCTGCATTCGGACGGTACAGGCTGGAACTCCGTCGCGCGAGGCGGCCGGGTGGCGGCCCGTGTAGGCCGCGCGCCGGGGTGCGAACGAACCTGCAAGGTCGTCGCGGGTGGTGATGAATCTGCGGAGAGGGTCGCGCGAGGCCTTCCCTTCCGATACATAACGACATATCGTTGAGCATCGCTCAGAACCAGGGCGGACCAACGAGGAGGTCATCATGAACGGCACATACGCACCCCGGGGCTTCGGCGGCCCGGGCTTCGGCGGACGCGGGTTCGGCGGGCGCCCCGGTGGTCCGGGCGGGGGCATCTGGGAAGCGATGGAGCAGTTGCGCGCCTCCTTCGAACAGAGGGCGGGATCCGGCGGGCGCATGGGGCGCGGGGACGTGCGCACAGCCGTCCTGACACTGCTCGCCGAAGCTCCGATGCACGGGTATCAGATCATCCAGGAGATCTCCGAGCGCAGCGGCGGGGCCTGGAAGCCCAGCGCGGGATCCGTCTACCCCACCCTGCAGCTGCTCGCCGACGAGGGCCTCATCGAGGCCTCGGAGCAGGGCGGCCGCAAGACGTACTCGCTCACCGAAGCGGGACGCGCCGTCGCCGACGAGGCGTCCGAGAACCCTGCGCCGTGGGAGGCGCCGGGCGCTCGTGCCGGGGCTGCGCAGTTCGGCGCACTCCCCAAGGCGGGCATGGATCTGGCCGGCGCCGCCGCGCAGGTCGCCCGGACGGGGACGCCGGAGCAGGTGGAGCAGGCGATCGCGGTCCTCGACGAGGCCCGGCGCAAGCTGTACGCGATCCTCGCCGACTGATGCCGGACGGGGAGAGCGATGCGGAGTGGTTCCTGAGTGGTGTGCCGGCGCCTCGGCAACCTGGTGCGCCCGAAGAGGCCGCCCGCGCGGAGCAGGACGCGGCTGCGCGCACGCAGCAGATCGACGACGCCCCCGGCGTGCAGGATCGCAGGACAGGTCCGGGCTCGCCCGAGACGGCGGATCCCGATCGCGACGGCGAGCCGCATCGACTACCCGGAGGCGGCCCTGCGCCGGCTCAAGCCGCCGCACCCGGGGACGGTCGCGGTTCCTCCGCCGAGCCGGATCGAGCGTCCGCGCCGTCGCCGGGACGTGACGTCGACGGCAGACCGGCGTCGGCAAAAGTGCTCCCGGAGCCAGGGCCGCGCGCGGTCGGGGTGGGGGATCCGGCCGCCGACCGCACGCTGAAGGCGCGCTATCGCAGAATCCTCGGGTTCGCGGGGCGTGCGCTGTTCCAGGTGTGGTGGTTCGAGATCGCACTCCCGCGGATCGGCCTCGTCGGCGTCGCGGAGCGCGGCCGCGAGCAGCGGATGCGCCGGCTCGCCCAACGGTTCCACGTCCTCGCGGTCGAGCTGGGTGGGCTCATGATCAAGGTCGGCCAGTTCCTGTCCTCGCGCCTCGACGTGCTGCCCCCGGAGATCACGAAGGAGCTCGAGGGCCTGCAGGACGAGGTCCCGGCCGTCCCGTTCCCCGCCATCCGCGCGCTCGCGGAGGCCGAACTGGGCGTGCCGCTCGGCCGGGCCTTCGCCTTCTTCGACGAGACCCCGCTCGCCGCGGCCTCGCTGGGCCAGGCCCACCGAGCCCGGCTCGCCCCGACCGATGCGGCCGAGGCGGGCTTCGCCGACGTCGTCGTCAAGGTCCAGCGACCCGGGATCGATCGGGTCGTCGCGACCGACCTTGCCGCGCTCCGGCGGGTGAGCGGGTGGCTCCGCCGGATCCGCTTCGTGGCCGACCGCGTGGACGCTCCGGCGCTCGTCGAGGAGTTCGCGCAGACGAGCCTGGAGGAGATCGACTACCTGCACGAGGGCGCGGCGGCGGAGCGGTTCCGAGAGGACTTCGCCGACGATCCGCGGGTCGATGCGCCGCTCGTCGCCTGGGAGCGGACCACGCGTCGGGTGCTCACGCTCTCCGACGTCACGGCCATCAAGATCAACGACGTCGACGCGCTGCGAGCGGCCGGAATCGACCCCGCAGAGGTGGCCCGGGTGTTCGCGGAGGTCATGTTCGACCAGGTGTTCACGTACGGCTTCGTGCACGCGGATCCGCATCCGGGGAACATCTTCGTGACACCGGCAGAGGGACCCGTCGACGATCGAACGCCTCCCTGGCGCCTCACCTTCATCGACTTCGGCATGATGGCCGAGGTACCGGACGGGATCCGTCAGGGCCTGCGCACCCTGTTCATCGCGGTCGCCGCGCGGGACGGGAAGGGTCTCGTGGACGCGGCGCAGGAGATCGGCGTGCTCCTGCCCTCGGCGGACACCCGCGAGCTGGAGCGCGCGTTGACCGCCCTCTTCGCCCGCTTCGGCGGGATGGGTTTCGCGGAGCTGCGCGACGTGGATCCGCGGGAGTTCCAGGACTTCGCGAACGAGTTCGGTGACATGGTCCGCGGGTTGCCGGTGCAGCTCCCGGAGGGTCTGCTGCTGCTGATCCGCGCCGTCTCGCTGACGTCCGGGATGTGCAGCGGGTTGGATCCGCGGTTCAACATCTGGGAGTCGGTCGAGCCCTATGCGACGCGGCTGCTGCGCGACGAGAGCGGCACCATGCTGCAGGACCTGGCCCGGCAGGCGATGTCGACGATGGGGATCGTCGCGCGGCTGCCGAAACGCGTCGACGCTGCGCTCACGGGCCTCGAGCAGGGCACGCTCACGATCGACACGTCGCGGCTGGAGAGGCGCCTCGACCACATCGACGCCCTGGTGCGCCGCGGGGTCTCGGCGCTGATGTTCGCGGCGCTGCTCATCGGCGGTGCGCTCGTGCTGACGCCGGCGCCCCCGCTGGGCGTGGTCCTCATGAGCGTCTCCGCGCTGCCGCTGCTCCACGCCGTGTTCGCCGGGATGTTCCGGGGACGCCGGCCGCGCTGACACGAGGATCGCGGGCGTCGATCGCGGCGAAGGCGGATCCGACTAAAGGATCCTTTGACATCGCTGACCGGCCCGTTTAACGTACAACCAAATGGTTGTACGAAATGAAGTGAGCGATGAGCAGATCGACCGTGTGTTCCAGGCCCTGGCGGCGAGCACGCGGCGCGACATCCTGCGCCGCACGATCGACCGCGAGCAGTCCGTCTCCGACCTCGCGCGCGACTACGACATGTCGTTCGCGGCCGTGCAGAAGCACGTCGCCGTCCTCGAGGCGGCCGAGCTCATCATCAAGCGCGCCGAGGGACGCGAGCGGCTCGTCCGCGCGAATCCGGAGATGATCGCCCGCGCACGCCTGCTCCTCTCCCGTTACGAGGAGCTCTGGCGAAGCCGCATCGCCCGCCTCGACGATCTGCTCGCCGAGGATCCGGCCCCGACGAGCGATCCGCACGGCGCCTGACCGAACCCGCCTGACACAAACAGCATCACCGAAACAGAAGGAGCGTGACATGCCCGTCACCGATGTGATCACCGACCCCGACAACCTGACCCTCACGATCATCGCCGACTTCGCCGCACCCGTGGAGCGCGTGTGGGATGCCTACGCCGATCCGCGGCAGTTGGAGCGGTTCTGGGGCCCTCCCGGATGGCCGGCGACGTTCACCGCCTTCGACCACACCGTCGGCGGCATCGCGCAGTACCACCTCACGGGGCCGCGCGGCGAGCGCTCCTCGGGTCGGTGGGAGTTCACGCGGATCGAGGAGCCGACGGTGTTCGAGGTGCTCGACTCGTTCGTCGATGACGCCGGCGAGCCCATCGACGGGTTCTCCGCGATGCGCATGACCATCGCGCTGACCCCCACCGCCGAGGGCACGCGCATGACCGGCACGAGCCACTTCGACTCGGTCGAGGCGCTCGAGCAGGTCGTGTCGATGGGCGTCATCGAGGGCACGAAGATGGCGATGAGCCAGCTCGACGTCGTTTTGCAGGATCTGCGCGACTACGCGCAGGGCAAGGGCACCCGGCTCGAACTGCTCGACGACACGCACGTGCGGATCACCCGGCTCATCGACGGCCCGCGCGAACTCGTGTGGCGCGCGCACCACGATCCCGAGCTCGTGAAGCAGTGGATGACCGGCCCGGACGGCTGGGTCATGACCGAGAACACGGACTCGACCGTCGTGGGCGAGACCTACCGCACCTCCTGGGCTCCCGTGGGCGACACCGAGGGGCAGCCGTTCGGTTTCGAGGGGGAGGTGATCCTCATCGACGCCCCGCGCCGCGCGGTCACGACCGAGCGCATGCAGGGAACCGAGGGGCCGACCACGCTCAACGACCTCAACCTCTACGAGGAGGACGGCGCGACCCTCGTCACGCTCCTCGTCGAGTACCCCGACCAGGAGACGCGCGACACGATCCTCGCGACCGGCATGGTCGACGGCATGGAGGCGTCCTACGCGCGGATGGAGTCCGTCGTCCTCGTCTGAGGCACGCGAGGCGGCACCTCCGCGGGATGCCCCGGAGGTGCCGCCTCGTTCGCGGTCGCGGTCGCGGCGTCGCCAGCCGTTGGTACGGTCGGAGTGTGTCCGGTGTCGTGATGAAGGTGCTCCTCGTCCTGGCCGTGCTGATCCTCGTCGCCGCGGCCGTCTCGCGGCTGCGCCGCCGCCCGAACCGGTCCCGGCAACGACCGGAGCGCCAGCGCATGCCGCTGCTCGTTCCGATCGCCGGATGGACGCTGCTCGCGGCCGGGCTGCTGCTCGGTCTCTCCTCCTTCACGGCGGACGATCACGACGGCGTGCTGCTGCCCATGCGGATCGCGTCCGTCGCGATCGCCGTGGGCGGGATCGCGTTCCTCGTCATGTATCGCAACTTCTACGTCGCGCCGCGCGCCGACGAGGTCGCCTTCCGCACCGTGCTCGGACGCGAAGCGGTGATCGCCTACGCCGACATCACCGACTACGTGATCAAGCCGTCGGGGATGCAGCTCGTCCTCACCGTCCGCGCGTCCTCGGGACCCCTGCTGCGCCTCAACCTGCGCCTCTACGACATGACGCCGCTTCTCATGGCGATCGAGTTCCGCCGGCAGAAGGGGCGCTGGCCCCTGCGCGGGGAGGCGCTCGGGCTGATCGGGAACGGCTGACACGATGCAGGATCGCCTCCGGCAGGAGACTCGCACGGTCTGGGCCACCGCGATCGCCTTCGTGCTGGGGGCCGGCATCGGCGCCGTGGTGCTGCGGGGCGGCGCGCGTCCGCTCGACGGGCCGGGGGGAGCGAGTGGGCCGATCGCGGGCATCGCGGCGGGCATCGCCGCAGCCGCGTTCGTGATCAGCAGCCTGCAGAACCGGCGGGGGGAGACCCGGCCGATGCCGCCGTGGCAGGCGACCGTCTCCCATCTGTCCGCGGCGGCGCTGACGGTCGCGGTGGCCGCAGTGTCCGCGCTCGGCGTCCTGCTTGCCGGCGTGATCCTGACGCAGGGACTGCAGGGATTCGCGCTCTCGCCGCTCGGCGGCGCGCTGTTGTGCGGGGTCGCCGCGGCCACCGGTGGGCGCTTCGCCTACACCGCGGGAGTCGGCGTGCGCACGCGCGACCTCTCGACGCTGCTGTTCGGCTTCCTCACGATCGGCACGCTGTTCGCGATGGCGACGGCGGCGGATCCGCTCTGGTGGGAGCGCAACTTCTCCCAGCTCGGTCTCGGGGTCGGCGGCTGGGCGTTCAACGGCACACTCATCGTTGCGGGGCTCCTGTTCGCGACGATCGGCTCGTACATCGGGCGCGACCTCCACCGCCTCCTCGGAGATGAGCGTCTGCGGCGCATCGCAACCGTCGTCGTGCTCTGGGCGTCGACCGGCGTCGCGCTCGCCGGCGTCGGCGTCGTGCCGATCACGCTCGACAGAGCCGTGCACTGGGTCGCGGCCATCGGCACCCTCGTGCTCTTCGCCGCCGCGGCCCTGAGCACCGCGTTCGCGCTCCCCGGCCCGCCGACCGCGATCCTGGTGACGACGATCGGCCTCGGTCCGTCGTTCGCGGGGGCCATCCTGCTGTGTGTGCCGCTCGGGGTGTATTCGGCCACCGGCCTCGAAGCCGTCGCGGTCGGACTCGGCCTGGTGTGGATGACCACCTTCGTGCGGGTGCTGGCCGTGCTCGTGCCCGACGTGTCGCGGCCATCGGCCAGAGCCTCGCTGCGAGGCTGATCCGCCGCGCTCGACGATCTTGCCCCGGATCGGATCCTGTGTGCGTCCTCGCGCGGGGGCGGGGCGGGGCGCGCACAATGGAGTCATGGGCATGTTCTCGCAGAAACCGGAGGAGAAGGCCGCGTGGGCGCCGCTTCCGTCCGAGCCGCTCGACCGCGACGACGCCACGGACCTTCCGGAGGCGCCCGTGCTGGACCCCCTCGCGCTCGGTCTCGACGGTGGGACCGGTGTGTCGATCGACGTGAGCGGTGCGGTGTCGGCCGCCGCCGAGGAGGCACGCACCGGCGCTGCGGCGCCGGGACGGTCCGATCAGGACGACGACACCCGCAGCGACGACGAAGACGACGCGGGCCCCGAAGACGACCCGGTGAGGTGAGACACCGGTGCGCTCGGAGCGGTGCGCTGAGCGACGGGCGGGCTGAGCGCAGCGTGAGCTCGGACCGGTGCGCTGAGCGACGGGTGAGCTGACCGAAGGCGCGCTGCGCTCGATACGCTGCACCCTCCGACGGGCGCGAGCCGCGATACATCGTCAGCGGGCCGGGTCGGTGCCGTCGCCGGCGGTGTCTCGACTCCGCGGTGGACGCTCAGGCGGGGCCCGCCGCCCGGACGGCGTCGACGAGTTCGCGCCACGGACCGGTCAGCGCCTCCTCGGGGATCGTGCGCTCGTGCTGCGCCTTCCCTCGGCGGACGTCGATCCGCCAGACGAATCGATCGGCACCCGACTCGGAGCCGGGATCGTCGTTCCACGGGCAGCGGTCGACCAGACCCTCCCAGTGAGCGGGATCGCCGGGAGGCGCCTCCACGGTCCAGCGTCGCGAGATGCCCGCGAGACCGCCGGAGCGCACGACGAGGATCGTGAGCGCACCCGAGGCGGCATCCGTCTCGTCAGCCGACTCAGGCATTCCCGCTCCTCGATCGCTCCTACGCGTTCCCCGCCTTCCCAGTCTCGCGCTTCGCGGGCTTCTTCTCACCCTCGGGAGATTTCTTCTCGCCCTTCGGGGACTTCTTGCCGCTCTTCGGCTTCTTCGGAGCCTCGCCCTTCCGCGGAGCCTCGCCCTTCTTCGGAGCGTCCGCCTTCTTCGTGCGCGTCGAGGAGTCTGCGCCTGCCCCGGTGGCCACGACCCCCACCGACGTCCACGCGGCGCGCGCCGCATCGGCGGTCGACGTGCCCACCGCCTCGGCTTCGCGGATCGTCGCCTCGGCGAACTCCGCGAACGTCGCCTTCGGCGAGAGCGTTCCCGTGAGGGCGCGGTACCACACCGATCCGGCGGTCTCCCAGGCCTTGCCGCCCACCGCCACCGCGAACAGCGCGAAGGCGCGGTTCGGGATGCCCGAGTTGATGTGCACGCCGCCGTTGTCGTCGGTCGTCTGCACGTAGCCGCTCATGTCGGCCGGCTGCGGATCCTTGCCGAGCTCGGGATCGTCGTACGCGGTGCCCGGGTGCAGCATCGAGCGGAGGGCGACGCCCTTGACGTTCTTCGTGAAGATCCCCGCGCCGATCAGCCAGGTCGCCTGATCCACGGTCTGATCCCGCAGATGCTGCTCGGTGAGGGCGCCGAACACGTCGGCGATCGACTCGTTCAGGGCACCGGGCTGGCCCGCGTACTCGAGGTTCGCGGTCGACTGGATGACGCCGTGCCCGAGCTCATGCCCGATCACCGTGGTCGACGCGGTGAAGTGCTGGAACACCTCGCCGTCCCCGTCGCCGAAGACCATGCGCTCCCCGTTCCAGAACGCGTTGTCGTAATCGGTGCCGTAGTGCACGCTGGCGTCCAGCGGAGCGCCCGCGCCGTCGATCGAGTTCCGTTCGAACGCATCGAGGAGCATCGCGAACGTCGCTCCGAGGCCGTCGTAGGCCTGATCGACCGCCGTGTCCGCGACGGGCGCGTCGCCCTCCCGTCGCACCACCGTGCCGGGCAGCTCCTCGGTGTTGTGCGCATCGCTGATCGTGCGGTCGGGCGCCGCCTCGACCTCGGCGACGAGCGAACCGTGCTCGTCGATGGACAGCCGCAGTTGCGTGCGATGCTGCAGCGGCGACGGCGCGATCAAGGTCTGCCGCGCCGCCTGGGCGGCCTGCCGATAGAGGCCCGACTCGGCCAGCCGGGACAACAGATACGAAGGCACGATGCCCTGCCGGATCGGCGTCCCCTCCTCCGTGCCCTGCCGTGCCGACGTCCCCTCCTCCGTGTGCCGTGCGCCCCCGATTGCGTCTTCGCTCATGACGGCCCTCCGTTCGATCCGTGCCCCCGACGATCCGTGTCCCCGACGATACGCCGCGGCACCGACACGGGATCCTGCTGCGCAAGAAACGTCATCCCGGATCCGCGAACGTGAGGGCATGAGAACCCACCAGGACGCCTTCACGGTCATCGGACTCCCCCTGCGCACCCGCAACAGCGAGGCGCTGCGCACGATCCCGCCGCACTGGGCCGCCTTCTCGCGCGCCGACGTCGCGGCGCGGCTGGGGCTGGCGGACGCCCAGGAGGTGTTCGCGGTCTACACCGACCACGAGCACTCCGGCGTCGACAACCTCGGCGCGTACACGCTCGTGATCGGCCACAGGGTGCCGTCCGGGACGGCGGTGCCGGACGGGCTCTCCGCCGCCCAGATCCCCGCCTCGGAGCGGGAGGTGATCGCGCTGGAACCCGCCAGGCCGGATCTGGTCGGTGAGGCCTGGCAGCGCATCTGGGCCAGGGACGACCTCGCGCTCACCTACGTCTCCGACTTCGAGCGCTACGGCCCGGAGGGCGCGATCGAGATCTCCCTCGGACTACGCTCGGCAGAGTGAGAGCCGAGCAGTACCAACGCCAGCTCGACGACGTCACGGCGTACATCTACGCCCACCTCGACGACGACCTCGATCTCTCGATCCTCGCGGAGGTCGCGCGGTTCTCGCCCTATCACTGGCACCGCGTCTACCGCGCCGTGCGAGGGGAGACGGCCGCCCAGACCGTGCAGCGGCTGCGTCTGGAGCGCGCGGCCGCGATGCTCGTCGAGACCTCGTTGCCCGTCGGGCGCATCGCCCGTCGGGCCGGGTTCGGACGGGCCGAGACGTTCGGTCGTGCCCTGGTGCGCGCGTACGGCCTCACGCCCTCCGCGTTGAGGTCGTCGGGCTCGCTTCCCGAGGCGGCCGCGACGACCACCGAGACGACCGCCCACGCGGGAGTCGCCGCGGTCGACGTGGAGATCCGCGAGCTCGCGCCCGCCGTCCTCGCCGTGGCGCCGCATCACGGCGACTACCTCGCGATCGGAAAGGCCTTCGCGCACGTCAGGGACCGGATGCCCGCGCCTTCCGGGGTGCCGCGCTCGACGGATCCTCGACTGGGGGTCGCCGTGCCGGGGGATCTCGTCGCCGTCTACCGCGACGATCCCGGTGCCACGCCCGCGGCCGCCCTGCGGTCGTGGGCCGGGGTGGTGCTCGCCGCCGATGCCGAGCTTCCCGAGGGCCTGGAGCGCAGGACGATCCCCGGAGGTCGTCACGCCGTGCTGCGGTACGTCGGCCCGTACTCCGCCATGCACCGCGCCTACCGGAGCCTCTACGGCGCCTGGCTTCCCGCGTCGGGGCACGCGCCGCGCGACGAGCCGGTCTTCGAGATCTACCGCACCGACCCCGCGACCACTCGTCCGACCGCCGCGGTCACCGAGATCGTGCTGCCGGTGGCGTGACGCTCAGAGCCGGTCGAACGCCGTGACGCGCACGACCGCGTCGCCGGCTTCGTCCGACGCGTCGAGGTCGACCAGGGCGTCGAGGCCCCAGTCGTGGTCGCCCGCAGGATCGTCGAGGATCTGCCGTACGCGCCAGGTGCGGCCAGGGTGCTCCGGGTCGCCCTTCTCGTCGAACAGGAGCAGGGACGCGCTGCGGGCGTCCGGCCCGGTGCGGATCTCGTCGTGCTCGGCGAAGTAGGCGTCGAGCGCGGCATCCCATCCGTCGGATCCGAGTTCGGGATCCAGCTCGGCCAGGGCCGTCACGTCCTCGCGCGCCGCCAGTTGGACCCGGCGGAACAGCTCGTTGCGGACGAGGATCCGGAACGCGCGCACGTTGGCGGTCAGCCGCTTCGGCGCGGGCGGCACCACGGGTCCGTCCTCGTGGTCGAGGGGGTGCCCCGCGACGAGCTCCTCCCACTCGTCGAGCAGCGACGAGTCGACCTGGCGGACGAGCTCGCCCAGCCACTCGATGAGATCGCGCAGTTCCTCGGTCTTCAGGTGCTCCGGAATGGTCTGGGAGGCGGCGCGATAGGCATCCGAGAGGTAGCGCAGCACGACCCCCTCGGAACGCGCGACCTTGTACTGAGCGACATATTCCCCGAACGACATGGCTCGCTCGTACATGTCTCGGACGACGGACTTCGGGCGCACCGAGAAGTCGCGGATCCACGGCTGCGCCGCGCCGAACGTCTCGAAAGCGGTCGTCAGCAACTCGTCGAGGGGCTTCGGGTAGGTGATGTCCTCGAGCGCCTCCATGCGCTCGTCGTACTCCATCCCCTCGCGCTTCATCGCGGCGACGGCCTCCCCCCGCGCGAGGAACTCCTGCTGGGAGAGGATCGCGCGCGGATCGTCGAGGGTCGCCTCCACGATCGACAGCATGTCGAGGGGGAAGGCCGGATCCTCGGGATCGAGCAGATCGAACGCGGCGAGGGCGAACGGCGACAGCGGCTGGTTCAGGGCGAAGTTCGGCTGCAGGTCGACGGTGAGGCGGATCGCGCCGTCCGGATCCCGTTCGACGATGCCCGACTCGCGCAGGGTCCGGAAGATGCCGATCGCGCGCAGCGCGAGGATTCGCTGCCGGGCTCGCGGCTCGTGATTGTCGTATACCAGAGAGCGCATATTCGCGAAGACGTCTCCCCCGCGCGCGATCACGTTGAGCACCATGGCACTCGTGATCTGCATGTGGGAGGTCAGCGTCTCCGGCTCGGCCGCGATGAGCTTCTGGAAGGACGGCTCGCCCCACGAGACGAATCCGTCCGGCGCCTTCTTGCGGATGATCTTGCGCTTCTTCTTGGGGTCGTCCCCGGCCTTGCGGATCGCCGCCAGGTTCTCCGTCTCGTGCTCGGGCGCCTGCGCGACGACCGTTCCCGCGGTGTCGAAACCGGCGCGGCCCGCGCGTCCGGCGATCTGATGGAACTCCCGCGCGTTGAGCTGGCGCATGCGGGTGCCGTCGAACTTGGTGAGCGCCGTGAGGAGCACCGTGCGGATCGGCACGTTGATGCCCACCCCGAGCGTGTCGGTGCCGCAGATGACGCGGAGCAGCCCGCGCTGAGCCAGTTGCTCGACGAGTCGCCGGTACTTCGGCAGCATCCCGGCGTGGTGCACGCCGATGCCCAGGCGCAGCAGGCGCGAGAGCGTCTTGCCGAAGGAGGTCGTGAATCGGAATCCCCCGATGAGCGCCGCGATCTCCTCCCGCTGCTCCTTCGACGCGACCTTCGCGCTCGCGAGCGCCTGCGCTCGTTCCATCGCCGCGGCCTGAGAGAAGTGCACGACGTAGACCGGGGCCCTGTCGGTGTGCAGCAGCTCGTCGATCGTCTCGTGGATCGGAGAGGTCTCGTAATGGAAGTGCAGAGGCACCGGGCGCTCGACCCCTGTCACGACCGCCGTCTTCCTCCCCGTGCGGCGGGTGAGGTCGGCGGCGAGCGTGGTGACGTCGCCGAGCGTGGCCGACATGAGCACGAACTGGGCCTGCGGCAGCGTGAGCAACGGCACCTGCCACGCCCATCCGCGGTCGGGATCGCCGTAGAAGTGGAACTCGTCCATCACGACCTGCCCGACGTCGGCGGCGCCCGCCTCGCGCAGGGCGAGGTTCGCCAGGATCTCCGCCGTGCAGCACACGATCGGCGCGTCCGCGTTCACCGCGGAGTCGCCCGTGACCATGCCCACGTTCTCGGCGCCGAAGACATCGAGGAGGCTGAAGAACTTCTCGCTGACCAGGGCTTTGATGGGAGCGGTGTAGTACGTGCGGCGGCCGTCGGCCAGCGCGGCGAAGTGCGCGGCGACCGCGACCAGCGACTTTCCCGTGCCCGTGGGCGTGGAGAGGATCAGATTCTTGCCTGAGACGATCTCGATGACCGCCTCGTCCTGCGCGGGGTAGAGCGAGATGCCCGAGTGCTCCGCCCAGTCCACGAAGGCGAGGTAGACCTCGTCCGGATCCGGGGCTCCCTCGACCGGGCGGACGGACGACGGATCGAGGCGCGCAGACATGGTCCCTCGATCATCCCACCCGCCGGACGGGAGGCGGGCGAGCGGAGTGCCGGTGCGTTCTCAGGACCGAATGCCGCAACCGGCCGATCCAGGGGCGGATCGCGCGGCTGCGCGAGATACGCCCCTGAGCACGGTCGCGCGGCGAGACGCAGGACCGGGTCAGACGGCGGTCGCGGCCCCCAGGGCGATCCGGACCATGTCTCCGAACGTCTGCTCGCGCTCCAGAGCCGTCGTCTCCTCGTGGGTCACGAGGTGGTCGGAGACCGTGCAGATGCTCAGTGCGCGTCGGCCGTAGAACGCGGCGAGGGTGTAGAGCCCGCTCGTCTCCATCTCGACCGCCAGCGCGCCGTGCTGGACGAACGGGTCGGTGAGCTCGGGGCGGGTGCTGTAGAACTGGTCGCTCGAGAACAGCAGGCCGACGTGCACCTTCCCCGCGAGGGCGTCTTCCTCGGCCGCACGCTCGGCCGCATCGACGGCTGCCCGGAGGAGGGGGAAGTCGGCGACGGGCGCATAGTCCTGGCCGTGGAACCGGATCCGGTTCATCCCCGAGTCGGTGCACGCGCCGTTCGCGATGACGATGTCGCGCAGGGCGACCTTCTCGGTGAGCGCCCCGCAGGATCCGACCCGGACGATCGACTGCACGTCGTAGTCGCGGAACAGCTCGTTCGCATAGATCGCCATCGACGGCTGCCCCATGCCGGAGCCCTGCACCGAGACGCGGTGCCCGTTCCAGGTGCCGGTGAACCCGAGCATGCCGCGCACCTCGGAGTAGCACTCCGCGTCCTGGAGGAAGTTCTCCGCGATCCATTGCGCGCGGCGGGGATCGCCGGGGAACAGGACGAGAGGGGCGATCTGGCCGGGGGCGGCGGCGATGTGCGTGCTCATCCCGCCAGCGTATCGACCGCGCCTGCGCGGGGCGGCGTCGTGTGCGGCGACCGAAGCCGCACCCGGTAGCGGCTTCGACGGCGCCCCGTCAACCCCCCGGCGCGAAGGGGCGTCGAATCCCCGTCCTGGCGACAATGAGGGGGAGCGATGCGCTCGTTCCTTGGGAGTGGAAGGACACATCATGGTTGTCATCGGATGGATCATCGTCGGTCTGCTGGCGGGTGCGCTGGCCAAGCTCGTCCTGCCGGGCAAGCAGGGAGGCGGCTGGATCAGCACGATGATCCTCGGCCTCATCGGCGCGTTCGTCGGAGGCCTGCTGTTCGGCCTGTTCGGCGGCAAGGGCATCGGCGCCGTGTTCAGCGACCCGTGGTCGTGGGGCTCGTTCTTCATCGCCGTGATCGGAGCACTCGTCTTCTCGTTCGTCTGGGGCCTCATCACGAAGAACCGCACCAGCCGCAACTGACGACGGCAGAGCATTCGGCGCTCGATCGGCCGGACCGTGAACGCCGGAGGCGCCCGAGACCCCGTCTCGGAGCCTCCGGCGTTCGTCGTGCGGTCCCCGGTCACGACGGGATCGTGCAGGATCGGCCGTGCATGGTCCACAATGGTGACGTAAACATACGCCGTTCAGGAGAGCCATGACCGACTCCGCCGTCGACACCCCGCCCGCTGCGCTCACCGTCGAGGACGGCGCCCTGCTCAAGCGCGGGCGCCCGTTCCGCATGCTGTCCGGAGCGGTGCACTACTTCCGGATCCACCCCGACCTGTGGGAGGACAGGCTCCGTCGCCTGGCCGCGATGGGCGCGAACACGGTCGACACATACGTGCCGTGGAACTTCCACGAGCGTGTCGAGGGCGTCCGCGACTTCACCGGCGGCCGCGACGTCGAGCGCTTCGTGCGTCTCGCGGGCGAGATCGGCCTCGACGTGTTCCTGCGACCCAGCCCGTACATCTGCGCGGAGTGGTCGAACGGCGGCATCCCGTTCTGGGTGAGCGGCCGCACCGGTGCGGTCCGCACGAGCGATCGCGCCTTCCTCGCCGCGGTCGACGCCTGGTGCGACGAGCTCATCCCGCGCCTGGCCCCGCTGCAGGCGGCGTACGGCGGTCCGATCACCGCCGTCCAGGTGGAGAACGAGTACGGCTCGTACGGCAGCGACACGGCCTATCTCGAACACCTCCGCGACGGTCTGCGCGCGCGGGGGATCGTCGAACTGCTCACCACAGCCGACGGCACCACGGCTGACATGGTGCGCAACGGCAGCGTGGCGGGGGCGATGGGCTCGTTCACCTTCGGCACGGGCGTCGACAAGGCCGTGCACCTGCGCGCGCCCGGCGACGCGCTCGTCTGCGCGGAGCTCTGGGGCGGCTGGTTCGACCACTGGGGCGAACGCCATCACGTCCGGTCCGCGGCGAGCATGATCGGCACGGTCGAGGAGCTGCTGCAGGCGGGCGGATCCGTCAGCCTCTACATGGCGCACGGCGGGACGAACTTCGGGCTCTGGGCCGGCGCGAACCACGACGGCGTGCTGCAGCCCACCGTCACCTCCTACGACTCCGATGCGCCCATCGGCGAGGACGGCACGCTGAACGACAAGTTCCACGCGCTGCGCGCCCTGTTCGCCCCGTTCCACGACGGCGACCTGCCGGAGATCCCCGCACCCCCGCGCCGGCAGCCCGCGGCGACCGCTCCGCTCGCGCGGGACGCGTCGCTGCTCGAGGTGGTGAGGTCGGCCCCGGCCGGATCCTTCTCCCCGCAGCCGCTGAGCTTCGAGGAGCTGGGTGCGGAGGACGGGCTGGTCGCCTACGAGTCGCGCATCGACTTCGCTCCCGGGGCGACCCTTGCGCTGCCCGTGCTGCACGACCGCGCGGTGGTGTACGTCGACGACGAGCGTCTCGGCGTGCTGGAGCGCGACGGAGAGCGGACGCTGACGCTGCCGGGCGTGTCCTCGGCCGGGGACCTCTCCCTGCGGTCGGGCGTGCTCACGATCGTCGTCGAGAGTCTCGGGCGCATCAACTACGGGCCGCTCACGGGGCAGGGCAAGGGGATCCCCGGCGGAGTGCTCATCGGGCGCCGCTTCGCGCACGGGTGGACGCACCGCCTGCTGGGCCTCGACGTTCCCGACGTGACGCCCGCGGGCGGATCCGCCCCCGACGGCCTCGCGCGCGCCGTGTTCGACGTCGCGGATCCGGCGGACGCCTGGCTCGCGTTCCCGGACGGCGTCAGGGGCCTCGTCTGGCTGAACGGATTCCTGCTCGGCCGATATGCGGCGATCGGTCCGCAGGTCACGCTCTACGCTCCCGGCCCGCTCTGGCGTGCGGGGCGCAACACGGTGCACGTCCTCGACACCGACGGGCTCGGATCCGCCGTGGAGATCCGCGAGGCCCCCGACTTCGGGCCGGTCGAGGAGTTCATCGGCTACTGAGCCGGGATCCGACCCCGCGCTCTCCGTCCGGCTCGCGCAGCGCGGGGTCGCCTAGGGCTCGTCCCGCAGTCCCGCACGGATGCGGCGCAGGTCCTCGGTGAGCGAGCCGATCAGCACCCAGTTCCGCGAGGACGGCGGACGGATCTCCAACGGCGACGTCAGCGCCGGGATCGCGGAGGTGAGGGCCTCGGGCTCGGCGACCACCTCCGCGAGCTGCACGGCGAGGCGCACGTCGTGCCCGGCCCGGTGCAGCTGCTCGGCGATCGCGGGGACCGAGGGCTCGGCGGGAAGCGTGTCGTCGTACTGATCGACGTAGGCGCGGGTCATCCCGATCACCTGCGTGACGATCGGGCCGAGGCGGTCCAGCAGCTCGCGCATCGAGGAGAGCTCCTCGCGATGGGCGGATCCGCGGGGGTTGAGGGTCAGCGACTCCTCCGCAGCGAGCAGCGAGGCGTCCGCGGCGTCCTTCATGGGCCGCAGCAGTCGCGCCTCCAGCATGAGCTCCTGACGGCGCTCGGGCGCCGTGTCGCGCGGGAGCGCCTCGCCGAGCCGGTCGAGGCTCGCGGCGAGCTCGCCGCCGAGCAGCGCGAGATCCCGGCGGACCGGCGCGACGAGCACGGGAGGGACGATGGACACGTTCACGACGAAGCCGATGGCCGCGCCGATCAGCGTCTCGATGATGCGGTCGACGGCGTAGTCCTGGCTCGATGCGCCGAGCGCGAGCACGAGCATGGCGGAGATCGCGACCTGGTTCGCGGTGCCGGTCGTGGCCTTGAACGACCAGGCCGCGAGCATCGCGACGACGACGGCGAGCAGGACGACCCAGCTGAGCCCTCCGAGCACCATCGTGAGCAGCACCGCGATCACGACCCCCGCGATCACGCCGATGCTGCGCTCGATCGCCTTCGCGAGCGACTGGTTCACGCTCGGCTGCACGACGAGAAGTGCCGCGATCGCGGCGAACACCGGGAGATGCCCGGGGACGAGCCATCCGGCGACGAGCCAGGCCGCGATCGTGGCCGCCGCCGACTTCGCCACCTGCAGCAGCGGCGCGCGGCGAGCGGAGCGGAGGGCGGCCAGCGTGCGCATGCCTCCACGGTAGTCGGCGGCAGGCCACACGCCCTCCGGCGGGCCGCGGTCGGTGGGCGGGGATCCGGATCTGAGGTGCCCGCCTGCGTGGATTAGGGCATCTGCCCGATGGGGCGAGGGGGCCTTAGGGACGAGCGTAGGGGTACCGAAGAAGGAGAGAGTCATGGACCTGAACCCCGCGATGGGCTACCGCATCACGACCCTGGAGATCGAACGCGCCGCGGTCCGCGCCGAGCGCGCGCGGATGGCTGCCGAGCACGCGGACCAGCTGCGACCCGTCGACGGACGGCTGCGTCGCGCGCTGCGCGCGCTGTCCGCCCGCCGCACCCGTGCGACCGGGGCGGAGGTCTCCGTTCCCGTGACCACGATCCGGTCGGACGTCGCCGCGCCGGCGTCCTCCGCCGCGCCGGTCGCGCGGACGGCGCAGGACGCGCGGGTCGCATCGCCCGAGCGCGAGCTCGTCGGCTGCGCACCGCACGCCGCGTGAGCGTCCGGGAGGCATGGGTGCTGCGGGGAGGGATCCCGATCGGCGGGAGGGGACAGCAGTCCTCCCGCCGGTCGGCGTCCCGCCCCGCGGTGCGGCGTGCGCAGGCGGACAGGGCGAGGAGCGGGGCCGTCGCCGTCCTCGACTACGGTGGACCCGAGCCCGCCGGATCCTTCCCAGCGGCGCATCACGGGAGGCCTGCATGCCGGACGACAGCGACGGATCGCCGTTCGACTACCCTCGGAGTCCCTCGCTCGACCACGTCGATCGCGGACTGCTCGCGTCGGCGTCGTTCGCCGACGGCGGCGGATACCCTCCCTCGTACTCTCGCTTCGTCTCCCGTGCGGGGTGGGCGAGGACTGCGGGCTTGTGGCTGATCTACCCCCCCGTGCTCCCGGGCTACGCCGACGGGGTGCAGGGACGCGGCGCCGTTCTGACGCAGCAGTTCCGCGCGGTCTACCGCGACAACGAGGAGGAGGGGTTCGACTTCACGCTCGAGCCCGACGGCCGCTGGGACCTCATCGACCGCCTCGAGGCCTTCGGGTTCAGCGAGAACGGCGACCTCCTGCTCTGGGACGTGACGGAGCGGGACGAGCGGGGCGAGTTCCCGCTCTGGCTGTCGGCGAATCTCAACGCGTTGGAGCGGATCGGAGACACGCTCGACGAGGCGCTCCTCATCCTGAACGAGCGCGGGGAGAGTCCCCGGCCCGTCACGGTGGAACCACTGCCGCCGACGCGGCTCTGACGACGGCGCGGATCGCCTGTGCTCGGCGGGGCGGATCGCCTGCTCTCGGCGGGAAGGCATCCGGCCCGGCGCCCGATGTCCGTGGTCGATGGCACGATGAAGGCATGCCCCTCGCCTCCCCGTCCGCCGCGATGGTCGGCCGTGACGCCGAGCTGGGGATGCTCGATGCAGCCCTGGGCCGGGCGCGCGCCGGCGAGACGGCCTCGGTGCTGATCGGGGGAGAGGCGGGCATCGGCAAGTCGCGGTTGACGGCGGAGTTCCGCCGCCGCATCGCGCACGACGCGATCGTGCTGACCGGCTGGTGCCTCGACTACGGCTCGACGCCGGCGCCCTTCGGGCCGTTGCCCGCGATCCTGCGCGGCGTGCTGGACGAGCTCGGCGACGGGGCCGACGAGGCCGCCGGTCCCGGTCGGGACGCGTTGCAGCTGCTCCTTCCCGAACGCGCCGTCGCTCCGGTCGACCGCTCCGCGATCCGGCCCGAGGGGCTTCGTGAGACGATCGCGAATCTGCTCGAGGCCGCCGCCGCGATCCGCCCTGTCGTGGTCGTCGTGGAGGATCTGCACTGGGCGGATGCGGCGACCCTGGCGATGCTGTCGTTCCTCCTGCGCGCCCTCGCCGGGCGGCCCGTGCTCTTCCTGCTCACCTGCCGCATCGACGAGGTGCGCCGGGGTGGCCCCGTCCGCTCGTTCTTCGCCGAGGCCGAGCGCGCACGACTCCTCGATCGCATCACGGTCGAGCGCCTCGACGCTGTGGCGGTGCGCGATCTCGTGCTCGATCTGCGCGGACCCGTCGACGACGCGGATCTGGCTCGGCTCATGGAGCGCAGCGAGGGCGTGCCGTTCTTCGTGGAGGAGCTGCTCTGCACGGTCGACGGCGCGATGCCGGACACGCTGCGCGACGTGCTGCTCGCCCGGTTCGACGCCCTCGGCGACGACGCTCGGCGCGTCGTGCGGGTCGCCTCGGGATCCGACGGCGCGATCCCGCACGAGCTCCTCTCCTCCCTCGCGGGCTTCGGTGACGAGCGGCTCGACGAGGCGGTGCGCGAGGCCATGGGTGCCGGGATCATCGCGATCGCCGACCGGGAGAGCTACGTGTTCCGGCATGCGCTGCTGCGCGAGGCCGTGCACGACGACCTCCTCCCGGGGGAGCGCGCGCGGCTGCATGCGGCGTTCGCCGACGCGCTCGAGACCGCGGGGGGCGCCCCGTCCGCCCTCGCCTTCCACTGGCACCGTGCGCACGACTTCCCTCGCGCGCTCGCCGCGGCCGTGAGCGCGATGCTGCAGGCCAAGAACAGCTACGCGTTCTCCACGGCCGCGCGCTTCGGAGAGCTCGCGCTCGAGCTGTGGGATCAGGTGCCGGATCCCGCGTCCGTGGCGGGCATCGAGCGGATCCCGCTGCTCGCACGGCTCGGATCGATCCTGCGCAACGGGGGCGACGGGGAGCGTGCCCTCGCCGTCGTGTCGCTCGCGCTCGCGGAGATCGATCCGACGACGGTCGAGCCCGGCGTGCACGCGCGGCTGCTGCGGGACAAGGCTCTCTTCCTCCAGAACCTGGGCCGGGGCGGAGCCATCGAGCTCTTCCTCGAGGCGCTCGCCGTGATCGACGGGCAACCGGAGCAGGAGCGGCTGCGCGCGACGCTCCTCGGCTACCTCGGGGGGCGCTATCTGGTGGCCGCGCGGCTCGAGGAGGCGTTGGCGACCGCGGACGAGGCGTACCGCCTCGCGGAGCGGATCGGCTTCCGCAATGCCATGTCCGTCGCGGCGAATCTGCGCGGCTGCAGTCGCATCCACCTCGGCCAGGTCGAGGCGGGGCTGGCCGACTTCCGATTGTCCTGGGAGCACGCGACCGATCACGACGCTCAGTTGCGCTACCGGGTGAACTACGCCGACAGCCTGAACAAGCTGGGGCGCTTCCGGGAGGCGGTCGAGGTGGCGGAGGCCGGCGTTGCGCACGCCCGCACCCTCGGCGTGGAGCGCACGTCGGGCGCGATCCTCTCGCACAACATGGTCGAGCCGCTGCTGGAACGGGGCGAGATCGACCGGGTGGAGGAGGTGTCTGCCCGCGACGTCGCGACGCGCACGCTGCCGGTGTTCCGCGTGTACTCGACGATGTCGCACATCCGCGCGCTGGTGTGGTGCGGCGAGACGGAGTCCGCCGGGCGGTTGCTGGCCCAGTGGCGCAGGATCGCCGAGAGTGTCGCGGCCGTGGAGCGCCAGGTCTGGTACTCGCTGCACTCCGTGGAGATCACGCTCGCGCTGGGCGAAGGCGACCCGGAGCAGGCCGCGGCGGTGCTGAACGACCTGATCCAGGATCCCGGCCCCCGGCTGGCCCTGCTGCAGAGGGTGCTGCTCGAAGGCGGCCATGTCGTCGCGGAGCTGCGCGCCGAGGGGCACGGGGGTCTGGCCGCGTCGACGGCCGATCTCGTTCGCGGAGCGTGGGCGGCGTCGCCCGTCGAGCTGCGCCAGCCGCACTGGGGCGTCGTGCTGCACGCCCTGCTCGACGCCGATCCCGACGCGCTCGACGCCGCGGTCGCGGTGGCGGACGCCGACGACGTGCCCGCCCTGTTCCAGCCGATCGTCCGGCTCGAGAGGGCGCGTGCGCTCATCGCCGCGGGCGATCGGCCCGGAGCCCTCACGGCAGGGGCCGACGCGCTCGCCCGGGCGGAGAAGCTCGGACACGATCGGGTTCGGCGGCGTGCCGCGGAGTTCGTGGAGGCGGTGGGGCTGCCCGCGGGAGCGGCCGCACGTGCCTCCGCGGCGCAGGCCGCCGGGGCGCAGGGCGCCGGATCGACGCCGGGCGGCTCCGGCGTCGAGCTCACCGCGCGCGAGCAGCAGGTGCTCGATCTCATCGCCGAGGGGCTCAGCAACCGGCAGATCGGCGAGCGGCTGTTCATCAGCGGCAAGACCGCCAGCGTGCACGTGTCCGCGATCCTGCGCAAACTCGGCGTGTCCACGCGCACCGAGGCCGCCGTGGCCGCCCGCCGCTGAGACCCGCGTCCGCGCGCCCCACCAGGACGACCGGGGAACCGGCGCCCAGGCCGATCGCGGCGTCGGTAAGGACCTCACTCCATAGACTCGAAGGATGCTCTCCCCGGTGCTGCTCGGCGTCATCGCGATCGCGATCGGGCTGGCCCTGGGTCTCGTGCTCTTCGTCCCCTTCGTCGCGATCAGCTATCGGCGTCGCGGGCGACTGTCGTTTCTCCGGCTGCTGCTCTGGCTCGCCGCGCTCATCTACTTCTGGGCGATCTGGACGTACACGCTGCTGCCCCTGCCGGAGCCCGAGACGATCCGCTGCGTCGGGGCGATCCTGGATCCGCTGTCCGTCCTCGACGACCTGCGCACCGCGTTCCGCGCGCCGGGGAACCCGCTCACCCATCCGGCGCTCCTGCAGCTCGTGTTCAACGTGCTGCTCTTCGCTCCTCTGGGCTTCTTCGTGCGCGTGCTCGGCGGGCGGGGCGTGGGTATCGCGGTCCTGGTCGGGTTCGGGCTCTCGCTGTTCGTCGAGACGACACAGCTCACCGGGGTCTGGGGCTTGTACCCGTGCGCCTACCGGTTCTTCGACGTCGGAGACCTGATCACGAACACGCTCGGCGCGCTGCTGGGCTCGGTCGTCGCGATGCTCGTTCCCCGCGAGCATCGGGGGAGCGCGGCGCTTCCGGGCGCGGCCGATCCGCGCCCGGTCACGCGGGGTCGCAGGGCGCTGGCGATGCTGTGCGACGGTCTGGGCTTCTGGTTCGTCGACGCGGGTGTCGCGATCGCCGTGCAGCTCTTCCTCAGCCAGGTCGTCCGGGACAGGCGGGCGGTCGTCGACGGCGGCATTGCCGGTCTGCTGGGCGGAGCCGCCGCGAGTGCGCTCTGGCTGGCGGTGATCCTCGTCACGGGCCGATCGGTCGGCGACATCGCGGTGCAGTTGCGGTACGAGGGCGGACCGCTGCCCCGTGCCCTGGCGCGCCCGCTGCGCTGGCTCGGCGGCGTCGCGGGCATCGGCGCGATCGGGCTCGCCGGCGGGCTCTTCTCGACCGCCGAGGGCGTGCTCACCGTGCTGGCGTGCGCGATGCTGTTCTTCACCCACGACGGGCGGGGGCTGCCGGGAGTGCTCTCCGGCCAGGAGCTCCGCGATGCGCGCACTCCTGCGACGTCCTCCGGGACCGGGGCGGGGGATCAGGCGGCTTCGGCGCGTCCCCGCCGCCAGTAGCCCATGAACGCCACGGAGCGCCGATCGATGCCCAGAGTGCGCACGAGGTGACGCCGGAGCGCGGTGATCGTCCCCGCCTCGCCCGCGAGCCAGGCGTAGTGCGAGCCCTCGGTGTGCTCCGGGACCTCCCAGAGCACCTCCTCCTCGGAGGGATCGGGGAGATCCTGCGTCGAGGCGGCCGTGCTCCGCTGCTCGCCCCAGGCGTGCACCGCGGCGCTGAGGCGCAGCCCGTGTGCCGTGCCGCCGCGCGCCAGCCACGTCACCTCGACGCCGGCCGGTCCGGTCAGCGGGAGTACGTCCGCCTCGGTCGGCACCTCGATGTACACCGCTCCGGTCACGTGCGCCGGCAGCGTTTCCACGATCGCGCAGATCGCCGGGACGGCGGTCTCGTCCCCGGCGATGAGCACGGACCCCGCGTCTCCCGGGTTCCACTCCAGTCCACCGGTCTCCTCGGCGCGGGCGTCCGGCCCGACGACGACGAGGGGGGAGCCCGGCGTCGCCGCCGAGGCCCACGCCGATGCGGGGCCCTCCGTGCCGTGCAGCACGAAGTCTACGTCGATCTCGCGGGCCTCCTGACGGACCGCTCTGACTGTGTACGTGCGGATCGGATTGCGTTTCTCATCGGGGAGTTCGCGCCACCGGCGCCACCACTGCATCATCCCGGTCTCCTCGTCGAACTGGCCGACGTCCGTGAACGACCCGTCGGCTAGCGGCAGCACGAGTTTGATCCTCTGATCGAGGCCGTCGGTGCCGAAGTGCACCAGGTCGGGGCCGGTCAGCGTGATCCGCAGGAAGTGCGGGCTGAGGCGTTCGAGCCGGGCGACGGCGGTGCGGAAGGTTCGATATGGATGATGGGCCACCCCTAAAGAATAGGTTAGGCTCCCCTAATATGACCAATCGGGATAGCGCCGCCGCGGCACCCCCGGCGGCCGCCGCGGGCGGCCCCGCGGGCCTGCGATGCGAGGGCCTGGTGCTGCATCACGGGCGCACGCCGACCGTCCACGACTTCTCCCTCACGCTGCGTGCGGGAGAAGTCACCGCGCTCATCGGGCCGAACGGCAGCGGCAAGTCGACGGCCCTGCGGGCGATCGCCCGGCTGCACCGGCCGCAGGCGGGAACCGTCCGGATCCACGCCGGCACGGACGAGCAGGATGCCGCCGCGCTCACGGCCAGGGAGTTCGCGCGCACGGTCGCGATGCTCTCGCAGTCGCGGCCGCACCCCTCCGGGCTGCACGTGCGCGACGTGGTCGCGTTCGGCCGCCACCCGCATCGCGGACGGTTCGCCGGACTCGGATCCGAGGACCGGATCGCGATCGACGACGCCCTGACCCTGACCGGGCTCGCCGAGATGGGGCGGCACGCGGTCGACGAGCTCTCCGGCGGCGAGCTGCAGCGCGTCTGGCTCGCCACCGCGCTCGCGCAGAGCACGCCGATCCTGCTGCTCGACGAGCCCACGAACCATCTCGACCTGCGCTATCAGATCGAGACGCTCGATCTCATCCGCGACCTCGCCGACGCGGGGACCGCCGTGGGGGTGGTCCTGCACGACCTCGACCATGCGGCCCTCGTCGCGGATCGGGTCGTGCTGCTGCACGAGGGACGCATCCGGGCCCAGGGCGCGCCCGTCGACGTGCTCACCTCCGCGAACCTCTCCGCGGCCTACGGACTGGAGATCGACACCGTGACCGACGCGGACGGCCGGGTGCACGTGCGGCCCCGCGGGCGCCACGCCACGCCCCGCGCCGGCCGGCGCCCGGTTCCCGTGCCCGTGCCCATGCCCGCCTGATCCTCCCCGGCCACGGGGGATACGCAAGGGCGTCGTCGCCCGGGCTCCCGTCCCCCTGTATCCGTGCGATCGCCGGCGCCCGCCCGATCCAGCCCCCCAACCCCCTTCCCCCTTCATCCAGGAGAACCATGCGCAAGCCCCTTGTCGTCCTCTCGCTGCTCGCCGCCGCGACCGTCGCCCTCGCCGGCTGCGGCACCACGTCCGTCTCCCCCTCCGCCTCCGGATCCGCGCCCGCCGCGAGCGGATCCGGCTGCGCGACCGACGCGACCAAGACCGCCACCGGCCCCGTGACCCTCACCGACGGACTCGGGCAGAAGGTCACGCTCGACGCGCCCGCGAAGCGCATCGCCGTGCTGGAGTGGCAGCAGGTCGAGGACGCGCTGACCCTGTGCGTGACGCCGGTCGCCGTGGCCGATGCCGACGGGTTCCGCACCTGGGACACCGCGGAGAAGCTGCCGAAGGACGTCAAGAGCGTCGGCACCCGCCAGGAGCCGAACCTGGACGCGCTGTTCCAGACGAAGCCCGATCTCGTGATCGTCGAGGCGCAGACCCGAGACGACGCCATCATCACCCAGCTGAAGAAGTACGACGTGCCGGTGCTGGCCACGATCGGCGCGAAGGCCTCCGACCCGATCGGTCAGACCCTGGAGACGTTCGACCTCATCGCGAAGGCCACGGGGCGCACCGAGCGGGCCGAGAAGGTCGTGGCCGACATGCGGGATCACCTCGACGATGCCAAGGCCCGGCTCGCCGCCGCGAAGCCGGCGAACACCGATTTCGTGTTCTTCGACGGGTGGGTCGACGGCGGCGCGGTGTCCCTCCGACCGTTCGGGACCGGCTCGCTGATCGGAGCGATCGGCAGCGAGCTCGGCCTGACGAACGTGTGGAAGGGCGAGACCGATCCCGCCTACGGTCTGGGCCAGACGGACATCGAGGGGATGACCGCAGTGGGTTCGGCGACCCTGCTGCACACGGGCACGAAGGACACCACGGGCGACGACTTCCTCGCCGCGGCCGAGAAGAACCCGACCTGGGCCTCCATCCCCGCGGTGAAGGAGAAGCGGATCCACGCGTTCCCGGCCGGCATCTGGACGTTCGGCGGCCCGCGTTCGATCGAGCAGATCGCCGATGCCTACGTCTCCACGATGAGCAAGTGAGCGACCGGCGATGAGTCTCACCGACGCGGGAGCGCGTCCCGACGCGTCGTCGGAGGCGGGATCCGGATCCGCGACGGGGCCGGCCCGGCCGCCCGTCGCGGCAGCCGGACGCCTCGCCCCCGCGCTCGGTGTGCTCGTCGCCCTCGCGGTCGTGCTCGTCGCGACCGCCGGATGGCACCTCACGCAGGGCACGAGCGATGCGGCCTGGACCGATCCCGCCGTGCTCCTCGGGTCGCGTCTTCCCCGGCTCGCGGCGGGTGTCGCGGTCGGCGTCGCGCTCGGAATCGCGGGGCTCCTGCTCCAGTCGCTCGCCCGCAACGCCCTCGCCTCGCCCGACACCCTCGGCGTGACCGCGGGGGCGTACCTCGCCGTGACCGCCGTGGCCGCGTTCGGGATCTCCGTGCCGTTCTGGGCCTCGGGCCTCGTCGCGGTCGCGGGAGGACTCCTCGCCGCCGTGATCGTGCTGGGCCTGGCCGGCGGCGCCGGGTCGTCCACCACGCGGCTCGTGCTCGCCGGATCCGCGCTCGCGCTCGCGTTCCAGGCGGTGACCTCCGCCCTGCTGATCCTGTTCAGCGAGCAGACCAAGGGCCTGCTCGCGTGGGGCAGCGGCAGCCTGTCGCAGCTCGGGATCGACGCGTCCGTGCGCGCGGCGCCGGTCGTCGTCGTCGCGGCGGTCCTCGCGATCCTGCTCTCCCGCCGCCTCGACGTGCTCGCCCTGGGCGACGACACGGCGTCGTCGCTGGGCGTCCCGGTGCGGGCGACCCGGGTGTGGGGGATCCTGCTCGCGGTGCTGCTCACCGCCACCGCGGTGACGCTCGCGGGGCCTCTCGGCTTCGTCGGCCTCTGCGCGCCGGTGCTGGCGCGACTTCTCGCCCGGGTCGTGCCGGCACTCGGACGGCATGTACTGCTGCTGCCGACGTCCGGACTCCTCGGTGCGGTCACGGTGATCCTCGCGGACGCGGTGCTGCGGCTCGTGATCGGTGCCGAGGCGGCGATCGCCATCCCGACCGGTGTCGCGACGACGCTGCTCGGATCCGTCGTGCTCATCGTGATGGCCCGGCGGCTGCGCGACTCCGGGCCGACCAGGCGCCCGCCGTCGATCCGGCTCGCCGCGCACGGCCGCCGACGCTTCGCCCTCGTGCTGGGCGCGGCCGCCGTTCTGCTCGTCGCCGTGATCGTCGGGGGTCTGCTGCTCGGGGCGACACCGCTGCTCACCGGTGACGTCTTGCTCTGGCTGCAGGGCGCGGCCTCACCGGAGATCGCGTTCGCCCTGGACGAGCGCGCGCCGCGGGTGCTCGCCGCCGTCACCGCGGGCGCCGCTCTCGCCCTCGCCGGCGCCCTGACCCAGGCCGTGAGCCGCAACCCGCTCGCGGATCCCGGCCTGCTCGGCATCACCGGGGGCGCGGGTCTCGGGGCGGTGCTCGTCGTCACCAGCGCCGCCGCCTCGACCTTCGGGATGCTCGTCGCCGCGGCGCTCGGCGCGCTGCTCGCGTTCGCCCTCGTGTACGGGCTGGCCTGGCGCGGAGGACTCAGCGCCGACCGCTTCATCCTCATCGGGATCGGAGTCTCCTCGGCGGCGGTCGCGGCGACGTCGTTCGTGCTCCTGCGCTCGAGCCCGTTCGACACCCCGCGGATCTATACGTGGCTCAGCGGCACGACGTACGGGCGGCTGTGGGAGCAGGTCGTGCCGCTCGCGGTCGTGCTCCTGCTCGCGTTGCCGCTCGTGCTCTCGCGCCGTCGGGAGCTGGATCTGCTCGCGATCGACGAGGACACCCCGCGCACGCTCGGCGTCGGCGTGGAGCGCTCCCGGCTGCTCCTGCTCGGGACCGCGGCGCTCCTCGCCGCCCTCAGCGTGGTCGCCGTGGGGGTCGTCGGCTTCGTCGGTCTCGTCGCTCCTCACGCCGCCCGCGCTCTCGTGGGCGCGCGGAACGCGAGAGCGATCCCCGTCGCCGTGCTCCTCGGCGCGGTGCTCGTGGGCGTCGCGGACGCGGTGGGGCGTACGGTGATCGTCCCGGCGCAGCTTCCGGCGGGCCTGGTCGTGGCGATCCTGGGCGCGCCCTACTTCGTGTGGCTGCTCTGGCGCTCCCGCGACGTGTGATCCCGCAGGTCTGGGCCGGTCCGCGGGACCGGGACGATGCGGACGTGCCCGATGCGGACGTGCCCGACGCGGCTCAGTCGTCCAGGACGAGCCGGTAGCCCATGCCCTGCTCGGTGAGGAGGTGGACGGGGGCGCTCGGTGTCCGCTCGAGCTTCTTGCGCAGCTGCGAGAGGTACAGCCGCAGATAGCCCGTGTCGGCGACCTGCTCGGTGCCCCAGATCTCGCGCAGCAGTTCCTGCCGGGTCACCAGCGCACCGGGATGGCGGGCGAGGTGCTCGAGGATCTGCCACTCCGTCGGCGTGAGATGCACGCGGGATCCGTCCCGGGTGACGGCCCTCGCGGCGAGGTCCACCTCGACGCCCCCGAAGAAGACCGACGACTCCGCGGGGGCTCCGCCGCGTCGGCGGGCCAGTGCACGCAGACGAGCGAGGAGCTCGTCGACCTGGAACGGCTTCGTCACGTAGTCGTCCGCCCCCGCGTCCAGCGCCTCGACCTTGTCGGCGGATCCGGTGCGTCCGGACACGACGAGGATCGGCGCGTCGGTCCAGCCGCGGAGCGCTTCGATCACGGCGATGCCGTCGAGGCGCGGCATGCCGAGGTCGAGCAGCACGATGTCCGGGTGGTGCTGCGCGGCGGCGGCGATCGCGGCGGCGCCGTCGGGGGCCGCGATCACGTCGTAGCCGTGCGCGGCGAGCGTGATCCGCAGCGCACGCACGAGCTGCGGATCGTCGTCTGCCACGAGAAGTCTCATCGGGGTGCCTCCTCAGGGGGTCTTCTTCTCCCGTTCCCGTCGCGAAGGGTGCCGCTTTCCGCGTCGCTTTCCGACACTTTCTGCGACGGGAGCAGGGAGGACGGGGGCGGGGAGGACGGGAGCAGGGAGGACGGGAGCGGGGAAGGATCCGCCACGGGCAGGGAGACCACCATCGTCAGGCCTCCGCCCGGCGTATCCTCGGCGGTCAGCGTCCCGCCCATGCCTTCGGCGAAACCACGCGACAGGGCGAGGCCGAGGCCGAGGCCGGTCGTGTTGTCGGTGTCGCCGTGCCGCTGGAACGGCAGGAACGCGCTCTCGCGCTGATCCGCGGGAATCCCCGCGCCGCGATCCACGACCCGGATCTCCGCCTGCGGGCCGAGTCGGCTCGTCGAGACGAGCACCCGACCGCCGACGGGCGAGTGCTTGACCGCGTTGGTGAGCAGGTTCACGAGCACCCGCTGCAGCAGCACGGCATCCGCGCGCAGGGGCGGCAGCGCCGGATCCAGGGCGAGCTCGACCTCGTCGGGTCCGAGCGCGAGCTCGTCGAGGGCGGACACGACGCCCCCTCCGGCATCGACGGCTCCCAGCGACACGGCGAGCACCCCGGCCTCGACCCGACTCACGTCCAGCAGATCGGTCACGAGACGGGAGAGCGTGGCGAGGCTCTCGTCGGCGGTCTCGACGAGCTCCGCCCTGTCCTCCGCGGAGAGCCGGTGGGCGCTGCGCAGGCCGCCGACCGCGGCGACGGCCGCGGCGAGGGGGCGGCGCAGGTCGTGGCTGAGCGCCGAGAGCAGCGCGCTGCGGACCTGATCGGTCTCGGCGAGCACCGCCGCCTCCTTCGCCGTCTCGCGCAGATCCGTGTGCTCGATGGCCGCGGCGAGCTGGGCCACGATCGCGTCGAGCAGGCGGCGGCTCGCCGCGTCGAGCGGGCCGCCGTGCAGTTCGAGGTACGCGCGGGGGCGCCCGTCGCCGCCGTCGCCCACCGGCACCGATTCGTGCCGCGGCGCCGAACCCTCCGCGGTGGACCCGGTTGCGGCGTCCTCGCCCTGCAGCGGCTCCCCGTCGACGGCGAGCACGTCGCCGTCCGGCGTCACGAGCCGTACGCCGCTGAGACCGAAGGCCTCGCGCGCCCGGGCCACGAGGGCCGTCGGTGCACTGTCGCCGCGGAGCACGTTCCCGGCGACGGCGGCGAGCAGCTCCGCCTCGCCCGCGGCACGCTGCGCGGCCCGGGCGCGCCGTGCGGCCTGATCCACCACGATGCTCACGAGCACCGCGTTCACGACGTACAGGCCCAGCGCGAGCGCGTGCAGCGGATCCGCGATCGTCACGAGGAACCGCGGCGCGACGAACAGGTAGTCCAGGGTCACACCGCTCAGCACGGCGGCGAACAGGGCAGGCCGGAGTCCGCCGATGAGCGCGACGATCACGACGAGCAGCTGGTACGACAGCACCTGCAGCGTGATCGCCCCCGCGCCGGGCAGGAGGAGCAGCAGGAGCGAGAGGGCCGGGCCGCCGACGAGAGCGACGAGGAGCCCGATGAGCTGGCGACGCCAGCCGAGTGCCCCGCCCGTGAGCCGGGGGAGGGCGCCGCGGCGGCCGGCGGCGGCGTGCGTGACGACGTGGACGTCGATGGATCCGGCACGGCGGATGATCTCCGCGCCGATGCCAGGCCCGGTCAGCGCGGCGGAGAGCCGGGAGCGTCGGCTCACGCCGATCACGATCTGGCTCGCATCGACCGACTGGGCGAAGTCGACGAGCGTCCCGGCCACGTCGTCGCCGACGAGCGGGTGGTAGCTGCCGCCGAGGGACTCGACCAGGGTGCGCTGGGCGCTGAGCGCGCCGGGGCGGTCCTCGCGCAGTCCGTCCTGGGTCGTGACGTGCACGGCGAGGAGTTCGCCCCCCGCCGAGCGCGCGGCGATCCTCGCCCCTCTCCGCAGCAGCGTCTCGCCCTCGGGGCCGCCGGTGAGCGCGACGACGACGCGTTCGCGCGCCTGCCACGCGCTGTCGATGCCGTGCGCGGTGCGGTAGCTGCGCAAGGCGCTGTCCACCTCGTCGGCGAGCCACAGCAGCGCGAGCTCGCGCAGGGCGGTCAGGTTGCCGAGGCGGAAGTAGTTCGACAGCGCCGCGTCGATGCGCTCCGCCGGGTAGACCTGACCCGCGGAGAGGCGGTCGCGCAGCGACTGGGGAGCGAGGTCGACGACCTCGATCTCGTCGGCGTCGCGGATCACGGCATCCGGCACGGTCTCCTGCTGCGCGACGCCGGTGATCTTCTCCACGACCGCGTTCAGCGACTCGATGTGCTGCACATTGACCGTCGTGACGACGTCGATCCCCGCCTCGAGCAGCTCCTGCACGTCCTGCCAGCGCTTCGCGTTGCGGGATCCCGGCGCGTTGGTGTGGGCGAGCTCGTCCACGAGGGCGAGACCGGGACGACGGGCGAGGAGGGCGTCGAGGTCCAGTTCGTCGAGCTCGACACCTCGATGCGCGACGACCCGCCGGGCGACCTGTTCCAGCCCCTCGCACTGCGCCCGCGTCGCCGCGCGGCCGTGCGTCTCGACGATGCCGATGACGACGTCGCGGCCGGTGTCGCGGAGATGGCGCCCCTCGGCGAGCATCTCGTACGTCTTGCCGACGCCGGGCGCGGCCCCCAGGAGCACGCGGAGGCGCCCGCGCGCGGCGGGTCGTCCCTCGCGCGTCTCGTCCTGCATCACGGCCTCTCCCCGATCACCGCGGGATCCGGTCACGCCGGACCCCGGCACCGGCTCGGTCCGTCATCGAGCGCCCTCGTCCAGGGCGAGGTTCAGGTCGACGACGTTCACCCTCGGCTCGCCGAGGAATCCGAGATCCCGCGATTGGATCCTAGCCTCGACGAGTCGGCGCACCGTGGAGGCGTCGAGCCCCCGTGCCGCGGCGACCCGGTCGACCTGCAGCAGGGCGTATGCCGGGCTGATGTGGGGATCCAGGCCGGATCCCGAGGCGGTGACGGCGTCGGCGGGCACTGCGGAGGGGGAGACGTGCTCGCGCGCCGCGATCGCCGCGCGACGGTCGGTGATCGCGGCGACGAGGTCGGGGTTGTTCGGTCCGAGATTGCTGCCGCCGGAGCTGCGCGGGTCGTATCCGTCGCCCGCCGCCGAAGGGCGCGGCTGGAAGTACTGCGGCAGGGCATCGCCCTTCGCGTCCGTGAACGACTGGCCGATCAGGAGGCTCCCGGCGCTCCGGTCGCCGCCGATCCACCCGCCGACGGGACGGTCCTGCGCGTCGACCTGGGATCCGTTCGCCTGCCAGGGCAGGGCGAGCTGACCGATCCCGGTGACGACGAGCGTGTAGCCCACGCCGAGGACGAGGGTGAGCACGAGCATCGCCCGGACGGCGACGCCGGTGAGGCGGACGGTGCTGCGGAGATTCGACATGGTGTGTGCCTTTCGGATGCGGATCGTACGGCTCAGAAGCCGGGGATCAGCGCGACGACGAGGTCGATGAGCTTGATGCCGATGAACGGCGCGATGACGCCGCCGACGCCGTAGACGAGCAGGTTGCGCTGCAGGATCTGGGCGGCGCTGGCCGGGCGGTACCGGACGCCGCGCAGGGCGAGCGGGATGAGGAAGACGATGACGATCGCGTTGAACACGATCGCGCTGGTCACCGCGGAGGCCGGGGAGTGCAGCTGCATGACGTTCAGCGCGGCGAGGCCGGGGAAGACGCCCATGAACATCGCGGGGATGATCGCGAAGTACTTCGCGATGTCGTTCGCGAGCGAGAACGTCGTGAGCGCGCCGCGGGTGATGAGCAGCTGCTTGCCGATCCGCACGATGTCGATGAGCTTGGTGGGATCCGAGTCGAGGTCCACCATGTTGCCGGCCTCCTTCGCGGCGGAGGTGCCCGTGTTCATCGCGACGCCGACATCCGCCTGGGCGAGGGCCGGCGCGTCGTTCGTGCCGTCGCCGGTCATCGCGACCAGGCGGCCGCCCTCCTGCTCGCGGCGGATGAGGGCCAGCTTGTCCTCGGGCGTGGCTTCGGCGAGGAAATCGTCGACGCCCGCCTCGGCGGCGATGGCCTTCGCGGTCAGCGGGTTGTCGCCGGTGA